>DATCOB010000028.1:0-2652 GCA_036564925.1 Candidatus Dormiibacterota bacterium | reverse complement strand
GAGCTGAGCGAGCAACCGAGGTGCTGCGTTTCTACCGTGACTTCGCCGCGCAGGCGCCCCGGGAGCTCGGCAGTGTGGTCAGCCTCCGCACCGCGCCTGTCCTGCCCTGGGTACCTGAGGACTTACGCGGCCGACCCGTGGTGGCGATTCCGGTTTGTTATGCGGGTCCAACGGCTGAGGCCGAACGGGTGCTGCAGCCGCTGCGCGCCTTTGGGCCGCCGGCGGCCGACCTGGTTATGCCCAAACCGTACCTGGAACACCAGACGATGTTCGACGTCACCGTCCCTCACGGGTGGCATTACTACTGGAAGTCGGTCTCTCTCCCACCCCTCACCAACGGCGCCATTGACACCCTAGTCGACACGGCCTGGCGCAAACACTCTCCGCGCAGCTACATGATCCTGTTCCACAAAGGGGGGGCGGTTCGCGACCTGAGTGATGACGCCATGGCCTACACTGGCCGGGACGCCGAGCACGAACTGAACATCAACGGCGCGTGGACTGCGGAGGATCAAGAGAACGACGATACGGCCTGGACCCGTGAGTCGTTCGAGCAAATGCTCCGCCATTCCACGGGTGGCGTATACGTCAACTTCCTTGGGGACGAGGGCAGGGACCGCGTCCGCGCCGCCTATGGACCCACGAAGTACGAACGGCTGGTCCAGCTCAAGCGGCGATATGACCCGAACAACTTCTTCCGGCTCAACCAGAACATCGACCCAGCTGGCAGCCCTCGTTAGGCAACTCTCGTTAGAAATCGATCTAGTCGCTGAGCAAGATGGTCGGCAAAACTCGACACCAGAGTTGCCAACCCTGACCAATTGACCCAGCCATCGCCTTCGACCAGAGGCCATCCAGAAAGGTGGGAACCAGTACGAGGCCTGGCTACTTCGTGCCGACCACCTTCCGCGCGGTTAGGGGCTAAAAGCGGGGAGTTCCTCTCGACGGTGGCCGGCCGGGTGGACCCGGCCTAAAGGAGCGCGCGCTCCTTTAGCTCGAGATAACGTTCGACCAGGGCCGGGCTCAGGCGGCCGGCCTCAACGTCCAGTCCGAGAACGCCACCCTTGCGGAGCGCCTCGAAACTTTCCCGCCGGGCGGCCAGCAACTCTTCGGCCGCAGCCCATTCATAGGCCCGAGCCGTCCGATCGATCGGCGCGTCCCTGGCCTCGAGCAGCTCGGGGTCGGCCATCGCGACGACCATGACAAGGTGCCGCTGGCCGAGCCTGATGGCGTGCGCGACCAGGTCCCGCGAGGCCTCCGGATCCAGCAGGTCGGTGAGGACCACCACGAGCGATCGGCGGCTGACCCGAAACCCCAACTGCGAAAACGCCTCGCCGAAGTCGGGCTCCGTGTACTCGGCCTTGACGTCGTAGAGCACGCGGTTCAGGTGACTCACCTGCACCGCCCCCCGCCTGGGCGGCACGAACTGCCGGATGCCATCGCTGAACGTCATCATGCCCACCCGATCGCCCTGGCTCTGGGCCACATAAGCCAGCAGCAGGGCGGCGTTGACGGCGTGATCGAGCTTGGTCAACAGCCCGGCGGGTGCCGTCATCAGCCGGCCGCAATCGAGCGCGATGATCGCCTGCTGGCCTCGCTCCGCCTCGACCTCCATGACCACCGGGCTGTCCCGGCGCGCCGTCGCGGTCCAGTTGATGCGCCGGATCTCGTCACCGGGGAGGTAATCGCGAAGACCGGCGAATGCGGTGGTGGCGCCCGGGGGTCGGGCCCGGCGGAAGCCTTGCATGAAGCGCATCCCGCGCCGCAGCGTCAGCTGGTAGCGCTTGATGGCGAGCACGCTCGGGTAGACCGCCGCCGACTCGTTCGCCGGAATGCGGACCTGGCGAAGGAGCCATCCACCCGGCCGCCAGCACCGGAGATCGACCGAGCCGAACCGGTACGCTCCGCGGTGCGGCGGTTGCACCTGGTATTCGACGGTGAGAAATCCCTCTCGATCGAAGGCACCGCGCAGCACCCGGAGGTTGGGGCGTAGATCGCCGGGCACGTGGTCCGCGACCTCAGCCGGGAGGCCGGCGGCATCGCCATTGGCGATGACGACCTGGACCAGCTGCGTTTCCCCGAGGGAGAAGGGTTGCGGCAGCACGCGGCTGGCCATGAATCCCGATCGGCGCGGCAGCCGCCGCCGGTCGGCGACGACGATCGCGGCGAGGACGACGTGATAGACGATGACGATCAGCCAGAACAGCGGGCTCAGCAAAATGAGGAGGACGAGCAGGGAGCCGATGACAAGCGCCGCCAGCAGGCGGGGCTGCGGCACCAGGGTCATCAGGCCGGCCTAGCGCGGCGGTGTGACGCGGGCGATCATTCCGTCGAGCAGACTGTCGGCCGTCTGCCCGCCGACCTCGGCCTCCGGCCGCAGCAGCAGGCGATGGCGGAAGGTCGGCCGCAGCAAGCCCTTGACGTCGTCGGGCGTCACATAGTCGCGGCCATCAAACGCGGCGGCGGCCTTGGCGGCGAGCAGCAACAGGACTTCGGCCCGCGGGCTGGCGCCCAGCACCAGCTCGGCGGACTGCCGCGTCGCCACGGCGAGCTCGATGATGTACCGCCGAAGCTTTTCATCGACCGTGACCTTGCGCACCTCATCGCGGCACTCCATGATGGCGGCGGCGTCGATGACCGGCTCGACGCCGG
>DATCOB010000027.1:0-102121 GCA_036564925.1 Candidatus Dormiibacterota bacterium | reverse complement strand
GAATTACCAGGTCGCCAGCGGCCAGTTCTTCACAGGTGCCGACGTTGACGCGGCCAGCAAGGTAGCGGTGCTCGGGCAGACCGTCGTGGACAACCTGTTCAATGGCACCGATCCGATCGGGCAGGTGATCAAGATCAACCGGCAGAGTTTCCGCGTGGTCGGCGTGCTGGCGCCGAAGGGCGCCTCCGGGCTGGCCAACCAGGATGACCTGGTCGTGACCCCCATCACCGCGGCCTGGGACTACCTCCTCGGCGGTCGTGGGCGCAACGTCCAGCAGATCTACGTCCAGGCGGGCAGCGCCGGCTCGACCGATGCCGCGACGGCGGAGGTGACGCAGGTCCTGCTCGACCGGCACCATATCTCGGACCCCGCGCAGGCCGACTTCCAGATCTTGAGTCAGCAGGATGTGTTGAACAGCGCGTCGCAGTCGACGGGCGTTTTGACGCTGATGCTGGGGGCCATCGCCGGCATCTCCCTGGTGGTCGGCGGCATCGGGATCATGAACATCATGCTGGTCACGGTCACCGAGCGAACGCGGGAGATCGGGATCCGAAAGGCCATCGGGGCGCGCCGCAAGGACATCCTGCTGCAGTTCCTGATCGAGTCGATGTTCCTTTCCGGGTTGGGCGGCGCGCTCGGGATCCTGGTTGGTGTCCTGCTCGCGAGGGTCCTGCCGAACATCGTCTCGAGCCTACCGGCCCCGATCATTTCCAGCCCCTCAGTCGTTGCGGCCTTCGGCATCTCGGTGGCGATCGGTCTCTTCTTCGGCATTTACCCGGCCAACCGGGCCGCCCGGCTCCGCCCGATCGAGGCATTGCGCTACGAGTGAATTCATGGGAGGTCAATCAATGATCAAGTTTCCAATCGCAGCCCTGGTGGTGGCGGTCGCCCTGCTGGGTGGCTTCTATGGCGGCTACAAGGTGGGCCAGGGTGGTCAGGCCAGCGCCGCCGCGCCGTCGACGAATTCGGCGACTGCTGGCCTTGGCGCCGGGGGTCGCGGTGGCTTTGCCGCGTGTCCGAGTAGCAGCGCCTCGCCGTCGACGAGCCAGGCCGCCCGAGCCAACCGCCGTGGTGCCAGCGGAACCATCACGAATCTGACGGCGAGCAGCCTTACCATCCACGACACCCGTTGCAACACGGACGTCAAGGTCACCTTCGACCCGAGCGTCATCGTTCGAAAGACGGTGCTCGGTCAGGCCTCCGACCTTCAGGAGAACGAGACGGTGACGGTGATCGGCACCCGCGAGGCGGACGGCAGCGTCAAGGCCAACTCGATCAACATCGTGCCGGCCGGGTCGGGCGGAGGCGGCGGGGCGAACGGCGGCTGACATTATGGCAGGCTCGCCTCCCGGAGCCCGTGGCGCCTAGAATTTCCTGAGCCTTGACAGCCTGCGGGGCAGCTGCTGAGAGCCTGGGGATCGATGCCGCGCCATGGAACTGTGGGAGGAAGGCCAATGATTCGACGTCTGCGGACCGTACCAGTCTCCGGCCTCGCGTTGGCGGCGGCAGTGATCACCAGCGTGGCGCTGGGTCCGGCGGCCGGCACGGCGGCGGCCAGTACTCCTCCCGGTCAGGACACCGGGGCCATCACGCCAGTCCAGCACCTGGTCGTGATGTACCAGGAAAACGTCTCGTTCGACCACTACTTCGCAACCTATCCGCACGCCGCCAATCCGGCCGGGGAACCGCCATTCGACCCATCGCTGGAGACGCCGTCGGTCAACGGGCTCAACGGCTCGCTACTCGCACCGAACAACCCCAACGCCGTGCAGCCCTTCCGTCTCGACCGGTCTCAATTCGAGACGAGAGATCAAGACCACAACTACACCGACGAGCAGAAGGCGTTCGATGCCGGCCTGATGGATATGTTCGTTGAGAAGGTCGGCCGCGGAACCGATGCCGACGGCGTGAAGGGCGGCCAGGTCATGGGGTACTACGACGGCAATACCGTGACCGCGCTCTGGAACTACGCGCAGCAGTTCGCGATCAGCGACAACTCGTACGGCACGACATTCGGCCCCTCGACGCCGGGTGCACTGAACCTGGTATCAGGCCAGACGCACGGATTCACCCCAGATACGACATCGTTCGGCATCGCCGTCACTCCCAATACGACCGTGATCGGCGATCCGCAGCCGGCCGGCGATATCTGCGCCACGCGTGACCAGACGACATCGATCGACCCGAACAATAAGAATATCGGCGACCTGCTGAACGCGAAAGGGATCACCTGGGGCTGGTTCCAGGGAGGCTTCGACAACTGCACGCAGTCGCACGCGAACAAGGCCGGCGTGGTCAGCAAGGATTACATCCCGCACCACGAGCCGTTTCAGTATTACGCCTCCACGGCCAATCCGGGACACCTTCGGCCAATCTCTCCTGACACCATCGGTAAGCAAGACCAG
This sequence comes from Candidatus Dormiibacterota bacterium, assembly GCA_036564925.1. GTDB lineage: Bacteria > Chloroflexota > Dormibacteria > CF-121 > CF-121 > JALYYC01. Next base: position 99,716 of record DATCOB010000027.1, on the reverse strand, counting down.
GCCAACCATCAGTACGATCTGACCGACTTCTTCACCGCCCTCGACACGCACAACTTACCGGCGGTGAGCTTCCTCAAGGCGCCTGGCTATCAGGATGGTCACGCCGGCTATTCCGATCCGCTCGACGAGCAGGAGTACATCGTCTCCACGATCAACCAGCTGGAGAGGTCGCCGTACTGGGATTCGACCGCGGTTGTGATCGCCTATGACGACTCGGACGGATGGTACGACCACGCGATGAGTCCGATCGTGAACCAGTCGATCGACCCGACGGTGGACGCGCTGGACGGCACGAGCTGCGGAAAGAAGATCCAGAACGTCATGGGAGCCTACCAGGACCGCTGCGGCTACGGGCCTCGTCAGCCCTTGCTCGTGGTGTCGCCGTACGCAAAGTCAAACTTCGTCGACCACAGCATCACCGACCAGACGTCCATCCTCAGATTCGTCGAGGACAACTGGCAAACGGGTCGGATCGGCAACTTCTCCTTCGACACGAAGGCGGGATCCCTCCGCAACATGTTCACCTTTCCGCCCAATGGGCCGGTCGGCGGCCCGAGCAAGCTCTTCCTCGACCCGGCTACCGGCGAACGATAGCGTTCACGTATTCATCCGTGGGCCGGTCGAGATCGATCGGCCCACGGCACCAACCTCCGCGACCGCCTGTTCAGCGGCTTGCGACGGGAGCACGTCGAGCCGGTAGCCGAGGCCGCGCATGGTGGTCACACGCAGTCCACTCCCCTCCAGCTTTTGTCGCAGCCACGCGACGTGGACGTCAACGGTCTTCGGCTCGCCGACGAAACGAGGTCCCCAGGCCGCAGCGAGGATCCGATCGCGGCTGAGCGCCTTCCCCCGGTTGTCCGCCATCACGCGCAGGAGCTCATATTCCCTCGGCGCAAGCTCCAGCTCCCTGCCACGCACCCTCACGCGGCGCTCCGAGGTGTCAATCGTCACGTCGCCGACGGTGAGCACGAGGGTCGGCGCCGAGGGATCCCGCCGTGTCCGCAACAGTCGCCTGACCTGAGCGACAACTACGGCGGTCGCCACATCCGCCGGCAACCAGGCGTCGGCGCCCAGATCGAGGCAGGTGGCCGCCTGGCTCTCGTCGCCTCCGAGGACGAGGAGCGGGGTGGCGGTCACGCGGCGGATGAGCGCCGTCATGTCAACGGGGTCGCGTCCACACGCCACCACCGCATCAATGACCCGCTCGTGCAAGATGCCGTTCTGGTCTCGGTGCCAGGCAACCTCGACATCAAATGGCGCCAGTGCCTGCCTAACGCCGGTCGCCAAAGCGACGCGGTCGGTGAGGACGGCGATCCGGCGCACTGGCTTGTCAGTACTTGGAAACGTTGAGTTCTTCCACGTGGCCGGTCTTGAGGAAGACGACCCGCTCGCAGATATTGGTCGCACGGTCGGCGATCCGCTCCAGGTTGTGGGTGACCCACAATAGATAGGTGGCCTCGGATACGACATTGCGATCACCCGCCATCGCCGTGAGTAGCTCTCCGTAGACCCGATCGTAAAGCGCGTCAATTTCATCGTCTTCCTCGCAGAGGAGGCGGGCGGCGGCGACGTCCTGTTGGCTAAGGATGTGCAACGTCCGCCGCACCATGTCCTGCACCTGCTGGCTCATCAAGCCGATGACCGGCGGCATTTCGAAAGACGGCGACTCGCCCAACATAAGGGCGACCTTGGCAATGCCCTCAGCATGGTCGCCGATCCGCTCGAGATCCGCCAGGACGTACAGGGTGGCAACCAGCCGGCGCACCTCGATCGGATCCGCCGTGGCGGTCAAGGCCTCGCTGGCCCTCTCCTCGAGCGTGTATCGAAGCTGGTTTACCGCAAGGTCGGCCCGGACCACATGATCCGCAAGGGCCAGGTCACGGCGCACCAGGGCCGTCAGGGCATCGGCCAGCGCCGACTGCACACGCTCGCCCAGGGCCTGCAGACCTGGATCCATCACCCCCAATCTTAGGGCTCGCCTTAACGACGCCTTAACCCAGGGCTGCCTATGCTCATGGCGGAGGTGATTCAACCATGAGGCTCAGCATCGTCCCGGCAGAACGACGGTTTTACGCCCTATTCTCGAAGCAGGGCGAATTGGTCAGCGAGGCTCTCGACCAGCTTCGAAACGGCCTCCTGGAAGGCCAGACCAGGCATCCCAGGCTCCGCGAGATCGAGCACGAATGCGACGACGTCACCCATGACATCTACAACCTGATCAACGCCACCTTCGTGACGCCCTTCGAGCGCGAGGATATCTACGACCTGGCTTCGTCGCTCGATGAGGTCGTCGACCTGGCCGAGGAAGTTTCGGACAAGATCGACCTGTACCGCGTGACGGAGATCTCCGCTTCGGCTCGCCGGATGGGTGAAGCCCTGGCGAAGGCGGGCATCGAGCTTGCCCAAGCCCTGACGAGACTCGAAGGATTCAAGAACCTGGGGCCGCACCGCCTGGAGATCCACCGGCTCGAGAACGAGGGCGACCAGATCACGCGGGAGGCGCTGGCGCAGCTATTCGCGGATGGCGCCTCGGCCAACGACCTGGTCAAGTGGAAGGATATCTACGACCTGCTCGAGCAGACGATGGACCAGTGTGAGCACGTGGCCAACGTCCTGGAAGCGACCTCGATCAAGAATGGTTGAACCGCTGCTGATCCTCACGTTCCTGGTTGCGCTTGTTTTTGACTTCACGAATGGTTTTCATGACACGCCGATGGCCGTCGCCACATCCATTTCGACCCGGGCCCTTTCCCCGCGCCACGCCCTGCTGATCGCGGCGGTCTTGAACCTTGCCGGGGCGATCATCACCGTCGCGTTCTTTCAGGCGAAGGTTTCGAACACCATCGCGAAGCTGCTCGTGATCAAGCCCGGACTGGTGGTGATCATCGCGGGGCTCGTCGGGGCCATCGCCTGGAATCTCTTCACCTGGTCGCTCGGGCTCCCCAGCAGCTCAAGCCATGCCTTCATCGGTGGTCTGTTGGGCGCCGGGGTGGCGGCCGGAGGCGGCTTCAGCGCGATCCACTGGAGCCAGCTTGGTAGCGTCTTCCTGGCGTTGATCACCTCCCCGGTCGTCGGGTTTTTCGGCGCGGGAACATTTGTGGTGATCCTGCTGTGGGCCGTTCAGCGAGGACGACCTGGCCGCCTGAACCGCAACTTTCGACGACTGCAGGTTCCTGCCGCAGCATTCGTGGCCTTTTCGCATGGCTCGAACGACGCCCAAAAGACGATGGCCGCGATGACCCTGGCGCTGGTCGCCACAGGGCACCTTGCCAAGTTCAAGGTTCCGCTCTGGGTCGTCGTCCTCTCGGCCGCGGCCATCGCCGCGGGGACCTATGTCGGCGGATGGCGCATCATGCGGACGCTGGGCTGGGGGATGTTCAAACTCGAGCCGGCCACCGGCATGTCGGCCCAGGTGATGGGTGCGACGGTTATTCAGGTTGCGACGCAGTTGGGGCTGCCGGTCAGCACGACGCATACGATTACGGGATCGGTCATGGGCGCCGGGGCCGGGCGCCAGTTCTCTGCCCTGCGGCTCAACGTTGTGGCCGACATCGTGGGGTCATGGATCCTGACGATTCCCGCCACGGCGACCATCGCGTGGGTGATGTTCGCCATCCTGCACACCGCCGGATTAAACGGCTGAGCTACGGCGCGGGAATGTGCTGCGCGCCCGTGATTCGCCCGTCCGTCTCCTCGAGCACCCAGGTCGAGCCCTTCTCGGCGCCCAGGCGCGATCGTGGCACCAGGCCGTCCGCCGCGAGCCCGACGAGCAACTCGTCGATCACGTCGCCGTGGGTACAGAACGTCGCATTCTTTCCTTGAAACCGCTGGGCCAGCCGACGGAGGCTTGCCCCGCCCGCACCTTCCGCGAGCCCCTTTTCTTGTTCCACGCGCAAGCCCTGCTGGCGGGCCAGCGGCTCGACCGTCTGGATGCAGCGCAGGTAGGGGCTGGAGAGGATCGCCTGCATCGCCACCCCCTTGAAGCGCTCCGCCAGGCCCTCCGCCTGGAGCCACCCGGGTTTGCTCAGTGGCCGCAGGCGGTCACTTCCCTCCCAGGTGTCGCGGTCGCCGGCCTTGGCGTGGCGAACGACATAGACGGCCACTTCGAGCCCGCTCTCAAGCGGTGGCGGCGAGTTCGAGCGACCGCAAGAGCGCGCGGTCACGGCGGTAGCTCAAGATCTCGAAGGCTTCGTCGACCGTCACCCAGCGGATCTCGTCCACCTCATCGCCAGGCTTGAAGCGGCCGCCCTGCACGTCCATGATCCAGTAACAGGCCACCTTATCGCGGCCGCGACGGTCGGCGTAGGCGGTACACCCGAGCGGACGGACGAGGCGACAACGGTACCCGGTCTCCTCCTCCACCTCGCGTAGCGCGGTCTCCTCGAGCGTTTCGCCAGCGTCGACCTTGCCCTTTGGAAAGGTCCAGTCATCGTAACCCGGCCGGTGGATCAGCGCGATCTTCATCGCGCCCCGCGACCCATGGCGCCGGATGATCCCTCCCGCTGCGCGAACCAGTTTGGCCTCATCGACATTCAAGATTCTTGCTGCCATGGACACCCCTTGCGATGTTTGTTGCTGAGACGATGCGTGGGCCGGTGTCGTGTTCGCTATATCATCCACCTTCTCAGGCCTTTGCGGTCAACTTTTTTCCATTCTTTTGGCCAGCGGGCACGGTCCGAGGCCGCGGCATCCCGCTCGATCGCGCATAATTCGCCCGCGACAAAGGCCAAATGCCCCTGCCCGGTCCGACGGAGCCACCCTTGCGCCGTCACGCTGTCCTGGTGGTCACCGAGGACATCCTGGAGCTGGGTCACGACCGCGGCGAAGCGGGCGGCCGCCTTTCCGGTGACCGGTTCGGCCGCCTCTGCCGCGTAGCGCGCTCGCTTGGCAAGGATCCGGACGTGATGCAGCTCGTCATCCGGCGGATGCTTGTCGAGCCGCCGGACCGCCTTCCGCAACCGCCTCCAGTCCCGGCGGACGATGGCCACCACCGCCTCGCTCGCGGGCGTGGCCGCCTCCTCGGTGAGCGACGGCGTTCGGGCGCCTTCGACGAGCCGATCGAGCAGGGCGATGTACCGCTCCGATCGCATGTCGAGGACCAGGCGGCCGCGCGCTTCCTCGCTTTCCACTTCGAGCTGGGCGGCGAGCTCACCGACCGCCGCGGCGTCACCCTCCGCCAGCGCCGTGGTCCGGCTCCGTACCCGCTGCGCCATGACCTGCTTGTCGCGAACATCGCCAAGCCCCGCGGCGACCCAGCGCAGGTCATCGCGCAAGGCGTCGACCCACCCCGGCTGCAGCAGGCCGCGAAAGGTACGGAGCTGCGACCGCAGGCGGCGCGTCGCGACGCGCGCGCGATGAACATCCTCGGGGTCATCGCCGAGCCGGACGCCGGGGTCGTGGCGAAGGAGCGCCGCCACGGAGGTGGCGATCGCGTGGCGGACGAGGTCGCCGGCCGTCGCCTGCAAGGTGAGCGCCAGTGGTTCCACCTCGGCCGGCGCGGTGGCCCGCGGTCCGAGCGCGCGGTGAAGCTTCGTGGCATTGTCGCCATCGGCCGCGCCGGCGGCACGGAGCCTCGCCAGCACCGGCTCGAGGATTCGATCCCCGGCAGCGTCGCGCAACTCCACCTCCACCTCGCGAAACCGGCTTGCCACCCGCAGACCCTGGATCACGGAGACGTCGTCATCGACCACCTCCAGAAGCACCGGTCCGCCGTCCTGCGTCAGCTGCACCCGGCGGCGGTGAGTCGAGAGACTGGCCACGGGAACCAGCGACGAGCGGCGGACGTAGGCCATCACCAACGCGGCCGCCGCTTCGGGTGGCCGGCGTCCGTCACCGGGAAACTCCAGCTCGCGACGGACCAGCGCCGGCCCGTCTGAGGGGGATGGCAGCTTCAGCGTCCACCCTTCGCCCTGCCGGAGGCGAAGGCTACATCCCCAGCGAGCGAGCCGCAGGTCCGGCGTGTCGTAGTACACGGTCTCCAACCGTCGCTCCGTGAGAGGACCCGCGTTGACCGCCTCGGCGACGCCGTCGAGGTCGGGCAGGTCGAAGTCAGACCTGGCCCCGAGCTTGACCTCGCGCTCAAGCATCCGGGGTGATCCCGTTCCGGCCGGCGCCCGCCGGAACCGGCTGAAGGACCCGCGCCAGGGCCAGCTCCTGGAAGACCGCTTGCGCATTCACGCCGACGACTCGGGGCACCCGCGACCAGGATCCGTCGGCGTGCAACGCCCACGCCAGGACGTCATCGCGCAGTTCCGTGTCGAGAATCTGGCCCAATTGCGCTTTCAGCGACGGCTCGTCAACCGGCACCATGGCCTCGACGCGGCGGTCGAGGTTGCGTGGCATGAGGTCGGCAGACCCGATGAAGTACTGCACATCACCCGGCTCCCGGCCGAAGCGAAAGATCCGCGAATGCTCCAGGAAACGCCCGACGAGGGATCGGACCCGAATCCCTTCGGAAAGCCCCGGCACCCCAGGGCGCAGGCTACAAATGCCCCGCACGATCAGATCGATGTCGACCCCGGCCGCTGAGGCCTCGTACAGCGCATCGACGACCTCGGCGTCGACCAGGCTGTTCACCTTCAACACGATGCGGCCGTCCTCCGCGCGCACCGCCTCCCGGCGAATCAACCGGATGATCCCGGAGCGCAGCCCGACCGGGGCGACCAGCAGCCGGCCGAACCGCCGTTGCCGGCTGTAGCCCGTCAGGTAATTGAAGAGCTCGGAGACGTCGCTCCCCAGCTCGGGATCGCTGGAGAGCAGGCCCACATCCTCGTAGATCTGCGCCGTTTTGGGGTTGTAGTTGCCGGTCCCGATGTGCACATAGCGCCGGATGGCGGCGGGCTCATTCCGAACCACGAGCGTCACCTTGGCATGGGTCTTGAGCCCGACCACGCCGTAGACGACGTGGACACCAACCTGCTCCAGCGCCTGCGCCCAAGCGATATTGGCCTGCTCATCGCCGCGCGCTTTGAGCTCGACCAGCGCGACCACCTGTTTGCCGCTCTCCGCGGCCCGGATCAGGGCGCGCACGATGGGGCTGACCGGGCCCGAGGTGCGGTACAGCGTTTGCTTGATGGCGAGCACGTTCGGGTCCTGGGCCGCCTGGTCGATGAAGGCCTCGGCGGACGTGGAGAAGGAATCATACGGATGGTGCACCAGCACATCGCCATCGCCCAGGATGGCGAACAGGTCGGCCGGCTGGCCCTCCAGCCCCTGCAAGCGGCGCTGCGTGACCGGAGCCCAGCGCTCGTCCTTGAGGTCGGGGCGGTCGAGCCCGTACAGCGACCACAGCGCCCTCAAGTCGAGCAGACCGTTGACGCGGTAGACGTCGGTGGGCTCCAGGTCGAGCTCGCGCACCAGCAAACCGAGCACCTCGTCGGACATGCCGTCGTCGACCTCTAACCGGACGACGCTCGCCTTGCGCTGTTGGCGGTGGAGCTCGTTCTGAATGGCGGCCAGCAGATCGTCGGCCTCGTCGTCGACCAGGTCCAGGTCCGCGTCGCGCGTCACCCGGAACGGATGATGGCTGATCACGTCCATGCCCGGAAACAGGCTGTCAAGGTGCATGGCGATAACCTGCTCGAGAGGGATGAACCGGCCACCATCGGGGAGAGCGATGAACCGGGGAAGCAGGGGTGGAACTTTGACCCGGGCGAATCGCATTTCATGGCGGGTGGGGTCGCTGACGCTGACCGCGAGGTTGAGCGAGAGGTGGGAGATGTACGGGAAGGGATGGGCCGGGTCGACCGCGAGCGGGGTCAGGACCGGATAGATCCGCGCCGTGAACTCCTCGGCCACGTAGGCGCGGTCCGTGTCGTCAAGGTCATCCTCGACCACCAGCCGGATGCCGTGCTCGGCCAGGGCCGGAGCGATTTCACGCTCGAACAGCGGGGTACTTCGGGCGAGTAGCGCGTCGACCGCCCTGTGAATGGCGCGTAGCTGTTCGCTGGTCGTCATCCCGTCCGGCGAGGTCTGGGCCATGGGTACCAGCAGTTGATCTTTCAAGCCGGCCACCCGGACCTGGAAGAACTGGTCGAGGTTCTCGGCAAGAATGGCGAGGAACCGCACGCGCTCCAGGAGGGGAAGGTCCCGGTCCTCGGCCATCGCCAGCACGCGGTCATCGAACTGGAGATGGGAGAGTTCGCGGTTGAGATAGCGCCCAGGCGCCGGCGTGGCGGGAGGGGTGGTCGGTTCTACCTGGAGCTGGGCTTCCCCCACCAGCCTAAGTATATGGGCTGCAAAATTAAGAAAAGGCTAAGCGATGGTCGCTCTGAGCAGCGAGTCGACCTCGAGCGCCTTGCCGGCACCGGTCCGGGCCCGAAGGGTGTCGGGCCGCTGGCATCAGGACTGCGGCCGGATCCGAAAGTGCGCCAGGGCGGGAGGGCCCACGGCATACACGGCCAGGCGGTGATCGTAGGTGCCGGACCCCTTGACCCAGCTTCCGATGCAGGTGATGAGCGTCAGGTGAGACAGGCCGTCCGTCGACGGCTGAGGCCCCTGCCCGGCGACCGGCCCGGTGCCGTAGATCTGGGCGAGCACGGCCGCCTCGCGCGTCTGCCGCAGGGTGTAGGTGTCGGTCTGGGTGACCAGGAAGGTCACCTCCATGTCCGTCCGCGTGTCACGGACGACGACCGAATCGCCTGGTCGAAGATCCTTGAGCCGGGCGAAGATGGCGGGCCGACCGAGCACGTCATCCACGTGCCCCGCGATCGTGGCCGTGCTCGCGGCGCCCGGGATCCCGCTGCCCCGATACCAGAACACCTTCTGCCAGACACCGTCGTTGGCGGCCCCTTCCGGCGTGTCCATCACATTGCTCGAGTTGATGCCGACGCCGAGGACAGGGGCCCTGACCTGGAGCGATGGAATCTGGAGCTCGAGCGGAACGCCCACGGGTCCGGCGCGCAGGTCCAGGGCTGGGTCGGTCAACGGTGGGAGGGCGAGGTGATCCGCGGGTTGGGCGGTTGCGGTTCGCGCCGATGGCGGTTGGGCAGAGGGCGACACGACAGCCAGCTGCACCGCGCCCTTCGTGGCGCCGCTACAGGCGGTAAGGACCACGGCCGCCGTCAGGAATCCAGCAAAACAAGAGGGCGACCGCAGGCGTGCGTACAGCATTGAGTCAGCTCTATCCCTTCCGAACGCCAGCCTACTAGGTGCTGCGGCGGTGCGCTCGAGCCTTTACCAGCCTGATCGTGCCGGCGCCACCCAGGATCGCGGCGACCAGCGCGAACATCCACGGGAATGAGTCGCCCTGGGGAGGCCCGCCACCGCCGTTCGGCGCTCCGGCGACCGCAGGTGTGGGTGAAGGTGAGGGTGCCGCTGTCGCCGTCGGACCGACCACGGAAATGGCGTTGCAGGTGGTCGGCGCCGTGATTTGATTGTTGATCAACGTCACCGCGCCGTTCTGCGCCAGGGCGCGGCCCTGGATGCTCGCTCCGTTGTTGAGGGAGATCGAGGTGAGGGCCATGATGGTTCCGACAAAGGTGGTCGTGGTGTCGAGCGTCGCCGAGCTGCTGACCTGCCAGAAGACGTTGCAGGGCTGGGCGCCATTGATGAACGCCACACTGGCGCCGGGCGCGGTGACGAGGGTGCTGCCAATCTGGAAGATGAAGACCCCGTTGCCGCTCAGGGTGAGGATGCCGGTCAGGGTCGGTGCCGTGGTCTGGCAATAGGTGCCCGGCGTCAGGGTCTGGCCCCCGAGGTTCTGGCCAGTCTTGTTGAAGTTGCAGGGCGAGGACGCGGCCACGCCGTAGGCCGCCGTCAGGTCAGCCTTGGCGGTCGCCGCGGCGGCCGTTGCCGCCTGGATTGTTCCATTCACCACAGTTCCAGGAGGAAATCCCGTCACCGCGGCGGCCGGCGATATGCCAACGCTCCCGCTGATCACGGAGGCGCCGGTGTTCGTGATGTTCGGCGTGCCGGCCAGAATGGCGTAACCCGCCGCGGTTCCCAGTCCTGGCGCGGTGGATGCCAGGGCGGTGATCGAGTTAACCCCGACTAAGGCGGCGGAGAGTGAAACTAATACGGCGAGGCGGCGGGCTTGCTTCACGCCGCGGCATCATACTCCGCGCTCGGGCCGAATGTCAATCGTATTCAAGAAATTGGGGGTTAGGGAAACTGCCTGTAGCGCGCATACTGAAGATCGCCACGGGACGATTGCCGCCGAGTCGGTCTAGCAAGGAGGTCGCGATGGCAGAGGCACCCACTACCCAGAAGAAGGCCGCGGTTCACAAGAAAAGCCTTCACTCTCCCGACGAAACGCGCCCGTTCGCCAAAGGCAGGCTGGAGGTCGTCAACGTCGGCGGCGTGACTGTCGGCCGCTCGCACCATGAGGCCGGTTGGAAGTGGTCCGAGCACGTCAAGCCGATCGCGAAGACCGATCGGTGCGAGATCAACCATGTGGGTTACGTCCTGCAAGGGGTCATGAAAATCGTCGGCCAGGACGGGTCGGAGGACGAGATCAAAGCCGGTGACGCCTTTGTCATCCCACCAGGACACGATGCCTGGACGGTTGGCAAGGAAACCGTGATCTTGCTCGACTTCAAGGGCGCGCCGGACTACGCCAAGCCGAAGTAAGCGCTAGCCGATATCCCTGACACTGGCACCAAGTCCCGTGGCGGTGTCAGGGCGGGGGCGGGCTTGGAGCGGGTGATGAGACTCGAACTCACGACTTCAACCTTGGGAAGGTTGCACTCTACCAACTGAGTTACACCCGCTCGGCAAGGGCGATTTTAGCACCGGCTTCCCGCGTGTCCCGGCCTGGCCAGCCGCGGTCAGGCAGGGACCGCGCTCGCGGCGTCGCCGTTCGAGACCGCCGCCTTCACCAGGGCGCTATAGCGATCGGCCAGCGCCCGGGCGGCGGCATCATCCGGCAGGCTGACAATGATGTGGTACCTGGGCATGTCGGGGTCGGGGAGCACCAGCACCCATCCGCCGTCAACGAAGACCTTGATGCCGTCAGCCAGGTCGACCGAGGCGTCCCGGTGCATTTCGACCATCGTGCGCATCACGCGTCCCTTCAAATCCCAGGGCACCGTTTCGAGCCGGTGCTCGTAGGCCGCCCGCGGGATCTCGCGCCGGACGACGGACACCTCCCGGCCGTCCTTGGCGAGCAGCTCGAGGAGTTTGACGAGGGTGAAGATCCCGTCGAAGGCCAGGTGATGCTCTGGGAACACGTAGCCGCCATTCCCGTCGGACGCCAGTTGCGCCTGGTGCTGCTGCGCGGCCCGAAGCAACGCGGCGGGCTCCACCTTGCCGGGTACGAAGTGGGCCCCGGGGATCGTTCGGACCAGCTGGGAGATCGTTTGCGGCACCGTTGCCGGCGCGACCAGGACGCCCGGCTTCGCCCGCAGCGCGAGCATCGCCAGAACCCCAAGCGCCTCGTGATGGTCGAGCAGGTCGCCCTGCTCGTCGATCAGGAAGATCCGCTCCGATCCGTAATCGATGTAGGCGCCCAGGCGACAGCCTAGGGTCCGGGTGATCAGGGCCGATTGCCGGCGCGCCTCCGCGAACGCCGCCTGCGTCTTCGACTGATAGGTCTCATCGAACCCGGCGTTGAGCGGGATGGCCTCGATGTTCAACTCCTTGAATAGCCGCGGCAGTACGATTGAGGCGCTGCCGTGATCGAAGTCGACCAGGATCCGCAGGTGAGCTCGGCGGAGCGCCTCGGCATCGATCAGCAAAAGGAGCCCGTCGATGTACGAGTCCACCGCATCGCGCGGGTAGGTGATGTCACCCATCTCATAGAAATGGACCCGCCGGATGTCCTCGCGGAAGAAAACGTTTTCCACCTTGCGCTCGGCCTTTTTATCCAGAATGACGCCGTTGCCGTCGAACATCCGGATATCAGCGGAGCGGCTGTCGAGCGGGGACATCTGGATATGGACGGCGCCGGCGATGGGGTGCTGGCGGGCGTAATACTGGACCACCGGGATCGGCAGCTCGCTCAGGTCGATGATGGACGCGCCGCCGGACATCATTCCGGCGATCATGGCGCGCTTGATCATCCGCGAGGGCCGCTGCCCGTCGCGGGCGGCCCCGACCGCGGAGCCCTTCGGAAAGAGCGCCGCAAACGACGCGCCGAGTCGGGCACAGTACTCCGGCGTCAACTCGATGTTGACCAGCCCGACCAGGCCATAGGAGGTGAAGAGCCCGCGCTTCCAGTGGCCCGCCCAGATGATGCTCTCGTGGACCGTCGAGCCGGGCTCGATCTGTTTGTCCGGCCAGATCTTGACGCCCGCGTCGATCGTGCTCCCCTCCCCGACCACCACCTCGTCGCCGATCACCGCCCCCTCTTCCAGCAGGCAGTTGTTCTTGATGGTGGCATGCCGGCAGACGATGGCCTGGCGTAGACGGGAGTTCTCGCCGATGTAGGAGTAACTCCAGATGATGGAGTTGCTCATCTTGGTGTTCTCGTCGACGACAGAGAAGTTCCCCACGCACACGGGGCCGTTGATGAAGACGCCTTTCTTGATCTTGCATTCCTGGCCGATGTACGCCGGCCCGCTCAGCCGGACGTCATGGGCAAGCTCGACATCCTCCCCGATGAAGACATTCCCTTCGCGGCGCTCGCCGGCGATCTCCACGTCCACCCGGCCCTCCAGCGCGTCCCAGTTGGCCTGGTAATACGTCTGGATGTTGCCGATGTCGCACCAGTAACCGGGCGCCAGGTATCCATACAGCGGCATGGCGCCCCGCAGCATCTTGGGAAACACGTCGCTGCTCCAGTCGACGACGGTTGCCGGGGGCAGGAGTTCCAACACCTGTGGCTCGATGATGTAGATACCGGTGTTGACCTGGTCCGAGAAGACCTCGCCCCAGGATGGCTTTTCCAGGAACCGGTTGATGGTCCCATCCGGGTTCGTGATCACGACGCCGAACTCCAGGGGATTTGCGACGGAGGTCAGGACGATGGTGGCGGAGGCCTGGCGCTCGCGATGGAAGGCGATGGCCCGGCCGAGGTCGATGTCGGTCAGGGCGTCCCCGCTGATGACGATGAACGGCTCATCGAGGTACGCCTGCGCGTTCTTGACGCTGCCCGCGGTCCCCAGCGGCGCGTCCTCGACGACGTAGGTGATGTCCATGCCAAAGTCCGCCCCATCACCGAAGTAGTCGCGGATCGCTGACCCCAGGTACTGAAGCGTGACCACGACATCGGTGATGCCGTGCTTGCGCAGCAGCCGCAGGATATGCTCCATCACCGGCTTGCCGACGACCGGGACCAGCGGCTTGGGCAGCCCGCTCGTCAGCGGCCTGAGTCGCGAGCCCTCGCCCCCGGCCATGACGACCGCTTTCACTGTGCAACGACTCCTGGAATGGGCTTGCGGATCGAGGATTCATTATGCCGTAAGCTCACCGCCAGTGGTCTCGGTTCGGACCTTCTCCATCGTGGCGGCGGACCCGGAGTCGGGCGCGTGTGGCGTCGCGGTCGCGTCGAAGTTCCTCGCGGCCGGCGCCGTTGTTCCGTGGGCACGCGCCGGCGTGGGCGCGATCGCCACGCAGTCGCATGCGAACACCCGCTATGGGCCGGAGGGCCTGGCCCTGCTGGCCGAGGGCGTGGCTCCGGATGAGGCCGTCCAGCGCCTGATCCACGCCGATCCAGAGGCGTCCAAGCGCCAGATCGGGATCGTCGACATGCGCGGAGGCGCTGCCACGTTCAGCGGCGGCGATTGCTTCCGCTGGTACGGCGGGCTCACCGCGGTCAACGTCGCGGTGCAGGGCAACATCCTGGTCTCGGAGGAGACCGTGGCGGCCATGCTGCAGGCGTTCCAGGACACGCCTGGCGCGCTCGCCTGGCGGCTGCTGGCCGGGCTCAAAGCCGGCGACCGCGCCGGCGGCGACCGCCGCGGCAAGCAGTCCGCTGCCCTGCTGGTGGTCAAACCGAGTGGCGGCTACGGCGGCTTCAACGATCGCCACCTCGACCTGCGCGTCGACGATCACCTCCAACCGGTCGACGAACTCGAGCGCCTCGCGTCGGTCTGGCGGCTCTATTTCGAGGAACCCGCCGAGTCAGACCCGGTCGTCATCGATGACGAGCTCGCGACGGAACTGCGGCAGGGCCTCCGCCAGCTGGGCTACGACCCGGGACCAACGGCCGGCCCATGGGGTGAACCGGCCCAACGGGCCTTCACGGCGTTCGCCGAAATGGAGAATCTCGAGGACCGGGTGCGGGCCGACGGCCGCACCGACCAGCAGGTGCTGGCGTACTTCCGCGAGCTGCGCCGTCGCCGGTCAGCGCTGGGGTAGACGCGCCGCCTGGCGGTGCTGGGCGCCCAGCTCGCCGGCGAAATGACAGGCGGCCTCCTGCTGCGGCCGGCCATGCGACTCCAGCGGCGGCTCGTGCTCGGAGCAGACGCCGGGCACGCGCGCGATCGGGCAGCGCGTATGGAACCGGCAGCCGCTGGGCGGGTTCACCGGGGATGGGATCTCGCCCTTCAGCGGGATCGGCTCGCGGTCGGCCTCCAGCCGCGGGTCGGGCACCGGGATCGAGCTCAGCAGAGCGCTGGTGTACGGGTGCTGTGGATAGTCGTAGACGTCGAACCGATCCGCGACCTCCACGATCTTGCCGAGATACATGACGGCGATCCGGCTCGACAGGTGGCGGACGACCGCCAGGTCGTGGGCGATGAACAGGTAGGTCAGGTTGAACTCCCGCTGGAGGTCCTGCAGCAGGTTGATGATCTGGGCCTGGATGGAGACATCCAGGGCGGAGACCGCCTCATCACAGATGATCAACGATGGGTTGAGCGCCAGCGCCTTCGCGATGCCGATGCGTTGTCGCTGGCCGCCGGAAAACTCGTGCGGATAGCGGTTCGTGAAGTTGGGGTTCAAGCCGACGACTCGAAGCAGCTCCTGAACGCGGAGCTGGCGTTGCTTGCCCTTCGCAACCCCGAAGTTGTCGAGCGGTTCCGCGATGATCTCGCCCACCGTCATCCGTGGGTCGAGCGAGGCAAACGGATCCTGGAAGATGATCTGCAGCTGCCGGCGCATCTGGCGGAGCTTGTTGCCCCTGAGCTTCGTCAGATCCTGCCCCTCAAAGAGCACGCTGCCCGACGTCGCCGGATGGAGCGCCGCAATGACGCGGCCCAGCGTCGACTTGCCGCTGCCCGACTCGCCGACCAGCCCGAGCGTTTCTCCGCGCCGGATCTCGAAACTCACGCCGTCGACCGCGCGAACGACGTCGCCGCCAACACCGCCGATCGGAAAGTGCTTGACGACGTCCTTCACGCGAAGGATGACCGGGTCGATCCGCGCGTCGACCCCGGGCTTCGCTTCGGCGGCGCTCACCCCGGCTTCGTCCCCTGGTCGGCCTGCTTGAGTTCGGCGGCGGCCTGTTTTGAAACCTCGGCCGCTTTCGTTTCCTCCCGCTTTTCCTCGGGCACGTTCCGCATCAGGACCCAGCACCGCGCGTCCTGGTCCGCGGCGACCTCGGCCAGCGGCGGCTCCTCCCGCTCGCAACGTTCGACCTTGAAACGGCAACGCGGATGGAACTTACAGCCGGGGGGCAGCCGCATCAGGTCGGGCGGAAGCCCCTTGATGCTGACCAGCCGCTCCGAGCGGGCGACGTCGATGCGCGGAACCGAGCGCAGCAGTGACCAGGTGTACGGGTGTTGCGGACTCTCGAAGATTTGTTCGACGGGGCCCTCTTCCACGATGCGGCCGGCGTACATGACGATGACCCGTTGGCACATGCTGGCCACGAGGGCCATGTTGTGCGTGATCAAAATAATGGCGGCGCCCACCTCCCGATTGAGGGTCTTGAGCAGCTGGATGATCTGGGCCTGCACGGTGACGTCCAGGGCGGTGGTCGGCTCGTCGGCGATCAGCAGCTCAGGCTCGTTCGAGAGCCCCATCGCGATCATGGCCCGCTGCCGCATCCCGCCGGAGAACTGGTGCGGGTAATCCTTGACGCGCTGCTCCGCGGCCGGGATCCGGACCTGCTTGAGCAGGGGAACCACCCGGGCCGCGGCCTCCTTGACGGAGAAGCGCTCGTGGGCGGTCATCGCCTCATCGATCTGGGTGCCGACCTTCGTGACCGGGTTCATCGAGGTCATCGGGTCCTGGAAGATCATGGCCACGTCGTTGCCGCGGTAGTCGCGGACCTCCTCGTTGTCCATCGTGACGACATCGCGGTCCTTGAACAGGATCTTCCCGGAGACGATGCGTCCCGGGTCGGGCACGAGCCTGAGGATCGAGAACGCCGTCATCGTCTTCCCCGAGCCGGACTCGCCGACGATCGCGACCGTCTCGCCCTTGTTGATATGGAAACTGACCCCGTCCACGGCCCGGACGATGCCGCGCGACGTGAAGAACTGGGTTCTCAGGTCCTCTATCCGAAGAAGAGGAGCAGCCACGGCGTTATCTTCGCATTCTTCGGTCTAGCGTCGCATTCTTGGGTCTAGCGCATCGCGAAGACCGTCACCGATGAAACTGAAGGACAGCATGGTGATGGCGATGGCCACCGCCGGGACGAAGACCTGGTGCGGGTAGGCAAAGATCGCCTGGTATCCGTCCTGGAGCATGACGCCCCAGCTGGGAGTGGGCGGCCTGATCCCGACGCCCAGGTAGCTGAGGACCGCCTCCAGGAAGATGACGCGGGGAATCCCAAAGGTCAGGCTGACGATGATCGGCCCCAACGTGTTCGGCAGCAGGTGCTTGAGGATGATCTTCAGCGGCGAGCTTCCTGCCGCCCGCGCGCCCTCGACGAACTCCTTCTCTTTGATGGACAGCGTCTGCCCACGAATCAAGCGAGCGAGGTCCACCCAGCCAACGATCCCCAGCGCCAGGAAGAGGGTGGTCAGGCTCGAGCCCAGGATGGAGACCACCACGAGGATGAAGAGCAGGTCAGGAAACGCGTACCAGATGTCGACGAACCGCATCAGCAGGTTGTCGATCTTGCCGCCGAAATAACCGGCGGTCAGGCCGATGACCCCGCCAATCAGGAGGTAGACGAATTGCACGAGAATGCCGAGGCTGAGGGAGATCCGGGCGCCGTACATGACGCGACCCAGCAGGTCACGACCGAGGTAATCCGTGCCCAAAGGATGCTGCAAGCTGAAACCCAGGTAGGAATGCGCCACGTCCTGGTGCAGCGGGTCCTTGACCATGCCGATGGCCACGAGGAGCGGGGCGATCAGGGCGATCAGTACGAGGAGGCCGATGACAACGAGGCCGACGACCGCCACCGGGTTGCGACGGAAACGCTGCCAGGCGTCCTTCCACAGTCCGATCTGTTCGGGGTTTTCCCAATCGATCTGTTCCAGGGCAACGGCGGGCGCGGCCATCTAGCTCAGCCTCACGCGAGGGTCGATGACCACATACAACAGGTCGACCACCAGGTTCGCCAGCGCCACGACCAGGGCGAAGAGGATCGTCGTGGCCAGGATCAGCGGATAGTCGCGCGACTGCACCGCCGTGACGAACGTCCGGCCGATCCCGGGGATCGCGAAGACGGACTCGACGATGACGGATCCGGTGACGAGGAAGGCAAAGGTCGGACCGAGGGCGGTCACGACCGGGATCAGCGAGTTCTTGAGCACGTGTTTCATGACGACCAGACGCTCGCGTAAGCCCTTGGCCCACGCGGTGCGAATGTAGTCCTGGCGCAAGACGTCGAGCGTGCTCGATCGGGTCAGGCGGGCGATGAAGGCGATGGGCAGCACCGCCAGCGTGATCACCGGCATGATCAGGTGATCGTCAAGTCCGAAGCCACCGGTCGGGAGGAACACGTTGCCGCCCGTCACCCGGTAGGCGCCGACCGAGAAGACGATGATCAGGAGGATCCCAATGATCAAATTGGGGACCGAGGCCCCGAAGGTACTGAATCCACCGACTGCGAAGTCGACCCAGGTATTCTGCCGCAGCGCGGCGATCACCCCGAGGCCGATGCCGACCGGCACGATCAGCAAAAAGGCCAGGGCGCCGTTCGTGGCGGTGATCGGCCAGCTCTCCAGGAGGATGCTACTGACCGTCTGATTTTGATATTGATAGGACAGCCCAAAGTCGAGGTGGGCGACGTTCCCGAGGTACTTCACGTACTGCACCCATAGTGGCGCGTCGAGCCCGTACTTGAGGTTCAGGTTGGCCACCACGGGCGCCGAGAGCTGGCGTCCCCCGGCCTTGTCCCAGGGGCTCCCAGGTGCCAGGTGGGCCATGAAGAAGGTGATGGTGATGACGAAGAGGAGGACTGGCACGAGCCAGAGGATCCGCTTGGCGATGTAGAGGGCGAGGCTCGACCCTCGCCCTCGCGGAATCTTGATGGACAGCAGGGCGCCCCGTGCGGGGGCGCCCTTTGCTACTGCCATTCGATCGTCCTAGTGGTTCGCGATAAAGATCGTGTTCGTGAAGAAGTCGCCAGGAAGGTAGATGCCCTCGTCGAGCGGCGTGGCCTGGTAACCCTGCACATAGGGCTTGATCAGCTGCCACTCGGTCCGCTGGTAGAGGAACGTCACGTAGAACTGGTTGGTCAGGAGCTTGCCCGCATCGTTGTACTTGGTGACGCGGTCCGAATCCTTGGTGCTCTGGTCAGCTTGCTGAACGAGCTTGTCGAAGTCGGGGTTGTTCGGGCAGCCCCAGTTGGTGCCGTGGCAACCGCCGGTCGTGAAGATGTCGTACCAGTCCTGCGGATCGGGGTAGTCGGCGCCCCAACCGTCAGGACCGTAGATGTCGAAGTTGGCCTTCCTGATCCTCGAGGTGACGGTCTTACTGTCGATCACGTCGATCGTCCAGTTGAGGCCCAGGTTGGTCTTGATCTGACCGGTGATGTACTCGGCCAGTTGCTTGTTCGCGGTCGTGTTGCGGGCGAGGTAATGGACCCCGTTCGCGACAGCCGGGCTGACGCCCGATGCTTGAAGGGCGGCCTTCGCGGCGGCCGGGTCGTACTTCTGCACATCGGAGAGGCCAGGCTGGTAACCGTTCATCCCCTTGGGGATGAAGGTGGTGACGGGCGCGTACTGGCCCTTGGAAACGTCAGTGGCCAGCGACTGGCGGTCGATCGCGTGCGAGACCGCCTCGCGGAACTTCACGTTGTCGAAGGGCGCCTTGTGCAGGTTCGGCGTCAGCCAGAAAGTGTTCAGCGACGGAAGCTTGTGCAGCTCGTTCTTCAGCTTGGGGTCGTTCTGCACGAGGTCGGCGTTGGCGAGCGGCACCGTCTGGATGTCCAACTCGCCGGTCTGGTACTTGCTGAACGCCTGGTTGGCGTCATCGATGAAGTAGTCGATGATCTTGGTCAGGTGCGGCTTGTCGCCCCAGTACTGGTCGTTCGGGACGAGCGTGATGTGGTCCTTCGGCACCTGCTCCGAGATCTTGAACATGCCGTTGCCGATCACCTGGGATGGGACCGTGGCCCACTTGTCCGAGCCGTACTTTTCGACGATGTCCTTGCGGATCGGCGCGGCCACCCAGAGGCTGGCGACCCACTTGAAGTAGCCGGCCGGCTGCTGCAGCTTGACCACGAAGGTGTGATCATCCGGCGCGGAAAGGCCGAGGCCCTGAAGGAACGTGGTCGACGCCGCATCGTTCTTGGCATCGATGCTGGCATAGTTGGCCGCGCCGGCGATCGTGCCATCAAAGAACGGATCCGTGTAACCGGCAGCCAGCCGCGGATCGAGGATGCGCTGGTAGCCGTAGACGAAGTCCTTGGCCTTCAGCGGCACGCCGTCGCTCCATTTCGCGTTCTGGCGAATGTGGAACGTGTAGGTGATGCCGTCGGAGGATACGTCGTAGGACGAGGCGGCCGCGCCTTCGACGTCACTGAGGTCTTTCTTGGGCTTGAGCAGGGGCTCGAAGACATTGCGGCCGATGAGGCCCTCATAGTCGTAGCTCTGCTGCCCAGGATCGAGGCTGTTCGGCTCGGTGCCGCTGTTGATCCGAAGGATCTGCTTGTCGGACGACGCCATGTTGTTGCCGTTGTTGTTGGTGGTGCTCGCCGTGCCGCACGCGGCGACCACCAGCGCAACACCAGCCATCAGCGTGGCCAGCCGTGACCACTTCAACTTACCGGTAGATTGCTCCATAGACGTGACTTACCTCCCTTCAAGGCGGATGATTTGTCGGAGTCGGTTCAAGGTCGGGCGCACCGAATCTCCGTAATCATGCCCCACCCAATGTCCATTCGTAAAGGAAAAGGTCGAATTATTAACGTCTATTAGGCCAACAGGGGCTTTTTCGGCCCTTTCTCTACCAGCCGTGGGGTCCCGGCGCGCCGGTCGAGAACTCCCGGGACTCGGCATGATTGGCCATCGCCGCACGGTACAGGCTGACATAGTTCAGCGCGGACCTGGTCCAGCTGACATCCGTCGACATGGCATTCGTCTGCAGCCGCCGCCAGTGGGCCGGCTGGCGAAAGGTCTCCAGGGCCCGCACGACCTGCGCGTACAGGTCCCAGTGGTCGTAGGCCTCGAACACGAATCCGTTTCCCGTCTGTGCCACCGGGTCCCAGTCCTCGATCGTGTCGGCGAGCCCACCGGTGGCGCGCACGATGGGGATCGTTCCGTATCGCAGACTGATCAACTGGCCGAGGCCGCATGGCTCGAATCGTGAGGGCATCAGAAAGAGGTCGGCGCCGGCATAGATGCGCTGGGCCAACACCGGCTTGAATCCAATGGTGGCGGCCATCTTGAGCGGATTGTCGCGCGCGCTCGCCCGGAACATTTCTTCGTAGCGGGAGTCGCCGGCGCCGAGGACGACGAACTGGAGGTTGAGGCGCATGAGGCCCCACATGATGTTCGCGATGAGGTCGAGCCCCTTCTGGTCGTAGAGTCGCGAAATCAGCCCGATCACCGGGACCGCGGGGGCCGGCGGCAGCCCGACCTCTTGCTGCAGGGCGAGCTTGTTGTCGACTTTTCGATCGATCGACGTGCTGTCGTAGCGCGCCTGGATGTGCGGATCCGTCGCGGGGTTGAAGACGTCCTCGTCGATCCCATTGACGATCCCCCGAAGCTTGCCGCGAAAGGATCGCAAGAGCGGATCCATTCGCTCGCCAAATTCCGGCGTGAGGATTTCGTCCGCATACCGGCGGCTGACCGTGTTCACGGCGTCACTGAAGTGGACGCCCCGCCCCAGCAGATTCACGATGTCGTCGAGCCCCGGCGATCCCGCCTTGATGAGACCCCAGGGCTCGAGGTCCGCCAGGTGAAGGGTTCCGTAGCCAAAGGCTCCCTGGTAAGCCAGGTTGTGGATGGTCAGGGCGCTGGCGATGCCGGCGTAGAACGGATCGTCGGCATACAGTCGGGCCAGCATGTTGGGGATGATCGCCGTGTGCCAGTCGTTGACATGAATGATGTCAGGCTGGAAGTCGAGGGGACGCAGCATCTCCAGGGCCGCCCGGCTGAAATAGATGAAGCGGGCATCGTCATCCCAGAACCCATACATGCCTTCGCGCCCGAAAAACTGCTGGTTCTCGACGAGGTAGACGGGCGTGTCGGGGCCGATCCGGCCTTCGAGAATATCCGCCGGCACCGGCTGATGGGCGAGCGGGACGGCAAGGTCGGCCAGAACGCGCCGCAATCCGTATTTCTCGACGTCGACGGTGCCGTACCGGGGAAGGACCACCCGCACATCGTGGCCGAGCGCCCGCAGCGCCTTCGGCAGGCCGCCCGCCACGTCGGCAAGGCCTCCCACCTTGGCGAAGGGGGCCACCTCCGCCGCCACGAACAGCACCTTGAGGCGCGGTTGGCGACCGCGCGCCGGATCCCCGGGAACCCGGACCGTGATCGCGCCGCTGGGCGGGAATTGCTCGACCGGCTTTCCATCCTTGACCACGCTGGCAACCATTTCAACGCTTTCGCCGGCCCGCTGCGCGAGCGCGCTGAAGGGCACCGCGAAGGCGAGCACGTCGGTTGCCGTCGCGCGGCCGGTCCAGGACGGTCGCGCCGGGACGGCGCCGTCACGTACCGGACCGAGTTCGAGCTCATACGACGCACCGGCCGGACGCGCACGCAGGGCCACCGTCCGTTCATCGTGGGTCCCAGAGAAGAGGATCCGGAGCTCCAGGGGCGCCGCCCCGACCAGGTCGAAGCGCAGATAGAGGTTCACGTCATCGTGCCCGAACCAGATCCGGCGGACCACGCCCCTGGGCGGGTGCATGGCACCGAACAGCGCGGCCACATCGACGTACCCGCCGGCGCTCCACTCCTGCTCGTCCACGATCCCATTGAGCCGCGGCGTGATCTTGCGCTCGGGCCGCTTCCAGCCGGAGGCCCGGCCGTCCTTGATGATCGGCTGGAACAAGGCGGCCGGCGGCACGGCGCCCAGCGCCGCGTAGCTGTTGCGCAGGTGCAACCGGTAGAGGTTGTCCCAGATGGCGTCCATCCCCGAATCGTGCGAACGACCAAACCACCAGAACCAGTCGCTGCCCTCAGCGATCAGGACCTCGCGGCGCGCAGCGACGATCCCCGGATTCCCGGAAGGGCTGGCGGTGGCCTGGGCGACAAACTCCCGCGAATCGGCCAGAAGCTCCCAGGCCGCGTTGTGCTCCGGGTCGCCGATCCAGGTGTCCAGCGTCCCGCTGATCCACGACCCGGGGTGGATTCGCCGGAGCGGTTCGCGGGCCGGGTGCATCGTGAGGAACTCCGACGGCGTGGTGGTGACGAGGTCGGAGTCGTGGCTGAGTCGTTGATAGAGCGCGGCCAGAAATCGGTTTCCATTGGCCTCGTACGAATCCCAGCAGTTCTCGCCGTCCAGCGCGATGGTCGCCAGCAGTGGCGTCTCACCCTGCCGATGCCGGATGGCGTGCAGCCGGCCGACAAGGTCGCCGACGGCCTCCTCCGGGCGGGAATTCTGGTAATCGAATCCGATCAGGTTGGAGAGACGGGCGTCGCGAAATACCAGCTCGACCGGGGCGTCGCCGGCCTCGAATCGATAGGGACGGTAGAGGGCCTCCGGCTGCATCACGCTGCCCTCGCCATCGCGGCCAATCGAGACCTGGAGCGACTGGGCCAGCACGCCCTCGTCCGATATCAACCAGCGCAGTCCTGCCTCGCCCATGAGCCGCACCGCCGCCTCGCTGATGGCGGCTTCCGGTGGCCAGCAGCCGATTGGACGGCGACCGAAGCGGCGCGTGTGCGACTCGACGCCGCGGCGGAGCTGCTCTACCGCGTCCTCCGGATGGGCGAAGGGCCGCCCTGGCATCACCAGGTCGGGCCGTGAGGCGCGGGCACTGTGCAGGTCGATCAGCAGTGGCAGGATCGGATGGTAGTAAGGGGTCGTCATGAGCTCCGCCTGGCCTCGCTCCTGGACCTCGCGGTACTTCGGCAACACCTTGCGCATCATCTCGATCTGGGCCTGCACCACGGGCCGCTTGTCATCCTCGGTAAAGTCGCGACCGCGGCGGACGAGGTCACCGAGCACCGGATCCGCCTCGATCATCTCGGGGCCAAGCCAGGAGAGGTTGAACCAGAGCTGCAGATCCCGCAGCTCCCCATCAGTAAACAGATGCGCCAGCTCGCCGGGATCCCACGTCCAGGATTGCTCGCGTTTGACCACGAGCTCCAGGTATCGCGGGTACTGCCGAACCCGCCGGATCTGGCTCGACTCGGCCATCCACCGCGCGACGAAGGCGCGCTCCTCGCCACTGAGGTCCTCGACCGCACGTTGCGTCAGATCGAGGTAGAGATCGCTGGAGCGTCCCTCGACATAGTCCTCCACCTGGTCGACCAGGGATGGCACGAGATTGTAGGTCTGCTTGATCAAGGGATAGTCGTCGAGAAGCGCCGGCATCTTGTAGTAGTCCTTGGCGCAGCGCAGCCGGACCCACGGCAGCAGAAAGGTGTTGGTCAGGTCATCCTTGTAGTACGGCTGGTGCATATGCCAGACGAACGCCACATGCAACGGCCTCGACACGGTGCGAACTTAGCAGAAGAGCGCGGCCGTGGGCTCGCCCGGCGGGCTCGCGATTCGGACTAGGCGGGCCGCTTGAGTTGCTCGGTCAGCTTCGACGTCGTGTAGACGTAGCGCAGGCGGGGCGAATAGTCCACGGTGATGCGGTCACCCGGGCTGAGCTGCTCGAAGGTGCGGCGGTTGACCCGGAAGGAGTCCGCCCAGAGCCCCTTGGCCATCCCAGCCCGATCACCGGCTTGCACGGCAATCCGATAGCTCCGGCCGAAGATCCCGACGTCCCGCCGCATGCCGACGACGGTTCCGACCATGGACGACCGGCGTGCCGCCAGGTCGAGCCCGGCGCGGAGCAGGACCGTCGTCCCGATCGGTACCAGGATGCTGGACATGGCGACCGTGAAGATCATGAGCGAGGTCAGCAACGAGTTGACGGGCTGGGTCACGGAGGCGGCCAGGCGGGGCGCCACGGCCAGCATGGCGGCACACCCCAGGGCGACCGACGCGAATCCGCCGATCGCGGCCAGCCGGGGCGGTTCCCCACGGCTCATCGACCAGAGGTGCCACTTGACCCGCGGTCGCATTGGCCGGCCATCCGGGCCGACCGCGATCAGCAGGTGTCCCCAGGGCATCGAGCCGCCCGCCAGCCGGAGCAGCAGGAAGGACCCGAGCGCCACGGCGACCAGGGACAGGTCGATGACGGCAGGCATGGGAGGCACCCCAGGGTATAACCGGCGCCCGGTTACGGTCCTTGCAGTCGCCGAATACGAATCGTATTCGGATCGATCACGAATTAGTGCCCGGTTCGCGAGCTCGTATACTGCCGAACCTTGTCGCGAAGCTTGGGCAGGGGGTCGGTTTTCAGGAAGTACTCGTCACAGCCCGCCTTTTTAGCGTCCTCCTGGGTGGCCATCCCGGCGGTGTAGACGATGACTTTGGTTTCCGACGAAAGCTTGCTTTCCCGGATCTTGCGGCATAGCTGGAGCCCATCCAGTCCCGGCATCTGGATATCCGCCACCACGACCGAGGGGCCGTACTCGATGATCAGCTGCCAGGCCTCGTCCCCATCCTGGGCCTCCACCACCTCGTGGCCATCCAGCTCGAGGAGGGTGCGAAGCATCAGCCGAACGTCGCGATCGTCGTCCGCGACCACCACCGGTGGTTCGTCGTGGGTGGGCAGGGGAGCAGGGACGCCGCCCTCCCGGAGCCCCCTCCTCCAGATCATTCCGCAAGGATTCTATGACGGCTGAGTATTAGTCGGCAAGGGTCGATCGTATCCCGGTTATCGGCGGCTGACGCGGTGGGTTACCGGGTAACCCCGGCGTGCCAATTCCGCTACGCGTCGGGCGGCGTCGCGGTCGAGCACCGGGCCGCGTAACCCGATAGGTCGCGGTCGGCGCGCAGACCGACGGCAAAGCCCGACGGGTCTCGCGACTCGGCCTGCGGGCTTGTTCCGCTAGGCGTACTCGTCCATGGCGCGCAGAAAGTTCACGTAGACGCGCTGCTGCTCGCGCAGGATGCCCAGCGGGCCGAGCTCCCACCACTCGTCGGGCGTGAAGTAGGCGGAAACCTCCGCCTGGCTCCCTGACTTGGAGAACCACTGGATCAGGTGCAGGTTGTCCGATTGCAGCAGCCACATGGCGATGTCCATGAGGTGCGGGTGCTTGGTCAGCTTGGCCTTGTTGTAAATGTGATGCATCAGCCGAAAGATGCCCTGCTGGGCCTCGTTGCCGAGAAAGAAATCCATGCCACCATCCCCGGCCCAGGTGCAACCGTACTCGGGCAGCGGCATCTCATGCGCATCCGTGAAGGCGGCGATCGCCTCCGACGGCATCAGGTAATTCATCTTGTGTTGCTTGAAGTCGGCGTGCAACGCGTGCATGAAGGGGAAGATGCCGGAGTCTGATCGATGGTGTTCCCCGAACGTCTCGTAATCCCAGGCCAAAAACGTGAAGTCACCCATCGACTGACGAACCCAGCCGGCGTAGGTATCCGCCATCAACGGCCAGCCGTTCCACTCGCGGTTGCTGAAGCGATAACCGACGTCGTCGCTCAACTGGAAATGCCGCGTGAAGAGCCGCATCTGCTCGCCGGGATAGCGATAGAGGTGGCTGGGCTCCCGCCAGCCCATGACCCAGGGACGGCCGTCCATGACCGCGCCCTTGAACCCGCTGGCCTGGAGCTGGAAGTAAATGTCGTTCGACATGAACATTTCGGTCGTGTCGGTCACGCTGATCGGCTTCTGGAACGTTTCTTCCAGCTGCCGTTTCCCCCACTGCATCCGTTCGGCGAACGCCGCGATGTCGAGGTAGAAGATGAAGGAGTGGTAGGGCTCGACGGCAACGAGCTCCACGTTCTCATGGCTGACCAGCTTCTGAAATAAGCGGAGCACGTCGGGGCCGAAGCGGCGCATCTGGAGCAACAGCGAGACGGAAAACCCGAGCGAGATCTTCATGCCGCCCTCGACCAGCGACTGGAACAGTTCGGTCGCCGGACGGTAGCAGTAGGTGGCCACCTTGTCGAAATAGCGACGGTCCATCTGATCGTCGAAGATGAGCGCGTCCATCCTCTCGGGCGCCGTCCCGCGGGGGATCATTTGCGCGGGCAGCCGAACGCGGCGTGGTTGGTGCGCCACCATGTAGATGACGAGCGCGTTTGGCATGCGGCCTAGTCTCTCACGGGCCTTTCAATCCCTGCTTGATGGCGACGAACTCGAGACGCCGAAGCAGGATGTCGATCACCCGTTGCCAGGTGTAGGCACGGGCCGTCCGCTGCGCCGCGATGCGCAGGTTCCGGGCATTTTCAGGATGGTCTGCCAGGTTCGTCACATACGCCACGATCTCCGCGGCGTCATCGGTCTCGATGACGATCGCGTTGGTGAACGCCTCCGCGTACTCTTCGCCCGTCGCCCCGACGAACGCGACGCCACCTGACGCCATCGCCTCGAGGCCGACCAACCCAAACGGTTCATGGCCGCTGTTCGCCAGGGTCGCCGTCGCCGACGCGTAGATCGCTGGTAGCAGATCGTCGGGCAGGAACGCGGTGACGTTCCAGATGTCCGCATCGGGATTCTCCTTGAGCACCCGCGCCAGGCCCGCCACATCGTCCACCCGGGTGGAGAGCGGGACGACGCGCAGACCCTGTTGAAGGGCGAACTCGAGGACCTCGCCACCGAAGGGTTCCATGCCGCCCCGCATCAGCATCTTCGCCGGCGTGCCGCGCTCCTTCAAGCGGGCGACGGCCGCCACCGCCTGGTGCCAGCGTTTGTCGGGGCTGAACCGGCCGATCTTGAAGAGGAACGCCGGCG
Organism: Candidatus Dormiibacterota bacterium; assembly: GCA_036564925.1. GTDB lineage: Bacteria > Chloroflexota > Dormibacteria > CF-121 > CF-121 > JALYYC01. Next base: position 72,586 of record DATCOB010000027.1, on the reverse strand, counting down.
CGTTGGCCGCCGTCCGCAGCGCCCGGACCTGGGCCTGGCTGACCCTGGCGATCATCGACCCGGGGATCCCGTTCGGCACCACGATCGGATTGACGCCCCACCGCCACATGATGTGTTTCATGTAGCGGCTCACCGTCATCAGGGTGGTGACGAAACCGAGGGTGCCCCAGTTGATCCGGTGGAACGAGAAGTGATTGTTGGCGTTCCAGAGCAGCAGGCAGCGGTCGCGCAAGCCGGCAAAGTACAGCGCGTCGGAAACCAGCGTCATGGCGTGGGCGAGGTGCCATTCCTCACCGATCACCACGACGTTGTTGCCACGCTCGATGGCCGGCCTGATGTAGTCCTTCACCAGGGCATCGGGCAGGCTCCGGTTGAGGTCCGCGACCTTGTCGTCTTCTCCGCTGTAGACACCGAGCGGGTAAAAGCGGCTGATCCACTGGCTCCATCGGTGCAGCAGGAGCCGCCCTTCCAACAGGCTTTCGGTGGCGGGCAGCTTCGGATCACCAACGAAGAAGAGGTGTGTCTCATAGCCCCGCTCGGCCAACGCGCGCGACAGTTCCTTGACCCGCACCCCCAGTCCCCCCGCCTGGGAGTACACATCGGGTCCTTCGAACGACAGGATGATGAAGACCGTCTGCTCCGGCTCCAGCATCAGCCGTCCTCCACCCGCAGCAACCGCAGGGCATGTCGATGCGCCGCTCTCGACGCCGAGGCCAGCAAGGTGGTGCGTGACTCAAGCCCGCACGACACCGCGGTGATGGCGCGTCCCTCGAAGTCGGTCGCGACCCCGCCAACCTCGGCAAGGATGAGGAGGGGACCGGCGAGGTCGAAGGCGCGAACGGGGGCCGGGGTCACCTGCAGCGTGATGCCTCCGGTGGCCGTGTGGCACAGGTTCAGGGCCGCGGATCCGAGCTGGCGGACCTTCTCCGCGTGAGCCAGGATGGCGCTCGACTTAGAGCGCGGGTCCACGCCGGTGGGCGCGTCGAGCTGGACCACCGGGAACGACCGCCCGTCGAAATCCGGCGCGGCCACGGCCAGCGCCTGTCCGTTGCGGAAGGCGCCGCCCCCCGCCTGGGCATGGAACTCATCGCCGGTCACCAGGTTCTGGACATAGGCGAGGCTAACGTCCTTGAGGAACGGACCCTCGGTGAGGGCGAGCACCACGGCATAGTACGGGAGGCCCTGCTTCGCGTTGAAGCTACCGTCCAGGGGGTCGACGAGCACCAGCGGCGATCCACCGAAGTCGCGCTCGCCAAGCTCCTCGGAGACGAGGTGGAAGCGGAGGCCGCTGCGATAGGCTTGCTCGAGGTGGCGTACCGCGACCGCTTCGGCCAGCTGATCCATGTAGATCGTGCCATCGCCACCGGCGCCCTGGCCAACCACCTCGCGGCCTTTTGGCGTTCCGGCAAGCGGCGCGACGGCGGCGCGCACGTCCGCGGCAATGGCGCGGAAGATGGGAAGCCAGGATGTTGAGGTCAATCAGTGACGCGGCACGCTGGCCGCCGAGTCGGTATGGTACTCCAAGCTCCTTGCTGGCGGGGATTCGCTCCGCGCGGGTGCGGCCGTGGCTGACCCTGATCGCGCTTTCCCTCCTGGTCAAGGTGGTGATCGTAACGGTCACGCTCGTCGAATTCGGGGCCAGCCCGGATCCGCTGACCGCGCTCGGCCGGCAATGGGATCAGTGGGACGCCCAGCACTACCTCTACCTGGCCAGCCATGGGTACGCGACGGCCGGCGACGCCCGCAACCTGATCGCCTTTTTCCCACTGTATCCCGCGCTGATCGGCACCCTGGCCTTGACCGGACTGCCGGTCCGGCTCGCCGCTCTGCTGATCAGCAACGTCGCCGGCGTCGCGGCGAGCATCCTGTTGTTCGAGGTGGCCCGCCATGATGGCGACGACCGCGTCGCCTGGCGCGCGGCGGCGCTCTTCACCGTCTTCCCGACCGCCTATTTCCTGCTGGTCGGCTATACGGAGGCGGTGTTCTGCGCCCTCGCCTTCGGCGCGGTCCTGGCGACCCGCCGCCGGTGCTGGTTGGCCGCCGGCCTGCTGGGCGGACTGGCCGCCGCGACCCGGCTGACCGGCCTGGCCCTTATCGCCGTCCTTGCGCTGGAGCTGTACGCCTCGCGCGGCACGCTGAAGGCGAGCTGGCGGGTCGTGGTGGCGCCGCTCCTCGTGGGCGGCGGCTTTCTTCTCTACCTCGTCACCAACTGGCTGGTGCTCAAGGACCCCTTCGCCTTTGTCGCGGTCCAGCGCCTGCACTGGTCCCATCGGCTGGCGGCGCCGTGGGTCGGATTGAGGGACGCGGTCGGGGGACTCTTCTGGCGGATTCCATGGGAACGCCTCACCGTCAGCGGGGGCGAGATCGTCGGCGGCATCGCAGCCTACGCCGTCACGGTGTTGAGCTGGATTCGGTTGCGGCCGGCGGACGCCGCCTACGCCACGGTGGTCACCATCATGGTGACCTTCCTTCCCTTCTGGCTCAGCATCCCCCGCTACCTGCTGAGCCTGTATCCGCTCTTTCTCCTCGCCGGCCGGATCCGCAGTCGCTGGGTCCAGGGGATCGCGACCGCCCTGTCCGTGACCGCGTTGCTGACCTTCAGCGTGGCCTTCGCGCGCGGTTACTGGGCCTTCTAAACGAAGGGAAGAAACGATCGTGGATCTTAGAAGATGTGCGTCAGGATGGTGCTGATGACGACGTAGACGATGTAGCCGAGCAGGATCTGGCCGAATGAGATGGCGAAGTGCACGTGCATGACACCCTGGAGCACCGCGAACGATAGACCGAAAAGGAGCGCATTGAGGATGACCACAAAGAGCCCCAGGGTGAGGATCGTCACCGGCAGCGTCAGGATCAACAGGACCGGCCGAATGACGGCGTTGACCAGGGCCAGGATGAGCGCCATGATCACGGCCGCGCCAAGGACACTGCCCTGGATGTGCCAGATCACGTAGAAGACGAACAGCAGGGCCACCACGTGGATCAAGAACCGCGTCAGCACGGTGTCATCTTACGCGGGGGGAACCCGGTAGATCTGGTAATTCGCGCTGCGCATCAAGAGCGGAAACCGGGCGTTGAAATAGTCGAGATTGGCATGCAGCGCCGAGCGTTCGTCCGGCCCGACCACCACGTAGTCGGCACGATATCGATGCAGAAGATCGAGCGCCTGCGGGTCGCCCCGGTAGATCCGGGCGATGTCGTCCTCGCGACGCTGGTAGTTGATCCCGTAGCTCCATAACCAGCCCGGGTAGCTCATCAGCACGGCGCGACCCGCCAGGTCCGCGACGGGATTGTTCGGCCGTTCTCCCGTCACAAAGACCGCCCTCGCCGGCGTCAGGCGCCGCACGTCCGCCGCCACCTGGACCTCCTCGGCTGTGAACCAGCTGTAGCTCGGTCCCTGCGGCGGAAGAAACGGCAGCAGTGAGAGCACTCCTGATGCCGTCAGCGTGAGCCAGATCAGGCCGGCGCCGACCAACCCGACGATGCCGGCCCGCCAGATGCGCACGATGACCGCGCCGACGCCGACACCGCTGGCCAGGTACCAGAACACCAGGACTTTCGTGTTGTCCCAGTCCCAGGGCTGGAACTTGATCAGGTTGCCGGCGATGAACACGAGGATGAACGGGGCGAGCAGCAGCCGGCTCCGGCCGCGCAACGCGAGCGGACTCAGCAGGGCGGCCAGCAGGAGTGGCCAGAACAGGCCGGTGTTCTTCAGCCAGAACCACGGGGGAAAGTCGGTGCCCGAAAGCCAGCCGAGCAGGAGGCGTGGGTACTGGTGCTCCGGTGGCGCGCCCGGATCGCCGGGCACGGCCATCAGCAACCGCGGAACCGCCAGCACGAACATCGCGGCAAAGAAGCCGATCCAGGCCGGCCGCGGAAAGAGGACCGCCCAGCTGAGCGTGACGATGCCCAGCGCCAGCAGGCTGTGCACATGGAACAGCGGCAACAGCCCGGCCAGGGCGCCCGCGACAATGAAGGCGACCGGTGTGCTCTTCATCGACCAGTGGCGGAACGAACGCCGCAGCTCGGTGATCGTCTCTCGCCAGCGGAGGAGGGGCGTGGCCTGGAGCGCCGGCGTGAGCAGCAACAGCACGCTCATGACCATGGCCGCGCCAAACACGAACGATCGCTGGGGCAGATAGTAGGACAGGATCGGGTTGTACCACTGGATGTTCACCGGTGGGTCGAAGCGGTCGTAGGTCCGCGGGATATGGCTGAGGACATTGAGGAGGCCGAGCCGCCCCGCATCTCCGAAAAAGAACCAGAAGCCGAGCCCGCCGCCGAGGAGGGTCAGCGTCACGGCAATGATGCCGGCCCAGACCGAGCCGGTCAGGCGCCGGGCCCAGAGGATGAGCCCGCTCAGCGCCAGCAGGGTCATCCCCCAGCTCGGCCAGATCAACGCCGCGGGAATGCTCCACCCGCCGGCGATCAACAGCGCGCTGGCAAAGTCGGGCGCGAAGGGATACCGGAATGGCGTCCCGGCAAAGATCGGGTTCTGCGGTGGCACGTTGTGCCCGTAGACGAACGCGGTGGCATAGCTCGCGTGGAACGACCAGTCAGACCAGGTGTTGTTGTACTGGGCGAGCCATCCGGCCGGCGTCACCGCCACCGCACGGACGAACAGGTAGCCGAGCGCAAGCGCGAGCACGGCGACGGACGCCAGCAAGGGGAGCGATCGCGCCGGCTTGAATTCCTGGCGGATCCGCTTGACGTGGCGGGAAAGGACCTGAATCCCGCCGCCAAGCGCCAGCACGCTCAGGACCAGCACCAGTGGCACGCCGACGCCCAGGATGAAGGCGAGCAGGTAGCCGGCGATGGTCACCGCGACCACCGCCAGGACCAGCCCGACCACGATCCGCTCGCCCAGCGTGAGCCAGGGCGGGCCACCGGAGGCCAGGCCCGCCCCCAACGCCAGCGTGGCCAGGACGAGCGCTAGCCCGGCGAGTTCCAATAGCAGAGGCACCAGTTGGGGAGCGGTTTTTTCAAGACGAACCAGACATGACCGTTGAGCGCGTCGGAGGTCAGCGGCAACCCCGTCCAGAGCGGATAGAAGTACAGGAAGAACCCCACCACCATGACCAGGTATGCCGTTGCAGGGATGGCGCCGCTGAGCCGCAGGGCGAGGCCGGGGAGCCGGCCATGCAGCGAGGTGAGGTAGGTGAGGCCGAGCGCGAGCGCCAGGAACATCGCCGGCAACCCGCCGAGCATGTGATACAGGAAGAGGCCGCGCGGGACCTTCGCGAACGGCAGCCAGGCGGCAAAAAAGGCGAGGAGGATGAAGATCGTGGCGTAGAGCCGCTCGTCGCGCAGTCCCCGCTTCACCAGGGCCGGGAGGGTGGCGGCGAGCCCGATCAGCGCCACGGTTCCGCCCCACCAGCTGAGGGGATTGCCGAGATTGAAGATCTCGGCGACCAGCGCGTTGCCGCTCGCCTGGTCGACGCCGAGGCCCTGGCCCTGGTAGTAGTAGACGACCGGCCGGAAGTCCACCGGCCAGGACCACCACGGACTGTAGAAGATGTGGTCCGCCTTCAGGTTGATGTGGTACAGCCAGGTCTGCCGATGCCATTCCGCGAGGTCGGTCCACGCCCGCGCGATGTTGAAATGTAATGGCGCAAAGCCGAGCGGCGGCTGCGGCAGGTTGGTGATGCCGTGGATGATCGTCAGGTACCGGGCGAAGCTGAGCGTGTAGACGATGGCCGGAAGGAAGGCGAGACTGAGGATCACGACCGCCCCGGTCCGCCGGTCGTAACGCGTCACCCCAAGGACGGCTCGGCCGCTCAGCAGCAGGATGATGACGCCGTAGGCCGCCAGCGTGGTCCACTTCGCCGCCAGCGCCAGGCCCAGGACGAGGCCCGTCAGCACGATGGCGACGCGCTGGCGCCGCACGGTGTCGGCACGCAGGTGCGCATGAAAGAGGACGTACGCGCCCACTACGAACACGATGGGGATGATGTCGATCACGGCGGTCCGCGATTCGGTAAAGGTCATCCCGTCAAAGGCGGTCAGCACCCCGGCGGCGATGGCGAAAAACCGCACCGCCAGTAACTGCCGGGCAAGGATGTACATGAGGGGGATGAGCGCGGTGCCAAAGAGCGCCGGCATGAATCGCCATCCGAAGGAGGTGAACCCGAAGATCTTGATCCCCACGGCGATGATCAGCTTGGCCAGGGGCGGCTCGGGGTCGAAATAGTCCTTCCCCAGCAGGTCAGACTGCGCATCGTTCGCGAAGTACAGCTCGTCGAAGACAAATGGCGAGTTGGGGGCGATGTCGTTCGGCTTCCCCAGTCCAGGGAGCTTCAGGTCCTGATAGGAATGGCCGATCCCCCAGGCGGTGATCGGTGGACCGGAGCCCGGATGGGTGAAGACATCAAGGAAGATCGGGCTCCCGAACCGGAGGACCCCCGCGACCAGGGTGAGAGCCAGCAGCCAGATGAGGTCCACCTGGTCGAGCCTCCACCACGCTGCCCGGCTGCCACGGGCCGTCGCCATCACGAGGGGGACCCGCGCAGCCGGCCTTTCATCAAGGCGATAAAGGCGTCGACCTCCTGCAGAGGAACGACGACGTCCGGCCCGGCCACCAGCCGCGGGCCGAGCCGGCGTTCAGCGTCTGCCAGCAGGTCCGCCTGGCGACGATCGAGCCGGATGTAGGCAGCCGGTTCTTTTGCCAGGCGCCGGACGAACCGGTTGACGAAACGGCGGCGTTCCGCGGGCTGAAAGGCCACACCCAGCGGCTGCCGCCGCACCTTCGACAGCGCCGTGTAGGGCAAGTCCATGTGATGGAACACGTAGCGAATCCGGAGTCCATCCGGGCCGACGTCGACGTAGGACACGAGCCGCAGCAGGTAGATGGCGGCGAGGATCACGCCGTCGAGGATCAGCACCGGGATGAAAGACACGATGGGCTGATGCTGGATGATCTTGTAGGCGGTGAGCCCCAGCAGGATGATCAGGAAGCTGCCATAGAACCACTTGCCGTCGTCCCACCGCTGGATCGAGTAGCGAATGTGAAACCGCTGCGTCGAGGCCCCGGTCATCGGGACGAGCGCACCGTACCCGTTCGCTCCATCAGGTACTCGGCACCTTCGAAATAGGTGTCGAGGTTCGGCTGCTCCTGTAACCACTGCCAGTACTCGCGCGCCATCGCTTCGAGCCCGGATTGGGCTTCCCACCCGGCTGCCTTGATGCGGCTCACATCCGGGACGACATGACGCGGATCCCCGACGCGGTACCGCCCCGGCGTGTCGGGCACCATGTCCCGTTCCGCGACACGCAATAGCGTGCGGGCGAGGTCCATGACGGTGTGCGCGCGGCCACTCGCCACGTTGTAGACGCCCGGCGCGAGGCCGGTCAGCGCGGCCAGGTTGGCCCGGGCCACGTCGTCGACATCAATGAAGTCGCGCAACTGGTTGCCGTCCTCGAGCAGCAGTGGGGGCTGATTGTGCGCCAGGCGCAGGGCGAAGATCCGCAGGGCGCCGTAGTACGCGTTCTGGAACGGCTGGGCTCGCCCCTGGACGGCGCCGTACCGGAGGATCACCCACTGGAGGTCGTGCCGCTCGCCCAACAACTTGACCAGTTCCTCCTGGGCCAGCTTGCTCAGCCCGTAGGCGCTGGTCGGCCGCACGACCGACTCGTCGGTGACGGTCGGCGCGATCGCGCCTCCACACACAGGGCAGGGCGGGTCCCAGACCGCCCGCTCGAGCGCATCGGCCCGCCGAGGCGCCGGGTAGACGTCGCCGTCCTTCCCGCAGCGGTATTTCCCTTCCCCGTAGACCGCCATCGTCGAGCCGAGGACCACGCGCCGGACGGCGGTACTGCCCTCCAGCAGGAGTTCGAACAGAATGGCGGTACCGACGGCGTTGACGTGGAACAACTTGCTGAACGAGGGGAGATAGTCGTGGTGATCCGCCAGGTGGAGCACCAGCTCGTTCTCCTTCAGGGCGCGGACCCAGTCCTCACGCTTGCGGATGTCGCCCTGGATCAGCTCGAGCCCAGCCGGCAGGGCGGGCGGGCCGTCGTGGACCGGGGGCGAGAGGTTGTCCAGGATGCTGACCTGGTGGCCCTGCTTGAGAAGGAGCTGGCCCGTGCGCTGGCCGATGAAGCCGGCGCCGCCGGTGATCAGGACCTTCATTGCCCCGGACTATACCCGGGCAACATCCGTGACAGCGCCGTTACAGAGCCTTCACGTCTCCTTAACAGGGCCGAAGCTATCGTGAGCCCCGCTTCCCCTTCCTTGAAGGCCGAGACCCCAATCTCGGCCTTTCTTTTTGCCCCGCGCCTCACATTCGAGCCGATCTGAGGGCCTGCTGACAACCACACGCCGGGCTGCTCGGGATCTCCGGGATGAGCGCCGCCAACAGGTTCCGCACCCGGCTGATGTTCTCGTCGAGCACCCGCATGACGTCGTGTGCCCGGACAGCGGTGACCTCCGGAAGCCCCTCGACCCCGACGTCATAGTCGGTGACGAGCGCCACGCCGAGGTAGCACATTTCCAGCTCGCGGGCCAGGATGACCTCCGGGTACTGCGTCATCCCGACGATATCCCAGCCCATCCGGGCGAACCAGCGGCTTTCCGCGCGGGTCGAGAACCGCGGGCCCTGGATGACGACGACCGTCCCGGTCCCATGCCACCGGATCGATTGCCGGGCGGCGGTCCGGCCGGCAAGCTCCCGGAGTTCCGGGCAGTACGGGTCGGCCGCACCGATGTGGACCACCTCCGGCCCGGGGTAGAAGGTATCCGCCCGTGCTCGGGTACGGTCCACGAACTGGTCGCAGATCAGCAGGTCGCCCGGATGCAGGTCCGGGCGAAGGCTCCCGACCGCGGACGGTCCGATGATCCGCGTAACCTCCAACTCACGCATCGCCCACACGTTGGCGCGGTAGTTGACGGACTGGGCCGGGATCGAGTGCCCCTTGCCGTGCCGGGGTAAGAAGGCAATGCGCCGGCCACCAACATCGGCGATGGCGATCTCGGCGCTCGGCGGCCCGTACGGCGTGTCCACGTTGACGGTCTGCGCGCCGGCGAGCCATTGGTAGAACCCGGATCCTCCGAAGACGCCGATTTCCGCGGTCGGCATCAGACTCGCACGTGCCCGCGAGGCGACACCTGCTCGGCGTACCGGGAGAGGTCTCGGATTCGGGCATCGGCGGAGCAGACCGGGCAGGCGGGGTCGCGGGGAAAGACCGTCGTCCGGTTCTCGGCCCGCAGTCCATCGTGCTGGAAGATCCGCCCCGTGAGCGGATCGCCGGCCCCGGTCACGACCTTGAGCGCCTCTTCCGCCTGCACGCTGCCCACCACGCCGGTGGCGGCACCGATGACGCCGGCCTCGGCGCAAGAGGGCACCGCGCCGGCCTCCGGTGGGTCACGAAAAAGGCAGCGCAGGCAAGGACTGTCGGGGAGGACCGTGAGGACCTGGCCGCCCCACTGCAGCACCGCGCCGTGGATGAGGGGCCGCCTCAGGAGCACGGCCACGTCGTTCAGCAAAAACTTTGTCTCGAAGGCGTCCGTGCCATCGACAATGAGGTCATACGGTCCCACCAGCCGCGCCGCATTCGATGGGTTGAAGGTCTCCCCCATGACGTCGAGTTGCAGCGACGGATCCAGCTTCGCCAGCTGATCACGCGCCGCCTCGACCTTGGCACGGCCCAGGTCCGCGACCGTAAAGAGGATCTGGCGGTTGAGGTTGGACAGCTCGACCCGCTGATCATCGACCAGACCGATCCGGCCGAGGCCGGCCGCCGCGAGGTAGAGCGCAACGGGGGAGCCGAGCGCGCCGAGCCCGACGACCAGCGCGGACGCGTCGGCGAGCCGGCGCTGTCCCGCATCGCCCACCTCGGGCAGGATCCGCTGGCGGTGATGGCGCGAGTCGTTCACCGATCCGTCCCCACGCCCACAAAGGCCTGGTAGTCGAGGAGCTGATGGATGGTGGGCCGCTCGCCGCACAGGGGACACAGAGCGTTGCGTCGATACCGCACCTCTCGGAATGTCATGGCCAGGGCGTCGTGCAGGAGGACCCGGTTGACGAGTGGCTCACCGCTGCCCGTGATCACCTTGATCACCTCGGCCGCCTGGATGGTCCCGATGACGCCGGGCAGGGCGGAGAAGATGCCCACCTGCTGCGCTTCTTCGATAGCGCCGGGCGGTGGCGGCTCCGGGTACAGGCAGCGGTAACACCCGTGGCCAGGCATAAAGACGGTGACCTGGCCTTCGATCCGGAAGATGCTTCCGTGCACGAGCGGCTTGCGCAGCAGATATGCGGCATCACTGAGCAGGTAGCGCGCGTTGAAGGAGTCGGTCCCATCGACGATGACGTCGTAGCGCGAGAGCAGCCCCGTCGCGTTCCGTTCGTCGACCATGACCGGATGGGCTTCGAGGACGACCTGCGGATTCAACGCGTGCAACGCCTGCGCAGCCGTCTCGACCTTCAAGTGCTCGATTCCGATCGTCGAATGGACGATCTGGCGCTGCAGGTTCGAGAGGCGCACCCGGTCGTGGTCGGCCAGGCCGATGGTGCCGACCCCGGCCGCCGCCAAATAAAGAGCGGCCGGCGAGCCCAACGCCCCGACCCCGACGATCAGGACGCGGGCGTTGACGAGGCGCCGCTGGCCGGCCTCCCCCACCTCGGCCAGCGCGAGGTGACGCGCGTACCGCTCGGTTTCCGCGGGGGTGAGCACGCGGTCCTGCGTCATTCGACGGCCACCTTCCGTGGTGCTGCTTTGTAGATGCCGTGGAACACCGTCGGTTCGACCGGACGGAGCCGAAGGCAGTCGGCCAGCGTGTGCGCCGCGAAGACGTCCGTTAAAGCCTTCTCCGCCTTCTCCATGACCGACGTCAGGACGCCGCCGTCGCCGTCGCCGTCTTCGTTGACGCGCAGGTCTCGCGGCGCCCCTTCCAGGCAGGCGATCACCTCGTCGAGGCGGATCTCGTCGGGCGGCCGTGCGAGTCGGTGCCCACCGTGCGGTCCGCGCATCGAATTGACGAGGCCGGCCCGGCGGAGCGTCATCAAGACCTGGTCAAGGAAGGGGCCCGGAATCCGCTGGCGACGGGCGATCTCGGCACTCTGCAAGGAGCGCCGTTCAGCATGGGCGGCCAGCTCGAGAATGGCGCGCACGCCGTACTCGGTTTTCATCGACAACCGCATCCGGACGGTACTGGCGCTCAGATGTTGAGTGATGCGGTCAAGTATAGCGAGTTGGCCGGGCGACTAGACGCGCGCGATTCGGAGCGCCAGTGCCAGGAAGAGCCCCGCCAGCGCGAGCAGCGGAACGGTGGTGGTGGCCAGGCTCAGGCTCCGAAACCCCAGCGCGCGCCGCTCGGCCGCGGAGGAGCGAATGCGGCTCCGCAGGATGATCCCCTCCGTCGCGAGCAGCAACGAGGACGCGCCGAGGCCAAAGGCCACCATGACGATGGCCCAAAAGGTCGAGGGCGTGCCCTCCTGGTGCGAGAACCCGTTGAAGCTGGCGGCGAGCACGCCCACCAGCGCGACGAGAACCCCGAGGGGGACCAGGGTGAGGTTGATGCCGCGCAGGATGCGGCCCGGTTCGGTGCGTTGCGAGAACTGCCAGGCGGAGCTGAGCACGAAGGCCATGTAGGCCGCGATCACCACGTAGAAAAACAGCGGCGTGAGGATGTCGACAAACGTAATCGCGGCAGGAACCACCTCACCAATTTAGCTGGTCAGGGTCACGGCGGCGCCGCATGCCGCCTGTCGCGCATGGCGAGGGCATTGGAATTTTGCCCGAGCCGCGCATGGGCGGCTGGACGGCGCACCGGCGCGGGAAAGCTAAGTCAGGATCCGGTAGACGTTGTTGATCACGGCGAAGGTCGTGATCCAGGCCGCGATCAGGTAGGCGTTCCAAAGCCCGTTTCGCCGGCGCCCGAAGATGAGGAGGAAGGCGACGAGGGTGCCGACAAGGCCGAGTTTGATGGCATAGACGGCGTACTCGCTGTAGCGGCTGATGATCCACGCCGCCGCGCCGTTGAGCTCCTGCCGTCCCTCGTGGAGACCGATGTGGGTGGTGGTGATGTCCAGGAGCTGGGCGGTGCAGAAGCCGATCAGGATCGCGGCTCGCTTTCCCAACGACACCTGTCCTGTCGCGGATGTGGCCGGCGCGGCGGTGGCCGCCGGGACGGCGATGGCCTTGCTCTTAACCCCGACCATTGCTAATAACGTACAGCGTCGATATCAGAAAAGCAATATCCCTATTCGCCCGTTCTGTATACCGCCCCCGTCCCTTCATAGTGTCTGCCCGGATTATATGGGCAGTTTCACTATCCGTCCAGAGGCAACTTTCCGGATGGCGGCCCAGGGCCCCACTACGCCACGAAGGGTTACGCGGCTTGCTTTGCTGAGCCCAGGATCTCGCGCCGTTTGCGCACGAGATACGGGACGGCGAACAGCAGGCCGCCCAGCAGCACCACGCCGGCGCCGATCCGCAGGTAGAGCATGTACCGGGCCGACGGGTCGAGGGTCGGGTCGTACTCCGTGTGGGCCTGCAACTTGAACGCGAGGGACCCGACCGTTCCGCCCACCGACCAGATGAGGACCGTCGCGGGGACGTCGTTCCACCGCTGGTCCTCGGTGACCGCCGGTAGGCTTGCGCAGGGCCACGCGCCGGCCAGGTGGACGGCGATCGGCGGCCGGGCCGGCGTGTTCTTTGGCTGGATCTTTGGTTGGGCGGCGAAGCGGATCGGCTTGGGCGGCTTGCCCTGGTCGAAGAAGTAGACGTCCTGCCCGGTCTGGTTTACGAGCAGGAAGTCGCACCCGCCGGGCGTCCCCTCGATGGTCAGACCGGGTGTGGTGGGGATCAGCTTGTCGATCACCGTACGGAATGGGGGATCGTCGGCGGACGCCCCGAGCGGAAATAGCAGGGTCGCCAAAACCGGCACGCAGGCCGCGACCAGCCGTTTCACGAGGCTATAACGAACGAGCGGCCCCTGGCTGGCACCAGGGCGGATTCCGGCCTGATCCCGCTTAGACTTGTCGGCATGCCGTTCGAATTCGTACTGACCGAGACGGACGGACCGGTCGGTATCGTCATCATCCACCGGCCGGAGGTCCTCAACGCCCTCAACCACCAGACCATCGAGGAGATCGGCCAGGCGCTGACGAGTTTTGACCGGGATGACGCCATCCGCTGCATGGTCCTGACGGGGGGCGAGACCGCGTTCGCCGCCGGCGCCGACATCACCCAGATGGTCGACGCCGGTGCCGTCGATGTCCTGAACGAGGACCACTTCAGTCGGTGGGCCCGCATCCGCGCCCTTCGAAAGCCGCTGATCGCCGCGGTGAGCGGCTACGCGCTTGGCGGTGGCTGCGAGCTGGCGTTGATGTGCGACATGATCGTTGCATCGGAGACGGCCCAGTTCGGGCAGCCGGAGGTAAAGATCGGGATCATTCCCGGCGCCGGCGGCACCCAGCGATGGGCGCGGGCAGCCGGAAAGGCCCGCGCGATGGAAGCCGTCCTGACCGGCGAGTCCGTCCGGGCGGTCGACGCCGAACGCATGGGGCTGGTCAACCGCGTGGTGCCGGCCGGCGCCGAGGTCCTCGAGGCCAAGCGCCTGGCGCGGATCATCGCGGAACGCCCCCCGCTGGCGGTGCGCCTTGCCAAGGAGGCGGTCAACCAGGCGGCTGAGGTCAGCCTGAGTGCCGGCCTGGAACTTGAGCGCAAATTGTTCTACCTGCTCTTCGCCTCGGAGGACAAGAAAGAAGGGATGCGGGCCTTCCTCGAGAAGCGGCCCGGCCATTTCACCGGCCGATGAGCGACCTCCTCCTCAGCGAAAGGACCGGCCGGGTGCTGACCCTGACGATGAACCGCCCGGACGCCCTCAACGCGCTGAACCAGGCCGCCACGCGCGAACTGCGAAAGGCATTCGAGGCTGCCGGACGCGACCCCGAGGTGGGCAGCGTGATCCTGACCGGGGCCGGGCGGGCCTTCTGCACCGGCGCCGACCTGCGCGAGGTGAGCGGCCGCTATGATGCGGGAGACACCCAACTGGGCGAGGATCTGCGGCGGAATTACTCCCCGCTGATTCGCGCCATTCGCTCCTGTGCCAAACCGGTCATCGCGGCGATCAACGGCACGGCGGCGGGCGCCGGGCTGAGCCTCGCCCTCGCGTGCGACATTCGGCTGGCGGCCTCGACCGCCCAGTTGATCGTGGTCTTCATCCGGGTCGGCCTCGTCCCCGACGCGGGCAGTCTTTTCTTCCTCACCCGGATCTTCGGCTTGAGCAAGGCGACCGAGATGGCCATGACGGGCGACGCCATGAGCGCGGATGAGGCCCACCGACTCGGCGCGATCGCGGCCGTCGTCCCGCCCGACCAACTGATGGCGATCGCCATGGAACGGGCGAGCCGCCTGGCGGAGGGGCCCTCCAAGACGTACGGGCTGATCAAACGCGGCCTGGACCGCGCCCTGGACCTGGACCTCGACCAGACGCTGGAGCTGGAGTCACACCTTCAGACGCTGGCGGCGAAGACCGCCGATCACCGGGAAGCTGTCAAGGCCTTCCTCGAGAAGCGCAAACCCGTCTTCAAAGGCTGAGCGGGGCTCGACCCCGGAAAAAACGAAGAGCGGCGCCCTAGGCGCCGCTCTCTCTTAAGTCAAATGTTGCCATGGGCACCACCTCCCAAATTCTTAGGGCCGATTCTATCAGGTAGCGAGCCGACTGCGGTCTTCTCGCAGCTCGCGGGCCACCGTGATCGAATGCACGCCCGGAACCCCGCGCAGCTGCCGAACGATGTCAGTGGTCGTGCAGGTGAGTGGCAGCTCGAGCTCGAGCTCGAGGCGATCCTCGCCGGCGCTGGTTTCCTGGAACCGAACCGACTGTGCGGCCGCCCCGATGCCACGCAGCGCGGTCGTCACCTGCTCGACGCCGGTGTCGGATCGCGGGATGAGCAACGAGAGCGTCGCCTCGTCGGGGCGCTTGAAGAGCCGACGCTCGATCGGCTTGAGGACCATCAACACGGCGAGGACCAGCAGGGTCGTGAAGGCGGCCTCGAAGTATTGCGCGGTGGCCGCGGCCATGCCGATCGCGGCCGTCGCCCAGATGGTGGCCGCCGTGGTCAGGCCACGAACCAGGTCCTTGCGCAGAAAGATCGTCCCGGCGCCAAGAAAGCCGATGCCGGTCACGATCTGCGCCGCCACCCGCGAGGGGTCCCCCCGTTCGAATCCGTAGGCGCTCAGCAGGGTGAACAGGCACGCACCGAGGGCGACCATGGTCACGGTGCGCAGCCCTGCCGCCCGTTCCTGGCGCTCGCGCTCCAGCCCGATGGCGCCACCGAGGATCAGCGCCACGAGCAGCCGCAGCATCAGATCGAGCACGTTCGGCACCGCGCTATGGTACCGCCGTGTCGCGGTGAAAGGTTAGGCGGCGGTAAACAGGTCGCTGTTGAACCGGTCGTCGTCGGTCGCCGTGACGGGACCGTGGCGCTCGGTGAACAGCGCTTCTTCGACCGCGAACAGGGCGTCCATCAGCTTCGGGATACCGACCTTCACCTTGATGTTGGCTAGGTGCACAGGGATGGCGGGCAGGGGTGACACCAGGCGCACGATCTCCTCGAGGCGTGGTTCGTAGGCAATCGGGACCCGTTTCATGCCCTTGAGGTTCAGCTCCTCCAGTTCCTTGATGAGCCGGTCGATCAGGGCGACGGGACGGCGAACCCGGTCAGCCTGGGCCTTGGCGTCGCGGTGGCGGCGCTCAGCGTCCCGGATGTAGGCGTTGGTCTGGGCGAGTAATCCTGTCATGGCGAAACCCTCTAACTGATACCGACAGCAACCCTTGTTCGTACACCGACGCAAATCAAGCGGGGCGCCGCTTTATTCCCGACTTCCCAAAGATCGAGCCGTAGACTTCAGGGTTATGCCGCTGCTTCGCCTGGATGGGCTCGGGATCTCCTACGGCGCGACCGACGTTCTCGTTGACCTCAGCTTCCAGGTCGAGCCGAAGCAGCGGGTCGGCATCGTTGGCGCCAACGGCAGCGGCAAGTCGAGCGTGCTCAAGGCGATCGCCGGGGAGCTGGTGCCCACCCGGGGGTCGATCGTCCTGGCCCCGCGTGTTCGGGCGGCCTACCTGGCTCAGGAACTGGAAGCCGGCCCGCATGAAAGTGTCTACGCGGACGCGCTACACAGCCGCCCGGATATCATGCGCCTCCGCGCGCGACTGGACGAACTGCAGACGGCGATGGCGTCACCCGCCGATCTCACGATGCCGGCCCTCCTGGAGGAATACGGGGACGTCCAGCATGAATACGAACGTCTCGACGGGTATGCCTACGACAACCGGGTCAGCGAGGTTCTCCACGGCGTCGGCCTGACCGAGGCCGATCAGGCCCTGTCCCCCGGAGCGCTGAGCGGTGGACAACGCCGCCGCCTCGCCCTGGCGCGGCTCCTGTTGCAGGACGCCGACCTGATCTTGCTCGACGAACCGACCAACCATCTCGACCTGGAGGCGATCGAATGGCTGGAAGGCTTCCTGCGCCTCTCCCAGTCGGGGATGCTGGTCGTCTCCCACGACCGGCGCTTTCTCGAGCGCGTGACCGACGACATCCTCGAGTTCCAGGCCGGCGCGGGCGAGTGGTATCCGGGGAACTACCGCCAGTACGTGCGCCTCCGTCGCGAGCGGCGCGCGCTCCGGCAGAAGGAGTACGACGCGCAGCGCGAGTACATCGAGCGGACGGAGGAGTTCATCCGGCGGTACAAGGCGGGCCAGCGCGCCCGTGAGGCGCGTGGCCGCCAGACCAAGCTCGACCGGCTGGCGCGGGTGGCGCCGCCCGCCGATGACAAACAGATCAAGATCCGCCTGAAGGCGTCGACGACCAGCGAGCTCATCTATCAGAGCGAGGGCTTGCGGATCGGGTACGGCGGCAAGGAGTTGTTGAGAGTTCCGGCGTTCAACATCTCCGCCCAGGAGCGGGTCGCCATCGTCGGGCCGAACGGATCGGGGAAGACGAGCATCCTGAAGGTGTTCCTTGGCGAGCTGCGCCCGCTCGAGGGGCGTGTCAAGACGGGCCCCCGGGTCACCACCCGTTACTACGACCAGCACCTGGCCGATCTGGACCCGGACAAGACGGTGCTCAAAGAACTGCAGGACGCCTTCGGTCTTCCCGAGGAGACCCTCCGGACCTTCCTCGGGCGGCTCCTGTTCAGTGGCGACGACGCGTTCAAGTCCATCCGGTCGCTCAGCGGCGGGGAGAAGAGCCGCGTCGCACTCGCCAAACTGATGCTCGACGACGCCGGCCTCCTCCTGCTGGACGAGCCCACCAACCACCTGGACATCCCGGCGCAGGAGATGCTCGAGGAGGCCCTGCTCGAGTTCAAGGGCACCATCGTCTTCGTGTCCCACGACCGGTACTTCATCGACGCGATCGCGACCAGACTCTGGAGCGTGGAGGATGGCATCGTGACCACCCACCTCGGGAACTACACCGACCACGAGCGGCGCCGGCAGCGTGCCGCGATACGACCGGCGGTCGCTGAGCCGGCGGTGCCGCGGATCGGACGACCGGGAAAGGCGTCCACAAAACCGGCGGTGGCGGACAATGTCGAGGAGAAGATCGAGGAGCTGGAAACTGAGCTGCGCCGAGTCGAAGCGCGGCTTGCCGACGGGGCGACCTATGACGACCCCACCCTGGTCGCCGAATTGTCGCGCGCACATCAAGAAGCGTCGGCGCGCCTGCGGACCCTCTTCGAGGAATGGGAGCACACGGCCGAAGAGCCGGCCGGCGCCTGAGGCCGGCGCCGGCCTCACCCGGCGAGGTGGCGACCGGCGAGCGGTGGTTTACCGTTCCGTCAGTCGGCCTGTTCTACGCAGTTATGCTCGGGGCCTGCGTCCTCGCCATCGACCAGGTGATCCAGCAAACGGACGGCCCGTGGTTCGAACTCCTCGGTGGCGCCCTGTTGCTCGCCTCGATGGTGACCACGTGGCGGTTCGGCCGCGCCGCTTGGCGCCGCCATCGCGAAGGATTGGAGCGTCGCGCGCTCCTGTGGGGGGCCGGCGCGCTGGGCAGCGTGCTCCTGGGACTGGCGGCGATCTATGTCATCGACCAGACCTCGTCCTTCGCTTCAGTCATCAGTGGCGCCGACGTGCGCCTCACGCGTCCCGTCCTGCGGTCACTGCCGCGGCCCCCCGGTGCGACGTTGCGTTCGGAAAGCCGGGGTCTGGCCGGCACCGAGAGCATCTCGGACGACTACAGCATCGGCAACCTGGCGACGGTCATCCCGTTCTACGAGCGGTCGCTCGCCAGCGCCGGATGGACCGAGGACCGAGCCACGGTGGGCACCGGCCTCGTTCATTTCCTAAAGGGTTCCTCGCTCGTCACGGTCGCCCCCGACCAGCCGACGGGCGCCGGCGACTTCACGATCACGGTCGACCGGGTCAACCCCGATCTGCTGTCCCCCTCGGCCTCGGCCGTCGCGACGCCGACGCCTTGAGCAGAAACGAAAAAGACGGGCGGGGACTTCCCGCCCGTCTTTGGGAGAGGGAGGTTAGCTGGCCGGCTGGAGGACGATGTGCGCCGTCCCGACCGGGATGCCTTCCTTGAAGAGCGAGACGCCGAAGGTCGTATTGAGCGCGTCGGCGGCCTGCGGGGACAGCCGGACCACCGTTCCATCGAGGGTGACGTTGCCCGAGCCGTCATTGCCGATCTTGACCTTCTGGCCGTCAAGCTCGAACAAAGGGACCTGCTTGCCACCGACCGTGGCGGTCAGGATGGAGCTGCCCGGGTTGACGATGAAATTCGTCACGGTGAGGGACTTGTCCCCGGCCGAGAACGTCAGGCCGCCACTGTGGACGACGTCGCCGCGGATCATCGGCAGGTCGCTGCTCGAGAACACGAAGGCTTCGCCGCCGGTCACCGGAAAGCTGACCGCGGTGCTGCCGCCGTTGGCGCTGGCGGTGGCCGGGGCGACCGGCGCGACCGACACCTTGTTGTCCATCAGGACCTTGGCGGTGGCGGGATCGAGGGTCACCGTCGTCGACCCACCGGCGATCGCCGGGATGGCGGCGGCGGTGTGCTGCCGTCCGTCGTAGACGTAGCGCTCGAACGGGTTGTTGCTCGCGGCACCGGCGAAGAGCTGGGCACCGGTGCCGGCCATCAGGCCTGCGGCCAGGACCGCCCCGCCGACCACCGTCATCGAAATAGAACGTCGCCTCATGTCTGTTTGCCTCCTGAAATTGATTGCAATCAATGAAGTGCTATTACTGTTATCAGCTAGTGATACGGCGGCACTGGGCCCATAGATCAATCGGCCTCGGCCCGCCGCGCTCGCCGTTGGACCCCCGAAAAGCGAATTGTGCGCCGCGCACAAAATTGACGACCGCAACTCGTCTTTGCGGCCCGATGACGCCACCAGCGGAGGGCTCTACGATCTGAGGCGATTCGAACTATCGCGACTGGAGGGACTGTACATATGGCGATCGATCAGGGCGTCCGGGCGAAAAAGGACGCGAAATCCGATGCGCAATCCGTCATCGACTTCGCGCAAAAGCAGGGACTCAAGATCGTCGATCTCAAGTTCGTCGACCTGATCGGGACCTGGCAACACTTTTCCATCCCGGTCCAGGAACTTGGCAAAAATCTGTTCGAGGACGGGATCGGCTTCGATGGCTCGAGCATCCGCGGCTTTCAGCACATCCACGAGAGCGATATGCTGCTGATCCCGGACGCGTCGACGGCCCTGGTCGACCCGGCCTGCCGCGTTCCCACGCTGACCCTGACGTGCGATGTCTTGGACCCGATCACGCGCGAACCGTACTCGCGTGACCCACGGTACGTCGCCAAGAAGGCCGAGGCGTACCTGGCCACGACCGGGATCGCCGACACCAGCTTCTGGGGCCCCGAGTGCGAGTTCTACATCTTCAACAGCATGCGGTTCGACCAGAACCAGTACTCCGGCATGTACGAGATCGATTCGATCGAGGGAGCCTGGAACTCGGGCAAGAACCACGAGCCCAACCTCGCCTATCGCCCGCGGTTCAAAGAGGGGTACTTCCCCGTCCCGCCGACCGACAAACTGCAGGACCTTCGCTCGCAGATCACCCTGAAACTGATCGAGGCCGGCATCGATGTCGAGGTCCATCACCACGAGGTCGGGACCGCCGGGCAGACGGAGATCGACATGCGCTTCGGGACCCTGGTCAAGATGGCCGACCAGGTGATGATGTACAAGTACGTCGTCAAGAACGTCTGCGCCCAGAACGGTTTCGTGGCGACGTTCATGCCCAAGCCGCTCTTCCAGGACAACGGGTCCGGGATGCACACGCACCAGAGCCTCTGGAAGGACGGCGTCCCGTTGTTCTATGACAAGGACGGCTACGCGGGAATCAGCGACATGTGCCGCTGGTACATCGGCGGACTGCTGAAGCACGCGCCGTCGCTGCTGGCCTTCGCCGCGCCGACCACCAACTCCTACCGCCGGCTGGTGCCGGGCTACGAAGCGCCGATCAACCTGATCTACTCGAAGCGCAACCGAAGCGCCTGCGTGCGTATACCGATGTATTTCACCGATCCGAAATCGAAGCGCCTCGAGTTCCGCACCCCCGATCCCTCATGCAATCCGTACCTGTCCTTCGCGGCCTGCCTGATGGCCGGGCTCGATGGCGTGCAGAACAAGATCGAACCGCCGGAGCCGATCGACGAGGATTTGTACGAGCTCGCGCCCGAGAAGAAGCGGCACGTCAAAAGCACCCCGGGCTCGCTGGCCGAGGTGCTTGATGCCCTCGATATCGACAACGAGTACCTGACCCGTGGCGGCGTCTTCACGAACGACTTGATCGAGACCTGGATCGACTACAAGCGCGTTCGCGAGTATGACCAGGTGGCGCTCCGCCCGCACCCATGGGAGTTCTACCTCTACCACGACATTTAGCTAGCAGTCGCGTCAGCGTCGGAGGCGGCGACCACTCGCCCTGGGCGCCGTCTCCTCATCCTAGAAAAGGGAGTAGCAGCGATGGACAGCACCGTCGAACGCGACAAGCCCTGGCGACCCGCCGATCACCCCGCCCCGGGACCTTCCTGGAGTGAACCCGAGGTCGACTCACGCTCGGAAGAACATCAAGGAGTTCCCGACGCCGAAGATTGAGGCCACCGGCGCCCGATCGACCGGGGCCACGCTCGAGCGGACGCTCGAGCTGCTGACGGAGCATGGCATCCGGTTCGTCGACCTGCAGTTCGTCGACGTCCTGGGGACTGTCAAGAGCATCACGATACCGGCCCATCGCCTGGCGCACGCCGTCAAGAACGGGGAGTGGTTCGACGGCTCCTCGGTCGAAGGCTTTGCGCGCGTCTTCGAAAGCGACATGTTCCTGCGGCCCGACCTGGCGACGCTGACGATCGCGAAGGCCGGGCCGTCGAGTATGGCCGGCGCGCAGGTGATCTGCGACATCCTGACACCGGACGGTGAGCGGTTCGCCGGTGATCCGCGCGGGGTTCTCACTCGGATGCTCAACGAGGCCGCTGCCATGGGCTACGACTACAGCGTCGCCGCGGAGCTCGAATTCTTTTTGCTCAACGCCGACGGCGCCGACGGTCGGCTACGACCGGTGCGACACGACAGCGCCGGGTACTTCGATCATCCCCTCGACGTTGGCAGCGAGGTCCGCCAGGAGATCGTTGCCGCCCTCGACGACCGTGGGATCACGGTCGAGACGAGCCATCACGAGGTCGCCGCCGGCCAGTACGAACTCGATCTGGCCCTTGGCAACGCCTTGCGTAGCGCGGATCAACTGGTCACCCTCAAGTATGCGGTCAAGTCGGTTGCCCGGCGACGCGGCCTCCATGCCACGTTCATGCCCAAGCCCGTCTTCGGCGCGGCCGGATCCGGCATGCACACGCACCAGACGCTGAACGAGGCGGGAACCGAGACCAACGCCTTCTACGATCGGGCCGACCAGTATCACCTCTCTCCGATCGCGCGACAGTTCATCGCCGGCCAGTTGGCGCACGCCCGTGCCCTCTGTGCGGTGGTGGCGCCGCTGGTCAACTCCTACAAGCGATTCGTCCCCGGGTTCGAGGCCCCGGTCGCCATCAGCTGGGCGCAGACCAACCGCTCCGCATTGATCCGCGTCCCGCGCGCCGGTAGCGGCGATCGCGGCGCCATCCGTATCGAGTTCCGCGCCCCGGACCCGGCCTGCAACCCGTATCTCGCCTTCGCGGTGATGCTGGCCGCCGGGCTCTCGGGCATCCGGAAGAAGCTTCCGCTGCCCCCGCCAGTCGAGGAGAACCTCTACGCCTTCGACCCCGAGCGGCTGGCTCGGTACCAGCTGGGCCTGCTGCCCGGCTCGCTCTCCGAGGCCCTCCAGGAGCTACGCCAGGATGAGGTGATGCGCGAGGCCCTGGGGCCACACCTCCTGGAGCGCTTCATCGAGGTGAAGGAGATGGAGTGGCAGAGCTATGAGCGGCAGGTCAGCGCCTGGGAGTTGGACGCCTACCTCGAGACGTATTAGCGCGTTTCACTCGCTGACCCGGACGCAACGCGTCGTCCTGGCCGTCGTGGGGGTGCCGATCAGCGCCCTCTACGTGATCGAATCCTTCATCAATCCGAACCCGTTGATGCGGATCGTGCTGCGCACCGCGCCAGTCCTCCCGGCGGCGATCTGGACCCTCTGGTTCGATCGATCGCGGCCCCTCGCAGCATGGCCGCCGGCTCTCCGCCTCGCGGCGAGGTTGGCACTCCTCCTCGCGATCATGGCGTTCGCCATCGCGCTGCTCGGCCTCTTCATCAACTGGCTCTACGATCCGAGCCGGGTAGTCTGAGCAGAAGGGCGCGCCCGGCTAGGATCTGCCCCATGCAGGTCTCCTCTCTCGGCTTCCGAACCGACCTGATGATCAGGCGGATGGCTGGGTCCGTCGTGGAGGACCGGGGCGACTGGTTGGTGGTCAGGACGCTGGCGAACCCGACCTTCTGGTGGGGCAACTTCCTCCTGTTTCCAACACCTCCCGCGACCGGCGACATCCGGCGATGGATCACCGTATTTCGGACAGAGTTCCCCGACGCCGTGCATCGCGCCTTCGGCGTCGACGGGACCGCGGGCGAAACCGGGAGTCAGGAAGAACTCAAATCCCTTGGCGTGACGGCCGACGTTTCAATCGTGCTGACCGCCACGAGCCTGAAGGAACCGCCGCCACCAAAGGCGGTCTGTCGGCGGCTCGCGGGCACTGACGACTGGGCACAGGCGCTGCAGCTAAGACTTGCCGTGGACAATCAACCAGATACCGAGGCCTACCGGATGTTTCTCCGCCGGCGGGTGCAGGAGGCGATGGCCTTGGCCGAGCGGGGACACGGCGCCTGGTATGGGGCGTTCGTCGAGGGACGCATGGCGTCGGCCCTGGGCATCGTCACCGACGGATCCGGGGTCGCCCGCTACCAGAGCGTCGAGAGTCACCCGGACTACCGCCGACGCGGGCTGGCGCGTCGCCTAATTTACGAGGCGGCCCGATACGCGATCGGGGAGCTCGCTGCTGCAACGGTCGTGATCCTCGCAGATCCGGAATACCATGCGATCGAGCTTTACCGTTCGCTGGGATTCATCGACACGGAACGGCACGTGCAATTGCACGGTCCCGCTCCGGACCGCACACGTCCTGGCAAAGGAGGTACTGACCGGGTTGTCTGAGCAACATATCGTCGCGCTCGGTGGCGGCGGCTTTTCTTCAGAGGGCCCAGGTTCGCCGATCGACGACTACATCCTGTCGCTGGCACGGCGCAAGGATCCCCGCGTCTGCTTCCTCCCCACCGCCAGTGGCGACAGCGACACATACGTCGCAAATTTCTACCGGGCCTTCAGCCAGCGGTCGTGCCGCCCGGTTGACCTGGCGCTCTTCCGCCGCACGGTTGTTGATCTCCGCCAGTTCCTGCTCGAGCAGGATGTCATCTATGTCGGCGGGGGAAACACGGCCAATATGCTGGCGGTATGGCGGGTCCACGGCCTGGACGCGATCCTGCGGGAATGCTGGGGGTCGGGCGTGGTACTGGCCGGCAGCAGTGCCGGCGCCATCTGCTGGTTCGAAGCGGCGGTCACGGACTCATTCGGTCTCCAGCTGGCCGCGCTGAACGACGGGCTGCGATTCCTGCCGGGCAGTGCCTGTCCACACTATGACTCCGAGGAACGGCGGCGACCCACCTACCAGCGGCTGGTCGCGGCGGGATTCCCCGGCGGGTACGCCGCCGATGAGGGAGTGGGCTTGCACTTTGACGGGTTGAAACTGCGCGAGGTCGTGAGCTCCCGGCCGCAGGCCAGGGCCTACCAGCTCGAGCTCAGGGATGGCCAGGTCTCCGAACGCGTGATCGCTCCCCGACTGCTGGGATAATCAGCGCCTGGCCGCTTTACAGGGGCCTCACAAAAGGAGGTACGAGATGGCCGATCAATTGAGCGACCTCACTATCGAACTGGAGGACAAGCCGGGCACGGTGGCCGCGGCTGCGGAGGCGCTGGGCAAGGCCGGTGTCAACATCGAGGGCTTCGCCGGATTCAATGTGGGTGGGAAAGGCATCGCCCATGTTCTGGTGGAGAATGCGTCCAAGGCGCGGCAGGCCCTGGAAAGCGCTGGCACGAAGGTCACCGGCGAGCAGCAAGTCATGGTGCTCGAGATCGAGGACAAGCCAGGGTCGCTCGGCACGATCACACGGAAGATCGCGGCCGCCGGCGTGAGCGTCAATGCCGTGTACCTCGCTACACGGACGAGGGTGGTCATCGGCGGCCGGGACCTGGAGAAGGCACGGACCGCGGTGGGCGCGGCGGCCGCCGGACAACCCCGGACGTAACGCCGCGGAGGGAGGATCGGGATCCTCCCTCTAATCACCGCGGAAGGCGGCGCCAGTCCTCGACCGTCATCGCCCAGCGCTCGTGGTCGCGCCAGCGGGCCCCGATCTTGAGGTAACGGGGCGAGAAGCCCTCGAGGCGGAATCCCGATCGCTTCGCCAGCTCGATCGAGCGCGTGTTCTCGGACTGCACGTTGGCTTCGACGCGGTGGAGCTTCAGGGTTTTGAAGATCTGGCGTAAGACGAGCCACATGCCTTCGCGCATGTAGCCCTGCTCGGCGTAGGGCTGATAGGCGTAGTAGCCCAGATAGGCGTTCTGAAAGCCTCGACGAAAGATCTGGCTCAGGGTGAAGACGCCGACGATGGCGTCGTCGTCGGTGCGACACACCAGGAATGACTGCACGTCGGGCCGTTTGATCCGCTCGAGCCATGCAGCGAATTGTTCCGGCGTGGTGGGCGAGGTCACCCACGGACGGTGGAGCCGCTTGCTGGCGCGGCCGCGCTCGAGTACCTCGACACGGTCCCGGGCGCCCGGTTGGCGTAGGTACACGCGATCGCCAGCCTGGAGGGCAGCGCGGCGTTTAGCGCTCGTCACGCCGCGCCCAACGTCGGAGCACCGCCGAGATCGCCCAGCCGGCCACGTGATTGGTCGCAACCCCCATCCGGTCGGGGAACAAGGAGACATAGACATTGCGACGGTTCCGGCCTACCGCGTCCGCAACGCGCCGCGCGACCTTCGCGGCGGGAACCGGTGCGACACGCTGATGCGATGCCCTGCCTCCTGCGCCCAGGCGGTTCTCCGAGAAGTTGGATCGGGTCATCCCCGGGAAGACGTTCATGACGCGGATGCCCCGATGCGACTCCTCCATCCGCAACGCGTCGCCCATTACGGTCAGGGCGAACTTCGAGGCCGAGTAGTACCCGATCCGCGGAACCACGATCCTCCCGGCGACCGAGGAGATGTTGATGACCATCCCGGAGCGCTGCGCCCGCATGGCCGGAACGACCGCGCGAATTGCCGCGGCTGCCGCCAGTACGTTCAGCGAGAAGAGTGCGACGACGTCACCCGGATCCCCATCCGCGATCGACGCATACATGCCACGCCCCGCATTGTTGACCAGGATATCGATGCCGCCAAGCTGGCGGATCGTTTCCCTGGCGAGGTTGTCCAGGGCGCCGTCCGCCGTCACGTCGGTCGGAATGGCCACGGCCTGACCCCCGTCGGACCGAATCTGGGTCGCGAGTTCGTCTAACGCGGCCGCGTTTCGTGAGGCGAGCGCGACCCTCGCACCCCGTTTCGCGAACTCGATGGCGATGGCCCGGCCGATCCCGCTCGACGGGCCGGTGACGATGACGCGCGCCCCGTCCAATTTCAATGCTGACAGCCCCGGCAGAAATCGGTGTTCTCGCCGCGTGCCGTCAATTCCGAGATCCGGTGACCGCATCGCGGACATGCCGCTTTCGCTTTCCCATGGACGGCCATGAAGCGGCGGTCCTGCTTGTGCGGTTCGTAGTGAGGCTGGGCGCGAATCGACTCGACGGCTGATTGCAGCACCTTGCGCGTCGCCGCATGAAGGCGGGCGACATCCTCCGGCTTGAGCGTGGGCCGCTTCCGCAGTGGCAGCAGGCCTGCCTCATGCAGGATCTCGTCCGAGTATGCGTTGCCGACGCCGGCGATGAACGCCTGATTTCGCAGCAGGTTCTTGACCTCGCCCGGATGACGACGGATTCGTTGGGCGAACTCGGGCAGCTCGACGGTGAGCGCGTCTGGACCCAGCTCGGCCCACCCAGGGATCGTGGGCATCGCACCCGGGTGGACCCAGTAGACGCGACCCATCTTCACCGTGTCCAGAAAGCGCAGCTCGTCAGCACTATCGAGCGTGAGGCGAAAGACGGTCGCCGCGCCGACCTTCTCGCTCGCGACAGTCCATTGCAGCCGCCCTCCGAGCATGGGATTGATGACGAGATGCTGGCCGCTGATGTCGAAGATCAGGAATTTGCCTCGACGCCAGAGGCGCTCGAAGGTTCCGCCGGTTAACTGCCGGGCGAATTCCTGGGGTGGCGTCCGCAACAAGAAGCTCAGTTTCGGCGACGTCCAGACCTGGCTGATCGTTCGCCCCGCCACGCGTGGGCCGAGGTACTCGCGCAGAACCTCGAGCTCGGGCAATTCTGGCATGCGCTTCAGGCTACCGGAGGACGTTGGCCGCCGTTACGGTGGTCCAAATGGCACTTGACAAGACTGGATGTCCAGTCTAGCATCGTCCCTGTGAGCGCCGGCGACCAGACCAGGGAGCGGATCATGACCGTGGCCTCGCGAGTCTTGACCCGCGATGGCCAGGCGTCCGTCGCGACCATCGCGAAGGCGGCAAAGGTCTCACGCACCACCCTCTATCGGGCCTTCCCCTCGCGAGACGACTTGCTGCGGGCGCTGAAGATGGACCCGGAGCCCAACACGCGACAGCGGGTGTTGGAGGCCGCGCTTCGGTTGCTGGCCACGCAATCGCTGACCGCACTCTCCATGGATGAGCTCGCTGTGAGCGCAGGCATTTCCCGCGCAAACCTCTACCGGCTCTTTCCGGGCAAGGCCGCGCTCTTTCAGGCGATCCTCCTGACCTATTCCCCCTTCGAGCCGGTGACCGCTGTCCTGGGCCGCCTCCATGACCGTCCCCCCGAGGACGTCATCCCGGAGATGGTCAGAACCGCGTACCGCACCATGGCCGGTCGCACCGGGATCATGCGGACCCTCATCTTCGAGGTCACATCGATGAGCGACGAGACGCAAGAGGCCTTCAGGGAAACGGGCCTGAAGGGCTTTGCCATGCTGGCCCGCTATCTGCAGCAGCAGATGGCGGCCGGACGGCTCCGGCCGATGCCGCCGCTCCTCGCCATCCAGGGGCTGATCGGTGGCGTGATGCTGCACCTGCTTGGACCCCTATTCGGTGAGATGACCGGTCTTGACGGCGAAACCGCCGTCGCGCAGCTGGCGGAAAACTGGCTTCGGGGCATGCGACCCGGGGAATAAGGAGAGATCCATGCAGGAGATGGCCATCGACGTGAACGGCGTCAGCAAACGCTTCGGCAGCCTCGTCGCGCTCGATGGCGTGACCCTTCGGGTCGCCCGCGGCGAGGTGTACGGATTGCTCGGGCCCAACGGTTCCGGGAAGACCACGCTCATCAGGTCGCTCGTCGGCCTGGTGGTGCCGGATGCGGGCACGGTTACCGTCTTGGGCAAACGGATGCCCGACCTCGGCGTGCTCGGCAGAGTCGGATACATGACACAACAGGCCGCGCTCTATCCCGATTTATCGGTGGAGGAGAACGTCCGGTTCTTCGCCGCGATCAACGGTGGTGAGGGCCGCGTGCGCGAGGCCCTCGAGTTCGTCGATCTGTGGCCTCGGCGCCAGTCGGTCGTCGGCACCCTGAGCGGTGGTATGCGGACGCGGTGCTCCCTGGCGTGCGCCCTGGTCCATGGACCTGACCTCCTCTTGCTCGACGAGCCGACCGTGGGCGTCGACCCGCAACTGCGCATTCAGCTCTGGGACCGCTTTCAGCGGATGGCGGACGAGGGGACGTCGATCCTGGTTTCCAGCCACGTGATGGATGAGGCGGAACGCTGCCGCCGGCTGGGCCTCATCCGGTTCGGGAAGCTGCTCGCCGAGGGCAGCGTCAAGGAGCTAAAAGAAATGGCGCACGTCGATCGGTTGGAAGACGCCTTTATCAAGCTATCGGAAGGGGCGGCCGCGTGACGCCCCGCCGCGTCGCGGCCATCACGGTTCGGCTGCTCCAGCAATTTCGGCGCGATCCCCGCACGCTTGTTCTGCTCTTCGGCGCGCCCCTGATCATCCTCGCATTGCTGGGCTACCTGTTGCGCGGCGGGGGCACGGTCCCGAAGGTGGGCGTCGTCAACGAAGACAGCGGGCCGCTCGGCCAGCTGGTCGCGTCATCGCTCGAGCGCTCGCCGGCGGTGTCCGCGACCGCGATGTCGCGCGCCGAGGGGGACGCCGGCGTCAAGAGCGGCGATCTCGGTGGCTACGTCTTGCTCCCGTCCGATTTCACCGCGCAGGCGCGCCAATCGCACGTCGTCGCGCCACTGGTCAGGCTCGAGGGGAGCCAGCCGGGGCTCTCCGGCACGATCCTGCAGACGGTCAGCCAATCGTTTGCCGCGCTCGCCACCCAGGCCCCCGGCGCGGCCGCCGTCCAGTTCGCCCCGCAGGTCACCTTTCGCTACGGCGGTCCCGGCTTCGACACGCTCGACTACTTTGGCGCGGCCTTCATCGGGCTCGTCGTCTTCTTCCTCGTGTTCGTGATCACCGCCGTCGCCTTCCTTCGTGAACGCGGCCAGGGCACGCTGGAGCGCCTGATGGCCAGTCCGCTTCGACGGTCGGAGATCGTGCTCGGCTACATGCTGGGCTTCACCGTGCTCGCGTTGATCCAGGCGATCGAGGTCCTCGCCTTCAGCCTGCTGGTCCTCCACGTCCACAATGTCGGCAATATCGCCTTGATCTTCCTGCTCGAGGCACTGATGGCGATCGCGGCGGTGAACCTGGGAATCTTCCTCAGCATGTTCGCCCGGACCGAGTTCCAGGCGGTGCAGTTCATCCCGCTCGTGATCCTGCCGCAGGTCCTGCTGGCCGGCATCATCTTCCCCATCAGCACCGAGCCCGGCGCGCTCCAGGTGGTGTCGCACGTCCTGCCATTGACCTACGCGGTGAACGGCATGCGCGACATCATGATCAAGGGCGCGGACCTCGGCTGGTCATCCCTGCAACTGGACTTCGGCGTCATGCTGGGCTTCGGCATCCTCGTCATCCTTGCCGGCGCCGCGACCCTCCGCCGCCGCATCGCCTGATCGAACTTCGAGTCGTGCTCCCGCCTCGCTAGTGGCAGGCGAAAAAGGGATCGGCTCGTGGCCAGCGCTCGGCTCCGGAGGACGTGACCAGGTACGCCGCCTGGTCCTGATCGGAGGGACTCAGATACAGCTCAATTGAGCCGAGCTTGTAACCGGTTGGTCGAGCGTCGGCGGGCAACGTGGCGTGAGTGACGAGATTCTTCTGATACATCCCACCCATCACGCCGTTCGGATCCCGAATGTAAAACCTCGCCTGCCCCGCGCTGGTCGAAACCGTACCGAGCGGCCAACCAATCGTGAGGATGGTTGCAGATTGCCAGTCACAGTGGTTTGGGCCCGCCGACGTGCCCAGTTCCTCGGTGCTCACCGGTTGGCCCTGGTGTTTCCATTGGTAACCGGGATACGAAGGCGGACGGTGGAACGCCGCGGCAACGCTGGACGTCTCCGATTGCGGAGTGTGGGCGTTCGTGCACGCCGCGATTCCCACCGCCACCAAAAGTAGGACCGCGGCGAGTGCTGATCTCCGCATCCTCATGCCCTTTAAACGGAGAACGGGCGCAAAAGTTCCCTGGGACGTCGGGCGTCTGTTGTGGGTCCCGTCAGCGGTAGTTGCGCGGCGTCGGGAAGACGTCCTCGTCGGGCAGAGAGGGGGCGGCCTCGATGTGATCGACCAGCACGCTCTGCACGCCGTCCTGCTTCTGCAGGGTCCCGTCCATGATCAGGATCGGCTCCAGGTTGGCGACCTGCCGGTAGCGCTGGTAGATCGGCGGCCGCAGGATGACGTCGACATGGCCGAACTCGTCGGCCAGGGTGAAGAACTTGAACTGCTTGCTGGTCGAGGGTGATTGCCGCGTGATCACCAGCCCGCCGACCCGGACGCGCGCCCCGTCGCGGATGTTCTGCCGCAGCGTCTTCGAGTCGATCACCCGCATCTGCGTGAACTGCGGCCGGTAGAAATGGATCAGGTGGTCCGTCGTCGACAACGAGAGCAGCTTGTAATCGGTCGCGACCCGCTGGCGGTGGGTCAGGAGTGGCAGGCTCACCGCTTCGGAAGGCTCCGCGATCATCGGCGCGCGCTGCCAGTCGTCGGCCTTTTCATTGAAGCGCCAGACCAGCTGCCGTCGATTGGCATCGATGGCATCGAAGGCGCCGGCCAGGATGATGTTCTGGACCTGGGCGCGCGTTAGACCATTCCTCGACGTGCTCGTCAGTCGGACGCGGCGGCAGAATTCTTCCAGCGAGGCAACGGGCCCCCGCATCTGCGCCTCCTCCAGCGCCTCCAGCGCCTTGTCACCGACCTGGTGGACGTAGTTGAACCCGAGCCGCAGCGCGCCGTGCTCCACGCTGCAACGCATGTAGCTCTTGTTGATGTCGATCGGGAGGATCTTGACGCCATGATGCTTGGCATCCTCGACCAGGACGTGCGGGTGGTAGAAGCCCATCGGCTGGTTGTTGAGCAATCCGGCATAGAGCGCCGGGGCGTGATGCAGCTTCAGCCAGGCGGTCTCGTAGCAGGTGCGCGCGAAGGCGGCCGCATGCGACTTGGTGAAGCCGAACTCGGCGAAGGCCGCCAGCTTGGTGAAGATCTCTTCAGCGATCGGCGTGGACACCCCTTTTGCGGCGCAGCCCTGCAGGAAACGCTCGCGGATCGCGGCCATCAGCTCGTGCGAACGGTGGCTGCTCATCGCCCGGCGAAACCGATCGGCCTCGGCGCTCGAGAAGCCGGCACAGTCCATCGAGATCTTGAGGATCTGCTCCTGGTAGAGCACGACCCCGAGTGTCTCCTTGAGGATCGGCTCGAGCAGCGGATGCAAGTAGGTCACCGGCTCCTTGCCCTGCTTGCGGCGTAAGTACGGATGCACCGCGTTGCCCTGGATCGGACCGGGGCGGATGATGGCGACCTCCACCACCAGGTCATTGAAGGTGTCCGGGCGCGAGCGGGGCAGCGTCTGCATCTGCGCCCGGCTCTCGATCTGGAAGACGCCGATGGTGTCGGCCTGCTGGCAGAGCTCGTAGACCTGCGGGTCCTTGAGATCGAGCGCGTCGAGGTCGGGACGCGTGCCGGTGTCGGCCTCGATCAGGTCGAGCGCCTCCGCGACGACCGACAGCATGCGCAGCCCGAGCATGTCCATCTTGATCAGGCCGAGCTCCTCGACGTCGTCCTTGTTGAACTGCACCACCATCCGGCCGGGCATCGTGGCCCGCTCCACCGGCACGATGTCGATCAATGGCTCGCCCGTCACCAGCATGCCGCCGACATGGATCGAGAGATGCCTCGGAAAGCCCAGGATCTGGGTGGAGAGATCGAAGAGCTGCTGCCACTCGCGCCCCGCGGTCGCCGTCGGGTATCCGGCGGCCCTGGCGATCGTCTCCGCGCTTTCGGGATCCCAGGCCGAGGCGGACTTGGCCAGGTGGTCGATCGTCTCCTCCTTGAAGGAGAGCGCCTTGCCGACCTCGCGGATCGCCGAGCGCTGACGGTAGGTCACGACGTTGCAGACCATCCCGGTGCGCTCCGGTCCGTATTTTTCGTAGATGTACTGGACCACCTGCTCGCGATGCTCGCTGGAGAAATCGATGTCGATGTCGGGCGTGGTGGTCATCTCTTCATGGAGGAATCGCTCGAAGAGCAGGTTGTGCTCGATCGGGTCGACCCGGGTGATCCCGAGCAGGTAGGCGACGATGCTGTCCGCCGCCGAGCCACGGCCCTGGCCGGGGATGCCACGGGCGCGCGCGAACCGCATCAGGTCCCAGTTGATCAGGAAGAATTCGCTGAAGCCCGTCTTGTCGATGACGTCGAGCTCCTTCTGCAGGCGCGCAGCGACCTCCGGCGTGACCGGGCGATATTTTTCGCGCACCGCTTCCTGGCAGAGGCGATAGAGAAAGGAGAAGGGTGTTTCACCGGCGGCGACTGAGAATCCGGGGAAACGCGCGCCGACAAGATCAAAACTGAAGCGGCAGCGCTGGGCGATCTCGGTGGCGTGACACAAACCCTCGTCGACGACTCGTGCCGGATACCGACTGAAGACCTGGCGCAGCTCGCGACCGGACTTGAGGGCATGCTCGGCGTTGGGATGGAGGTAGCGGTACGCCTCGTCGAGCGTGACGCGATGGCGGATGGCGGTGATCACGTCGTGCAGGCGGTGCCGGTCGCGCGTGGCATAGAAGACCTCATTAGTAATGACGAGCGGGGCGTCGTGGCGGTCCGCGAGGTCGATCAAGGCCTGGTTCCGCCCGCGATCGGTCGCGCCGAAGTGGTCGGAGAGTTCGATGAAGACCCGCTGGCGACCGAAGGTCTCCTGGTAGAACGGCAAACGTCCTCTGGGATCGGCGAGCAGGGCGACCAGGTGACCGCTCAGCGGCTCCAGCTCAGTGAGGGGAAGACGCGCCATCCCCTTGGCGTTGGGCATCTGGGCCTTGCTGATCAGCCGGCAGAGGTTCGTGTAGCCAACCCTGTCCTCGGCGAGCAGGAGCAGCCGCTCGCCCCAGCGGTCGTAGTCCACCCGGTCTTTGGGCGGGGTCGTGCCGTCGTCGATCGTGAGCACGGTGCCGATGATCGGCTGGATGCCGGCGCGTTGCGCCGCGCCAAAGAACTTGACGGCGCCATACAGGCCATTGCGATCGGTGATGGCGAGCGCGGGCATCTCGAGCTCACGCGCGCGGGCGACCAGCTCCTCGGGGTGCGAGGCGCCCTCCAGAAAGGAATAGTTGGAGTGGCAGTGCAGCTCGACGTACGGGTCAGTCATAGACACGCTCGACGAACCACTCCGACGTGGCGCGATTGCAGTAGCACTCCAGTGCCAGGTCGTCGTCGATCAGCAGCCGCCAGTACTCGCGCGAGACCGGATCGCGCCACCAATCACAGTCGATCCGCCAACGGTTGAGCACCCGGGTCACCGGCTGCCAGCCCGCCGCGGATTCGAGATGGGTGGGCAGGCCCTCCTGATCGAGGCGAACGCGGATCGGGCGTGCCGGTGCCAGCAGCTCGGTCATGCCGGCGTCCAGAGGATCCGGCGTTCGGGCAATGGCGGCGCGTCGTCGCGCAGGCTGGCCCGCTGCACCAGTCCCGGCCCGTACTCTTCCTGGAGCCGCGCGACCGCGTCGGCGAGCGACTCCTTGAGGCCATCGCGCCGCAGCAACAGTCCCGGTTGCCGCACATAGGTGGGCTCCAGCCGGCCGGCGCGTAGCGTAATCCGCTCCAGTCGCGCGGCGATCGACGCCCGCAACAGGCGCGGACGGATCCCGTCGAAGACCTCGCCGACGGTCGTGACCGGATAGGCGAAGCGAACGTCCAACCGGAGTTGTGGCGCGGACTCCTGGTCGAGCAGGACCCGGATGATGCGGGTGCCAAGCCCATTGGCGAGCAGCGATTCGCTGATCCGTTCGGCCAGCACCCGGGCGATGAACTGCAAGGCCTGCGTGTCATCGACCGGCGGCTCCAGCGGCTGCGTCTCTTCGATCCGGACGGGAGGACGCCACGGCTTAAGACGACGGCGATCCTCGCCGAGGGCGAGGTCGTGGATCTCGAGCGCCTTGATGCCGAACTGGCGGCGAAACGCGGGACGCGAGATCGTCTGCAGCGCCCCGATCGTCCGCAATCCGAGCAGCTCGAGGTACTCGCGCAGGTCATCAGTGAGCGGCAGGATGTGGATCGGCAAGGGCGCGAGGTAGGCGCGGGTGCGCGCGGCCTCGACGATGATGGGCGCGCCGGCCGTGGCATGATCGGCTGCCACCTTGCTGACGAACATGGTGGCCGCCACACCGATGGCCGGGCGCACAGCGAGGGATGCTTCGACGCGGCGGGCGATCGTGTTCAGCAACCGATTGCGGTCCGGCCATCGCAGGGTCAGCCCGTCGAGCCGCAGAAAAGCGCAACCGGGCTCATCCGCGGCCGCGACCTCCGGGGTGAGGCTGTACAGCGTCGCGAGCAACCCCGGAGCCTCGGACGCCACGCGAACGCAGGCGATCATGGGATCGGATACGGGATCGTCCAGCGCGCCTGGCGCCCCGGGGGCGCGAGACGGTTTTTCATCACGGTGGCATCGACCTGCAATCCCATGAGGTCCCCGTCGCGCCCGAATACCCAGGCAGCGCGCGCAAACGCGAGGATCAGGCTGGCGTAGTAGCGCACGGCATCGTCGGCGTCGGCGTCATGGATGAGCAGCACGGTGCAGGTGGCCTCGGCCACGCGGTGGAGCAGGTGCGGCAATTCCGCGTCGAGCCCGGCGGCCCGAGCGCGCGGCAGGTCGAGGCAGACGAGGTCGGCGCCGGCGCGTGCCAGGATGCGCGCGCTGCTCATCCCCTCTTTCAGGTTTTTCGGCCGCACGACCAGCAGGCGATCGAGGTCGGCGTTGAAACGACGGAGAAATCCCGGATCGAGGCGGCCGGAAAAATCGACATAGACGACCGGCCCCTCCTGGCTCGCCGCGGCGACGCTGCGCTGGGCCAGCGTGCGTTTGCCCGATCCTCTCGGTCCCGCCAGCAGGCTCAGCCTGCCCACCGGCCACCCGCCGATCCCCGTCAGCGCATCGAGTTCGAGGATGCCCGAGGGGCGGGCCTGATGCGCCGGCTCCGCCGGCCGCGGGGCAGCGCTCCCAAAGCGGGTCTGAAGCACCGTGATGGCTTCCTGCAGACGATCCGGCATATGATCACGCCCCAAATGGAATGACGACGGCAACGGGATGACATCAGGCCTCCCAGGGGACGCGAAAACCAGACGCTGAGGCTGGCTAGATGCTATCGAACATTTGTTCGCTCGTCAAGACGCCACGCTGACCTGGGCCGCCTCGACGTCGGCCTCCGATCGCAGCCGGTATACGGCCGTGAATCCCTCCAGGTCGAGATCGGCGCCGGTGTGGCGGAGGTCGGCGAGCTGCTGCCTGACGACCCCTGGCTTGACTCGGCGGAGCCGCGCGGCGTTGCGCACCAGGCAGACCTCTTCGGGCAGGTCGAGCACGATCGCCACCACCGGCCGGCCGAACCGGCGACCCCGCGCCACCAGCTCCGCCCGTCGCATCCATTCAGTGTTCGTGGCATCCACCACGGTCAGCACACCCGCGTGGAGCCGGTCCTCGACGGCCTGGTGGAGCCGTTCGAACACCGTCTCGTTCGCGGACTGATCCGCCTCGCTGCCGGCGATCAGCTCGCGAGTGCGATCAGACGAGATGACCGCGGATTCGTCGACGTGGCGGCGCGCGAACGTCGACTTGCCGGACCCGGCCGCGCCGACCAGGAGAACGAGAGCATCGGCCGGCAGGCTGATGACTATTGCGTCTGGGACAGGCCGAGGCTGAACATCGACTCGAGGTCGTGGCGTGAGTAGACCTTGAAGGCGACGTGCGTGTGGGTCTTGAGGATGCCGGGCACCCGCGACAGGCGTGAGGTGACGACCTCGGCAATCTCTTCGTGATCCTTCACCCGAAGCACCGCGACAAAGTCGAACTCGCCGGTCACGGAGTAGGCCTCGGCGACGCCCGGGACATCCGCCAGGGCGGGACCGAGCCGGGCGATGGCGGAGCGCTCCGCTTCGATCAGGACGATCGCGGTGACCACCAGGCGATTCTCACCTTAGTTGGCATGCTTGACAATACGAACATATGTTCGTATAATGATCTCACGATGGTGGGGAAAGGGGTAGCTGCGCCGAGAAGCGATCCTGAAGCCCGGTTCCAGCTCAGGATCAAGCGCCTGACCAATCTCCTGAACAGCCATCCCGGCATCGAGACCCCGGGCGGGCGGGAGTTCGGTCGCGACGCCCTGGAGGAGTTGCTCGCTGCGGCCAACGAGTTCGAGAGCCATGCGGGTGACCAACTGTCGCTTCGGGGACGAACCGACATACGGAGTGCTCGCTGGATCTGCAGCCGGGATGAGTTCCTGCTCTGGCGAACTGAGCCGGCATTTTGCCGTCCCCGATGAACCAGCAACTGGATTTTGTGGACGGCGCTCGGATGACTCCAGAACTGGAGCAGTTGATCGCGGCGCACATGGTGTACCGCAACCGTCAGAAGACTGGCCGCACGCGCGAGCAAATCGCCTACGACCTGATCCAGCTCCGTCACCTGATGGATGAAGAGGAAATCGAGTTCGCCGAAGATGCTGCGCTCCTCGCGCGGAGCGACCTCTGGCAAGACTGGGGATCGACATCGCCCGTGCATTGGATTCGGCACTACTGCAAGACATCGACCAGCGTCGCCGCCGATCGGGTCAACGTCGGCGAGCAAATGCAGAACCTCCCGAAATCGGTGGAGGCGGTGGCCGACGGCACGATCGGGTTCGGCCACCTCTCGGTCATCGCGCGCACCGCCGAAGTCCTGACCAACTCCGCCACCGCCCAGCCCTTTGATGAGACGCCGCTGCTGGAGGCGGCGCAGTCGAGCAGCGTGGGGCGCCTCTGGTATCACTGCCTGCACGTGCGACACCGTGCTGACGCGGATGGCGTGGCGAATGAACAGCGCGAAAACGCCGAGATGCGCTACCTGCAACTCAACGACGGTGATGACGGCTGGCTTTTCCTGAAGGGTGCCTTCGATGCGATCGGGGCGGCCGCGATTCGAACCGCCATCGAGCCGCTGGCGCACCCCTCAGGCGAGGGTGAGGGCCGCTGTCGCGAGCGCCGCCAGGCCGACGCCCTCGTCGAATTGGCGACGCATGCGATGGATTCCGGCTCGTTGCCACAGCACGCGAGTCAGCG
Source organism: Candidatus Dormiibacterota bacterium (assembly GCA_036564925.1). Taxonomy (GTDB): domain Bacteria; phylum Chloroflexota; class Dormibacteria; order CF-121; family CF-121; genus JALYYC01. The sequence goes on along the minus strand of DATCOB010000027.1, from coordinate 35,294 downwards.
GCCCCACCTGCAGGTCACGACCACGCTCGAAACACTCCAAGGCCTGATCGGCGCCCCGGCCGGCGAGATGGCGCTTTCGCTTCCCATCTCCGCCAGGACGGTGCAGCGGATCGCCTGTGACAGCTCGATCACCCGCGTGCTCCTCGGCGCCGATTCAGCGGTCATCGATGCTGGGCGCGCCAAGCGGGTCGTCTCAGGCGGTACCCGACGGTTACTCGATGCGCGCGACCGCCACTGCCGCTGGCCGGGCTGCGAGCGACCCGCCTCCTGGAGCGCCGCCCATCATGTCGTTCACTGGGCGCAGGGTGGCAAGACCGATCTCTCCAACATGATCCTGCTGTGCCAGCACCACCACTGGATGGTCCATGAAGGTGGCTGGCGACTATCGCTGGCGGCCGATGGACGGGTGCTGGCGATCCCGCCGGACACCGAGTACGTCCCATCGCCCCGAGCCCCCGACGAGTTCGACGCCGCCTGACTCGGGACCGATCGACGCAACGGTAGAGTCTGGCCATGGCGGGCCAGGTCCGGATCGGGTGTTCAGGCTGGTCGTACCCCCACTGGCGGGGACCTTTTTACCCCGAAAAAATGCCGGCCCGCGAGCACTTCGCCTTTTACGCGCAGCACTTCGATACCGTCGAGCTGAACAATTCCTTCTACCGGCAACCACCACGCGAGCGGTTCGTCGCCTGGGCGCAACAGGCGCCGCCCGGCTTCCTCTTCGCCGTGAAGGGCAGCCGCTATGTCAGCCACATCAAACGGATGGCCGTCGAACAGAAATCGATCGACCTGGTCATCGAGCCGGCCGAGGCGCTGGGCAGCAAGTTGGGCCCGTTCCTCTTCCAGTTTCAAGGAAATTACCAGCTCGATCTGTCCCGCCTCCAGGCCTTCCTCCCCATGCTGCCGGCGGATCATCGCGTCACGCTCGAGTTTCGGCACGCCTCATGGCTCATCGAGCCGGTCTTCGCGCTGCTGCGGCAGTATTCCGTCGCGCTCTGCATTCCGGACCATCCGAAGATGCCGCAGTCGCTGGAGGTGACCGGCGCGTTCACGTATGTGCGCTTCCACCTGGGGTCACGAGGGATCGGCTACGGCAAGAGCGAACTGGAGACCTGGGCTGCCCGCATCCGCCAGTGGCAGGGCGACGGCCTCGACGTCTTCGCCTACTTCAACAACGACATGGAGGGCTATGCCATCAAAGACGCGGAGATGCTCAAGGAACTGCTCTGAAAGAGCAACGGGAAGGCCGGGATTCGAACCCGGGGAGCGGAAAAAACCCGCTCAAGCGCTTAGCAGGCGCTCGCATTCGACCACTCTGCCACCTCCCCGCGTGGGGCCAATGCAGTTTACCCTGTTTCCATGGAAGCTTCCGCTGACGACCGGTGGGCCCGCTACGGCAGGGCGCTCATCAGCTCGATGAGCGAAGTGCTGGACGAGACGCCCGACGACACGCACGCGAACCTCTTGGAGACCGCCGACTATTGGCTTTCGCTCGGGCTGAGCCTGGGGCTGCGCGAGCCGGATCAAGCCGAGCAGTTGCTGGCGGTCATCGAGGCGCACGAGCCGGAGCGCGGCGAGCTCGCCCGGGACGCCGCCGGGCTGATCAGCCAGGTCTTCGAGTGAGACGCCGCGGCCTCGTCTCCCAGATGTACGCGGCGGCGCGCCTCGCCAACGACGTCTCGACGCTCGCCTCCGGCAATCCACACCGGATCGTCCGGCGGGCGAAGAACAAGATCATCGGCCGCGCGCTCGGCCGCGCCGGCCTCTGGCGTTGGTTATGGCGCTGAGCTGTCGCCGGGCTCGCGCTGCCCTAGTTGGTGTTGCGGTCGAGGGGCAGGCTCAGGGTGAATTCGGTGCCCGAACCCAGCTTGGAGATGGCGATGATGTCGCCCCCGTGCAGTCGCGCAAGTTCTCTGGCCAGGTAAAGCCCGAGCCCAGTCCCCGGTACATCGCCGCGAGGCGCCAGCCTGCTGAACCGAATGAAGAGGCGCTCCATGTCCTCAGGCGCGATCCCGATCCCCTGATCGCGAACGCTCAGCAGGGCAAGCTCACCGGCTGTCGACAGGTGGACCTCAACATCGCCGCCGTCCGGTGAGTACTTGATCGCGTTGTCGAGCAGATTCCCATGGATGATCTCGAGCCGCATGACGTCAGCCTGGACCGTCACGTCGCCGCTCGTGCGGTCCCGGAAGACGAACCGGTGGCGCGGCGTCAGATTCGGCTCGGCATTCTTGATGCTGCGGCACACCACGTCTCGCAGGTTCACCTGTTTGAGCTTCAGTTGCAGGCGACGGTCCTCCAGGCGAGCCGCCTCGACCATCTCATTCGCGAGCATGTTGATCTGCGCCACCTTCGCCTTGAGAACCGGCAGCACCGGCTTCAGTTGCTCGGGTAATGGCCCCAGCGATCCGTCCTCGATCATCGAGAGGTAGCCGCGGAGCATGGCAGCAGGCCCCCGCAGCTCATGCGAGGCCAGGTGCAGAAATTCCGATTTCGCTTTTTCGAGCCCGGCGAGTTGGTCAGCCTTCTCGCGCAGGCGGTTCGTCTCTCGCTCCTGACGCTGACGCGTTCCGAGCTTCTCCCGGGTCAGTTGGACCAGGACCAGGATGTGCGTGACCCGGGCAGAGGCACGGCCGACGGGATACGCGTCCAGGTTCCAGATGCGTTCCACCTCCTTCCCTTCCGCGCCCTCCGCGGAAAAAAAGCTCCGCGGCTCGCGGCTGGTGCACACGCGTCGAAACAGCTCGACGACCCCCTCCCGATCGCCACGGTCGAACACGTATCCGACCCCCTGCCCATCGCGCGGCATCGCATCCGAGCCCAGCAGTCGCATGAACTCGCGGTTGCCGTGACGAAATTCGAAGTCATCATCGCAGACCTCGAAGAGGGCGACCCCCACCGGAAACGCATCCAGGACGTTGCTGAGAAGGTCCGGCGCTGCTCGCCTGTCTTTCGGACGGCTATAGCGCTGTGGGCTGGACGCCATTCCCGGCTGCATCACGACTGACCCTGGAGCTCATCCCGGCGCGTCAGCCAGAAATCGAGCCGGCGTTGAAATTTCCTCGACTCCGCATCCATGACCACCAGGTCGGTCTTACCCACCTCGTCACGTGCGGCGTCCGCCAGATCGGGGACCATCTCGTGCGCCCTCGCCAGCATGCGGTGCTTGAAGGCGAGCAGATCCTTATAGACATGAATCCAGTGATCCGCGTCGAGCGGATGCCGCGTCTCGGGATCTTCTCCGTCGAGCAGCCGGTCCGGATCGGCGGCCTCCACGGCTGCCTGCCGTGCCATCGTGGTCATGCCACGCTCGTCAGGGCGCATGTACTACCTCCTGCTCCGCCGTATACCAGCCGGGAGAGATGTGATACCCATCATATAAGATTCATGGGGTATTCCCCTAACACAAGCAGACGAAACCGCAAATATCACCGCCAGCTCCATCGTTCGGGCATTGTGGGCGCACGGTGAACTCAAGGAGCGTTGGGTGCCCACGAAGCTAGACTGACGAGAATGGACGACCACCGGGATTCGATTCGGCTTGCCCCGGCACGCGAGGGCAGCTCGCCCGGGCCGGTCATGGTGATCGGGGGCGCCGAGGACAAACTCGGCGAGCGGGTCATACTCGCGCGTTTCGTCCAACTGGCCGGGGGCGCGACGGCTCGAATCGGGGTCATCAGCACGGCGTCCACCCTCGGTGACGCCGCCACCGACCTCTACCGGCAGATCTTCAGCCGTCTCGGCGTGACCAACGTGGTCGGCCTCCGTCCGGAGACCCGCGAGGAAGCCAACGATCCCAGGGTCGTCGACACGCTCAAGGACGTGACCGGCATCTTCATGACGGGCGGGAACCAACTGCGTCTTTCCTCGGTCATCGGCGGCACCAAGCTGGGCGCCGCCCTCCTCGAGGCCCACGGACGCGGCGTCGTGGTGGCGGGCACCTCGGCGGGCGCCAGCGCGGCGGCGACCCACATGATGGCCTTCGGCACCTCCGGCGCAACGCCCAAGCACCGCATGGCCCACGTCTCGGTCGGACTGGGACTACTGGTCAATGTCGTGGTCGACCAGCATTTCGAACAGCGCACGCGGCTGGGCCGGTTGCTGGCTGTGGTTGCCCAGTCACCCGCCCTCATCGGCCTGGGCCTCGACGAGGACACGGCGGCCATCGTCGACGCCGACGATGTCCTGGAGGTGATCGGCCGCGGATCGGTCACCATCGTCGATGGCTCCGACGTGATCACGGACGCGTTTCACGCCTCCGGCCACAAACCCATGATGGTGTCGAACGCTCGCCTGCATTCGCTGCCATCCGGCTATCGATTCGATCTTCGAGCGCGCCGGGTCCTGCCGCTTGACGTCAGCAAGGCCACGCGCGTCACGACACTCGCCAGGGACCGCATCGGCAAGTTGGTTCGCCAGGTCGCCGCCGAGGGCGCCGACAGTCGGGCACCCGAGCGGCGTCGCTCGTACCGACGAGAGGATCGCAAGGCGTCCGAGTGAGCGACTCCCGCCCGAAGGCGCAGGTCGATCGCGACGACGTGAAGGAAGAACCCGCCGCCGGCAAGCCCCCGGCAAAAGCCGAGCTGCGCATCCTGGAGAGCCAGGTCCTGCGCGGCGCCAATTACTGGTCGTACGACCCGGCCATCCGGCTGCTCGTCGATCTCGGATCCCTGGAACACTGGCCCTCCAACACGCTTCCCCTGTTCAACGAGGCCTTGATCGACATGCTGCCGGGCATCCGCGATCACGGGTGCTCGCTGAACCGGCCGGGTGGTTTCATCGAGCGACTCAAGGAGGGCACCTGGCTTGGGCACGTGGCGGAGCACGTGGCCATCGAACTGGAACGCGAGTCGGGCGGATCGACGACACGGGGAAAGACCCGAAAGGCCGGCACCCCGGGCCAATACAACGTGATCTACGGCTACAACGAGGAACAGGTCGGCCTGGCGGCGGGCAAACTGGCCGTGCGCCTCGTCAACCACCTGGTCGAGGCGAACCCCACGTTCGACTTCGTGGCCGAGCTGGAGAGCCTGGTCCTGCTCGCCGAACGCGCCGCCTTCGGACCATCGACCCAGGCGATCCTCGACGAGGCCGCACGGCGTGATATCCCGTACATCCGCCTCAACGAGCAATCATTCGTGCAGCTCGGACAGGGCAAGTACCAGCAGCGCATCCGCGCCACGATGACGTCGCGAACCTCCGCGCTGGGCGTCGACATCGCGAGCGACAAGAAGCTGACCACCTCCCTGCTCGCCTCCGCCGGGCTGCCGGTGCCGAGGAGCGAGATGGTCCGCTCCCCCGAGGACGCGGTGGCGGTGGCGGCCCGGATCGGCTACCCCGTCGTCACCAAGCCACTCGATGGCAATCACGGCCGCGGGGTCGGTCTCGACTTACGGAATGACGAGGAGGTCCGCCGTGGCTTCGAGAAAGCCATTCGCCAGACCCGCAGTGGCGTGGTGGTGGTCGAAAGCTTCATCACGGGCAACGACTACCGCGTGCTGGTGGTCGACGGACACATGGTCGCCGTTGCCCAGCGGATGCCAGCGCACGTCATCGGCGACGGCGAGCACAGCGTCCGCGCGCTGGTGGAGATCACGAACAAAGACCCGCGCCGCGGGATCGGCCACGAAAAGGTCCTCACCCGCATCAAGGTGGACGATGCAGCCGAGGAGCTCGTTAAACGCCAGGGATTCGGTCTCGACGACGTGCCTCCCAAAGACACCATCGTGAAGCTCGCCGCCACCGGCAACATGTCGACGGGCGGGATCTCGATCGACCGGACCTGGGAGGCGGATCACGACAACATCGAAGTCGCCGAGGAGGCCGCCCGGGTGGTCGGCCTCGACGTGGCCGGCATCGACTTCCTCGCGCCCGACATCTCCAAGCCGGTTCGAGAAACAGGCGGGGCCATCGTCGAAGTCAATGCTGCCCCGGGATTCCGGATGCACACCCATCCCACCGAGGGCGAGCCACAGTACGTGGCGAAGGCCGTCATCGACCTGCTCTTTCCGTCAGGGACACCGGCCCGGATTCCCATCGTCGCGGTGACCGGCTCCAACGGCAAGACGACGACGGCCCGGATGATCGCCCACATCGTCAAGGGGCTCGGTTACAAGGTGGGGATGACGTCGACCGACGGCATCTACATCGACGGACGCCTGGTCAAGCAGGCGGATGCCAGCGGTCCCCGGTCGGCTCGAATGGTGTTGCAGAATCCGCGCGTCGATTTCGCCGTTTTCGAAGTGGCGCGTGGGGGCATCCTGCGTGAAGGACTCGGATACAGCTCGAACAACGTCGCCGTCGTCCTCAACGTCACCGGTGACCACCTCGGACTGAAGGACGTCAACTCGCTGCGGCAGCTGGCCGCCATCAAGCGGGTCATCGTCGAGGCCGTCCCGCGAAACGGCACCGCGGTGCTGAACGCGGATGACGAGCTGGTGGCCGACATGCGCAACCATTGCAGCGGCTCCGTGATCCTCTTTTCGATGCGCCCGGACAACGAGCTGATCGAGCGATGGGTGCGGCGTGGGCGCAAGGCCTTCGTGCTCCAGGCGGAGCCCGATGGCGGCGAAACGATCGTGCTCCGCGAGGGACGCCGGAATACGCAGATCGCCTGGGTCCACATGGTCCCGGCGACCTACGACGGGCGGGCACGCATGAACATTCAGAACGCCCTCGCCGCCGCCGCCGCCGCCCACGCCGCCGGGGGTCACGTCCACGACATCCGGCAGGGTTTGCGCAGCTTCCACCCGTCCTTCCACGAAGCCCCCGGGCGCCTCAACCTGTTCGAGCTCCACGGCGTCAAGGTGATCGTCGACTACGCCCACAACGCGCACGGGCTCGCGGCGGTGGGTGACTTTGTCGAGCGACTGACGGCTCCCGAGCCGAATGTGCCAACCGTTTCGCGGCGGATCGGCGTGATCGCAACGCCTGGAGACCGGCGCGATGAGGACATGCGCGAACTGGGGCGCGTCGCCGCCCGGTTCTTCGACGATGTCATCGTCCGCGAGGACGCCAACCCACGCGGCCGGCAACGCGGCGAGATCGCCGAGCGCGTGATGGAGGGGGTCGAGCAGGCGGACCCGAGCCGGGTCCAGCACTCCGAGATCATTGTGGACGAACGGCAGGCGATCGCCGCTGCGCTCGGGCGGGCACACGCCGGCGACGTGGTCGTCCTGTGCGTCGACAAACCAGCGGACACGTGGCGCGACCTCGAACGCCGCCGTGCCCTCCCGAGCCACGCCGACCCCGGGTAGCGGCTAGCCCTCCCTGGCGCGCCGGACCAGGGCCTTCACCTCAACCGGGCTCAGTGATGGCGCGCCACGGTCCTTGAGGTCGCTGAAGATTTCGGGCCGCTGCGCGAGCGCGGTGATGGCCAGTACATCATCAGGCGCGGATTCAGCGACCATCCACTGCAGCGCCGATATTTCGTCGATGAAGACGGGCGGCACCGGGTGTCCGCCATCGACGGCGCCGGCGCGCAGCCGCTCGATCAGGTCCAGGCGATCGCGGCCGCGCAGGTAGCGGCGGAGTTCCGCGATCGCGACGCGGTCGGCCCCCCGCGCAGCCGTATACGCGAGGCGATGCACGATCGCGTCGGTCCGATCACCGGGGATGCCGAACGTTAACCAGATCTTGCCGCGCGGGGGCCGCAGTCCGCGGCAGATCTCGATCAGCCCGCGCATACCGTCCTCGTTGTGCGCGTAGTCGACGACCACGATGCGTGAGTCGAGCTGAAAGAGATTGGCCCGGCCCGGGTTGCGTTCCGGTTCGAGCACGAACGAGCGAAGGCCGCGGATCACGGCCGTTTCGGGAATGCCGACCGCCAGGGCGGCGGAGGCCGCGCCCATGGCGTTCCGCAGGTTGTGACTCGAGATGCCTGCCAGGGTCACCGGGATGTCCTCGACGGCCACCAGGGCGCGTACATCGCGGCGAGAGCTCATCACCACCAGCTCGCCATCGAGCGCGGTCGTGACATGCCCATGCTCGTCCAGCGTCGTGCGGATGGCGGGATGGTCGACATCGAGCGAGAAGATCCATGGGCGGCCCGTCGCCTGGCGCCGCATGGCCAACACCCGCGGATCGTCGGCATTCAAAATCACCCACCCGTCCGGTTTGGTGATCCGCGTAATGCTGGCTTTCACCTCCGCCAGTTGATCCAGGGTCCGGATGCCGTACTGGTCGAGGTGATCCTCGCTGATATTCGTCACGACCGCCGCGTCGTTGTAGGCGGTACCGATGCCACGCAGGAGGATCCCGCCGCGCGCCGTCTCCAGCACGGCCAGGTCGAGACCGGGATTGGCAAGGGCCTTGGCCGCACCGCTGAAGCCCGAGTAATCACCCTCCTCGATGAGCGTCTCATCCAGGTAGACGCCGTCCGTCGTGGTGCACGCGACCGACCAGCCGGCCTCGCGGGCCAGATGCGCGATCAATCGCACGGTCGTCGTCTTCCCGTTGGTGCCGGTCACGGCCACCACCGGCATCGTTGGCGTGAGGACCGTTGGTGCGGGGCCCGGCTCCACGGATTGGCTGGTCGCGACCGCGTCCTCGATCGACCGTTCAAGCGATCGCCGCGCGTCGAGCCCGGTCAGTAACAGGGTCGGGATCTGCCGGGCGAAGGCCTCGGCGGCATGTTGCCGGCGCCAGGGAAACGCCACGATGATCTCCTCCCGTTCCGGACCCGGCCGGCCGCGGACGGCGAGGCGAGTCCGGCTCGCCTGGGCCAGCAATCGGGTCAGATGCACGGCCAGCCGCGCGATGTAACGCCGGCGCTGTTCGCTGTCGGGCGCGCCGGGCCTGGCCGCCGTCGAGAAGCCGGTGCGTTCGGCCAGCTGGGCGGCGCGATCCGCGGTCATCGTGAGCCAGGCCGGCACCGCCATGGTGAGCTTGATGGCCGGGCAGGGGAAATACAGGTTGGGACCATCCAGGACGCGCAACTCCACCAGCCGGACGGATTCGGTCAGGGGCGTGTCAGGAGACCGCCACCGACTCGCGGGCAACCACATCCGCGAGCGCATGGATGAACCCGGGCGACGTGTTCGGCATGTCCATACGGTGGTACGCGATGCCGGCCGCCTCCGCCTGGTCGCGCGCGGCGACATCGAGGTCGTAGAGCACCTCCAGGTGGTCGGCGCAGAACTGCAAGGGTGCGATCAGGACCTCGCGGTGCGCGGCCGCGACCAGGGTGGGCAGCACATCGAGGAGATCCGGTGTCAGCCACGGTTCAGGCGAATGCCCCGCACTCTGGTAGGCGAACTGCCAGCGCGCCGGCAACAGCCCGACGACGCGGGCGACGGCGGCGGCCGTCTCGGTCAGCTGCGTGATATACCCCGGATCCTTCTGCATCACCGACAGCGGAACGCTATGCGCGGTAAAGATCACCGGCACCCGGTCACGCGTGGCGACATCGAATCGCTGGAGGGCCTCCCGCAGCCGGCCGGCGAGCGAGTCGATGAAGGCAGGCCGGTCGTACCACGCGCCGGCCAGGTGGATCGGCACGGGATCAGGGCGATCGGCCATCGCGGCATCGAGGGCGCGGCGGTAGCCGGCCAGGATGATGGGCGAAAACTGTGGCGCCAGCACGATGGCCAGGACCCGGTCGACTCTCAGTTGGAGCAGTTCATCGACGGCGGTCTTGATGCGCGGCGCCGAATGCAGCATGCCGATCCGGACCAGCGCTCGACCTGGTCCGTCGTCGCGATCCAGGCGCTGCTGCAGCGCGGCGCCCTGGGCCCGCGTGATCTCGATCAGCGGGGAATGGCCTACCACGTCGTATCGCCGCTCGAACTCGGTGATCAGGTCTTCGGGGGCCTGGCGGCCGCCGTAGACACTGCCCATATAGTCGCGGACGCCGGCCGCCGTCGTGGCGGAGCCGAAGGTCATCAGCAGGACGCCGGTGGACATGTCGGCAGAATATCAAGCGGCGGCCCGCCGGCCGGCCACTGAACTCAGGTGCGCCGGTAGCGGACGGTGAGGGTCGTCCCGCAGTTGCGACAGGCCCGGCCCGCGAGGCCCCATTGCTGGTCACGTGCGCACCAACTGAGCACGCTCATGTTCCTCACCAGGTCGTGCCGGTGCGTCTCGCACACCGGGATCGGCTTGAGCCACTGCGCGATTCGCTGGCCCGACTGGTCGACGCCCGTGAAGACGTTGGCCGAGGCGAAAAGAGTCCCCGTGGTGGGAACGCCGCACCGCACGCATGGCGTCTGCACGCCATCCAACTCGGCGAACGCGTCCTCGGATCGGTGTGTCGCCACCTTGCCTCCTGGAGCCGAACTTCGCTGGCGTTGTACCAGCCTCCCGAAGGCAAGTCAAGTCACTTCGCTGGGCGTGCAGGGCCACGCCACGAAAGCCGGCGATTCCGATGGCTATTTGTGCCATCGGGGCACCGGCCCACGGAGGGTGGCCGGGTTCCGCCAGCGTCGACGGCTTTCGCCGTTATACCCATCCGATGCCCGATCAGCCAATCGAACCAACCCCCTTCAGCGACCTGCTGGCGCAGTCACGCACGGCCATGGCCGGACTCCAGGCGTTGGAGGAGCAGCTTACGGCGCAGTTGGCGGACCAGCATGCCAAGTGGAAGCGGGGCCGTGCCGAGCTCGACGCGGTTCGACAAGAACTGGCCGCCTTGCGGACCACGCACGAGCAGTTGACCGCGGAGCACACCAGGGCCACCGACGACGCGGCCCAGCTCCGGGGGCAGCGGGACCTGTTACAGCAACGTGTCGGCGAGCTCCACCGCGACCTCGACCAAAAGGCGCAGGCGCAGGTCCAGCTCCGGGCGACGCACGAGAAGGAACGCGAGGGCCTGCAGGATCGTCTTCGGCGGGCGGAATCGGCCCTCGCCGAGCGGGTCGGCCAGCTGGAGGCGCAGCGGACGGAGCTCGACGAATTGCGCCGCGCGAGAATCGAGTGGGACGCGGAACGCGCGTCCCTCGTTCAGCGGCGCGATCACGAAAGCCAGCGCTGTGAACAACTCGAGGTGCAGCAACGGCAGACCGCCGACGAGCTCGCCCGGGCAATCGAGAACCGCGAGCAGCTCCGAAAGGTCTACGAGGACCTCAAGCACGCCCACGCCGTCGCTGGGGAGCGCCACGCTGCGGCCTTTCGTGAGATGAGCCGCCTCCAGGAGGAATCGAACCGCTGGCACGATGAGCGGGCACACCTCGATGCGGACCTCGAGAGTCTGCAGGCAGACCAGCTGAAGTGGGCCGTCAATCGCCAGGAGATGATCGTGGCTCGCGCGGCCCTGGAGGACCACCGGCTCACGCTGGAGTCGGAGTTGGCAGCGGCGCAGCTCAGCTTGCGGGAGATGGAACTCCGGGGTGTCGACGAGCGCAAGCAGTTCGAGGCGGCGCTGGCCGATGCGCGGGGCCAATTGCACGGACTGTCCGACGCGGCCGCCCGGGCGCAGGAAGCCCAGGCTGAGTTGAAAGCGCAGTACACCAAGCTCGTCGATCGGGCCCATGACGCCGCGCAGGAGTGGAGCGCCCGCAGTGAGGCGTTGACCCAGGAGAACCGTCAACTCGAGAGAGAGGTTGAAAACGCCCGCGCGGCGCTGAGCGCCTCGCACGAAAGCGAAGGGCAGTGGCAGTCGCGACTCCAGCAACTCGAGCTGGGCCAGCGTCACGAGAAGGCGGCGTTGGAGGAGGCGTTGCGGACCGCCCGCGAGCTGGCCTCACGCCCACTCTCGCCCACGGAGAGTCACCGGATCAACACGCGACTCAACGCGATCGTGGGCTTTTCCAACGTGCTCCTCGATCAGGACCCGAAATCCGTGGTCCCCACCGATCGTGAAGAGTATTTACGGCTGATCGCCGAAAATGGTCGGCGCCTGGCCGAGGAGCTGCACCTGGTGATGGCGGCGCGTGGCGCCGAGCAGGCCCCGCCTACCCCGGAACCCCAGGGCCCGGTGGTTGTGGCACTCGGCAATGGGCCGGCCACGCCGGCGATCCTGGTCGCGGACACGGATACCGCCGTGCGGGAGCGGCTTGAGCCATTTCTGACGCGGGCCGGTTACGAGGTTGTCTTCGCGGCAACCGTCGACGAGGCGGTGGCGCTGGCGCGGCAGGTCATGCCGATCGCCATCCTGGTGGACGCCGACCTCCCCCCGGGTGGTGCCGTGGCGGTGATCGGCAACCTCCGACAGGACCCCCGGACAGCCGAGATCCCCGTGGTGGTGACCACCAAGGACCTGAACCAACCGCTCGGAATCGACACTGGCCAGATCGAGTTGCTGGCGAAGCCGATCGATCGCCAGCAGTTGTTACAGGTGATGGTCAACCACGATCTGCAGGCGGATGCCAGGCGTACACGCCAGCTTCCCGCGACGATCCTTGTGATCGACGACGATCCGCAGAGCCTGCGACTCGTCAAGGCGGTGCTCCAGCCCCTCGGCATCGAGGTCGTGGCCGCCGACGGCGGTCGTGCCGGCATCGAACAGGCGCGGCAGCGCCGACCCGACCTGATCATCTGCGATCTGATGATGCCGGAGGTGGACGGCTTTGACGTGATCGCGGCGTTGCGGAGCGACGCCGAAACGAGCGCGATTCCGATCATGGTCTACACCGGAAAGACGATCACGGCCGAGGACCAGCAACGCCTGCAGGGCGCGATCCCCTCGATCATCGCCAAGGGCGAGTTCAGCAGGGAGCGCTTCCTCGAGCTCGTCCTGAGGCGCGGTGAGCGGCGCGCGCGAGGCACCACCCCGCCAATGGCGGCCTGAACGGGCAACGCGGGATGCTCAGCCCGCTAGCGTAACGGTCCGGCTGCTGCGCCCGGCGGTAAGGAGAAAGGCCAGGATGGCGCCGCTGCCGCAGACCGCGATCACGGTCGCCATCGGGGCGGCCGTCGTGATCCCGGCGATACCGACCAGCGGGGCGCCGAGCGAGGCGATCCCGCTCTGGATTACGCCGAGCAGCGCCGACCCGGTGCCGGCCGCCTCGGGATGAAGCGAGAGCGCCAGCGCGGTCGCGTTGGGGACCACGAACCCGATGCTGGAGACCAGGAAGAACAAGGGCACGAGCGCTGCCAGCAGGCCCGACCAACCCGTGACGATCACGGCGAAGAGGGCGAGGCCGGCGACCGCCGTTGCGATCAGCCCCCCTCTGAGCAGACGGATCGGCTGAATCCGGGCGACGAGAGTGCCGTTGATCTGGCTGGCGACCACAAACCCGACCGCGTTGAGTGCGAAGATCAGGCTGAACGTTTGGGGCGAAACTCGGTAGATGCCCTGCAGCACGAAGGGTGAGCCGGCAATGTACGCGAACATCGCGCCGAAAGCGAGGCCGGCCGAGACCGCGAAACCGACGAATCGGCGATCGGTCGCCAGTACCTTGAATCGACGGCCCGTATCACGCAGGCTACCGCTGCGCCGCCGCTCCACGGGCAACGTCTCCGGAAGCGCGCGGGCGGCGCCCAGCCAGAGGAGGGCGGTGATAACCGCGAGCGTCAGAAAGATCCCGTGCCACGACGTCACCCGCAACAACTGACCCCCCAGGACCGGCGCCAGGGTGGGCGCCAATCCCATCACGAGGATGAGCCGCGAGAAGTAGCGCGCCGCGGCGGACCCGGAATAGAGGTCGCGAACGATGGCGCGCGCGATCACGATCCCGGCCGCCCCGGCCAGCCCCTGGAGGAGGCGAAGTATGACCAGGATTCCCGCGGTGGGCGCGACCGCACAGAGGAGGGAGGCGACCACGTAGGCCGCCACGCCGACGAGCAACGGGCGCCGCCGTCCCAGCGTGTCGCTGAGCGGGCCGGCGACCACCTGCCCCAGCGCGAGACCGATCAGGCAAGCCGTGAGCGTCAGCTGGATCAGGGACTCGCTCGCCCCGAGATCTTTGCCGATCGCCGGTAGCGCGGGCAGGTACATGTCGATGGACAGCGGCCCGAACGCCGTGAGCCCGCCCAGCAGGAGGAACAAGCGCGCCTTTTCGACGCGCGCGGATCGTGTCGTCATGGTCCCTACCAACAATCGTCCCAGCGGGCGGTTTCATTCCAAAATTTGTAAGCTGAGAGGGCATCCGGTCGCGCCGGTCATGGACAAGGAGGGTCTCCATGCGTCGCTTGATCTCGGTACTGTCCGCGCTTGCGGTACTCCTGCTGCCGGTCTCGGCATCGGCCGCCCGGCCGTCGGTCGGCGTGGTGCAGAACTTTGGCCCGCCGCTGGCCGGCACCTGCCCCAATCCCGAAGGGATCGCGATCGACCCCACCGGGAAGCTCTATGCGGCGTCCTTTGCGTTCAAGCCGGTGGCCAACATCTGTGTCGTGGACCGGCGCGGCGCGCTGGTCGACGTCATCCCGGTGCCCGCGGGGACGGGCGGCGTCGCCTCGCTCCTCGGCGAGCTGTTCGAGCCGAGCCAGGGGCTGTATGTGCTCGACTTCGCGAATGGCAGCCCAGGGAATGGACGGCTGCTGCGGGTCAATCCGCGGACGCACGCCGTCACCGTCGTCACGACGGGATTCCAGGCGCCCAACGCGCTGGCCCAGGATCGGCATCGCAACCTCTTTATCTCGGACTCCTTTCAGGGGGCCATCTACAAGGTCGCGCCCAATGGCGCCACCACCATCTGGACGCAGGATCCGCGCCTGAAGCCGCAACCGGGCGGGTCACCGCCATTCGGCGCCAATGGCGTCGCCTTTGACCGCAACCAGCGCTTCCTCTACGTCGCCACCACCTCCGATGACAAGATCTACCGCATCCCGGTCTTAAAGGATGGAAGCGCCGGGCCGCTCGAGCTCTTCGCGTCCGGTGCGGTGATCGACGCCACACAGCACACGACCGAGGCACTCCGCGGCGCGGACGGGATCATGTTCGACGTGAAGGGCAACCTCTACGTCTGCGCAAACTCGGCGCAGCATCCGACACCGGGGACGCCGCCAGGCGAGATCCAGGTGCTCTCGCCGGACGCCGAATTGCTCGCGCGATACGACGGGGTCGGGCAAAACGACCTGGACTTCCCGGCCAGCCTGGTGTTCCACGAGCGCGCGCTCTACGTCACCAACCTCTCCCTGGGTGACGGCGGGGTCAACTCGAAGCTGTCCGTGCTGGGGGTGCCGTTTCCGGGCCTGCCGTTGCGACCCTGAGCCCCCGGTCACCGTAGCTCGACGATGCTCAGGGACTACCAGGCCTGGCACGACCCGTACGACGACCCGACCAGCGCGCTCGCCGAGCGGCTCCGGATCGTCCAGCGACGCCTCGGCAAGGCGCTGAGCGGCGCCCCGCCGGGCCCAATACGGGTGCTCAGCATGTGCGCCGGACAGGGTCGCGACCTGCTCGGCGTTCTCCCCCAGCACCCGCGGCGTGCGGATGTGACGGCGGTCCTGATCGAGCTGGACCCGCGTAATGTGGCCCTGGCGCGTGAGGCAGGTGTGCGGCCGGGACTGACGAGCCTCGAGGTGATCGAAGGCGATGCCGCGATGAGTGACATCTACGCCCCCTACGTGCCGGCCGACATCGTGCTCGCCTGCGGGATCTTCGGGAACATCGCAGACCTCGACGTGGAGAACACCGTCCGCAACCTGTCGATGCTGTGCTCGCCCGGGGCGACCGTGATCTGGACCCGCCATCGGAACGAGCCCGACCTGACGCCGCGGATTCGCCGGTGGTTCAGCGACGGCGGGTTCGACGAGCTGAGTTTCGACGCCCCCGACAACGCCGCGGCATCCGGGATCGGCGCCAACCGGCTGACCGCAACGCCGGCGCCCTTCCGGATGGGCTTCCGGTTCTTCACCTTCGTGCGCTGAGCGCGTGACCGACATCCTCCCGACGTTCCGACAGCGAATGGGCCGCCCTGGGCGGAAGCCTGGATGTCCACCCAAATCCCACCGGCGGGACGGTCGTGAGCGGGCGGCTACCGGTGACCGTCAGGGTGCCCGAGCCAACCCATCCCTACGGAGCGCCCCATGACTGATCGCCTGCTGGGGACGGTGGCGCTGGTCACGGGAGCGTCAAGTGGTATCGGGGAGGCCACCGCGCTGGCATTGTCAGGTGAGGGCGCCGCGGTCGCCCTGGCCGCGCGGCGCGCGGACCGACTGGAGGCGGTTGCCAGGACGATCCGCGCCCAGGGCCGGATTGCGCTTGTTCTCACTGTCGATATCACCAACGACCAGAAGGCCCGCGACGCAGTCGAACGGACGGTGGCCGAACTCGGTCGACTGGACACGCTCATCAACAACGCCGGGATGATGCTGCTGGGCCCCGCGGTCGCCGCGCCGGTCGACGAGTGGCAGCGCATGGTCAACGTCAACCTGCTCGCCCTCTTGTACTGCACGCATGCGGCGCTTCCCCACCTTCTGCGGGCGGCCGAGAGCGGCGAGCGCCGCGTCGCGGACGTCGTCAACATCTCTTCCGTCGCCGGGGGGCGCGGATCCAGCAGAACTTTGTGGGGGTTGAGCCCCTGCAGGCGCCCGATATCGCCGATGCCGTCACCTACATCGTGACCCGTCCACGCCACGTGGCCGTCAACGAACTGCTGGTCCGCCCGACCGAGCAGGAGCGATAGCGGACTAAGCTCTTGCGTATGGAGTCACGGGACAGCCGCCTGGGACAGGCGCGTGACTGGTACCTGCACGCGGTGGATGCGGTGCCCGCGGATGGCTGGGCCACGCCGTCCCTATGCGTGGCGTGGACGGCGTTGCATGTCGTCGCGCATGTGGCGACCGGCGATCAGCTGGTGCGCGGCTTGCTGCTGGACGCGACCGGCAAGGACCGCGCCGGACAGGATCTCCCGGTGGACTTCGCCGACCGCCAACGGCGCTTTCAGCTGATGTCGAGCTGGGAGCCCGCAAAACTCAAGGAGGCCGCGGGCCGGGAATCCGAGCAGGCGGTGGCGGCGGTGATCGCGGCGGTGGAGCAGGCGCCCCAGGCGGTGGTTGGCATGCCGTTTGGTCCCGTGCCGCCCGCGGTCCTGCGCAGCTTGCGCCTCAACGAGTACATCATTCACGGCCACGATCTGGGGCCTGCGATCGGCCGGCCGCAGCCAATCCCCGACTGGTTCATCGACCGCGCGCTCGGTGACGCGGTGACGCTGTTAGTGCGGCTCCACCAGCGCTCGCCGCATAAGGGGAAGTCGGCGAGCTTCCACATCCATCGCACGGACGGCGACGGTGAGTGGGTCCTCAAGGCGGAAGGCGGCCAGGCGGTCGCGGAATCGATGCACGGGAAAACGGACGTCGCCATGCGGGGGACCGGCGAGGGACTGTACTGGGTGCTGATGGGGCGGGGCACGCCGGCCGACCACGGCGTCGAAGTGCATGGCGATCCTGAACTGGGCCACGCGCTCAAGGAGTGGTTTCCAGGCCCGTAGGGAA
The DNA here is from genome assembly GCA_036564925.1 of Candidatus Dormiibacterota bacterium. GTDB lineage: Bacteria > Chloroflexota > Dormibacteria > CF-121 > CF-121 > JALYYC01. The sequence continues at coordinate 17,981 of DATCOB010000027.1, read as the reverse complement.
GTCGACGGTTAACCGAGTTCGGCCCGATGCCCGTTCCGGTTGAGGACTGAGCCGGTTCGACTCGGGACCCGTTGCCTTCGAGGCACGAATCCTCCCTCCTCCAGGGCCGACACGTCCGAGATCCATCCAGTGGAGCCGTCGGCAGTCTCCGACCGTCGGTCCTCTGCGGGAGCACGCATGGCTCTGACGATAAAATCCTGCACGCCGATCTGGAGACCGTCGACAGCCATCGGATCGCCCGCGCCGCGCCACAGCAGGATGGCTGGGATATTCGCCAGGTCCTGGTCAAGACGAAGATTCGCCAGCGCCTCCAGCAGCGACCGTTCGGTTGCTCCCACATCGAGAAAGACCAGATCTGGAAGCCGTCGCAGCGCTCCATTCAACCCGCGGGCGCCTCGCGGTGCCAGCGTCACCCAGTAACCGTCTAATTCCAGTTTGAGCTTGTACAGCTCAGCGAGCGACTCGTCCTGACCGATGTACATGACCTGCAGCGGCTCAGCAAGCTCAAGGGGTCGTACGATCCGCGGGTCGGCGATGCGCTGCGCCATGGCCAAGCCACCTCCCGTGGTGGCTGGAATCATGCGCGCCCGTTGCGTCGCTGTCATCCTCTATTCGGATGAACCTGGTGCGCCCCTGGGCTCAGCCGCCTCTGGGCGACCCAGGCAGCTACTTGCGCCCGAGAATGAAACGCAAGCTTCGAGAGGATGTGCGCGACGTGCGACGAGACGGTGGCCCGGGTCAGCTGCAGCGCTCGCCCAACTTCCGCGTTGGTAAGCCCGAACGCCAGCAGGTCCGCGACTTGCTGCTCACGTGGACTCAACGCTTCGGATTGCGGTCCGGTCGGACCGGGCGCGACGCCAAAGATACGGAGGACCCCGGAGGCCCGTTCCCGCTTGCGGTTGGCCGTCTCCCGTTCGGCCGCGGACCGTCGGCCCGGTCTGGGAGTGGGCGCACTGACGTCCATGACGACATTGAGCAGGTGGGTCACCTCGCCAGAGGACCCGCTGAGCGGATAGATCTCCCAATCCCAGCGGGCGGCCCTGGCCCGGTGCTCCAGGTCGAGCTGCTGAAGCTCGACGCTCTTGAGGTGCCGGGACTGTGCCGTGCGGCAGACCTCATGCATGCTGTTCAGGACGCCAGCCTGGGCAATGGTCGGGAGAACGTCGGCCAGGGCTTTGCCCACCGCCGGCAACCTCGCCGGTCCGAGCCACTGTTCCCAGACATCGTTCCCATAGACGATGTGCAACGAATCATCACAGTCGGTGACGTGAAACCCGATCGGGAGTGCATCCAGGAGCCGTCCGAGGACGACCAGGGCGTCGGATTCCGGCGACGCCTGAAACACCGTAGCGAGGTCGTGCAGCGCCGAAGGTGACTCGTGCACGTGCCAACCAGCGAACGTGTCCAGCGCGATCATGCGCGTTTTCCGCGGCGCTGTCATCCTCTATTTGAATGAGCCTGCGGGCGCTCGGTGTTACTGCGGCGCTTCCACCTCCGCGTCCGCGTCCGCCTCCACGTCCGCCTGGTGCGTGGCCTCGGACACCGAGCTCAGCCGTGCCTCGACGACCCAGGCCGCGACCTGGGCACGCGAGCGAAACCCCAGCTTGGAGAGAATGTGCGCGACGTGCGACGCGACGGTCGCTCGGGTCAGATTCAGCGCTCGCGCGACATCCGCGTTGGTGAGCCCGAAGGCCAGCAGGTCGGCCACCTGCTGCTCGCGCTGACTGAGCGCCTCGAGCGGTTTTCGGCCCGTGGGTCCCGGGGCGACGCCAAAGATGCGAAGTACGCCGGAGGCCTGTTCTCGCTTTCGGTTGGCTCTCTCCCGCTCGGCCGCAGATCGCCGGCCCTTCCTCGGAGCGGGCTCGCTGACGTCCATCACAACATGGAGCAGGTGGGTCACCTCACCGCGAGATCCGCTGAGCGGATAGATCTCCCAGTCCCAGCGGCTGGTCTCGCCGGCTTTTCCCCGCTCGATGATGCCAAGCTCCCGGAATTCGAAGTTCTTGAGGTTTCGCGACTGTGCCGTGCGGCAGACCTCACGCATCGTGTCAAGGACGCCACTCTGCGCTGCGGTTGGAAGGACGTCTCCTAAGGCTTTGCCGACTATCGGTAACTTGTCCGGTCCAAGCCACCGTTCCCACACGTCATTGCCATAGACAACGTGAAATGCTTCATCACACGCTGTGACATGGAACCCGATCGGGAGGGAATCGAGCAGCCGCCCAAGGATGACCAGTGCGTCCGATCCGGGCGACGCCTTGAGCACCGTCGCGAGCTGGTGCAGGGTCGATGATGTGTTGTCCAGTTTTCCCCCGGGACTCAACCCGAGCCCTATCTTGCGCCTTTTCTTGCACGTTTTGTCAATGGGCCATCCGCGCCAGCGGCGTGGTCCCGTCCCAGGGGGACGGGCCGGAGAACGAGAAACTGGCTAATTGATCAGCCACGAGTAGCGGCCGAGTACGACGTGCGCCCGCGGGCAAAGGGTCCCCGCCTGCCAGGAGCGGTGGGCAGCGACCTCCTCCGGGAAGCACAGGCTCAGCCGCTCGAGGTCGCCCGCGTCCGCCTGGGTCATCGATTCAAACAGTGCGGTCGTGAACTTGCTCACGTACCGCCCGGCTCGCACTCTGGCGCCTAACCGGTGCGCAAGCCAACCCTTCTCGGCGGTTGTAAAGTCAGCGCTCGTAAGCAGGCCGTCGATCGCCAGCGCGACGCCGGCATCGTCCACCTCACGCTTGCGCAGTGCCACCACTATTTAGTCTCCCGCAAATCACCCTAGCACATCGAAAGTCATTTTTTGCCGCAGTTCTTGTCCCGGCGCCACGGCCGTCCCTAGCTGAACTTCTTGTCCTGGTCGAGGCGGTAGAGCCGGATCGTCAACGCAAACAGCACAAATGACCACCCCGCCAGCCAGGCCAACGCCGTCACCGTCGACTCGTTGTTGACGCCGATCACGGTCCAGGAAAGCTCGGCGTAGTGATAGGTCGGCAGGACTGAGCCGATGTGCTGGATGGTGGTCGGCAGCTGGTTGAGCGGCACGAAGATCCCGGACAGGAAGAGCATGGGCAGGTAGATCATGTTGGCGAAGGCCGGCGCCGCGTTCGGGCTCGCGCCGTAGCCGATCGCCATGCCCATCGCGATAAAGGGGAACGACCCGAGCATCAATCGCCACGCCAGGTCGAGCCAGCTCGTGAGCTCGAGGCGGACGCCACCGACGATGGTGGCGACCAGGCCAAGGATGACCAGGCTCAGCAGCGCGAAGACGAGCGCGAACACCACGTAGGCGATGGTGGCCACGAAGGGCGGTAGCGGCGTCGCCCGTTGCAGGAGATCGAGCTTGCGGCCGCGGTCGGTGGCGAGCCCGATCCCGAAGTTGTAGATCATGACGTTGCCCACGCCATAGGTGGCGTAGGAGACGAGGATCAGCCGGGCCACGCTCCCGGGCGCGGCTCCGGCCTGCCTGCCGAAGATGCTGTTGAAGAGGAGGAAGAACATCACCGGCAAGCCGAGCGAGAGCACCGTGAACGCCGGGTTTCGCAAACGGCTGACGAGCTTCGCGCGCGTCTCCATCCACAGCATCCGGCCGAGCGGCGCGACCTCCGGCGCCCTCGTGGCGCGCGTGGCGGCGCTCATTTCGCCACCGCTTCGGCCTCGTGCGTGATCGAGAGGAAGGCCTCCTCCAGATCGGCGCCGACCACCTGCAAGTCGCTGAGGTCGATACCGCGGCGAAAGAGCTCGCGCAGCAGCGTCTCCGGCGCGTTACTGAGCAGGCGAACCCCGTGGTCCTCGATGCTGAGATTGGAGAGTGGCAACCCCTGGAACTCCTTCTCCGTTAGCGGCGTGGCCGTGCTGAAGCTCACGCGCTTGGCCACGACCCGCGACTTGATTTCGCGGGGACTTGCGTCGGCGACCAGGACGCCGCGGTCGATGACGATGATCCGCTGGGCCAGCTCGTCCGCCTCCTCGAGGTAGTGCGTCGTCAGCAGGATGGTCTTGCCCTGCCGCGAGAACTCACGAATGCTGTTGAGGAAGAGGCGCCGCGATTCGACGTCCATGCCGACGGTTGGTTCGTCGAAGAAGATCACCTCAGGGTCGCCGCACACCGCCAGCGCAAAGTACAGGCGCTGCCGCTGGCCGCCCGACAGCCTGCCGGCCTGCTGCGTGCTCTGGGGCTCGAGGCCGGCCAGGCCGATGGCTCGGTCGACCGGCATCGGATGCGGGTAGTACGCGCTGAAGAGCTCCACGAGCTCGCGGACGGTCAGCGTATCCGGCACGCCGGACTCCTGCAACATCACGCCGCAACGGCTTCTCGCGCGCCGGTCATTTGGATCGAGGCCGAACAGGCGCGCGTGGCCCGAGGTCGGCTTCCGCAGTCCCAGGAGCAGGGCGATCGAGGTCGTCTTGCCCGCGCCGTTGGGACCGAGCATGGCCACCAATTCGCCCTGGCCGATACTGAAGCTCAGGCCCTTGACCGCATCGACATTCCCGAAGCGCTTGTGCACGGTGTCGAGTTGAATGACCGGTTCCATCATCCTGGTCTTCGCAGTCTAGCCGGAGATCCTTTTGAAAGTCTCTACGCTGTTCTCACAGCCATGCCAACCATTGACGGCCACGAGATCACTGTCTCCAACCCGGACAAGCTGCTGTTCCCAGACGATGGGATCACCAAGGGCGACCTCGTCGATTACTACGAACGGGTCGCGGCCCGGATGCTCCCCCAGGTACGAGACCGCCCGCTGCATATGAATCGCTTCCCGGACGGGATCGGTCGTATCGCCATCCAGCAGAAGCGGGTGCCCGAGTCGTTCCCGGCATGGATCACGCGCGCGACCGTGGACCTCCACAAAGGCGGCATCATCACCCATGCGGTGATCGACAATGCGGCGACCCTGGTCTACCTGGCGAACTACAACATGGTCACCGCGCACGTCTGGCTCTCGCGTGTCCAGGCACCCGAGCGTCCCGACCACCTGATCTTCGACCTCGATCCGTCGGACGACGACTTCGGTCTCGTGCGCAAGACCGCCCGCACGCTGAAAGCCCTGCTCGAAGAGCTGACGCTCATCCCCTTCGTCAAGACCACCGGCTCGCGCGGGCTCCATGTCGTGGTGCCGATCACGGTCGGCCCCAGTTTCGAGCAGGCCCACATCTTTGCGGACTACGTGGCGCAGCGACTGGCGGCAACCGACCCCCATCACCTGACCACCGAGTTCCTCAAACAGAAGCGGGATGGCCGCCTCTTCATCGATCTGAACCGGAATTCCTACGGCCAGACGGCGGTCGCCGCCTACTCCGTTCGAGCTCGTCGTACCGCGCCCATCGCCATGCCAATCACGTGGTCCGACGTCGACAGGGACACGCTCCGTCCGGACGGGGTGACCGTCCGAAATGTCTGGGACTGGCTGCGCGATGGTGCGGATCCCTGGGAACAGATGGAGACCGCACGGCGCGGGATGCCGGACATCCAGGACTCCGACAAGCCAAACAGGTCGGGCCGGCGGCGTCGCGGGTGAGGAGTGTGGCCTAACCGGACGCTTCGCGGTCTTTACTGGCGCGCCGGTCCTCGAAGTCGCTCGCCCGGCGGTTGAGCTCGCCAAGAAAAGCGGCCAGCTCCTGGCGCGCGCGCTCGGCGTCGCTGTCCAGCGAGCCGATCTCGAAGATTCGCCAGTAGCGGAGGAGAGGCCAGACCACCTCGTCGTGATGGATGCGCAGGTCATAGATCCCGGCCCTCGCGATCTGGGCCGCCTTGCGGGTGAAATTCTTGATCGTGGCGCCGGGCATCTGGAAATCCCTGACCTCGGCAGCGACCGCCATGACCGCGGCCGATGGGTCCAACTCCAGCGCCGCGGCCAGCGCATCGCGGTAGAAGACCATATGCAGGTTCTCGTCCGCCGCGACCCGATCCGAGATGCGGTTCGCGACCGGGTCCTGGGAAAAGCGTCCGGTGTTGGCGTGGGAGATTCGCGTTGCCCGTTCCTGGAATGCCACGTACGCCAGTTGCCGGAGCGGGTCCATCGCCGGATGGTCATAGCCGATCTCCAACTGGCGCATGCGGGCACGTTCCAGCTCGACCGGATCGCAGTTACGAGTGACCGTCAGGTAGTCGCGCAGCACGATGGCGTGGCGCCCCTCCTCCGCCGTCCACCGGTTTGCCCAGTTGACCCAGGCCCCATCGCCTTTTCCGAAGAAGGTGTGGATCAACCGGTGGTAGCTGGGGAGATTGTCCTCCGTGAGAAGGTTGACCTCGAAGGCCACCCGCGCCACGCCGCTCAGGCGCGGCTGGTCCGGCGTCCACGGCTCGGTGTCGTAGTCCCGCCCGAGGCTGTAGGGAATGAATTCGTGTGGGAACCACTCCTTGGCCATGCTGAGGTGGCGGTTCAACAGCGCCTCGGCCGTCGGCTCGAGCGCGCGCAGGAGGCCCTCCGCGCGAGCGGCGCGCGCATCCACGCTGACGGTCATCGAAATCCCCCGGTCGACCTGATCCTCATGACGACGTATCTTAATCGGATAGCGGGCAGGACCCATATCCTGAGCACGACGAACCCCCGATCAGGGCACCGGAACGACGTGCACCAGGGGCCAGCGTGCCGGCACGTTCTTGGCCTCCAACCTGCGCAGGTACTCGTCCACGCTCACGCGGCGGGGATTGCGTCGCCACACCCCGTGAAAAAGGTCGTCCAGGCCACACGACGCGGTCACCAGTAGCGCATCGTCGGCCTCGAGCCGAACGGCGATGGCGGTGGCCGTCTCCGGCCACGTCGCCACGCCATCGGCGGCGGACTGGAGCGGAGGAACCGCGAATCCGAATCGGCGCTCGTACCACGTGTGCACGGCGGCCTGGTTTTTGGCGTCCCAGGGCACCGCGGCGAGCCGGCGTCGCAGCATTGCCTCAACGGCGAGGTCGCGTTCCCGACTCAGGTCGGCCGCGTCGAAGAACGCCAGGTCGACATCCTTGACCTTGGCCGGATCGAAGCCGCCGTGCCGCTCGTCCCAGACCAGGTCTCGGAGAACACCGGCGCCGATCCACCAGTCCGGAGGATCGCAGTCCCGCGCCGCCCTCAAGATCTCCATGAACCAGCTCGAGGCGCGGATCAGTTGCTCCAGTTGGTCGACCAGGGGGTCACCCATGGCTGGTCTCAGACCAGCTCCGAGAACCTGCCAGGCAACGGAACCAGCGCTCATTGATGCGATCGTAAGCGACAAACCGTTGGTCGCATAAACCGAAACCCGCTCGGCGGTCTCTTATGTTATGGAAGCATGGTCATGCCGGGCGCGAAGTCGGACGAGCCAGCCTTCGAAGCCGGCCTTCGGCAGGAAGCGCGGGCGCTCTTCGGCCTGGCCGTGTCCATTCTTCGAGACGTACACGAAGCGGAGGATGCTGTGCAGGACACGATGGAACTCGCCTTGCGATCATGGGACTCGGTCCGCGAGCCGGAACGCCGGGCCGCATGGCTGAAACAGATTTGCCTGCGGCGTTGCCTGCGGATCCGGCGCGGGCTGGGACGGCGGCTTTTCCTTACTGATCTGGCCCCGTTGACGACCCAGTCGCTCGACCCGGTCGACCCGGCTCTTGATCGGGCCTGCCGCGACCTGACCCGCCAGCAGCGGGCCGTCATCACGCTCCACTATCACTATGGCTACTCGCTCGACGAATGCGCGTCACTGATGGAGTGCCGTCCGGGAACCGCGCGCAGCCACCTTGCTCACGCCCTTGCCGCCCTTCGGCGCGAACTGGGAGCGGACTACCGTGCCTGAGCTGGAGGAGCGGCTTCGCGCCCATCTTGACCGTGTCGTCGCCACCCCGCCCGCCGTGGGGATGGAGGAGCGCATCCGTCGGCACACGGCAGCGCCGGCAGGACCAGCGCGACGGGCCTGGCTCGGTCAGGTCCTGGCTTCGGCGGCCTTGATCGCGGTCGCGGCCGGCCTCTTCTACGGGCTCCGGTTGAGCCGGGACCACGTCGTGACCAGGCCGAAGCCCGCTCCCAGCGCGACCGCGATTCCCAGCCCGACCCCGTCGAATGTGCAGCCTCGTCCATCCCATGTCGTTGCCGTCCATATGGTCAGCGCCAGCGTGGGATGGGGCCTGACGAACCAGGGGGTGCTGCGCACCACCGATGACTGGTCGCACTGGGCCAATGTTGGGCCGGTGGGCGCCGATCTATCCGGCGCCGGCGCGGAATTCCTGGACGGCACCACGGCCTGGTTGGCGACAACGCAGGGGTCCGCCACGGGCACGATCTCGATCTTCCGCACGTCGAATGCGGGCCAGAGCTGGCAGCGGTCCTCCCTGACGGATGCGCAAAACGTCGGGCCGGGTGAGCTGGACTTCGTCGACGCGGCGCACGGGTGGCTCTTTCTGTCGTATAGCTCCGCGGCGGGGAGCCAGGGGGTGGCGCTGTACCAGACAACGGACGGTGGGGTCCAATGGATCAGGGTCGAGCAGACACCGGGTCCGGTTCAAGCGGCGCCCGGAAGCCTACCGTTCGGCTGCCACAAGACGGGCGTCTCGTTCATCAGTGCCAGCACCGGATGGGCGACCGGCGACTGCGCCGGCGGTTCTCCCTTCTTCTACGTCACGCGCGACGGCGGCCGCACCTGGGCGAAACAGGCCCTTGTGGGACCGTCGAACCTCGCCCTCTCCGCCGGATCAGCGCTGACGCCACCGGTCTTCCTCGCCGACGGTTCCGGCTACTTCACCTTGATGGCCAATGCCACGGAAGTCGTCTACACCACGTCGGACGGTGGGGCAACGTGGACCGCGCATTCGTTGCCCACCGGGGGTCCGGGGCAATCGCCGGTGGTGGCGTTCAGCAATCTCCTGGACGGTTGGGTCGTCTCGGCAGACGGCGCGACCATCTACCGGAGCCAGGATGGAGGCGGACAATGGTCCAGCTTCCGCCCCGCGCCTGCGCTGACCCAACTCCAGAGCCTCGACCCCGTCGATGCGACCCACGCGGTCGCCATCGTCAACCCGTCCGGAAACCAGGACCTTCTTCTGGTGACGGCTGATGGTGGGCGAACCTGGAAATGAACGGAGGGCACATGTCGAACACGGTGCGGCGGCACTCGTTGGGCGCGATGTCACTCGTGGCCGTCGTCCTGTGCGGGGGCTGCGGCACCTCGCCGGCCGGGGCTTTGCGTCTGTCCCATTCCCCCACGGCCACCGACTCGCCGACCCCCTCTCCCTCTGACGCCGCGACGCCAACGCCGAGCGACGCGGCCACGCCGGCGCCGACCGAATCGGCCACGCCCATCGCGACGCCGCTCGCGCCATGCGCCGATCGCGTCTTTAACGCCATGAGCCAGGACCAGCGCATCGGGCAAGTGTTCCTCCTCGGGCTCGCCAACAACCAGTTGGGCACGGCCGAGGTCAATGAGATCCAGGCGGATCACGTGGGCTCGGTCTGGTTCACGGAACGCACGTACGCGGGTGCGTGGGCGATCCACGACGTCGCGACCGCCGTCCAGGCACAGGTCTCCGGTGCCGCGACCGCGAACGTTCGCTTCTTCATCGCGGCAAACCAGGAAGGCGGGCTGGTGCAGGCGTTGCATGGCTCCGGCTTCCTGGAGATGCCGACCGCGCTTGCCCAGGGCGGCCTGGCGACGTCCACGCTCCAGGCCGACGCCCTTACCTGGGGCCAGGAACTTCGCGCCGCCGGTGTCAACCTCAACTTCGCGCCCGTGATGGACGTGGTGCCGCCCGGCTTCGACGCCCAGAACCAGCCGATCGGGGCGCTGCAACGCGAGTACGGGCACGATCCCGTGACGGCCGGCAGCCACGGATCGGCCTTTCTCCGCGGCATGCGCCAGGCGGGGGTTGCCGTGACGCTGAAACACTTCCCGGGCCTGGGCCGCGTCACCGGCAACACCGACTACACGCCCGCCACCGACACGATCACGACGATGAACGATCCCTACATCCAGTCGTTCAAGCAGGGCATCTACAATGGCGCGGACTTCGTCATGGTGGCCATTGCCACCTACACCCGCATCGATCCGTCGCACCTGGCGGCCTTCTCACCGATCGTGGTCGGCAACATGCTGCGCGGCACGCTCGGCTTCCGGGGCGTGATCGTCTCCGACGACCTGGGCGCCACGGTGGCAGTCGCCAACATCCCGGCCGGCGATCGCGCCCTGGCGTTCCTGTCGGCCGGTGGCGACGTGGTCACCTCCAAGACCGCCGACGCGACGCGGGCCATGGTCTCGGCCGTCCGGTCGAGAGCCGCCGCGGATCCAACCTTCCGCGCGCGCGTCAATGACGCTGCCTTGCGAGTGCTCCGCTTAAAGCAGGCGTGGGGTCTGCTGCCCTGCTGAGCTTCGCAGGCCGCTAGGAGCCGATCGCCCCGTCCGTCTGCTCGCGAAGGATGTCGGCCTGCCCGGCGTGCCGGGCGGTCTCCTCGATCATGTGGATCAGGATCCAGCGCAGGCTCGGGTACCCCGGCGTTCCGCGCCGCGCGATGGTATCGAGGCCGACGCCTTCGATCGCCCGTCGGGACGCCACGATCGCCCCGCGGTAGGCGGCGACAATACCCTCGACCGTTTCCCCGGGCTCGATCCGGAAGTCGCCGTCCGGGTCCTCCCAGCTGTAGGGAACAGGCAGGGTCTCGTCATGAAGCGCCGTCCGGAACCAGTGGCCTTCGACGGAGACGAGGTGCTTGATCATGCCCAGCAGCGTGGTCTCCGACGGGACCAGCCGCCGGGTCGCCTGCTCCAGGGTCAGGCCCCGGACCTTGAGGATCACGGTCTCGCGGTAGTGATCCAGAAAGGCGATGAGCTGGGTGCGCTCATCGGCGACCTTCGGGATCGGGGGACGCGGATCCTCCGGCATGATCGGCGAGACCGGCACCCCGGGCATGATGATCATCAGCTCCTGCGTCGAAGGATAGATGGTCAGGACTTTGACCACGTATGCTCGACGGACGTGAGCACAACCGACAAGGCGAAGGCCTTCCTGGCGTTGCATGTGCCCGGGCGACCGCTGCTCATGCCGAACCCATGGGACGTGGGGACCGCCAAATTGCTCGCCTCGCTTGGCTTCCAGGCCCTGGCGACGACCAGCAGCGGTCACGCCGCCACCCTTGGTCGATCGGATGGTTCGGTGAGCCGGGACGAGGCCCTCGCGCACGCCGCGTCCATCGCCGCGGCGGTGGACGTGCCGGTGTCCGCCGACCTGGAGAACGGCTTCGGGGACAGCCCTGAGGCGGTGTTCGCCACCGTCAGCGCGGCCGCCGCCCTTGGACTGGCGGGGTGCTCGGTCGAAGACTTCTCCGGCAACGCGGAGCAACGCATCTACGACGTGGGGCTGGCGGTCGAGCGCGTCGCTGCCGCGGTCAAGGCGGCGAACGCCCGGCCTGGCCTGGTGCTGACGGCCCGCGCGGAGAACTTTATTCGAGGCAACCCTGACCTCGCCGATACGATCGCGCGGCTTCAGGCGTACGAGAAAGCCGGCGCGCACGTGCTGTACGCGCCCGGGCTGAACAACATCGACGATATCCGCCGCGTGGTCGACTCAACCAGTCGGCCCGTCAACGTGCTCGCGCTCCGAGGGCTTCCACCGGTGGCCGACCTGGCGAAGGCGGGTGTCGCCCGCATCTCGGTCGGCGGAGCGTTCAGCCAGGTGGCGCGCGCCGCCCTGGCCCAGGCCGGCCGCGAGCTGCTCGAGACGGGGACCTACGGGTACATGGACTCGACCCGCTCGCCGAGGTGAGTCGTTGCCGTCAACCCGGCCGCTGAAAGTCGGCTTCCAGCTCCCCGAGGTCGAGCGGGAGGTCCGCTGGCCGGAGATCGTAGCCATGGCTCACCTCGGCGAGCAGGTCGGCTTCGACTCGTCTGGGTCGGCGACCATCTTCTCTATCGTGACGCGATTGAGGAGGCCCGCGGTCCCTGGGAGGCATGGACCATGCTGGCGGCCACCGTGGACGAAATCAGCGGGGGACGGCTGATCCTGGGCCTGGGCGCCGGCTGGAACGAACCCGAGTATCGCGCGTACGGGTTTCCCTTCGACCGGCGCGTAGCGCGGTTCGCCGAGGCGTTCACGATCATCCGGTCGCTGTTGCGCGACGGCCAGGTGGACTTCGCCGGCGAGTTCTATTCAGCCAGAGATTGCGAGCTCGTGGCGCGCCCGCGACCTGGCGGGCCGCCGCTGCTGATCGGCTCCTCAGGTGACCGGATGCTGGACCTCACCATTCCGTACGTCGACGCCTGGAATGCCTGGTACGTGCACACCGGCAACCGGCCGGAGGGCATCGCGGCGCATCGGGATAAAGTCGACGCGGCCTGCCGTGCCGCCGACCTGGTTTGGCTCGAGGGTGGCGTCGGCCGCCAGGAAGGCGACGCGGCGTCCCCGGCCCCCGCGGTCGAGGGACCGCCCGAGATGATCGCGGAGACGCTGCGTGGGTTCGCGCGTGAGGGAATCGCTCATGTGCAGCTGGTCGTGGATCCGATCACCGAGGCCTCGCTCGAAGCCATCGCTCCAGTCCTGGACCACCTGGACCACAAATAGCGGACAGGTCCTTCGGACCCCCGGTCCCTATCGTTTAACGCGATGGCAGCACACAGGCCAGATGTCGACGTCGTCGTGGTCGGCGCCGGGCCGGCCGGCGCGGCCAGCGCGCTCTTCGCGGCGCGTGCCGGTAAGCGCGTCGCGGTGTTCGATCAGACCACGTTTCCGCGGGACAAGCCATGCGGTGAGGGGCTGATGCCCGGCGGCCGCGCCCTTCTGCGGGAACTTGGTATCGAGGGACTGGCGGTGGATCGCGGCGCCCCGGACCTCCAGGGCATCCAATTCGGTCTCGTTAACGAACCACCGACCGCCGTGCCCTTCCCCGTGCATCCGGGCGGCTCGCTTGGGCTCGGCGTGCGGCGGGTGCGGTTCGATGCCCTTCTCGTTAGTGAACTGGCACGGGACCCGCGCATCACCTTTCACCCGCAGACCGAAGTCCTTGACGTTCGCTGCGAGCCCGGGCGCCCACCCTGTGTTGTCACCGCAAAGGGGGAGTTTTCCGGTGCCGCGGTCGCCCTTGCGGACGGGCTTCGCTCCGCCATGCGTCACCGACTCGGGCGGACGGTTGGCCCGCGGCCCCCGCATCGGTTCGGGATCGTCGGGCATCTGGCCATCGAAGGCCCGCCCGACCCGTGGGTCCGGATCACCATCGAGCGCGGCCTGGAGCTCTACGAGGGCCCGGTCGAAAACAACGAACGTCTCGTCGCGCTGCTCTGCGACCATGACCGGATGAAGGAATTCGCCGGGCGTCTCGAGGGACATTACCGAACGATCGTCGCGCAGCTCCGTCCCAATCTGCAACACGGCGTCCTGGTCGGCGGCGTCAGGGCCGTCGGTCCGTTTCGCTACACCGCGACCACGGTGGCGGCCGACGGCATCTATCTCGTTGGCGACGCGGGGGGTTTCACCGACCCGATCACTGGCGAGGGACTGGCTACCGCGTTTCGCCAGGCGCGTGCCTTCGCGGCATCGCTTGACGGGCCGTCACCAGAGCGCACCTACCGGCGGGCGCATCGGGAGATCACCCGCGACCCCCGCCGCGTGGCGGCGCTGCTCCTCTATCTCCGGGGGAAACCGGCCCGCGTGCAACGCGGCGTTCGCGGCCTGGACCGCGCGCCCCACGCGATGACCAAGCTGCTCGGCGTCAACTTCGGCTACTGGGGCTTCGGACGAATCTCGCCCCGCGAATGGGTGGCCCTCTTCAGCGGCCGGTAAGCGCGCCGATTCGTGGAAGAAATCGACCCTTGTGGCCCATCCGCTCCCGATACCCGGGAATCGCATCCAGGAGTCGCTCTTCCGCTCGAATGCGCCCGGTGAGCAAGGCGGCGTTGACGAGGCTGAGGGAAACGGCACTCCAGTAGGCGCCGCCGATCAACGGAAGGCCGGCGAATTCGAGGCCGAGCGCGAGGTAATTGGGATGCCGGACGAAGCGGTAGGGCCCTCGCTCGATCACCACCTGATCGGCGGGGACGAGGGCGCGAGCGGTCCAGGCGTCCCGCAAGCTCGCCAGCACGGCGAGACGGAGCGCGAGCGCGGAGAGCGCCGCCAGCCAGCCGGTGGTGGCGACCACGCGTGGCACCCGACGGCCACGGATGACCCGTTCGACGACGGGCAGCGAGAAGAGGCCGACGTTGGTCAGCACGATCCACTTGAAAAGTGGGGCGGCGGCCTGCGAGACGTCCGGCTTCCGGCGCCGTATCCGGCGTTCATTTCGGCGCGAGTACCCGAGCTCGACGAGGCGCTGCAGCCCAAAGGCCCAGAGGACCGCCAGGTACTGGCGGTCGGTGATCACTGAAAGCGCATCAGGGCGAGCTCGATCGACAGGCCAGGCCCGAACGCGATCGCCAGGCCGCGAGAAGGCCGTGCGGGCCGGATGGCCTCGAGAACAAAGAAGATCCCTGCACTCGAGGGGTTCCCGACGTTCGCGAAGACGGCGCGAGAGGCAGCCAGCGCATCGGCGTCCAGTCCGAGCGACCGCTCGATGGCGTCGAAGATGCGCGAACCGCCCGGATGGGCGGCGATGAAATCGAGGTCGGACAGTCGAAGCTCGGCGCGCTCGAGAAACGCGTCGACCACGCCGCGCAGGTGCGCCTGCACGACACCCGGAAGCTCGCGGCTGAGGACCACGCGAAGTCCACCGTCGCGGAGCTCGTACCCGAGCTGGCGAGCCCCTTCAGGCACGAGAACGGAACCGCTCTGCTCGATCACCCAACCCGGCGACGCGTCACCCGCCTGCAGGACCGCGCCGCCGGCCCCGTCACCAAAGACCATCGCGGCGATGAGATTGTCGGCGGACCGGTCATCCGGCTGGAAGGTCAGCGAGGGCAGCTCGACCGCGAAGAGGAGAACGGCCCGATCGGGGTAGGCCCGGAGATAGTCCTGTGCTCGAGCAAGACCCGCGACGCCACCCCCACAACCCAGCTCGGTGATCGGAAGACGGGCGACGTCGGCTCGAAGCCCGAGCTGCGGGATCAGCTCCGCATCGAGCGACGGCAGGATCACGCCGGTGCAGGAGACCCCGATCACCAGCCCGATCGAATCGCGGTCGACTCCCGACCGCTCCAGCGCATCGGCAGCGACCTGCCGGCTGAGAATGCGCGCATGCTTCACATAGGCGTCGGTCTGCTGGCTCTGGCTGCGGCGCTCAACGACGGCCTCGAGTGGTTCGGCAAAATAGCGGGTCCGGGAGCCGTCGGTTGGCGCGGGACGGTGGCGCAGGCCACGGCCGCGAAGGCGAGCCAGGGCCGTCCACACCTCATTGGTGTCGACCCGGACGGCCGGGACCGCCGTCGCCAATCCCGTGATGGCAACCCCTGTGCGATGTGAACCCACCCTGATCGGGCCGCGTTCGAGCGTGAGCTGGGCCATGCCTAGAAGGTTACGACCGTTCCGCATGCGCGTGCGTTTGTCGAGATCAAAAATCGCGGTGGCCTTCGAAATGGCGAGTAACGTCAGGACGTGTCCGTTCGTAGATCGCAAGCCGGTGCCCGCCGGGCATTGTGAACGCGCAGGCAGGGCCCATCGGCAGTTCGAGCATCCGCCCCTTCTTCCATCCCCGCCCGAGCAACGTGGTCATCGCGCCCTGCAGGCCTGTCACCCGATGGACGAGAACGGCGCGCTCGCCCTCGAGGTGGCCATAGTCAAGCACCTCGAAGAGATGCTCGGTCACGCCGTTCCTGTCGTGACGCCTCTCAAATCAACCATGAGGTCAGACCCTGAAGAGTCAGTCGGGTAACCGCTCCTCCAGTCGCACGGTCACCCGCTTACCGGCCTCTTTTCCGATTGCCTTACGGATATCGGCTCTCACCGGCAGCTTGTGCGTGCCAGGCCCCGCGTCCCGAAGAATTCGACGGAACCGGGCATGACCACATAGGTCCACCCGCCCTTGTTACTGCTCTTTCGTAGTGTCGCGGTGAATTGCTTGTCCGACATCCCTCAATTATCTTCGCCCTGAAATGCTGTGCTGTTAGAAGACTAGCGGCGAGGGCACCCCTTCAGGCAAACTGATTCCATGTCGTTCGATCCCCGGGCACCCCTGGACTCAGGTCAGGTCGAAGACGTTCGTGGAGGCGGCATCGGCGGCCGCGGTCTCGCCATAGGTGGCGGCGGCCTAGGAACCGTCATTGTCATCGTCTACCTGCTCCTGGGAGGCAATTTGGCCAACCTCGGCGTGGGCCAGAATCCGGGCGCCGGCGCGCAGCCCCAGGTCAGCTCACTCGCGCAATGCAACACGGGCGCGGATGCAAACCAGCGCGAGGACTGCCGGATCGTCGGCTACGTCAACAGCATCCAGAAGTTCTGGACGGACGAGTTCAACCAGGCGGGCCAGCAGTACCAGCCGGCAAAAACGGTGCTATACAGCGACCAGGTGTCGACCGGCTGCGGCGTCGCCTCCTCGCAAGTCGGCCCGTTCTACTGTCCGCAAGACCGGCTGGTCTATATCGATCTTGGGTTCTTCCAGGATTTGCAAACGAAGCTCGGAGCCCGCGGCGGATCACTGGCGGAAGGCTACGTCGTGGCGCACGAGTATGGCCACCACATCCAGGACCTGGCCGGGCAGCTCTCGTCGGGTTCAGGTCAAGAAGGCGCAACTGGCGCCTCCGTGCGCACGGAGCTGCAAGCGGACTGTTTTGCCGGCGTGTGGGCGAACCATGCAGCCGCGACGGGATTCCTGGAGCCGCTGACCACAGACCAGATCGCGCAAGCGCTGGACGCGGCTTCGGCCGTGGGCGACGACCGCATTCAGCAGAAGACACAGGGCCAGGTGCATCCCGAGACGTGGACCCACGGGTCGTCCGCTCAGCGCCAGAAGTGGTTCACGGCTGGCTACACCAAGGGCAATAGAAAAGACTGCGACACGTTCCACGCCACCCTCTAGGCAGCATATCCGGCTCAAGCCATGAAAGGAGTGACACCCGGTCCTTTTGGTTCCCCCTTAGCTCGATGGGTTATTGCCCACGGAATCGGTCTCAACGCCTTCGGACTCGTCTGGGCAGCCACGTTCGTCATTGGCGGTCTCACGCATCAGTCTGGCGCCGTGGCCATCATTGGCTTCTTTCTTGCGAGCTCCCTTGGGATTGCTGCCGGATGCCGTGTCAATAAGGCCATGAAGCAAGGCTGATCGACCGGCAACCTGACCCGTTGCGGCACGGCAGCCACTCATGGCCGACGCCGCAACGATCCTGATCAGGCGCAGGGAAAGCTCCTGGCGATCCCCTCGGTCCGCTCGAGCTGGTCGACGTACCTGCCGGCGATCGCTCGTCGCCTCTACCATAGTCGCGACCTCGGCGAGCCCTTCGATTTCCTGACCTGGTTCGAGTACGCCCCAGCCTTCACCGAGTTGTTCGAGGAACTGGTCGGCAAGCTTCGTGCGACTGAAGAATGGGCCTGCGTCGAGCGGGAAATCGACATTCGAATAAGCCGTCACGTCGAGATGTCTGATCAGGGAAAGAAGACACAGGAAGGGCGATGACCCGTAATTTGATTGCGATGGCCACCGATGGCAATTAGAATGAGTCGATGGCGGCCCGGCTGACCGCGGAGCAGGTCGCTCTCCTCCATGAGCCGCACATCGCGCACGTGGCTACCGTCAACCCGGATGGCACGCCGCAGCTTACGCCAATGTGGGTCGACACGGATGGCGAGTTCGTCTTGCTCAACACCAACACCGCCCGGGTCAAGTACCGCAACCTCACGCGGAACCACTTCATCTTGATCTCGATCGTGGATGCTCAGCACCCCTCCTCGCGGACGGTTCTCATCAGAGGACAGGCCGATCTCATCGACAAAGGAGCGCTGGAGCACATCGACTCCCTCAGCCGGAAGTACGCGGGCGCGCCCTGGCATCCGAACCCGGGCGAAGTCCGCGTCATCATTCGGGTCAGGGTGGAGAAGGCGTGGCCCGCGTGGTGACGCGCATATGTCAGACTCCTCGGCGGTCGCCGTAGAGGAGGATTTGCAGTCGCGTCGTGAGGTTCCAGCC
>DATCOB010000026.1:0-24886 GCA_036564925.1 Candidatus Dormiibacterota bacterium | reverse complement strand
CGCCGAGCCCGGCGAGCCGGTGGCGGAGCTGGTCCATCGGTTCCTCGCGGTCGTTGAGTGGCACGGTCGCGGTCGAACAGGGCGTGTGCACGCCGAGCTGGCGCGCGACCAGGTCGACGACGCGCTCCGCCATCAGACGGTAGGTGGTCACCTTGCCGCCCACGATCGTGGTGAATCCCTTGACGCCGTCGCGCGTCTCGTGGTCGATCACGGCGAAATTGCGGCTCAGGTCGCGACCCTCGGCCTCGGCGGTCAGGTCGTAGAGCGGCCGCACGCCCGCGTAGGCCCGCATGGCGCGTGCGGTGCTGACGCCGTCCAGCATCATCGCCCCGTCCGCGACCAGCCGGCGCACCTCGTCCCACTCGATGGTGAGCACCTCGGGATGGGCCACCCTGGCCGCGGTGGTGCCGAGGATCGACACACTGAGGCCCGGCACGATGATGTCGCCGTCGCCCGGCCGGTGGCATCGGCTGATCGCCGCGTGGGCGAGCCGGTGCCCGAGCACCACCATGACGCCCTTGACCGGCACCACCTGCACCTCGACGTTGAGCCGCTTCGCCACGATGCCGGACCAGGCGCCGGCGGCGTTGACCACGGCCTGGCAGCCGATCAGGAACTGCTCGCCGGTCATGCTGTCGCGACACTGCACGCCGCGGACCCGGTCGCCCTCGCGGTTAAACCCGGTGACCTCCGTGTAGGTGAGGACCTTTGCCCCACGCCGCCGGGCCGACTCGGTGTTGCCCATCACCAGGAAGAAGGGATCGAGGTGTCCGTCTTCGGGGACCCAGAAGGCGCTGCGGATGTTCGCCGACAGGGACGGCTCGCGCCGCCGGGCTTCGTCGACCGAAATGCGCTCGCAGGTGATGCCGGTGCGGCGGCACCCCTCGACGAAGCGCGGCTCCCACTCGAGGTCCTGCTCGGTGACGGAGACGAAGTAGCCACCCGTGTCCTCGACCGTGCTGCGGGCGATCCGCCGCAGGATCCGGCCCTCCTCGACGCACTCGATGGCGGCCTCCTCATCGTTGACGCAGTAGCGTCCGCCCGAGTGCAGCAGCCCGTGCGATCGCCCGGTGGTGCCGGAGGCCAGGTCGCCCTTCTCGACGAGAACGGCGTCGATCCCCCGCATGGCGAGGTCTCGCAAGACTCCGGCGCCGGTCGATCCGCCCCCGATGACCACCACGCCGGTGCTCATCTCAGCCATCACTTTCTCCCTCCCCACTTGCGGGGGAGGGTCGGGGTGGGGGGTACTCAGTCATGGTCAACCCACTTCATCGTCCGCCCGACGGCCTTCTTCCAGCCTCTGAACCCTTCATCACGTCGCTTCTTCGACCAGGTCGGCTTAAACGTCCGGTCGACCTGCCAGTTTTTCCGCAATTCCTGCGTACAGGTCCAGAAACCGGTCGCCAACCCGGCGGCGTAGGCGGCGCCCAGCGCGGTGGTCTCCGTGACCGCCGGCCGGATCACCTGCACGCCCATGATGTCCGCCTGCAATTGCATCAAGAAGTCGTTCTGCACCGCGCCGCCGTCCACCTTGAGCGTCTTGAGCGTGATGCCGGCATCTCGTTCCATCGCCTCGGCGACCTCCCTTGTCTGGTAGCAGATCGCCTCCAGCGTGGCCCGCACCAGGTGGGCGCGCGTGACGTAGCGGGTGAGCCCGACGATCGCGCCGCGCGCGTCCATGTCCCAGTGCGGCGCGAACAGGCCGGAGAAGGCGGGGACGAAGTAGATGCCCCCGGCGTCCTCGACCGACCGGGCGATCGCCTCTACCTCCGACGCCTCCGTGATGAGCCGGAGATTGTCCCGGAGCCACTGGATCGCCGCGCCAGTGATGGCGATCGAGCCCTCCAGCGCATACACGCACTTCCCCGGCCCGAGTCCATAGGCCGCCGTGGTCAGCAGTCCGCTCTTCGACGGCACGATGGTGCTCCCGGTGTTCACCAGCATGAAGTTGCCGGTGCCGTAAGTATTCTTCGCCTCGCCCACCGCGTAGCACGTCTGGCCGAAGAGCGCGGCCTGCTGGTCGCCCAGATCGGCGCAGACCGGCACCGATCCCCCCACCGGCCCGTTCGCCAGGGTGTGGCCGTAGACGGTCGTGTCGCTCGAGGGCCGGATCTCCGGCAGCATGGCCCGCGGGACGCGGAGCATCGCGAGCAGGTCCTCATCCCAGGCGAGGGTTTTGAGGTTCATCAACATCGTGCGCGAGGCGTTGCTGTAATCGGTGACATGGGCGCCCCCGTTGGGCCCACCGGTCAGCCACCAGATCAGCCAGGTGTCGATGGTGCCGAACAGCAGCTCGCCGCGCTGCGCCGCGGCCCGCGCGCCGGTGACATGATCGAGGATCCAGCGGATCTTCGGTCCCGAGAAGTAGTTCGCGATCCTGAGCCCCGTCTTCCGCCGGATGGTGGGCTGCGCCTTCTGGTCGATCAGCTTCTGGCAAAGGTCGCGGGTCCGCGTGTCCTGCCAGACGATGGCGTTGTGCACCGGCTTCCCCGTCCCCTTCTCCCAGACGACCGCGGTCTCGCGCTGATTCGTGACGCCGATGCCGGTCAGCTCCGCCGCGCTGATCCCCTGCTTGCCCATTGCCCCTTTGATGACACGCTGGGTGTTGGTCCAGATCTCCATCGGGTCGTGCTCGACCCATCCCGGCCTGGGATAGATCTGCTGGTGCTCGAGATACTCGGACGACACGGCCGTCCCCGCGTGGTTGAAGACCATGAACCGCGTGCCCGTCGTCCCCTGGTCCACGGCCGCGGCGTACGTTTTTGCTGGCATCCCCCTCCCCTATCCCATCGCCGCCGCGAGGACCTCGATCGTCGGCTCGACCGGAGCGGGGAGCTTGAGTCCCTTCACCATCGCCTTCGGGTCCTTCAAGCCCTGGCCCGTCAGGATGCACACGATCGTTTCATCCGCGGACAGCTGGCCGGCGGCGGCCTTGTTGATCAGGAGCGCCACGCCGGCGGCCGATGCCGGCTCGACAAGGAGCCCTTCTTCCGCCGACAGCCGGCGGTGCGCGGCCAGGATCTGCGCATCGGTCACGATCTCGATGGTACCGCCCGATTCCTCGCGGGCCGCGATGGCGCCTTTCCACGACGCGGGATTGCCGATCCGGATCGCGGAGGCGGCCGTTCGCGGATGCGCGACCGGTTTCCCCCGAACGAGCGGCGCCGCCCCGGCGGCCTGGGCGCCGTGCATCCGCGGACACCCGCCCGCCATGCGACCCGCCGATTCTCGAAAGCCGCGCCAGTAGGCGGTGATGTTGCCGCCGTTCCCGACCGGGATGAAGACGCGCGACGGGCTGCCGCCGAGCTCTTCGACGATCTCGAATGCCGCGGTCTTCTGTCCCTCGATCCGGAACGGGTTGACGGAGTTGACCAGCGCCACGTCGGGGCGGTCACCGAGCCGGCGGACGAGTTGCAGGGCGACGTCAAAGGTGCCGCGAACCGGGACGATGGTGGCCCCGTAGGCGAGCGCTTGCGCCACCTTGCCGGCGGCCACCCCAAGGGCGGGCATGACGACCACGGCGCGAAGCCTGTAGTGCGCGGCGTAGGCCGCCGCCGACGCGCTGGTGTTCCCGGTCGAGGCGCAGAGCAACGTCGTGGCGCCGCCTTCCAGGGCCCTGGCGACCGCGACGCACATCCCGCGGTCTTTGAAGGACCCGGTCGGGTTCAGCCCCTCGTACTTGAAGTACAGCCGCGGGAGTCCCAGGGCGGGCCCGATCCGCGATGAATGGACGAGCGGCGTCGACCCCTCGCCCAGCGTGACGCGCGGCGTCGCATCGGTCACGGGCAGGTACGCCGCATACCGCGCGATCACTCCGGTCACGTCAGCATGCTAGCTTGCGCAAATGAACAGGGCGGCCTTTCGCGTCGGACTCCTCGGTCTTGGCCACGTCGGCGGCGCCCTGGTCGCACGGCTGTCGCTGGACAGCGACCGAATTGCCGAGGCCGCCGGGCGGCCGATTGTCCTGCAGGCGATTGGCGTCCGGCGACCCGAGGGCCGCAGCGCGCCGTCTCCACTCACGTCCCCGGACGCCCTGCTGGCCCGGACCGACCTCGACGCGGTGGTCGAGTTGATCGGCGGCCTCGAACCGGCCCGTACCTATATCTATGGGGCGCTGGCGGCTGGCCGCCAGGTCATTACGGCCAACAAGCAGGTGATCGCGACCCATGGTCCCGACCTCGCCGCCCTGGGTCCGCTCCGCTTCGAGGCCTCGGTGGCGAGTGCCATCCCGATCGTGGAGATGCTGGCCGAGACGCTGGCATCCGATCGCATCGATGCCGTGACCGGCGTCCTGAACGGCACGACGAACGCCATCCTGCACGCCATGGGCAACGGCGTCGCCTATGCCGATGCGCTCGCAGCCGCCCAGCGCGAGGGGCTCGCGGAAGCCGATCCGACCGCCGACGTCGACGCCCACGACCCCGCCGCCAAGCTCGCCATCCTGATGATGCTGGCCTTCCACCGGCGCGTCGATCCGGCGTCCATTGCGCGAATCGGCATCCGCGACCTCAACGGGGCGTCGTTGCAGGCGGAACGCAATCGTGGAAACGTCGTCAAACTGATCGCGGCGGCCGTCGACCAGGACTACCGGCTCGCCGCCGATGTTCGTCCACGACTCGTCCCGGCAACCGACTCGCTGGCGGGGATCGACGGCGCCATGAACGGCATCGTCATCAAGGCGACCTACGCCGGGCGGCTCTTTTTCAAGGGGCCGGGCGCGGGACCCGAGCCTGCCGCCAGCGCCGTCGTCGCCGACCTCATCAGGGCGGCCCGCGACGTCCCGGCCTCCGCCGGCAGCCTGCTCGCGAACCTCGCCCGAACGGCGCCGGCTCTCGTAACCCCCCTCGGCCCCGATGAACCCTACCCGGCACCCTGACTTTCGCCCTCCGCCCTTGCGGGGAAGGGTCGGGGTGGGGGTTCTTTGATGCGTCGTTTCTAGCCCGGTCGGGTGATCGCGCCCTCGCTCGCCGATGAAACCAGCGCCGCGTATTTCGCGAAGACGCCCTCCGTGTAGCGGGGCGCCGGCGCCGTCCACTGCGTGAGCCGGCGGGCGATCTCGTCGGCGGGGAGGTCGACGTTCAGTTGCCGGGCCTTGACGTCGACGACGATCGAGTCGCCGTCGCGAAGGGCGGCGATCGGTCCGCCACGGGCCGCTTCGGGCGCGACGTGGCCGACCATCAGGCCGTGCGTGGCGCCGGAAAACCGCCCGTCGGTGATCAGCGCCACCGAGTCGCCGAGACCTTCGCCAACGAGCGCGGCGGTGACGCCCAGCATCTCCCGCATTCCCGGTCCGCCGACCGGTCCCTCGTAGCGAATGACCACCACATCGCCGGCCTTGATCTGCCGTGCGCGGACCGCGGCAAAGGCATCCTCTTCGCTGTCGAAGACACGCGCCGGCCCCCGATGGAGCAGGCGCTCATGACCGGCGAGCTTCACGACGCAACCCTCCGTGGCGAGGTTGCCGCGAAGGATCGCCAGGCCCCCGGTCGGCTTGAGCGGTGCCGACACCAGGCTCACCACCTTTTGCCCCGGGGTCTCGACCGCGGCGGCGCCCACCTGGGCCATGGTCCGGCCGTCGACGGTAGGCGCGGCGCCGTCGATCAGTCCCCCTTCGGCCAGCCGCCGTGTCACCAGCGGAATCCCGCCGGCATCGTGCAGGTCGGTGGCCACGTATTCGCCGCCGGGCTTGAGGCTGGCGATCACCGGGGTGCGGGCCGCCACGCGATCGAAGTCATCGAGGCTCAACGGCACGCCGGCTTCGCGCGCGATGGCCAGCAGGTGCAACACGGCGTTGGTCGACCCGCCGGTCGCCGCCACCGACGCGATGGCGTTCTCGAGCGCGGCACGGGTGATGATCTGTCTCGGCCGGATGTCCTTGCCGACCAGTTCCATCACGAGGCGGCCGGCTCGCTCCGCCACCTCGTCTTTGCGCGGATCGATCGCCGGGACGTCGTTGGCGCCCGGCGGGCTGATCCCGAGAAACTCGATGGCCGTGGCCATCGTGTTCGCCGTGAACTGGCCGCCGCAGGCCCCGGCACCGGGGCAGGCGCTCTCTTCGACCTGGCGAAGCTCCTCCCGGCTCATCGTGCCCGCGGCGACGGCGCCCACCGCCTCGAAGACCTCTTGCAACGTGATGTCCTTGCCGCGATGCCGGCCCGGGCCGATGGTGCCGCTGTAGAGCGCCAGGCCCGGGATATCCAATCGCACCAGGGCCATGACGGCGGCCGGGATCGTCTTGTCACACCCAACGATCATCACGAGGCCATCGAAGAGGTGGCCGCGCGTGACCAGTTCGATGGAATCGGCGATCACTTCGCGGCTCACCAGCGACGCCTTCATCCCCTCGGTGCCCATCGAGACGCCGTCCGAGATGGCGATCGTGTTGAACTCCATCGGCGTCCCGCCGGCCGCGCGGATGCCGGCCTTCACCTTCTCGCTGAGGCGGCGGTGATTGTAGTTGCACGGCATCGTCTCGATCCAGCTGTGGCCAACCCCGATCAGCGGCTTGCCGAGATCCTCCCGCGTAAACCCGATCGCGCGCAGCATGGACCGCGCCGGCGCGCGGTCGTCGCCCTCCGTCAGGCGGGCGCTGTGGCGTTTGAGTGATAAGGGTCCGCCGGAGTCTGCCATCAGGGAGCATCGATTCTAATCTAGAATCGCCATCGTCAATGGACGGGTGGAGGCGTTAGCGTGGCGGCGGCGGCTCGTGTCATCGTGCTGCCCGGTGACGGCATTGGCCCTGAGGTCACAACGGCGGCCCGCCGCGTGCTGGACGCGGCTGCGAACGCCGCCGGGCTGCGGCTGGATTATGTCGAAGACCTCGTCGGCGGCGCGGCGGTCGATGCCTTCGGGGTCGCCCTTCGGCCGGAGACCCTCAAACTCTGCAAAGGCGCCGATGCGATCCTGTTCGGCGCGGTCGGGGGGCCCCGCTGGGACGACGCGGCCCCGCAGAGCGCGGTGCGGCCCGGGTCGGCGCTGCTCGGATTGCGCAAGGGCCTCGGCCTCTTCGCCAACCTGCGCCCTGTTCGAGTGGACCCGGCGATGGTCACGACCTCGAGCCTGCGCCCCGAGCGGGTCCGGGACGTCGACCTGGTCGTCGTCCGCGAGCTGACCGGCGGACTCTATTTCAGCAAGCCGAAGCGGCGCTACATGACGGCGCGCGGCGCGGCGGCCGTGGACACCATGCGCTACAGCGCCCCGGAGGTCGAGCGCGTCGCCGTCCGGGCGTTCGAGCTGGCGCGGCGGCGGCGGCACCAGGTGCTGTCCGTGGACAAGGCCAACGTGCTCGAGACGTCGCGGCTATGGCGGAGCGTGGTGAACGAGGTCGCCACTCGCTACCCGGACGTGAGCTGCGCCCACATGCTGGTTGACGCCTTCGCCATGGAATTGCTCCGCCGGCCGCAGACCTTCGACGTGGTCGTCACCGAGAATCTCTTCGGTGACATCCTGACCGACGAGGCCTCGATGCTGGCCGGCGCGCTCGGGATGCTGCCCTCCGCCAGCCTGGGCGCCGGGACGCCGGGGCTCTACGAGCCGATCCACGGTTCCGCGCCGGACATTGCCGGGAAGGGGATCGCCAACCCGATCGGCGCCATCCTCAGCGCCGCCCTGTTATTGCGATGGTCACTCGGACATGAGGCGGCCGCGGCCGCGATCGAGCGGGCCGTGTCGCGCGCGCTGGCCGCCGGGCTTCGGACCGCGGACATCGCGCCCACCGGTCAGGCGCCGGTCAGCACGATCGCGATGACCGACGCCATCATCGACCGGCTGCGCGACTAGCTCAGTCGAGGCAGACCCTGGTAGACCGGGGTGCACCAGTGCCGGTATCGCGGATCGTTGCCGCGCACGGCGCGAAAGTAGGCGTCCTGCAGGCCGAGCGTGATCGTCCCCGGGCGGCCACTGCCAACCGGGCGCCCGTCGACCTCGATGATGGGGGCCACCTGGGCACCGGTGCCGCAGAGGAATGCCTCGTCGGCCTGGTAGACCTCGGTTCGGTCGACGCTGCGTTCGACGACGTCCAACTCGAAGTCCAGCGCCAGCCGCATCACCGCCGTGCGCGTGATCCCGACCAGGATGTCGTCGGTGACCGGCGGCGTGACCAGCGTGCGTCCCTGGATCATGAAGAAGTTCGCGGCGCTCCCCTCGGCGATGTGGCCGTCTTCGGTGAGTAGCAGGCAATCGTCGTAACCCGCGGCGTTCGCGTCCTCGGTCGCCAGCGCGGTGTTGATATACGCGCCGGTGATCTTCGCGCGCGCCGGAATGCTGTTGTCGCTGATCCGGCGCCATGAGGAAATCGTGACCCGCAGGCCGTCGGTCCGCGAGTAGGGGCCCATCGGCATGGCAAAGATGGCGACCGCATCCTCCGGCGAGTGCAGGTCGACTTTGATGACGGGCGACGCCTTATAGGCCAGCGGGCGGACATAGCAGTCGGTGCGGTACCCGTCGCGCCGGATCACGTCGCGGGTCAGCTCGCAGAGTTGCTCGACGCTCTCGTGCAGCGTGATCTTCAGCAGCGCCGCCGACTTGAGGAAGCGCTGGTAATGTTCGGCCAGCTTGAGGAGATAGACTTCGTCGTGGTCGGGATTCCAGTAGCCGCGAATTCCCTCGAAGCACGCGGTGCCGTAGTTGAGCGCATGCGTACCGACGCTGACCTTGGCGTCTTCGAAGGGGACGATCTGGCCCTGGAAGTAGGCGAACCCGCCATACACGGAGGGTTTTTCCCTGCCCCCGTGTGGTGGAGGGTCAGGCTGGGGGGTCGCCGCCAGCGCCATCAGGCCGGCACCTTGACGCGCTCGACGATCGCCTCCAGGTCGCGATCCAGGATGTCTTTCTTTCGATCGGCCAGGTCGAGGAATTGCTCCCAGGCCTGGGTGAACGCCGTCTCGCTGAGGTGGTAGCCGAGTTCCGCGAGCCGGAATTGAAACGCGTGCCGCCCGGACCGCGGGGAGAGCACGATGCGGCTCTCGCCCATCCCGACATCTTCGGGTCGCATGATCTCGTAGGTCAGCTTGTCCTTGAGGACGCCGTCCTGGTGGATGCCCGAGGCGTGCGCGAAGGCGTTCCCGCCCACCACGGCCTTGTTCGGCTGCACCGGGATGCCGGTCTCGCGGGCCACCAGCGCGCTGACCTCCGCCAGCCGGGTGGTGTCGATACCGGTGCAGAGCTGCAGCGACTTCTCGCGCGTCCGCAGGATCATGACGACTTCTTCGAGCGAGGCGTTCCCGGCCCGCTCGCCGATGCCGTTGATGGTGCACTCGACCCGGCGCGCGCCGTTGAGGACGGCGGCGACGCTGTTCGCGGTGGAGAGCCCCAGGTCGTTGTGGCAATGGACGCTGATCAGCGCCTGGTCGATGTTGCGGACATGGTCGCAGATCGACGCGATCAGCGCGCCGAATTCGCTCGGGAGCGTGTAGCCGGTCGTGTCCGGGATGTTGACGACGGTCGCCCCCGCGTCGATCACGGCTTCGAGCGTCTCGTACAGGTAGTCAGGATCGGCGCGTCCGGCGTCCTCGGGCGAGTACTCGACCTCGTCGCACAGCGAGCGCGCGTAGGCGACGGCCTCCACCCCTCGGGCCAGCACGTCACGCCGAGTGGAGCGCAGCTTGCGCTCGATATGGATGTCGGAGACCGAGAGGACCATGTGGATCTGCTTGTGGGCGGCGTCCTGGACCGCCTGCCAGACGGCATCGATGTCCGGCCGCGCCGCGCGCGCCAGCGCGGTGATCATCGGGCCCTGCACCTCGCGGGCGATCCGCTGGACCGCCTCGAAGTCGCCCAGCGACGACAGCGGGAACCCGGCCTCGATGACGTCCACGCCGAGGCGAGCAAGCTGGCGGGCAATCGCCAGTTTCTGATCGGGATTGAGCGACGCGCCCGGCGACTGCTCCCCGTCCCGCAGGGTGGTGTCGAAGATATAAACGCGCTCCCCCATTTAGTGCTTCGCCTTCCCGTTGGGTTTGAGCCAGGGCATCATCGCGCGCAGCTCGGAGCCGACCTTCTCGATCAGCTCACCTTTGGCCCGCTGACGGGAGGCGTTGAAGGCCGGCCGGCCTGCCTGGTTCTCCAGGATCCAGGTCCGGGCGAAGGTGCCATCCTGGATCTCGCGCAGGATCTGGCGCATTTCCTCGCGCACGGCGGCATTGATCAGCCGTGGGCCGCTGACGTAGTCGCCGAACTCGGCGGTGTCGCTGATGCTGTACCGCATGTAGCTCATCCCGCCCTGGTACATCAGGTCGACGATCAGCTTCATCTCGTGGAGGCACTCGAAATAGGCCAGCTCGGGCTGGTAACCCGCCTCGACCAACGTGTCGAAGCCGGTCTTGACCAGTGAGGTCAGTCCGCCGCAGAGCACCGCCTGCTCGCCGAAGAGGTCGGTCTCCGTTTCCTCCTTGAAGGTCGTCTCCAGCACGCCCGCCATGGTGGAGCCAATGCCGCGGGCGTAGGCAAGCGTCCGGGCCCGCGCCTTCCCGGTCGTGTCCTGGTGGACGGCGAAGAGCGCGGGGACGCCGACGCGTTCCTGGAACAGGCGCCGCACGATATGCCCGGGTCCCTTGGGCGCCACCATGGCGACGTCGACGTCGCCGGGCGGCAGGATCTGGCTGAAGTGGATGTTGAAGCCGTGCGCGAACATCAGCGCACTGCCGGGGCGCAGGTTCGGTTTGACCGCCTCGTCGTAGAGCTGCTTCTGGGTCTGATCGGGGACCAGCATCATGACCAGGTTGCCCAGCTCGACGGCCTTTTCGACCGTCTCCACCCGCAGGTCCTCCTGCTCAGCGGCCTCCCAGGACTTGCTGCCTTTGTAGAGACCGACGACGACATCGACCCCGCTGTCCTGCAGGTTGAGCGCGTGCGCGTGGCCCTGGCTGCCGTAGCCGATGACCGCGACCCGCATGCCGGCGAGCGCCGACATGTCGGCGTCCGCGTCGTGGTAGACCTTCGCCATTACAGGTACGTCTTCGTGGTGAGGTTATTCAGTCGTGGATTGAGGCCGATCATCTGGTCGGCATCCACCGGCACATCGACCAGGATCGACTGCCCGGTCGGCTCGTAACAGGCATCCATGATCTCGTCCAGGTTGCTGAGGTCCGGCTTCATGCGGAAGCCCTCCCAGCCGTGCGCGCGCGCCGCCATAACGAAGTCGATGGAGGGCAGCGAGGCATGGTACCGGCGGCGCTCGACGTCGGGGATGACCACCTCGAGGCCCTTGTCGACGATGCCATACACGCCGTTGTTGATGATGAAGAGGCGCAGGTCGAGGTTGGCGGCGTCGGCGAGGGCGCCCCCGTAGAGGCGCCAGCAGCCGTCGCCGGAGAACACGAAGGTGTGCAGGCTCGGGTCGGCGAGCTTCGCCCCGATGCCGAGCCCGAAGCCGCCACCCATCGCGGAGCCGTCATGGGTCGTGTGGAAGGGAATGAATGGATGAGGTCGCTGGGTGACATACTGCCGATCCTTGTAGGCGATGCACACGTCGTCGAAGCCGATGCTGTGCGGCCGCCAGGCGCCGTGCAGCGCCTCGTAGAACCCCATGAAATCGACGCGACCCTCGCGGACGTCTCGCGAGATGACGCGGGTGTTGAGGCTCGTCGGGAGTTCGAGCGGCGGGCGGCGGCCCACGCCGCGGCGCGCGAGCCGTGGGATGATCTCGGCAAGCACGGCGTCGAGATCGCCGCGAATCCGGCGGTAATCGCCGCGCACCCGGTGACGGAAGTCCCCGTCGATGTGGCCATAGGGCTCGGTCCATCCGGTGAAGTGCCAGACGCGCCCCGCGGGGATCGCGGCGAGGTTGAGTGAGTATTCGCCCGCGTCGAACCCGAGCGTGATGACGCAATCGTCCGGGCCAAGGCCGCGCCACAGCTTCATCGCCTCGTCGTTGCCGCCGAACGAGATATAGCCATAACCGTAGGGGTTGTCCTGGGAGACGGCGTTGGCGCCGTTGACCGACCAGACGGTGGGCGCCTGGAGCAGGGTTGACAGCTGCGTCGTCAGGGCCGGCATGCCCGGCCAGCGGGCCGCCTCGCTGCCAACATAGATGACGACCCGGCGCCCGTCGGCGATCCGCGGAAACTCCTCGAGGAACCGCTCGACATCCTGCCGGTCAAAGCCGCGGGGCCCGATGCGCCGCGGCACGTCGACATCCGCGGACTTGGAAAGGATGTCGGGGTAGAACGCGATGGCCACCGGCTTCGATTGCAGCAGCACGCGATGCGCCTGGTCGAGCCGCTCCTCCATCGTGTCGATGTCGTCGATCACGACGCAGCCCTCGCCGAGTTCGGCGCGCAACTGCGGCACGATGTTCATGCCATGGGCGGACACGTCCTGCAACGGGCCGAGCCCGACCGACATGGTCGAGTTCAGGGCCACCAGGTAGACCGCCGGAATGTTGTGGAGCTTGGCATCGGTGAGGCCGCTCCCGCCGAGTTTTGTCGCGGCGCCGGTGGTCGTGATGCAGCCGCCGATCCGTCCGGAGGCAAGGTAGTACCCGAGCGGCACGAAGCCGGCGACGTATTCGCCCATCGACAGCATGCGGGGCGCACCATCCCGGGCTTCCGACAGGTCGCTGAGCGGCTCGAGATGCTTGGTGACGTGGATCAGGCCGCCGCCGTTGACGCCGGCATAGGTTGTGATCCCCCAGCGTCGCAGCGTCTCGATCAGCCAGAAGTTCCCGCTCGTGCGCTCCAACGGGGCGGGCGCATACGGCTGGAGCTCCTCCTCGACCCGCTCGATCATCTCAGGTCCTCACCAGGCCGCATCAGCCGCTGAACATGCGGTTGATGGCCTCGGTGACCTCATGCCCCCGTCCGAACTCGTGGCCCGGGTCTGACCGCTGGGTGACGGCGGCGGTGAGCGCCTGGGTGCAGATGCCGGACACGTCGATCAGGTGCCGGCGCTCCTGGATCTCGTGGTGCAACCCGTCGGGAATGTCGATCGTATAGCTGGCCATCGATACCCTCCTTGCATGCTGGCTTGGTCGCATTGCTCTGCTGCAAGGACCGAGAGTTGCCTCCCGGTGGTACCACCCTGCTTGCGGCCGGCGCGCCGCCCCTCTTGTCGAGCCGACCAGCTCCGGGGTTGAGTAGCCCCCTCGACGCCGGTTGCTCAGGCTGACACGCTAGCAGCCGTCGTGCGCGTCGTCCATTGTGCGAATGATATGAATCCGCTTGGTCGTTTGGGTGAGACCGTGGCGGCGGCGCCTGCTGAGGCCGCTTCGCCCCTTCACAACCCGAAGCCGATTCCGCATACTAGTCACTCCCATGGCGCTGACCGTGCGGGAGGCTCTGGCGCTGGGGGGATTGAGGAAGGGCGAGGTGCTGGCCGGTGCCGGCGGCCTCGATCGCACCATCACCTGGGTGAAGGTCCTCGAGTCCCCCGAGACGATCAGCTGGCTGGCCGAGGGCGAGCTGCTGCTGACGGTCGCCTTTGCCATCAAGGACGATCCGGCGGCCCAGCGCGACCTGATGCGCAACCTGGCGGCGGCCGGCTCCTCGGGCCTCGTCATCAAGCCGGACCGTTACCTGCCCGAGATCCCCCAGGCCATGATCCGCCAGGCGGAGGAGTTCCGCATCCCCTTGATCCGGATCCCCAAGGATGTCTCCTACCTCGAGATCATGAATCCGATCCTGGAACGCATCATCAACGGCCAGAACGCGGAGCTGCGGCGATCGATCGAGATCCACCGCCAGTTCACCGACCTCGCGCTCAACGCGCAGGGGCTGGACGCGATCGTCAAGACGCTCGGCGAGCTGGTGGAAAGCTCGATCGCGCTGGAGGACGTCAGCTTTCACCTGCTGGCCAGCCACGTGGTGCCCGGCATGACCGACCGGCACCGGCAGCAGACGCTGGCACACCACGGCACGCCGCTCAAGGTGCAGCAGGCGGCCGCCATCAAGACGATGCTCCAGGGCGTCGTCCAGGGTCGCGCGCCGCGCCAGGTCCCGCCCATTCCCGAGCTTGGCCTCACCGCCCGCCGCATCATCAGCCCGGTGCTGGCCGGGCGCGAGAACCTCGGCTACCTGACGATCATCGACCACCCCGATCACCACGAGGAGCTGGCGATGGTGGCGATCGAGCATGCCGCCACCGTGATCGCGCTCGAGATGATCAAGCAGCGCGAGGTCACGGAAGCCGAGGACCGTGTGCGCGGCGAGCTGGTCGACGACCTGCTCAACGGGACCTCCGGCGACGAGGCCAACGTCCACCGTCGGGCGCGCCATCTTCGCTACGACCTCACGGTCCCGCATCGGCTCCTGGTGGTGGACATCGACCAGTTCCGTCAGTTCATCCGCGAACGGCGCTACGAAGAGGGCAAGGTCATCGCGGTCAAGCACCAATTGCTGCAGCTGGTGATCGGCGCCGTGCGCCGCCACCATCCGCGGCACCTCATCACCGCGCACAGCGACAGCGTCATCGCCCTGGTGCCACAGCCCCCCGACGCCAAAGATGGCGACGGGGAGGCGCTGGCGCATCGCATCCGTGAGGCGGTGGCCGAATCGGAGCTCGGGATCACGGTCTCGATCGCCATCAGCCGGCTCTGTGTCACGCCGGCCGACTTCCAGCCGGCCTACATCGAGGCGCGGCGGGCGCTGGAGTTGATGGTGCGCTTCGGCAAGCGCGAGCAGATTGTCAATTACGATCGACTCGGGGTCTACCGCCTCCTGGCGCAGGTCGAGGACCGCGAGGGCCTGGAGGCGTTCGCCGGACGGATGCTCGGGTCACTGGTGACCTACGACGGGGCGCGCGGCACGCCCCTGCTGCGCACGCTGGAGATGTACCTGCAGCGACACGGCAACCTCCGGCAGTCGGCACGCGACCTGCATATCCACCTCAACACGCTGCATTACCGGTTGCGCCGGATCAGCGAGGTCACCGGCGTCGACCTCAAGGATGCCGACGCGCGCCTCGACCTGCTGCTCGCCCTTCGGGTTCGCGCGCTGACGGAGAGCAAGTAGGTGGCGCCGGTGCCGGCGCGGACCATGGCCTCCAAGATCTGGGAATCCCATGTGGTCGCGGCACGCGACGGGGAGCCCGATCTGCTCTACGTCGACCTTCACCTGGTGCACGAGGTCACCTCGCCGCAGGCCTTCGAGAGCCTTCGACTGAACAACCGGCGGGTCCGCCGGCCGGACCTGACGCTCGCCACCATGGACCACGACGTGCCCACCCGAGGTGGCCGCGCGGAGGCCGACCCACTCGCGGAGCGCCAGATGGCGTCCCTCGAGGAGAACTGTCGCCGCGAGGGCATCGCGCTCTATGGCATGGGCAACGCCCGGCAGGGGATCGTGCATGTGATCGGGCCCGAGCTCGGTCTAACGCAGCCCGGCATGGTGATCGTCTGCGGCGATTCCCATACCTCGACCCACGGCGCGATGGGCGCCCTCGCCTTCGGCATCGGCACCTCCGAGGTCGAGCACGTGCTGGCCACCCAGTGCTTGCGCCAGGGACGGCCGAAGGACATGGCCGTCACCATCGAGGGCGAGCTTCCCCTGGGGGTCACCGCCAAAGACATCGCGCTGGGCGTGATCGCGCACATCGGGGTCGCCGGCGGCCAGGGCCATGTCATCGAGTACCGCGGCTCGGCCATCCGTGCGCTCTCGATGGAGGGCCGGCTGACCGTCTGCAACATGACCATCGAGGGCGGCGCGCGCGCCGGCATGGTCGCCCCCGATGCGACGACCTTCGCCTATCTGAAGGGACGACCGCATGCGCCGGTGGCGGGGCAGTGGGAGCAGGCAGTGGAACACTGGCGCTCGCTGGCCACTGATCGAGACGCCACCTTCGACCGCGATGTGGTGATCGACGCCGCCGCGCTCGAACCCTACGTCAGCTGGGGGACGAACCCGGGCCAGTCGGTCCGGGTGAGCGGCCGTGTGCCGGAGCCGAGAACGGAAACCGATGAACGCGCCCTGCGCTACATGGCGCTGGATCCGGGCACCGCGATCGAGGCGATCGCCATCGACCGGGTCTTCATCGGGTCCTGCACCAACGCCCGGATGGAGGACCTGCGCCTCGCCGCCACCGTGGTGCGCGGGCGCACGGTCCACCCCCGGGTGCGGGCCATGGTCGTGCCGGGCTCGGCGCTGGTCAAACGCCAGGCGGAGGAGGAAGGGCTGGATGCGGTCTTCCGCCAGGCGGGGTTCGAGTGGCGGGACGCCGGCTGCTCCATGTGCCTCGGGATGAATCCGGACATCCTCGGCCCCGGTGAGCGGTGCGCCTCGACCAGCAACCGCAATTTCGAGGGGCGGCAGGGACGCGGCGGCCGGACCCACCTGGTCAGCCCGCCGATGGCGGCGGCCGCGGCGATCGCCGGCCACCTGGTCGACGTCCGGGAGTTCCACTGATGGACCCATTCACCCGCGTCACCGGCGTGCTCGCGCCCCTCGACCGGGCGAACGTCGATACCGATCAGATCATCCCCAAGCAATTCCTCAAGCGCATCGAGCGATCGGGGTACGGCCCGTTCCTCTTTTACGATTGGCGCCGCAGCGGGGACTTCATCCTCGACCGGCCCGCCTACCAGGGCGCCACCGTGCTGGTGACGGGGCCGAACTTTGGCTGCGGCTCATCGCGCGAGCACGCCCCCTGGTCGCTGCTGGACGCAGGGTTTCGCGCCGTGATCGCACCCTCCTTCGCCGACATCTTTAAGAGCAACAGCTTCCGCTGCGGGCTGCTGCCCGTCGAGCTGCCCGAGCCGGTGACCCGTCAGCTGATCGACCTGGCGCTGGAGGAGCCCGGCATGGCCGTCACCGTCGACCTCGTCGCCCAGCGCGTCACCCTCTCCTCGATCTCCCTCCCCCGTCTGGGGAGGGTTGGGGAGGGGGTCTCCTTTTCCATCGACCCCTTCTTTCGCGAGTGCGTTCTCAACGGCTGGGACGAGGTCGCGCTGAGCCTCCGCCAGGACGCCGACATCGCACGCTACGAGGCGATGCGGCCAGGCTGGCTCCCCGTCACCCGCTGATCACAGGTTCTTGAGCACGGCCGTCAGGACCTCGACCGCCTTCTCCAATTCGAAGATGTCGATCGCCTCGTCGGCCGGGCGATCGAGCCTGGAGTCGCCCGGACCGTAGGCGCCGGCGGGGCAGTTCCAGATCGGGACCAGGATGTTGATCTCGGAGGTCCCGTCCTTCACGGTCAGCCGCGGCGTTCCGCCCTGCTGCCGAATGGCCTCGACAAACGCGCGCGTCAGCCGGGTGTGCGTCTGGGTGCGGATGGGCACCGCGGCGGAGTCGAACGAGACGTCGGCCGACTCGCGCCACCCGTCCAGCCGGGAGCGCAGCGCATCGAGGTCGTAGCCGGGAGGGACTCGGAACCCAAGGGTGAGGCTGGCGCGGTCGCGCATCCCGTCGTGATCGGCATGAAAGCGAAGCACCCGGGCCTCGAGCCGATCGAGGAAGCTCCTGCCCTGGTTCCAGTCCACCGCGTGATCCTGGACACGGCGGATGAAGGCCACCGCACGATCGGCGGCACTCGCCTGGGACCCGACGTCGTGCCCGGCCGGCTGGGCGAACCGATAGCGCAGGCGCAGACTTCCATTGGCGCCAACCATGACCCCATCCCAGCGACTCGGCTCCAGGGCGATCAGGGCATCCGGCGCGCGACGCGTTGCCAGGTGGCGGGCGCCCCGCATGCTCCCTCCTTCCCCAACCGCCGCGACCAGTGTGATGCGGCAGCCTCCGCGCGCGGGCTGCCGGGTGATCGCCGTGATCGCCGCGGCCAGCGGACCCCTGGGTGGGACGGTGTCCAGGTGACCGAGGAGCACGACCTCACGCGGCCCGCTGCCCCAGTAGGCCACGACGTTCCCGACCTCATCGCGTCGGGCGGCGAAGCCGAGCCCGCGCAGGCGCCGGTGGAGCCACTGGCCCAGCTGCGCCTCCGGGGTGCTGACGCTGGGGATCTGCAGCATCTCGTTGAGGAGGTCGACCGCATCCACGAGCGCCACGGGTTGCTGGACCGCGATCATCGTGCCGCGACGTCGGAGCGGCTCACTTGCCCCGGCTCCGCCTCCTCGATTGCGGCCCAGCCGCGCGTCCTGACCAGGTCGACGAGGGTGCCGGCCTGCATGATCATCTGGGCGACCCGGGACGGAGGCTCACCCTGGTAGGTTGCGCCGTGTGCCGTGATGACCCCAGAGGTCACCTCCACCTTGATGGTGTCGCCGTCGGCGACGGCATCATACACGCCGTCACACTGGATCACCGGCAAACCGATGTTGACGGCGTTTCGCTGGAAGATGCGGGCAAACGAGCGGGCCACCACGACGGCGCCGCAGGCCTTGATCGCGAGCGGCGCGTGCTCGCGTGAGCTGCCGCAGCCGAAATTCCGCCCGGCGACGATCACGTCACCCGGCTTGACCGAGGAGGCGAAGTCGGGGCGCGCCTCGATCAGGCACGCGCGGCCCAGCGCCGCGCGGTCGGTGGTCACGTTGTAGCGTCCTGGAATGATGGCGTCGGTCGAGACGCCGTCACCAAGCTTGAACACCCGGGCCATCACCCAAACCTCCTCGGATCGGCAATCGCGCCGGCCAGCGCCGACGCGGCAGCGACGGCCGGGCTCGCCAGGTAGATTTCCGCCTCCGCGCTTCCCATCCGGCCGGGGTAATTCCGGTTGCTGGTCGAGAGCGCGCGCTCGCCAGGCGCCAGCACCCCGTGCTGCCGCCCCAGGCAGGGGCCGCACCCCGCATTCATGACGATCGCCCCGGCTTCCATGAAGCTCTCGATGTACCCGGCCTTGAGCGCCTCCAGGTAGATGGCCCGGGAGCCCGGGACGACCATGGTCCGCGTCCGCGGGTGCACCTGGCGCCCCTTGAGATAGCCGGCGACGATGGCGAGGTCCTCGAGCCGCCCGTTGGCGCAGCTGCCGATGAAGACCTCGTCCAGCTCGAGGCCCTCCACCGCGCTCAGGTCCTTGACATTGTCGATGGCGGGCGGGCAGGCGATCTGCGGCTCGACCTGCTCGACGTCGAGCTCGATCCGCTGGAGGTAGTCGGGGTTGTGGGGATGGAGGTCGGCAACGTCGGTCTCGCCCAGGTAGTCACGCGTCACGACGTCGGGCTCGATCAGCCCGGCCTTGCCCCCAAAATCGACGGTCAGGTTCGTGAGGGTCAACCGCTGGTCCATCGTCATCCGCCTGACCGCCTCGCCGCCCCACTCGACCGCCAGGTAATTGGCGCCCTCGGCTCCGAGTTGCTTGATGATCCGCAGGGCCAGGTCTTTGGCGTACACGCCCGGACGGAGCTGCCCGAGCAGCTCGATCCGGATCGTCTGCGGAATTTTGAACCAGGTCTTGCCGGTGGCGAAGATGACGCCAACGTCCGTCGACCCCATCCCGGCGGAAAAACAGCCGAGCGCACCGTAGGTCGTGCTGTGGGAGTCGGCGCCCACGAGGAGTCCGCCGGGTCGCGCAAAGCCCTTCTCGACCACGAGCAGGTGACAGATCCCCTCCTGGAAGACGTGCGTGATCCCGAACTCCTGCGCGAACTCGCGGATCTGCTTGTGCATCCCGGCGGCGACCACGGTGTTCGCGGGCAGGATATGGTCGAAGACCAGGATCACGCGCTCTGGATCCCAGAGCGGCATGTCCATCTCGCGGAACGCCTCGATGGCCAGCGGCGTGGTCACGTCGTGCCCCATCACATAGTCGACCGGCGCGACGACGGTATCGCCGGCCCGGACCCTGCGGCCCAATCGGCGAGAGAAGATCTCTTCGGTCAAGGTGCCCATCAGACTGCCGCCCAGGAGCGGAGCAGATCGTCCAGCTCGTCGTCCGCCAGTGGGCCCACGTCGGCCCGCCGCTTCACCTCGGCGCTGAGGGCCCGAAGCTGCGGCTCCTCGAGCGACAGTCCCAGGGCCTCCGCCCGGCTTCCGATCGCGTTCCAGCCGGTGAGCCGGTGGCCCGTCATGATCGTGCGCCCCAGTCCAAACACGGCGGGATCGAAAATTTCGTAGGTCCGCGGATCCTTCAGGACGGCCTTCGTGTGCATCCCGGCTTTGTGATGGAACGCGGTGTCGCCGGTGATGGAGGCGTTGAAGGGGATCTCGATGCCGACCATTTCGGCCACCATGCGGTCGAGCTCCGGGAGCAGGTCGAGGCGATATCTGGTGACCAGGTCCGGCTGCACGCTCAGTAAACGGGCGATCATCCCGCTGAGGGGGACGATCCCGTTGCGCTCGCCGATGCCAAGGACGGTGGTATCGATATGCGTCGCACCGGCCTCGAGCGCGGCGAAGGCGTTGGCGACAGCGCACCCGGCGTCGTTGTGGGCGTGGAACTCGATGTCGCAGTCGACGTTTTGCCGGACGAGCGACACCAGCTCGAAGACCTCGTTCGGGGTCGCGATGCCGACGGTATCGGCGAGGCCGACGCGCTGCGGATGGAGCCGATCGATGGCGCGGTAGACGCGCAGCAGGTCGTCGGGGTCGGAGCGGAAGGTGTCCTCGCTGCTGAAGCGGACTTCCAGCCCCTGCGCCTGGATGAAGGAGACGACCTGGGTCCCGATCTCGATGATTTCCTCCACGCTCTTGCCGTGCGAGAAGGTGCGCAGCGCGGACGAGGTGCCGAAGAGGACGTCGATCCCGTCCGCCCCGGTGGACGCCGCCAGCCGCGCGTCGTCCAGGTGGCAGCGCGTGTGGGTCAGCACCTTGGCTCGCAGGGGAAGGGCGGCGATCGCCCGCGCGTCGACCTCCGATTGGGGCGAGGCAGACGGTGAGGTCAACTCGATGTAGTCCACCCCGAACGCATCGAGCGCGGACGCGAGGGCGATCTTCTGCTCGGGCCGGAAATGGGCGAAGGCGAACTGCTCGCCCTCTCGAAGCGTCGACTCGATGATGTTGAACGCGCTGATGGTCATGGGCACCTCCAAGAAAGACAAAGAGCCTTCGTCCATCGGGACGAGAGGCTCTCTCTCGCGGTACCACCCGACTTTGCCATCTTCTTGCGAAGACGACCTCATGGAGTCCGCGGCTCACGCGCCTGAAGACTCCAGCCTGATCACGGAGGCTACCCGGCTCGGCTTACTACGGGCGGCGCGCCCGGTTGAGCCTACGGCTCAGAGGCCTTTTTCGGCGGTGCCCACAACCCTCCTTCTCAGCTACCAGAGGTTCTCTGTAGTCTCAGCGTCCGCGTACTCTTCCTCGTCAACGCCTTTCGATATGAACTTGTTGGCGTCGACCATAGCGTCATGTCGCGCGGCTGTCAAGCATCGGTCTTTGTGGAGACGGAGTCGTTCGTACCTGTCCACCGACGACGGCCCGCATTTTTCGTGTCGGTCATACGGCGCCCCTCGGCTGGGCCGCGGGGCCTCACCCGGTGTTTTGCAGCCCCGCGGCGATCCCATTGATGGTACGCAGGACCGCCTCCAGGTGAGCGCGACGCCGTGGATCGCCGGGCGCAAGCGCCCGCAACTCGCGCAGCAGACGTACCTGCAGGTAGCTCATCGGGTCGAGGTAGGGGTCCCGGAGGCGCAGGCTGGCGAGCAGGCGGGGCTGCCGTTCCAGGATCGACCGCTGGTCGGTGATCTGGAGCACGGTTTCCCGCGTGCGGTGGAACTCCGCCTCGATGCCGGCAAACAGCCGCTCGCGTTCTCGTTCGTCACGGACAAGCCCGGCATAGTGTCGCGCGATCCGCATGTCGGCCTTCACCAGCACCATCTGGAGGTTGTCGACCAGCGAGCCAAAGAACCGCCAGCCCTGGTACATCGCGCGCAGCAGTTCCGGGCCGCCCGGCCGACGCGCATAGTGCGCGAAGGCGGACCCGACCCCATACCAGGCGGGCAACAGGTGCCGGTTCTGCATCCAGGCGAACACCCAGGGGATGGCGCGCAGGTCCTCGACCCGCATGGAGCCGCTGCGACTGACGGGCCGCGACCCAGTATTCAGTTGCGCGATCTCCTCGATCGGCGTCGCTTGCTGGAAGTACGCCTGGAATCCTTCATCATCGAAGACGAGGCCGCGGTAGCGCGTCCGGCTTTGCGCGGCCATCTCGTCGAGAGCCGCCCGCCACGCGGCCGCCGGCTCCCGTCCGGCGCCGGCCCCAACGGCATGCTCGAGGGTCGCACCCAGCACCAGGGCCAAATTCTGGCGGGCCGTTTCCAGCCGGGCGTATTTCCGGTGGATGACCTCGCCCTGCTCGGTGATCTTGATCCGGGGGTCCCTGGCCCGGGGCGGTTGGGCGAGGATCGCCTCGTGGGTCGGGCCGCCGCCACGACCGACCGTGCCGCCTCGTCCATGGAAGATCCGCAGCGTCCGCCCGTGACGAACCATCACCTCGGCGACCGATTCGTGCGCGCGAAAGAGCGCCCAGGCCGCGCAGAGGTAGCCGACCTCTTTGTTGCTGTCCGAGTAGCCGAGCATCACTTCCTGGATGCCACCGCGGGCGTCGAGCTGCCGCTCGTACACGGGGTTTTGGAGCAACGCCTCGATCAAGGCCGGCGCCCGCTCGAGGGCGTCGAGCCGCTCGAGCAGGGGCACGATGTCGACGTGACTGCGTGGCGGATCGGCCCGCAGGTCGTGAAGACCGGCAAGCCCGGCGAGAAAAAGCGCGGCCAGCACGTCGTCCTCGCCTTCGCTCATGCTCACGATGAAGGTCTGCGCGGAGCCGGGCGCCGATCGCTCCGCCTCGGCCATCGCGGCGAAGGTGGCGAGCAACATCCCGGTCTCCGCGGACCAGCGTGCGGCCCGCAGCGACACGGGCGGAGGGTTCAGGGTGGCCGATCCCATCAAACCCGCGCTCGAACCGAGCCGGGCCATCACCTCGGTCGCCGCCGAGCGGACCACGGCCGCGTGCTGCCGCACGTCCAGGTGCGCGCCGATGAACTCGAAAATGCGCACCTGGCGACGCAGGCGCAGCAGCCCGCCGTCCGCCACGCCGGCTCCCCGATGATCGCGAAGGCTCGCATCGAGCAGATCCAGATCCGCCAGCAACTCGTCCACGAGCTGGTACCCTGGCGGCTCGCCATCGAATGTCGCCCCAAGCCGGTGCCAGATGAAGGACAGCTTGCGACGGTACGGCTCCTCGCGCGTGCCCGGCGCGAGCGACTGCGCGTAGTCCGCGAGCTCCACCTCGTCGGCGCGAATCGAGGCGGCGAGGTCAGCGCTGACGTCGGTCAGCCGTACTGACTGGCTCAGGTCGCGCGCCAGCGCACGCACTCGCTCTCGGTAGAGGGTGAGCAGCGTGCGGCGCTGCAGGTGCAGCGTCTGCGACAGCATCGCGGCATCGGCGTTTGGATTCCCATCCTGGTCGCTCCCGACCCACGACCCCAGGCGGATCAGGGGCCTCAACGGAATGGCAACCGTCGGATAATGCCGGCCGAGCGCCTCCGCCATGTCATCCATCACGTCGGGAATGGCCTCGAAAAAGGTCCGCTCGAGGTAGAAGATCGCGTTGCCGACCTCATCGAGCACCCGCGGTCGCACCGCGCGGACTTCGTCCGTATGCCAGAGGACCTGGACGTGCATCGCCATGCGCCGCCGAACCCGTTCCCGTTCGTGCGCCGAAAGCGGAGCCCGGAGGAGCGCGAGCTCCTGCCCCAGCCGGTCCTGATGGTCGAGGATGCTTCGCCGCACCGCCTCCGTCGGATGCGCGGTCAGCACCGGAACGGTATCGAGCTGCGTGAGGGTCTCGGCCAGGCGATCGGGTGACACCCCCGCGTTGAAACACCGAGCCAGGGATGCGTCCATCACCGCGACGGCGTCCTGGCCTTGGGCGGCCGTGCGCGCCTGCCGTTCCAGTTCCGCAAGATTGATGAGCTGGAAGTAGGTGGCAAACGCGCGGACCAGGCGGGCCGCATCCTCCAGCGCGATCCCATCCAGCGCCGCAACCAGCTCGGCCGCCTCGTCGGCGCGATAGTGCTGACGGAGCGCTTTCGTCCGAAGGCGGATCGACTCCTCGAGCTCGTAGAGGGCCACCCCCTCGTGCTCGCGGAGGGTTTCGCCCAGGAGCTGACCCAGGAGACGGATCTCGGCGCGGAGACCTGCTTCAGGTAACGCAAGCTCCATCGGCGTGGTCTTCATCCTCGGTCGCTCAACAGTAACGGGCTGCCGGCACCAACGGGCAGTCCGTCCGATATCGCAACGTCGTTTAGGCCAGGGCCTCCTCGACCTCGGCCGGCACCAGGTCGTACGCCACCGCACCGTGAACCGCCTCGTCACCGGCCATCATCTGCGTCTCCGGCATTCGCAGCGGCACGATGAACGAGACCAGCTTGATCACGATAAAGGTGGCCACGGCGTCGTAGGCAATGATCACCCCGAGCGCCAGCGCCTGGACGAGCAGCTGGTGCGGGTTGCCATAGATCAATCCGGTCACACTGACCGAGGCCGTTTGCCCTGTGCCGACGTACAGGATCATGTTCGGCGAGGCGAGCACGCCCGTCATCAGGCCGCCGATCGCGCCGGCAACGCCATGGGTGTGCAGCACGCCCAGCGTGTCGTCGACTTTCCTGAGCAGGGCGGTCTTGGCCAGCTTGTTCATCGTGAACCAGGGAACCAGCCCGGCGACCAGCCCGATGGCAAGCGCCCCGTACCCGTTGACGAAGCCGGCGGCCGGGGTGATCGCGACCAGCCCGGCGATCATGCCGTTGATCATCCCGGTGACGGTCGCTCGTCCGAAGACGAAGACGTCCAGGAACATCCAGGTGAGCAGCGCGGTGGCCGTCGTCAGGTGGGTATTGAGCACGGCGGCCGAGGCGTCGGCGTTGGCGAAATAGGGATCGCCCCCGTTGAAGCCGCTCCAGCCGAGCCAGAGCAGGCCACCTCCCGCGATCGCCATCAGGAGGTTGCTTGGCGATCCGTTCCGATCCCGCAGGAGCCGAGGTCCGACCACCAGGGCGGCCACGACGCCCGAGACGGCTGCCGCCACGTGGATCACGTAGCCGCCGCTGTAGTCAACGGCTCCGAGT
>DATCOB010000025.1:0-73747 GCA_036564925.1 Candidatus Dormiibacterota bacterium | reverse complement strand
CGCCCACGCCCACCCCGACCCCGACGCCGACTCCGACTCCAACGCCGACGCCCACACCCACGCCGACTCCGACGCCGACTCCAACGCCGACGCCTACCCCGACGCCGACGCCCACCCCGTCAACTTTTGCCATCGGGACGGCCGGTGAGGTCGTCACCTGGAAGGTGAACAATTCCAACAAGTGCAAACTGGACACCATCACCGCGATCGGCAGCTTCCGCATGGCGGCCAACGGACGCGCCGGGACGGTCAGCTACTTCTGGATTCGCAAGGATAGCAACGGCGTCGTACTCAGCCAGGTGTATTCGGTCAATGTGGCGGCTGGTGATACCTCACTTCACAACGTGGTC
Organism: Candidatus Dormiibacterota bacterium; assembly: GCA_036564925.1. GTDB lineage: Bacteria > Chloroflexota > Dormibacteria > CF-121 > CF-121 > JALYYC01. Next base: position 73,397 of record DATCOB010000025.1, on the reverse strand, counting down.
AGCGATAGCTGGATCCCGGCCAGCAACGGCACCGAGCAACTCGTCTTCCAAACTCCGAGCTACTCGGTCACCCCGCAGTCCTTCACCTGCCGCTAGGCCGCCGACGGGGTCTCATACCTCATCAGCCGGTCGCCACCGCTTCGCTTGGCGGTGTAGAGAGCCTGGTCGGCGTGGGCGAGCAACGCCTCTGGCGTGAGGCCGTCCTCGGGAAAGACGGCCAGGCCAATGCTGAAGGTGATCGTCACGTCGGTCCCGCGCAGCGTCTGCCCCATCGATGCGTACATTTCCCGGATCCGGGCCGCCACCACGGTTGCGCCCCCGGCATCGGCGTCGGACAGAAGCAGGACGAACTCATCGCCCCCGAAGCGAAACGGCTCGTCGCCGACCCGAACCGAAAAGCGCAGGAGACTCGCCACCTCCTTGAGTAGTTCGTTTCCCGTGCCGTGGCCGAGTCGGTCGTTGACCGTCTTGAAGCCATCCACGTCGACCATCAAGATGGACATGGGCCGCTTGGTGCGGACCGCTGGGCCCAGCCACACGGGCAGTTGTTCGCCAAGAGCGCGGAGATTGTGCAGGCCAGTCAGATCGTCGATACGGCTCATCCGCATCAACCGGCGACGCTCGCTCTCCCAATTGCTGGTGAGCAAGGCCGCGTAGCCGTAGATGAGGAAGTGCGTCAGGACGTTGATGGCAAGCGTGACCCCGTGGTCTCCGCTGATACCCGCGCTAACCACGGACACGCCCGCGGCAATGGCGAGGGCGATCTGACGCGGTACGAGCACCGCACCGGAGAGGGCGATCAGGAAATACACGAGTTGGACGTCGAAGGTTCCGGCCAATGCCTTCTCCAGGTAGGCGACCGCCGCCACGGCGGCCAGAAGGATGCTCAGAGCGAGCACGCGCCGCGCGCCAACCGCATGGGGCTGCATCCGCGTAGAAGGACACGACGCGAGCGACTTTGCGGATGGCGTCACCGTATGACTACGTTCGCCGGCCCATCACCACCGTCGCCAACCAGAGACCGACGAGCAGGGCGATGCCGGCGACGAGCGCGACAACCGGGTGGGAACAGCCGAGCACCAGCCACGGGAGCGCCAGCGCGAGCCCGCTGACGGCCTCGCGCACCGGTACGCCACGCCCGATTGGCGTATCGCAGGCCCGGCACCGCCCGCGCTGGGCCAGGTAGCTGATCACCGGAACCAACTCGTCCAGGGTCAGGCGGTGCTGGCAGGTCCGGCAGTGTGACGGAGGCCAGAGCAGCGACTCCCCGCGTGGAAGCCGATCGGCCGCCAACTCGAAAAAGCTGCCGAACGCCATCCCCAGCGGAAGCAAGAAGGCCGCTCCCAGCAGGTTGCACAGGATGTCAAGCAATCAATGCCCTCCCAGAACCCGCCGCCCGATCAAACACCCCGCATCATCGATGCCTACCTCCAGATCTTGCTGGATCAGGCCGCGTCCGACCTGATTCTGACCGCTGGCGCGCCCCCGACGATGCGCAAGGACGGGGAACTCGTCCCGATCGCCCGGGACCCGCTGCGGCCGGAACACATCGAGCAGATCGGCCACGAGATCCTGACTGCCGAGCGGTGGGACCGATTCCTGGCGCAGGGAGACCTTGACTTCTCGTTCAACTGGCTGGGCAAGGCGCGGTTTCGGATCAATGCGTTCAAACAACGGGGATCGGTCGGACTTGCGCTGCGCTTGATTCCGTACCAGATCCCGACCTTTGACCAGCTTGGGGTTCCGCCGATCGTCCGTGGCCTGACCCACCTGAGCCAGGGGCTGATCCTCGTGACCGGGCCGACCGGCTCCGGCAAATCGTCGACATTGGCCGCCATGGTCAACGACATCGTTGCCAGCCGGCCGTGTCACGTGATCACGATCGAGGACCCGATCGAGTATGTCTACCGCCATCAGCGCGGTATTGTCGAGCAACGCGAGGTCGGCGCGGACGTTCGTTCCTTCGCGGAGGCTCTCCGCGCCTCGTTGCGCCAGACGCCGGACGTGCTCCTCATCGGCGAGATGCGGGACCTTGAGACCATCTCCGCCGCCATTACCATCGCCGAGACCGGCCACCTGGTGTTCGCCACACTGCATACGAACGATACGACGCAGGCCGTCGACCGCATCGTCGACGTCTTCCCCGCGGAGCAGCAGCAGCAGGTCCGGGTCCAGCTGTCGAACACGCTGGCGGCGGTGATCTACCAGCAACTGATGCCGCGGCGGGATGGTCCCGGCCGGGTGGCAGCCTTCGAAGTGCTCCTGAACACGCTGGCGGTCCAAAACCTCATCAAGGAAGGCAAGACCCGGCAGCTCCGCAACGTGCTCGAAACCAGCTCCAAAGATGGGATGAACACGATGGAGCGCAGCCTGGGTGACCTGATCAAGGCCGGACTCATCGACTACAGCCTGGCCGCGGCTCGCGCCACCCATCCCGAAGAACTCCGCCGCTTCGCCGCCTGAGGTCAGGTCGTTCAGCAACGTTGCGCGCCGGTGCGGCCGGCCAGCTATTTTGCTCGGGCGGGGTTCCGCATGGTCGAGGCGAATGACGCGTTTGCACCATTTGTAGAGATATGAAACCGGCCCTGTCGACCAGCGAAGCGGCGCGCTGGCTCGGGATCAGCAAATCCACGTTGATCCGCGCGGTCAACCGCGGCGACATCGCGCCCGCCTTTCGTACGCCGGGACGGCACCTCCGCTTCACGTTCGACGAGCTGGAAGCGATCAGGCAACGCCTCAAGTCACCGGCGTTGGGCCTCCGATGAGCGCCATGGAGCGGGAGCTTCCCCAACGGGGGCTCGGGCCTCGCCAGGATAAGCGCCTCGGAGAGCTGCTGGTCGAAAACGGTCTCCTGACGCCCTCCCAGCTCGACGAGGCGCTCCAGGAACAGAAGCGCACCCGGCTTCCGCTCGGGCAGGTCCTCCTGGCGGAAGGGGTCGTCGATGAGAAGGCGCTTGCCGGCGTGCTGAGCCTGCACTTCAAAGTCCCGTTGATCGACTTTGCCAGGGCCCGGGTCGAAAAGGAGGCGCTCGCCCTCATCCCCGAGTCATACGCCCGCCAGCACACCATCCTCCCGATCCGGTTGCAAAAGGACGAGCTGGAAGTCGCCACGATGGACCCCGGGGACCTGGCGCTCCTTGCCGAGCTCAAGGTCCTCACCCGCAAGCGGATCAAGCCGCTGATCGGCGTTCGGTCGGAAATCGATGGCGCCATCGGGCAGTTCTACAAGCTGCAGGGGGGCGTCGATCGCCACGTGCGATCGTTCGAAGAGCAACGCCAACCCAGTGGTCCCCGGCGGCGCCTGGCCGAGGTCAAACAGGACGCGCCGGTCGTCCAGATCGTGGACCTCATCATCGCGCAAGGCGCGGAAGAGCGCGCCTCGGACATTCACATCGAGCCTCAGAGCGATCACCTGCGCATCCGCTTCCGCATCGACGGGGTCCTTCACGACGCGACCCACCTCCCGGTGACGCTCGCCGCACCGGTCGCGTCGCGGGTCAAGTTGCTGGCGAACCTGGACATCGTCGACCGCCATCACAGCCAGGATGGGCAGATCCAGACCACCGTCGAAGGACGGCCGCTGGACATTCGCGTCGGCACCATCGAGACGATCTGGGGCGAGAAGCTCGTTCTGCGGCTCCTCGAGCGCTCTCGTTCCATCCTCGGCCTCAATACCCTCGGCCTTTCGCAAGGATCGCTCACCACGTTCATGGAACTGATCCGTTCGCCCTACGGCATGATCCTCGTCACCGGTCCGACCGGCAGCGGCAAGACGACCACACTCTACGCGGCGCTCAGCGAACTGGATCGCTCGGAGCAGAATGTCATGACGATCGAAGACCCGGTCGAGTACACCTTCGAGAACGTCAACCAGATCCAGATCAACCGGCTGGCCGGCATCACCTTCGCGAATGGCCTGCGCGCCATCCTGCGCCAGGACCCCGACGCCATCCTGGTCGGCGAGATCCGGGACAAGGAGACGGCCGAGATCTCGGTCCAGTCGGCCATGACCGGCCACCTCGTCCTCTCATCCCTGCACGCGACCGACGCAGTCGGCGCCATCTACCGATTCCTGGAAATGGGCATCGAGCCCTTCATGGTGACCTCTGCCGTCATCGGCGTCCAGGCGCAACGGCTGGTGCGCCGGATCTGCGACCGTTGCTGCACCGCGTACGTCCCACCAGTGGAGGAGTTGGCCTTCTACCGCGCCATCGGTGGCTCGGGCACGAGCTTCACGCACGGCACCGGTTGCGCCAACTGCTCGCACACGGGGTTCCACGGCCGGATCGGCATCTTCGAAGTGCTCAAAATCACGGATGCCGTCAAACGCCTGCTGCTCCGTGATGCCTCACCGGAGCTACTCCGCCAGCAGGCCATCGCCGATGGGATGACGACCCTGCGGGAATCCGGCCTCACCAAGATCGATCAGGGTTTGACCACGATCGGAGAAGTGATGCGCTCGGTCCACGTCAGTGAGGCCCCGCTTGCCTAGTTTTGCCTACCGCGCCTATACGGACACCGGCAAGCGTCGTGAAGGGCAGATCGAGGCCGGAGGGACGTCGGCCGCCGAGCAGGCGTTGTGGCTGCAGGGTCTCAAGATCGTTCAACTCCGACCGGTACCCCCAAAGAAAACGATGGCGGATTACTTTCCGTCCCTCTACAGGATTTCTCAAGCGGACATCATCCTCTTCACCCGGCAACTGGCGACCTTCGTGAACGCAGGCGTTCCCATGAGCCGGGCCCTCTCGACCATCGCCGAGGAAACGGGGTCTCCGCTCTTCAAGCGAGTCATTCTGGCGGTACTGGATGACCTCGAGCGCGGTCAGAACCTCTCCGAAGCGCTGGCCAAGCACCCCAGGGTGTTTCCGACGCTCTATATCGACCTGGTCCGGGTCGCCGAACTCACCGGTAACCTCGAAGGCACCCTGAAGGAGCTCGCGGGATACCTGCGCCGCGACCTCAACACGGTACGGCGGGTGCGGACGGCCATGATCTATCCGGCCGTCATTCTCGTCGTCGCGACCGTGGTGGTGATCATCCTGGTCTTCTTCGCGCTGCCGGCCTTCGTGAAGATCTTCGCCGAGTTCAAGGTCCAGCTGCCGCTTCCGACCCGAATTCTCATCGGGATGGTCGACTTCATTCAGACGTGGGCGCTCGCTATCGGCGGGTCCCTCACCGCGATCGGCGCCGGAATCGTTCTGTCATTGCGGACCCAGCGCGGCCTCTACGCCAAGGACGTCATCGCGCTGAAGGCTCCGATCCTGGGCCCGATCGTGCTCTCCGCCATCCTCAATCGTTTCGCCCGCACGCTATCCATGGTGCTCAAGGCGGGCGTCCCGCTGGGGCAGACGTTCGATGCCGTGATCGCTGCCACCGCCAACCGGGTCTTCCAGCGCGGCCTGGGCACCGTCAAGGAGCAGATGACCAGCGGCGAGGGCTTCGCCGGACCACTCGTCCGCACCCGGCTGTTTCCACCGATGATGACGCAGATGGTGCGGGTCGGCGAGGAAACGGGCACGCTCGATACTTACCTCGAGCAGGCCGCCGAGTTCTACGAAGAAGAACTCGAGTACCGCATCCGCGCGATGACGTCGCTGATCGAACCCGTCATGACGGTCGCCGTCGGGGTGGTCGTCGGCTTCATCGCCGTCTCCTTGATTTCGGCCATGTACGGCCTGGTCGGGGCGCTCAAATGAAGAAAAGGGCCGGCTTTAGCCTGATCGAGACCACGGTCGCGGTGGCATTGCTGGGCGTGATCGTCGTCACCATCCTGAGCGCGTTTTCTGCGGTGACCATCGCCGCGACGCGACACCAGCAGCAGACGACGCTCGACCGGCTCACTCGCTCGGACGCCGAGTTCATCAAGAGCCAGGCTTACGCGACCGGCGCGTCACCCTACGCGAACCTGGCGGCGGCAGGCTTCGGCTTCTCTTATCAGGTGCTCTACTACGATCCGGCGCGGAATCCAACCTTCGCGACAGGCAATGCCGACAACGGCCTGCAGCAGATGGTATTGACCGTCAGCGGACCCAACGGCTCCAGCGAGACGCTGGATTTTCTCAAGGTCCAACCATGAGCAGGCGGGCAGCGGCCCAGCGTGGGTTCACCATCGTCGAGGCGATGGTCGGCATGGCCCTCTTCACCGTCATCACGGTGGCCATGGTGGGGACCTTTCTTGTCGGCACCCGCACCCTGACGAATGAGGCGCGGCTGATCGCTGCGGACACCGCCGTCAGCCATGCCAGCTTTAGCTTGACCCGTGACCTCGCGAGTGCGACCACAATTCCAACCGGCACGATTGCCGCGGGCAGCACCGTCACGCTCAGCTATGGGTCGCCACCGGTCACCGTCGTGTACAGCATCGACGGCAGCAACGAGTTGATTCGGACCGCGGCCGGCTCGGCGCAGGTTGCGGCGCGAGGCATTACCAGCGTGGTACTCACTGTTCCTCCGGCCAGCTGCTACGAGACCGCGACGATCCAGCCATCCGCCGCTGGAGTTGCCAGCGTGACGCTAAACGTCAGCAACCGACCCGGGGGATGCTTCTAATGGCGATGAAGCCCTCCCACACCCAGCGGGGCCAGGCACTGCTGCTCATCCTCGTCTTTGTGGCGGCGTTCCTTCTGGTGATCTGGGCCGGCCTCACCCTGGCCAGCGCGGCATTCCTCGGTCTCGACGGCGTGCGCTCGGACACCCGCAGTACCTATGCGCTCGACGCGGGGATCGCCTACGGGTTGCAAGCTATTGACACGAAGCGTGGCAACGGCTGCAACGCCCCGGCCACCACCGCGTTAACGCTCAATTACCCGAGCGGGCCCATCACGGTCAATGTGGCGATTGCGAAGGGCAGCCCGTGCCGTGGGGTAGGGGCCACCTTTAACCTGACCGCAACCGCGAGCGGGACCGCCCGCACGCTGAAAGCCCAGGTTACGCAAGGACTCGCTGGGATGGGGATCGACTGGGAAAGCTTTCAATGAAATCGAGACTTGGCATCGACCTGGGAGTGCGCGAGCTCAAGATCGTGCAGGGTGATGGCCGCCGCCTGACCCGGCACGTCGAGGTCCCCCTTCCGGAAGGAGCTGTTCAGGACGGCGTCCCAACGCCGCTGCTGACCGCCGCCCTGCGCGGAGCGATCGAGGAATCGGGAATTGACGCGAGGATCGCCCGGATCGCCATCGCCGACGCGGGCGTGGCAGTTCGCGACTTCTCCTTGCCGCAGGTGCCCGACCGCGAACTCGGGGCCGCCGTCGCGTTCGAGAGCCGCCGGCTGGTCCCCATGGATGCCAATGATGTGTACTACGCCTGGCATGCGCAGCGGGCGGGGGCCGGCTACGCCGTGTACCTGGTCGCGGCCCGGCGCGACATGATCGACGCGATCCAGGCCGCGGTGTCCGCGGCCGGGCTCCAGGTGGAGCGGATCGACCTGAAGCCGCTGGCCCTTGCCCGCGGTGCCGGTGCGTCCGACGGGATGGTCCTGGAGTGGGGCGCCTCGGAAGCCACCCTGGTCCTGATGGTGGGCGGGCGTCCCCGCTTCTTTCGGACGTTCCTGTTGGATGCGCCGTCCGGGGAGGTCGACGCCCAGCTCGACGAGCTGGCCTTCTCGCTGAACACGCTGGTCCGATTCATGCGCACCGTGGCGCCGGATGCGGCCATCGGACCGACAACTCCGCTCTTCATCGCAGGCCGGATCGCGTTCATCGAGGACGGCGTCGCGCGCGCGCAGCGGCGGTTTGATTTCGCCGTCCGGCTTCCGGCGCCTCGCGTGGTATGTGCCCCGGACTTCCCCTGGCAGGCCCATCTGGCCGGGCTCGGGCTGCTTCAGCAGGCCGGCTGGCGCGATCGCTTGATCTCGTCACAGGGAGGTGACGTCCGTGTCGCAGCCTGAGCACATGCCGCAGGTCGCCGTCGATTTCGCTCCACCCTCGCGCTCGCGGCGCGGCACCCGGCGCCTGGTGGCCATCATCGTGGTGACCGTGATACTCGGCGCCCTTTTCGTCGCCGTGACCCAGCTGCTACTGCGCTGAGGAAACCTTTACAGAAACCGCAAGGTTACCGCCCTAAAGTCGACGTGACTAAGGAGGTATTCGAAAAAATATGATCATGCAACGACTCGCCGAGGCGCGCAGGCGCAACCAGGGTGGGTTCACCCTCGTGGAACTCCTCGTCGTCATCGCCATCCTTGGTATCCTCGCCGCCATCGTGCTCTTCAACATCTCGGGTGTGAACGCCAGCACGGCGTGCAACGCGATGAAGACGGACGGCGCGACGATCCAGTCCGCCGCCGACCTCTACTACAACAGCAAGGGTGTCTACCCGGATGCCGCCGCCACCGGCGACACGGCCAAGCCGGCCAACTTAGATGGCGTTGCCATCACGGAGCTCCTGACCAGCAGCCTGTTGCACCAGGCGCCGCCCTCGACGGAAGTCTTCACCTACGAAGGCAACCCGGCGACCACGTCCTTCGGCAACGGCACCGTCCACGGCGTTATCACCGGCGTGCCGACTACGTCCTGCGTCTACAACTGACCGACGAGTCGTCTCATCCAGACGGCCGGCCTTCGGGCCGGCCGTTCCGTTTCTAGGCAGTTGGTATGAGCCAGCCCTTCCGCATTGGCCTACTAAGGCCTTCTGCCACAGAGACTTAACACGGGTGCATGCGGCGCGTGTCGGTCCGCGGCCCACGGGCGCGGCCCGACTTTTCTTAGAGGAAGAGGACTACGCGATCTTCGCCGAGTCTTCCTGGACGCCAGCGATCCGCTGGGGCAGGGACGAGCTGGCGAAGGCGGCGCAGAGCCGCGTGTCCCACTGCGTTCCCGAGCCGGCCGCCAGGATCTCGAGCGCCTTGGCGACCGTGAAGCGGGGCCGGTAGGGACGGTCTGTGATCAGGGCATGAAAGGCGTCGGCCACGGAGACGATCCTGGCCATCATGGGGATCGCGGGGCCCTGCAGCTTGTCCGGGTAGCCGGTACCGTCCCAGCGCTCGTGGTGGTGCCGGATGGCGGGCGCCAGGACCGTGGCCGGCCGGAAAGGCCCGGCGAGCTCGGCCCCGAGGATGGTGTGCTGCTGGATGCGGGCGAACTCCTCTGGCGACAGGGCCCCCTGGCGGTTCAGTAACTCTTCGGGCAGCCCGATCTGACCGATGTCATGGAGCAGTCCGGCGTGAAAGGCGATCTCCTGATCCTCGGCATCCAGCCCGATGAGCCGCGCCAACGCCTGCGCGGTCAGGGCCACCCGGTCGTCGAAAGGGGTCCGGGCTCCGGTCGGGTCTTCTTTCTTGACGAGTTCGCGGAGGCTCTCCTGGGTGCTCCGCAGGTCACGGCGCAACTCTTTGAGCCGGAGCAACGCCCGAACCCGCACCTGGAGGTCGCGCATGGCGACCGGCTTGACGATCAGGTCGTCGCCACCAGACTCGACCATTTTCGTGCGTTCGGGCCGCGGATCGAAGCCCGTCATCATGAGAATCGGGATCTCAGCAGTTTTCGGATCGGTCTTGAGACGCTTGCAGGCGTCGTGCCCGTTCATGACGGGCATCTCGATGTCCATCAAGATGAGGTCCGGCATCAGCCGGCGGGCGGCATTGTAGGCCTCCTCCCCGTTGGTGGCGGCTTCGGTCCAGAACCCCAGGGTGGACAGCTGGCCGGAGAGCAGGTCCCGGTTGGCGCTGCTGTCGTCCGTAACGAGGATGGTACGGCGCTCCGGCATCGGCCCTGAGGGCAGAGGATCCACGCGAGGTACGACGTAGGAATCGCCACCTTCCTTCGTTGAATCGAGCAGTGAAGCGTCGCGTCGTACAACCCCCAGCCACGCCCGGGCTCAAGCTGCCCGGCCTTCTCTCGGTCGAAGCGGTCGCGGCCGGGATCGGACGGCACCCCGAGGTCGTCAGGCGCCAGGCGCGTGCCGGTCGCTTGCCGGCCGAGAAGATCGGGCGGGTCTGGTTCTTTCGCGCCGAATCCCTGGTCGAGGCCGGTTATGTTCAGTTTCGTTCGTTAATCCCCGCCACACCCACGCCCACGGACCCCCTGCTGCTCGCCCTCAGCCACGCAGGCCTGGAGGCGCTGCAACTCCTCGACCGCGATCGGATTTTCCACGCTGTTGGGGAGCGACTGGCCGGCGTCGGCCTGGCTTCCTACTTCTTCCTTTCCCGCGAGGATGGATCGGGCCTGACGATCGCCCATCAGCACGTGGGTCTTCAGGCGGCCGAGGTCGAACGCTTGTTCGGCCATAGTGCCGAGCCCCCGTTCCTGCCGTGGGATCGCATTCCGGCGCTGCGTCGCGCCTGTGACCTGAGGGAGCCACAGTATCTCGGAGATCCCGAAGAGTTGGTCCGAAAGATCGCCGCGATCATGTCACCGGACCGGGCCGGAAACGCCCGCCAGGTGGTCGACGCGCTCAATCTCCGCACGGCGGTGTCGGCGCCTTTCGTGACCCAGGACCGGGTTGTCGGAGCCATCACCGTCATCGGGCCCGGACTGCAGGCGAGCGATCTGCCCGCGATCATGGCCTTCGCCAACCAGACGGCGGCCGCCATCGAGACCGCCCGCCTGCTTGCCGAGTCGCGGCAGATGGAGGAAGCGATCGTTCTGACGCTGGCGGGGGCGATCGAAGTTCGTGAGGCGCTTCAGAGCCGCGCGTCCGCCCACGCCGAGCTGGCGGAACGACTGGTCACGCACCTTCAGCTCCACCCGGCACGCCGAGCTCGCGTTCGATACACGGCCCTGCTGCAGGACCTCGGCAAGCTGAGCCTGCCGGACAGCATCATCAAGAAACAAAAACGGCTCGACCCGGAAGAGCGGGCCGTGATGATGAATCACCCGGTACTCGCGGCTGAGTTGCTCGGTCGCTTCGCGCCGCTCAGAGACCTGGCTCCGCTGGTCCGCGCGCACCACGAGTGGTTCAACGGCCACGGGTATCCGGACGGGTTATCCGGCGACGCCATCCCCCTGGAAGCTCGGGTGGTGGCGGTCGTCAACGCTTTCTTCAACGTGACGCTCGACCTTCCGACACGAACCGAGACGACAATCCGTGACGCACTGCGGGAATTGGTGCAGTTTGCCGGCGTTGGCCTTGACCCGGATCTCACGAAGGCCTTCGTCAGCATGTGCGAGCAGGCAGAGGCCAGCCAGGCACCGTGGTACCTGCAATTCGAGAAGGCGATGCGCGAGCCACAAACACCAGCGACGCCCGGCGGACCGCGCGACGTCCTCACGGTCGCCGATTCGCGAGAGTTACGCATCATCTACCGGATCGCCCAGGAGACCACGGCCGTCCTGGATCTCGATGTCCTGCTCCAGCGCATCGTCGACATCATCCGTGAAGTCATGGGCTACTACATGGTCGCGGTCATGTTGCCGGCCGAAAACCTCGGCGAGCTGGTCGTGGGAGCCCAGAGCGGTTACGCGGTCGACATCACCGGGCGGACACTTCGCATCGGCGAGGGGGTCACCGGCTGGGTCTTCGAGCACGGGAAACCCCAGATCATCACTGACGTCAAGGCTGACCCGCGATACGTCGGCCTCGATGACAAGGTCCGTTCTGAGCTGGCCTTCCCCCTGATCAGCCGCGGCCGGGTGATCGGAGTGCTCAACGCTGAAAGCGAATCAGTCAACGCCTTCTCGGAATCCGACATCGCGCTGATGTCGGCCGTCGGGTCGCAACTTGCCGCGTGCGTCGAGGTGGCGCAACTCCACGACACGCTCAAGCGGGAGGCGACCCACGACGCGCTGACGCGCCTCAACAACCGCCGGCTGTTCGTTGACCGGATTCATCAGGAGATCGCCCGCGCCGACGCGGCGCAGGAAAGCTTTTCGGTCGTCTTCCTGGATGTCAACGATCTGAAGCGAATCAACGACACCTATGGACACCTGGCCGGCGACGCCTTGCTGAGGGAAGTCGCCAATGCGCTCACCGATGCCGTTCGCGGCGCCGACGTCGTCGCGCGCTACGGTGGCGACGAGTTCGTCGTCCTTCTCCCAGCCACGCCAGGCCCGGCGGCGAGCGTGGTCGCCCAGCGCATCACAGATGGCATCGCCCGTCATCGCTTCATGGCCGGGCGGGAGCTGTTGCACATTCCGGGCGTCAGCCTCGGCGTGGCGACCTTCCCCCAGGACGGCCGGACGGCCGATGAGTTGCTGTCGGCGGCGGACGTGACGCTCTACAAGCAGAAACGCCGAAGCGCCTAGCCGAAGACCTCCTGCAACTCGAACAGGTCCCGTGGGACACGTCGAGTTTCCGCGACGACTTCGCGTAAGGGCACGATCTTGACGTCCCCATCCTGGCGCACCGGAATCAGTCCACTTTTCTTCGCCGCCAAGAGGTCCGCCGCGGCGACACCCAGGCGGGTCGCCCAAATGCGGTCGACCGGAGACGGGGAGCCCCCCCGCTGCAGGTGGCCCAGGACGGTGACCCGCGTCTCAAAGCCCGTCGCCTCCTCGATGCGGGTGCTGAGCGCATCGCCCACACCCTGCTTGGCTAATTGGACGTGGCCGAAGGCATCCCGCTTCTCAGCGGCTGCTGCCGCCACCACCGCGGCAGGCTGAAGCGCCTGCATCTTGACCCCCTCCGCCACCACGATGATGCTGAAGTCCTTGCCCTCCCCGCGGCGACGATGCAGATGCTGGACCACATCCTCCAGGGCGGCAGGGAACTCGGGGATGAGAATCAGGTCGGCGCCCCCGGCGAGACCACCGACCATGGCGACCCAGCCCGTGTCCCGGCCCATAACCTCGACCACCATCACGCGATGGTGGGCGGAGGCCGTTGTATGCAGGCGATCCAGCGCTTCCACGACGACGCCGACCGCCGTATCGAAGCCGATGCAGAACTCGGTGGCCGAGAGGTCATTGTCGATGGTCTTGGGGACGCCAACGACCGGATAACCGGCGTCGCTCATCGCCGCGGCCACCGACAGCGTGTCGTCACCGCCGATGGCGACCAGGCCGTCGATACCGTTGCTTCGCAATACGCGGATGGACTCACCGACCCCACCCGCCTCTTTGAGCGGATTCGTCCGCGACGTGCCGAGGATTGTGCCACCGAGCGGTAGAATGCCGCGGACCGAGGCAAAGGTGAGTTCCTCGAAGTCACCCGCCTGCAACGTCCCCGCCCATCCGTTCTTGACGCCGGTGACCTGCATGCCGTGCTCGAAGGCCCGTCGCGTGACCCCACGGATCGCGGCGTTGAGCCCCGGGGCATCGCCACCACCGGTCAGCACCCCTATGCGCACGACATCAATTATCCGCAATGGCGACGGCCACCGATCGCGGGCGCCGTCCCGCCGTCCGGGAATTCAGCCGGACGGTCGAGGAGGGGCAGAAGTCCTTCATGACACATTCCGCACACCGGGGCGCCCGCGCCACGCACACGCGGCGACCGTGGAGGATCAGCCGAAGGCTCAGGCCGGTCCACTCGGCCGGCGGCACGATCCGCGTCACATCCGCCTCGATCTTCACCGGATCCACGCTCTTGGTCAGGCCAAGGCGGGCGCTCAACCGGGTCACATGGGTGTCGACCGCGAACCCCGGGATACCAAACGCGACACCGAGCACGACGTTGGCGGTCTTGCGGCCCACCCCCGGCAGGGTCACGAGGTCCTCCATCCGGGGCGGCACCTGGCCCTCGAAGCGATCGACGAGGACCCCGCTAGCCGCGATGATCGTTTTGGCTTTGACATGGAAGAAGCCCGTCGGTTTGACGATCGCCTCCACAACCGAGGGATCGGCGTGCGCCAGCGCGCTCGCATCCGGGTATCTCGCGAACAGGGCCGGTGTCACGGAGTTGACGGCGCGGTCGGTGGTCTGCGCCGACAGGATGGTGGCGATCAACATCTGGAAGGGGTTTTTATGCTCGAGTTCGGAGGCGGCAACGTATGTCGCCTTGAGCCGGTCGACCGCCAGTCCAGCCCGATCTCGCGCCCGCAGGCCTGCCATGGCCAAAAGAGTAACGAGCCGGTAACGAGAGCACGCCGCCGCGACAGCAAAGTTGGCGGCGGTGGGACGTTACTGCCGTGTGGGGTCGCCTTCACACCAATCTGGTTCGGACCCGCGACTGTCGTCGGTCCACACCCTCCGCTGGTACATGAGCGTGGGCTTTTTGATGGTCGCCGTGGGGCCCCTCGTATTCTTCGGCGCCCAACGCATCTCGTCGTTGTTCACCACGCAGAACGAGACTATCCAGCAGAAGCATGAGCCCATGGCGGAAACGCTGGCCCAGGCGGTGTACGGCTATCTGCTGGCTCAGACGGCCGCCCTTCAGAGCACCGCCTCGCAGATCGAATCCGACAACGACTCCAGCATCGGCCGCATCAATGGGCCCGGTTTCAATCCGGCCCACCTGAACCAGGAGCTCGCCGCAGCCCATTCCGCCGAGCCGGCCCTCTTGCAACTGTACGTCGGGAACCTGGCCGGACGAGCGGTTGCCTCGGACCCGGTGGCGGGCGTGGGTATCGACTACAGCGAGTGGAATTATGTCAGAGAGGTGCTCAATCCCAGGCGGATGGGGCCCAGGTATTCGGATGTCGTGCGGTCGCGAGGCGACACGAGCGTCGCCGCGGTCGTGATCGCGGTCCCCATCCTCGACAGCCAGAGGCGCCTGATCGGATTCCTGGCCGGGACCGTGGGCCTGTCCGAGGTTCAGCGTCTCTCGATCTACAGCCAGATCGGCGTCAGCGGCCAGGCGATCGTGGTCGACAGCCGGGGACGGGTGATCGCGCATCCGCGGGACGACTGGCGCCTGCGGGCCAAGGACCTCTCCTCGGAGGCGATCTTCCAGCAGTCACTGGGCCACGAACGCGGCGTGAGCTGGTACACGGATCTCGATGGGAACGTACCCCGCGCCGCGGGTTTTGCCACCGTGCCGGTGCTCGGGTGGAAGGTCTGGGTCTCGCAGTCCGTCGCCGAGTTGCGGGCGGAATTGACACCCTTGATTCTCAGCACCCTCGAATGGCTGCTGGTGGCCGTCGTGCTCGCGCTGGTGCTAGCCTTCCTTGCGGCTGGCTGGCTTTCCCGTCCGGTCGGCGAGCTGAATCGCGCGGCAGCCCGCATCGCCCAGGGCGACTTTGCGACCCCGGCTCGGGTCCGCGAGGGATTCGCTGCCCGCGAGCTCCTCACGCTGGCGCAGACCTTCAACCAGATGGCGCGCCAGCTGACGGGCGCCTACCAGACCCTGGAAGAGAAGGTGTCACAGCGTACCGGCGAATTGCAGACGGCGAACCAGGAGCTGGCGCGAGCCAACAAGCTGAAATCGGAGTTTCTGGCCAACGTCTCCCATGAGTTGCGAACGCCGCTCTCCGCGATCATCGGGTTCTCCCAGATCCTGTTGGACGGCATCGACGGACCCCTGAACGAGGAGCAGCAGCAGGACATCCAGCAGGTGAATCGGAGCGGCCAGTCCTTGCTCAACCTCATCAATCAAATCCTGGACCTGAGCAAGATCGAAGCCGGGAAAATGGAGCTGACGCTCGAGCGGCTGGAGTTGCCTGGCTTGATCAACGCGGTCCTCGACAGCATCCGGCCGCTGGCGCAGCAGAAGGGTCTGCGGATCGAGACGCGGTTTCCGTTCAACCTTCCGGCGGTCGAGGCCGACGGCGTGCGCCTCAAGCAGATCCTGATCAACCTCCTGTCGAATGCGGTGAAGTTCACCGATCGGGGACATATCGAGGTCATTGTCCAGCCATCCGGCCGTATGGTCCGGATCGCCGTCAAGGACACCGGCATCGGCGTGTCGGCGGAATCGCAGAAGGTGATCTTCGAGGAGTTCGTTCAGGGCGACGGCAGTAGCACTCGGCGCCACGGGGGCACCGGCCTCGGGCTCAGCATCGTGCGCAAGCTGGTCGAGATGCATGGCGGCGCGATCACCGTGGTGAGCGAGCCGGGTCTGGGCAGCACGTTCATGTTCACGGTGCCCGCCTGGGCCGCCGCGCCGGTCGGCGTAATCCCAACCCCGCGGCCTCGCCTCGCCGCGAAGGCGGCCCACGGGCTGCCCGGCAACGTCATCCTCGTCGTCGACGACGATGCGAGTGTTCGAAAGCTGATTGCGCGGCACCTGGAGCAGGAGGGCTGGAAAACCGTGCAGGCCGCGAATGCCGCCGACGCGCTGCAGCTCGCACGCGAGTGCCGGCCGGTACTGATGACCCTCGACATGATGATGCCCGACGCCTCCGGCTGGTGGGTCCTGGAGAAGCTGCGGGAAGATCCCGAGACGGCCGCGTTGCCGGTGCTGGTGGTTACGATCGTCGAGGATCAACGGCTGGTCTTTGCCCTGGGCGCGTCCGATTACCTGGCCAAGCCGTACGACCGCGCCGCGCTCGTGGAAAAGGTCCATCACCTGCTACCGCAGCTGACCGGCAAGCGCGTGCTCGTGGTGGACGACGACCCGGAAGCCCGCACCATGCTGTCGAAGATCCTGGACGAGGAGGGGGCCCGGGTGGAGGTGGCGTCGGATGGAAATCAGGCGATGGTCGCCATCACGCAGGCTCCGCCCGACCTCGTCTTGCTGGATCTGATGATGCCGGGCATGAGCGGCTTCGAAACGGTCGCCCGGATGCGGGCGCTTCCTGCGGCGGCCCAAATCCCGGTCATCATCGTGAGCGCCAAGGAACTCAGCGCCGAGGACGTGCTGACCCTGAACGGGCACATCCAGCGCTTCATCGCCAAAGGCACGATCGAACCCGCGGGCCTGACCGCGGCCGTGCGCCAGGTTCTCGGCCAGAGCAAAAAACAAGGGGAGGCGGCGGCATGAGCCCATTGATCCTCGTCGTTGAAGATGACCCGATGATGCAAAAGATGGCGCTGAAGATCCTCCGGTCCCGCGGATTCGTGTGCGACCTGGCACCGAACGGCCGCGAGGCGGTGGCGAAGGCGACCGCGCTGAAGCCCGCCCTGATCCTGATGGACATGTCACTGCCCGAGATGAATGGATGGGAAGCGACCAGGGCGCTCAAGGCGGACCCGACCGTGGCCGGCATTCCCGTCGTCGCGATCACGGCGCACGCCATGGTGGGTGATCGCGAGGCCGCCATCGCGGCGGGGTGCGCCGAGTGCCTGACCAAGCCCTACGAGCTGGCCGACCTGATTGCGCTGGTCGAGCGGTACATCGGCCCCGCCCAGCCACAGACAAACACGGCCTGAAAAGCAAAACGGCCGGGCTCTCGCCCGGCCGCTAGATCGAGGTTGACGACTAGTTACTCGGCGTGTGGGTGATCGCTTTCAAGGCGTTAACCTGGCCATTCCCGTACCAGGAGTTGTGGCCTGTGCCACCCTGGCATGTTTGCACCTGGTTGTCGTCTTGACCGGTGAACAATAGGTACCCCGGAGGAAACGTCGCCGGGCAGGGTTGCGGATCCGCGGTCTGGTCGATGTAGGCCTGGACCTGGCCCGGCCGCATCTTGCCGTTCTGCGGCGAGCTGAGGTTCCCGAACCGGCTGATGATCAACGCGGCGACGCCGGCGACGTGTGGCGAGGCCATTGACGTCCCCTGGAGGTAGCAGTAGACGGCAGTCGGCTCTTCAGGGTCGCTAGTGTGCTCGGTCTTACTACGGCGGCAAAATTGATCCGGTGGCCAGGTCGACAGGACCCGACCGTTAACGGCTTGCGGAGTTCGGCCAAAGATGCTATCCCCACCGGGGGCCACAACATTGGCTGTCGCAACGCCAAAATTTGAGTAGAACGACTTGAGATAGCCGTTCGGCTGGCCGTTGCTATCCACCTGCCTGGCGCTCCCATCGGCGGTGACGCCGATGACGCCCGAGATCTCAACCGGGATGACCACGCAGGCGTTGGTCACCTCCCGAGTGACCGGCGTGGTGTTGTCCGGGCTGGTGGCGTCCACCGTCGGATGGGAAAGATCCTCGCTTTCGTTGCCCTCAGCGGCGACCACGACCGTCCCCTGGGTCATGGCGAACCGGATGGCACGCTGCTCCGCCTTCCAGATGGCTCGCTGCACCGGGTCGTTCCTGCAGTTGAAGAGAAACGGATCCGCGAAGTAGCTGTTGTTGGTGACGTCGACATGGTGCGTCCCCGCCCACACGAAGGCGCAGACAACAGATTCCGGAAAGAAGAATCCGGCCGCGTCGCCCGCCTTGATGGCGGCGATCTTCACGTTGGGGGCTACGCCGACAATCCCGATCCCATTCGATGCGGCGGCGATGGTGCCGGCGGTGTGCGTCCCGTGGCCGTTGTCGTCCTGCGCAGCGAGGCCCGGAACCGGCACGCCACTGGTGCAATTGACACTGTCCGCGACGTCGATGTTCTGCCTGAGATCTGGGTGGTGGAAATCAATGCCGGTATCGATGTCACCCGCCAGCACTAAGGGACTTCCGCCGGTGATTGCATGCGCCTCGGGTGTGTGGATCTGCCGCATGTCCCACTGGAGGCCCGAGAACGTGTCACCGTCGGTGGCGGGCGCATTCGGCAGGTCGCCTGGCAGGGGCCCGGATGCATCGTTTGCCGGAGCCTGCTCGTCCGGAAGCCTGGTCGCGAACCCACCGGTTGCCGAGGCGTTCTCGATCCGGGTGTCCTTCATGACGTCCGAACGGAACGTCGTGCTATCGGAACGGGCGATCGCCACACCGATCTGGCCGTAACTGTAGACGAGCGACCCTCCCGCCCTGGCAATGCTGGCGGAGGCATCGGCGGGTACCGCCGAGGCGCTGTAGAGAACGATGTAGTTCTGCATCGTGCCGGTCGCATGCGCCGTGATCGCGGACGTCACCGGAGACGCGGCGACGACCAGGGCCGTCAGGGCGGCGGGGACTCCAAATCGCGCAACAGCGCGCCTGCGTATGGTGCGAGTCCTGCTTCTCAGCATCTTCCCTCCCAGGACTGAGCGCGGTGGACGAGTCCGTCAACCCTACTCAACTGAGTTCATTGTTGTCAAGAAGCCGTAAACCGCTGGTGTACGCCACCGTCATGGTGGAACCGATTTCAACCCGTTACATAACGTGACGATGGCGTAAATGGCGCATACCTCGCCGCCGCTCGGTCGTTTCTCGACCAATGGCACATCTCCTTCGGCGGTGGCGCACACCGCTTCTGACCGGGATCGGTCTCTGGGTCCTCAGCTTTCCGCTTCTGACTTCGCACCCGACGATCCTGACCAGGCCGGTCGCCGCGGCCGAGGTTTCGGCCAGGACCGATCAGGGTGACCTCCGTCTGCTTCGCCAGCTCGCCGTCGCGCGGCAGCCCGTCGTGGAGGCGCCGGTCGCCGCCGTCGCTGCGGCGTCGCCCGTCCCGTTGGTGGTTGCCGCTCCCCTGTCGGTCATCGTCAGGCCTGCAGCGCCAATCGCGCCGCCGCGGCCGGCCGCCCCCGCCGTTCGGGCCAACTCGATCGTCATCCCCCGGCTCGGCCTGAGCCTGCCGGTCGGCTGGTACGGCGACTGCCTTGGCCGGCTTGCCGTGCCACGCTGGGGAGCCTGGCGCTGGAGCTGCGCCGGCGCCAACAACACCTACATCATGGCCCACAACCCGGGGACCTTCACGCCGATCCTGGCCCTGCACGCGGGTGACATCGTCCAGTACGGCGACCCGTCCGGCCGGGTTCATACCTACCGGGTGAGCTCGACCACGATCGTCAGCAACACCCAGCTCTGGCCGCTCGGGGCCACCGGAGCCTCGACGCTTACCCTGCAAACGTGCTGGACCTGGGATGGCAGCCGCGACTTCATCGTCCGCGCGATCGAGATCTAGCGCCGGCGCTCAGGCGGCTTTGCGCTCGGCCTGGAGGAGCTCGCGGCAGCGGTCCAGCCAGGTGGTGAGCAACCGCTCTTCCTCGTGCAGCCCGGCCATCTTGCCCGCGAACTGATCGATGCTGTCGTGCAGCATGTTGAAGCGCTCACGGGTGAGCGGGTCGGTACCGAAAATCGTTTTCAGGGTATGCGCGCGCTTGTTCTCCCAGGTCAACTGCGCCATCTGCTCCTGGACCGAGTCGAGTTCGCTCCGCATGTCGGCCGCCACGTCTAAGAGGACCTCGGGATCGAGTCGCTCGATTTGCTCGCTGTTCATCGGCGCACCCCCACGGTGAAATCAGGCGCTTTGCGATCGGGAAAGAGGGCCGCCAGGGCCGGCGCGATGGCGACTTTTCGCGAATAGATCTTGGCCATGGCGTTGGGTCGGATCCCGGTCGGATTCAGTTTGCCAAGGATCTTGCCGTTGCCATCCACGCCCGTCTCTTCGAACAGGAAGACGTCCTGCAGGGTGATGGTGTCGCCCTCTCGGCCAATCACTTCGGTGATATTGGTGATCCGTCGTGAGCCATCGCGCATCCGCGACTGCTGGACGATCAAATGAATGGCCGAGGCGATCTGCTCGCGGATCGCCCGCTGGGGAAGGTCGACCCCCGACATCAGGACGAGGGTTTCCAGCCGGGCGAGGGTGTCGCGAGGGGTATTGGCATGGATGGTCGTAAGGGACCCGTCGTGGCCGGTGTTCATCGCCTGCAGCATGTCCAGGGCCTCGCCGCTGCGGCACTCGCCGATGACGATCCGGTCGGGCCGCATGCGCAGCGCGTTGACGACCAGGTCGCGGATGCTGATCCGGCCGGTCCCATCGATGCGGGCCGGGCGAGATTCGAGCCGGACCTTGTGCGGCTGGCGAAGCTGCAGTTCGGCCGCGTCCTCGATCGTGACCACGCGCTCGGTTTCGGGGATGAACGAGGAGAGGACGTTCAGGGTGGTCGTCTTGCCGGACCCGGTTCCGCCCGCCACCAGGATGTTGAAGTGCGCCTTGACGCATGCCTCCAGGAAGGCGCCGGCCTCCAGGGTCAGGGTCCCAAAGCCGATCAGGTCCTGCACCGTGTAGGGGTCCTTGGCGAACTTGCGGATGGTCAGGGAGGAGCCGTCGAGGGCCAGCGGCGGGATGATGGCGTTGACGCGCGAGCCGTCGGGAAGCCGGCAGTCGACCATCGGCGAGTCCTCGTCGATCCGGCGACCGACGAAGGCCGCGATCTCACGGATCACGCGGATCAGCTCCTCTTCGTTGGCGAAGGTCACGTCGGACAGTGTCAGCTGGCCCTTGCGCTCGATGTAGACCTGGGCCGGGCCGTTGACCATGACCTCGCTGATGGAGTCGTCGTGGAGCAAGGCTGTGATCGGGCCGTAATGGTGGCCGTCGAGGCGGTGCGGCGCGGCCGGGAATTCTGCCTCCGCCAGGTGGAGTGTCGCGACGGATGCCACGCTGGCGACGATACGGCCGTAAGGCTACGGCGGGCATAACGCTGTAAGCCCTTTCGCATCCCTTGATGGGACTGTCAGGGGGCAACGGTAACGGATGCGAAAAACCGGCTCGCTTGCAGGAAAGAATCGTTAAGCCACCCTCCTTCGGCCTTAATCCGGCGCTCTCAGCCACCTCTAAGGGTTTCGAACGGTCCGTCTCAGCGGCCGGCCCGAGACTGGGGACCATAGCGATCGTCGAAATACAGGAGGTTAGAAAAATGTTCGGCAAAGTGTTCGCAGGAATCGCGGCGGCGGGGGTACTTATGGGCGTGCTGGCGACCGGTGCCATGGCGGCGCCGGCCGGTGCCCAGACGGCGGTCCCAACGGCGAAGCATCGGCAGGCGGCCAAGGACGTGTTCCGGGGGACCGTCACGGCGATCAACGAGACGCAGCTGAGCGTCAAGAATCGCACAGGCGAGAGCAAGACCTTCCTTCGCACGGACAAGACCATCGTGGTGAAGGGCCGCAAGGACAAGGCCGGCTGGGCTGAGATCGAGATCAACAGCCACGTCGCGGTTCGGTACGAGGAGCGCGACGGCAAAACCTACGCCAGGCGGATCCACATCGGCCGGGCGCACGTCGCGGGCAAGGTCGAGACGGTGAGCGGCAACGTCATCACGCTAAAGACGCGCGACGGCAAGGACGTCAGGCTGACGGTGACGAGCGACACCCGTTACTTCGAGCGCGACGGCAAGGCGGCGCGCAAGGCCGGCTCGCTCAGCGAGATCCATGCGGGAGAGCGGCTCATCGCGGCGGGCAGCTACGATGCCAGCCACAACTTCGATGCCGCGCTCGTCGTCTACCGCGTCAAATAGTTCGGCAGCCCCGCAAAAGCCCCGGCGCTGTGCCGGGGCTTTTGTCTGTCGGCGTTCTAAGACACTAAGGGCTGAGGCGCTCGATCCGCCAGCCCGGTGTCGTCCGGGTGTACCGGATCCGATCATGCAGGCGGTTGTCGCGATGAACCCAGAATTCGATCGTCGTCGGACGGACCCGATAGCCACCCCAGGTCGGCGGCAAGGGCACCTGGGTGCCCTGGTATCGGGCGGCGAGCTCCGCCATGCCCTCCTCGAGGACCGCCCGATTGGGGATCACCGCGCTCTGCTGGGAAACGGAGGCGCTCAACTGGCTCAAGGCCGGACGGCTGTGGAAGTACGTCGCGGACTCTTCCGAGGTCTGTTTCACCACATCGCCGCTGATCCGGACCTGGCGTCCGAGCTTGGACCAGTAGAGGACCAGCGCCGCACGCGGATTCTCGGCAAGCTCTCGTCCTTTACCGCTCTCGTAGTTGGTGAAGAAGCCGAAGCCCTGTGCATCGAACCCCTTGAGCAGGACCATCCGGGCGGAAGGCCGACCGTCCCGCGTGGCCGTCGCGAGCGTCATCGCCTCCGGCAACACTTCGCCCGCCGTCCCGGCGTCGGCAAACCAGGCCGCAAACTGCTTGAACGGGTCCGGATCGACAGCGTCCTCCGATAGTGCCGCCGGCTCGTCCCTCACGGGAATAGCGCCCGCGACCAGCGCACGTTCCCGTCCTTGTCCTGCGGCGCGTGCTGGCGGGCGATCACCCAGACGCCGGCCGCATCCAGCTGCCGTTCGGCCTCGACTTCATCGAGGTTGGTGCTGGCGACCAGGTGCCAGCGTCGTGGCTCGATCGTCCACCCCATCGCCTCCATCTTGGAGAGGAGCAGGGCGAGCTTGCGCAACCGGACGCTGAGCGACTCGCCGAGCGCCATCACCGAGACGCTGGCGGGCGCGACCTCCGCCGTCGTGCCGTAGCTCTGATAGAGACGCTCGATCCACTCCGGGACGTCGCCATCGACGGTGCTCGCCAGCTCGTCGCGTGGCGTTCCGAACAGCCCCAGCTTCAGCGTGGCCACCGTTCTATTATCCGAGACGAATGCCTGCCAGCCCGCCCTCAGGTCGACAGTACGTCCTGCGCCATGGCTCCCAGCGCGCCATCGTCACGGAGGTGGGGGCCGGGCTGCGTCGCTATACCATCGGCGAGCGGGACGTCCTTGACGGGTTCGGTGAGGCGGAGATCTGCGATGCCTGCCGTGGCGCCGCCCTGCTACCCTGGCCAAACCGGATCCAGGATGGGCGATACGAGTTCATGGGGCAGACCTATCAGACGGCCCTGACCGAGCCGAGCCGTCACAACGCCATCCACGGACTGGCGCGTTGGGTCAGCTGGACGGCAGGTGACCACCGGCCAGACCAGGTCACGATGGCCCTGGCACTCCATCCGCAGGATGGTTACCCGTTCAGCCTCGCGCTCGGGATCGAGTACCGGCTCGACGCGTCGGGCCTCACGGTCCGCACGACGGCGACCAACAACGGGACCACTCCGCTGCCCTATGGAGCGGGTCACCATCCGTATTTCACCGTCGGAACGGCCCGGATCGATGAGGCGATGCTCCGGATTCCCGCGTTGATGCGTCTTGAGGCGGATGATCGACTGATCCCGACCGGGCGTCTTGTTCCGATCGAAGGGACCCCCTACGATTTCCTCGAACTGCGGGCCATCGGCGACCTCCAGATGGATACGGCCTTCGCCAACCTGATTGCCGACACCGACGGCATCATCCGGGTGTACCTGCAGGCACCCGACGGTGATCCAAAACTCACGCTATGGATGGACGCCACCCATGCCTACCTGATGGTCTTCACCGGTGACGCCCTCCCGGACCCGGCTCGACGACGCCGGAGCGTCGCGATCGAACCCATGACGTGCGCCCCCAATGCCTTTCGCACCGGTGATGGCCTGCGGGTCCTCGAACCCGGAGCCTCGATGGTGAGCTCCTGGGGGATCTCGCCCTAGCGTTGCTCGAGCACGGTAGATATGATGGAACGGCGGCTGGAAGGGCCGTCGTCTCGTGATTGCCGTCGGGCTCGCGGCCGCGCCGCAGTGTGAAGGGAGCTGCCCGTGTACGAGAAAATCTATGTCCCCCTCGATAACTCGGACCACTCCAATGCGGCAATCGAGGTCGCCATTGCGCTGGCCAAGTCGACCGGCGCCTCACTGGTCGGCAGCCACATCTATGCCGCGCGCATGCACGATGTCCGCTTCAAGCAGATGGAGTACACGCTGCCTGAGGAGTATCAGCAGGAACAGGAGCTGGAGCGTCAGCGCAAAATCCACGATTCCCTGATCACTCGCGGGTTGCAGTTGATCTCGGATTCCTACCTCGATGTGATGAAGGTGGCCTGCGACCGGGCTGGGCTTCCGGTCGAGTACAAGAGCTTTGACGGCAAGAACTGGGAGTGCTTGGTCCAGGACATCGGCGAGTCCGACTACGACCTGGTGGTGATGGGCGCCCTCGGCATGGGCGCGGTCAAGGACAGCATGATCGGCAGCGTCACTGACCGGGTGGTGCGCCGGATCCGGGTGGATTCGCTCGTCGTTCGGGACACCCACCCGTTTCGCGAGGACGCCTCGGATCGGATCGTCGTGGCGATCGACGGCAGCCCCCAGTCATTTGCCGGCCTCAAGACCGCGCTGGATTTGGCGGTTGCGCTCGACAAGCGCGTCGAAGCCGTGTCCGTGTACGACCCTTATCTCCACTATGCGATGTTCAACGGGATCGTGGACGTCCTTTCCGCCGAGGCCTCCAAGATCTTCCGCTTCAAAGAGCAGGAGCAACTTCACGAGGAGATCATCGACACCGGACTGGCCAAGATCTACGAGTCCCATCTCCGGGTCGCGCAGTCCGTGGCGCGCGACCAGGGCGTCGAGCTGAAGACCACGCTCTTCGACGGCAAGGCGTTCAAGAAGGTCCTGCAGTACGTCCGCCAGGATCCACCCTGGCTGCTGGTCATCGGCCGGATCGGCGTCCACTCCGCCGGCACGATGGACATCGGCAGCAACAGCGACAACCTCCTCCGCCTGGCCCCGGTCAGCGTGCTGCTCTCCAGCCGAACGTTTGTGCCACCCATCGATGTCCAGGCGGAGGCGAGTGTCGCGTGGACCGAGGAGGCCGAGGTGCGAATGGAGAAGGTGCCCGCCGCCTTCCGCGCGATCACCCGCACTGCCATCTGCCGATACGCCATGGAGCGGGGCCACTCGATCATCAGTTCCTCGATCATCGACCAGGCCGTCTCCGAGGTCATGCCCGAGCACGCGGCCCGCGCGATGGGGGTCGAGCCGATCACGGTGAGGGCCTCCATGGACGGCCTGGAAGCCGTCGAGACCTGGATCTGTCGCCGCTGCGGGAGGCCCTCCCAGGGACAGCGACCCGACACCTGCCCGGTATGCGAGGGGATGAGCTTCCAGGCCGTTGACAAGGCGGCCATCGCCGCGATGGCCACCCGGGAGGGCGGCATCGAGGAAGAGGAGGCGTTCGACGGGTTCAAGGTGAAATGGACCGCCGAGGCGAAAGAGGTCCTGAACCGCGTGCCCAAGGGCTACGAGCGGCGTCGGGTCAAGGCCCGCGTCGAAAAGATCGCGCGGGTGCAGCGCCTGCCCAGCATTACGAGGGATTTCGCCGACGCGAACCTGGACGAGGCCTACGGTCCGGTCGCGGAGGCCGTCGGGGATCACATCCCGACCCCGGGCGCGCCGAAGAATGGCGAGGCGCCGATCACCTGGACCGACGACGCGGTCAGCCGCATGGAGCGCGTCCCCGGGGGGTTCATGCGGATGCTCGCCCGCAGCAAGGTCGAGGAGTTCGCCCGCAAGATCCATGCCGAGACCATCACCCGGGACGTCGTGGAAGGCGGCCTGGTGGATGCCCGCCTGATGATGGACCAGGCGCTCAAGGCTCACTCGCCTGACATCGTCGAGGCGGCCATGCACGCCCATGGTCACGGAGGGTCGGCCGCCGAGGCGCCGCCGGAGACCGCTCCCGGCTGGACGGAGGACGGCGTCCGCCGGCTCAACGAGGTGGAGATCCGCGCGATGGAGAAATTCGATCCCGCCCGCGCCCGCGAACTGGCCGAACATGCCGCCGAGTCGCGAGCTGCCCGGACCTCGGAGGCGATCAACGCCGCATTCCTGGAGCGGCTCGGCATCAAGATCGGTTATGGGCATCCCCTCAGCCAGAAAACCTTCGAGCATCGTTTCACCTGGTCGTCCGAGGCGGAGGCCAGGCTGGCCAACCTTCCCTCGTACTGCCGCGAGCTGAGCCGCTGGCGCGTCGAGTGGACGGCGGCGAAGAAGGGCCTCGGCCCGGTCATCACCCCGGAAGCCATGGATGTCAAATTCGAGATGTGGGGTGAGGTGTCGGATGCCCTCCAGCAAAAGGGCCAGCAGATGCCGTGGGAACCAGACGCGGAGAAACGGCTCGAGAATATGCCGCCGTTCGTGAAAGGCCAGGTGATGGAGGCGATCGAGGGGAATGCCCGCCAACTGGGTGAGGCCCGGGTGACCAGCCACGTAATGGACGCCGTGATCCAGAAATGGATCGAGACCGGCGATTTCCATGAAGGACGATACGGCTTCAAGGGATAGCCTCCTGCGCGCGAGCGACCTGAGCCGCCGCTACCGCGGCGGCAAGGGTGTCTTCGACGTGGCGATCACCCTTGACGCCGGCGAGGTGGTCGGCTTGATGGGTCCCAACGGCTCGGGGAAAACGACCCTGCTGCGCATGCTGGCGACCGCCTCAACGCCGACCGCCGGCACCATCACCTGGTTCGGCAATAAAAACCCGCGCGACCCATCAGTCCGCCGCCGCCTGGGGATCGTCCTCGATCAGGCGGCCCACTTCGATCAGATGTCCGGCTATCAGAACGCCTGGTTCTTCGCCCGCCAATTCGGCCTGTCGCAGGAGCTCGCCCGGGCACGCCTGGACGAGCTGCTCCACTGGTCCGGCCTCTGGGATGCCCGCGATCAGCTCGTCGCCGAGTACTCGCTGGGGATGAAGCGGAGGCTGAACTTGATCGAGGCACTCGTTCACCGCCCGGAGATCCTGCTGCTCGACGAGCCGACCCTGGCGCTCGATTACCGGGCCGAGCTCGAACTCATCGAGCGGCTGCAGCTCCTGAGCCTTACCGGCGTGGCGATCCTGCTCGCCACCAACGACGTGCACCTGGCCGAGCGGCTCTGCGACCGGGTCCTCTTCCTGCACCACGGCCGCGTGATCCGCGAGGGCAGGGTCCCAGAATTGCTGAGCGAGCTGGCGGGGTCCAAGGAGGTGCAGCTCCAGGTGAGCTCGCCGGTCCCCCTCGATAAGCTGCGCGGGCTCGCGTCGGTGGAAGCCGCCAACGTGGAAGGGGATACGGTGCACATCGTCCTGGCCAAGGGGGCGAACCCCGCCGACGTCCTCGCCGTGCTCAACGGAACCGCCGATCTCGTCAACACCATGCGTGTCCGACGGCCGAACCTGGGTGACCTGTTCTTGAAGCTGACCGGCATCGCGCTTCCCGCGGCCCACGAATGATGCGGGCCGGCACCATCTGGCAGCGCGAGTTCGTCGAATTCTCCCAGCGACGGCGTGCCCTGGTCATCAAGCTGCTCTTCCCTTTGCTCGTGGCGATCCCGTTGCTGTTCAGTGGCGCCCCGGGCTTCTACGCCGCCATGGCCCTCAGCATGTTGGTCGCGATCATCGGCGCGCTCGGCGCCGGAGCCGTGCTGACCCGTGAACGCCAGGCTGGCCTGACGCTGCGCTATCGGACCCTTCCCGTGACGCCCGGACGCCTCTTGCTGGAGCGCCTCGCCACGAACGCGGCCATCGACTTTCTGCAACTCGGGCCCGTGCTCCTCCTGATCGGGGTTCGGCACCCCGGCGCCTTCGCCTGGTGGCCCGCCCTCCTGCTGACAGTAGCGGCCGTCTTGCTGATCGGGAACCTGCTGGGGGCAGCCGCCAGCGTGCTCTCCGACTCTCCGGGCGAGGTCATGCTCTACGTGTTCATCCCGCTCCTCCCCGTGCTCTACCTCTCTGGCGTCTTTACGCCCCTGACCCAGCCCGCGCTGCTGCTCGTCTCGCGGTTGCTCCCCTTCAGCTACCTTCATGAATCCCTCCTCGGGGCGCTCGGCGGCCAGCCCAACCTGCTCCCCTGGGAGACGGTCCTGGGAGGCATCGGTTTCCTGGTCGGTGCCGCCGGCGTGATTGGGCGAATGGGCCGCCGGGTCCTGGAGTCCGAGTAGGGATGGTCCTGACCGGGCTGGCATGGCTCGCCGAGTCATACAAGATCGATCAGCCGAGCGTCCAGATCCCCTTCATCACCAACCGATGGACCGTTGGCATCTTCTTTCTGATCCACATCATCTTCGGCTCCTTCACGATGGGCTCGCTCGTGCTGGGCCCAACTTTCGAGTGGATCGGCGTCGTCCGCAAGGACCCGCGGTTCGAGCGCTATGCCCGGGCGCTCGGCAACGTCAACGTCAAGATCTTCAGCCTGGGCGCGACGCTCGGCGGTTTCGCGGTCATCGTGGTCACCGGGCTTTATCCGAGGTTCTTTGTAATCCTGATCACCACCTTTTTCTGGCCGGCCGTGATCGCGTTCAGCATCTGGTTCCTGACCCTGATCGGCCTTTTGACCTACAACCTGCGCTGGGACCGGTTCGCAACACGCAAGGGATTGCACATCGGGATCGGCTACTTCACCGCGGCGACCGAGCACGTCTTCCTTTTCATCATCGTGGCCCTCGATAGCTTCTTGCTCACCCCGGGGGCCGGCCGCGGATCGGGTGCCTTCTTCAACCCCTCCTACTGGCCGGAACTCGGCCATCGCTTCATCGGCAACCTCTCCTGGGCATCGTTCTTCATCGCCGCGGTCGCGGCGATCTACGCGGCCGCCAGCCGGTTGCCGGCCGACCGCCTCTATCACCACTGGGCCGCCCGCACCAGCCTGGTGGTCGGATTCCTCACCCTGATCCCCCAGATCGTGCTGGGGGCAGTCTTCGTCGAGAGCGTCAAGCAGGCATCGCCCGGCGCCTTCCAGTACTCGATGCAGGGGCCATTCGCCTGGCTCTGGCTGATCCAGGCGACGTTCCTCGCGATCCTCCTCATCGGCACCAACCTCTATTTCTGGCAGTCGCGTCCAAGCCCGCCCGGGCTCCCGCTCACCGTGATCGTCATCGTGGCCTCGCTGATCACCATGACCCCCGCCGCCCTGTATCCGAAGCATCTTTTCTGGCTGCGGTACATCGCCCTGACGGTGGCGGTGCTCCTCAGCCTCGTGCACTGGCTCGCCTCGCGGCCGCGGGTGCGCGTGGTGACACAGGATCTTCGACGCAGCAGCCAGGTGACCCTGGCGGTGACCGGGATGAGCGCCATGCTTCTCTTCCTCTTGATGGGCGTGATCCGGACGACGGCCCGCAGCGACTACACGATCTACGGGCAGCTCAAAGAGGGCGACAGCTACGGCATCTTCCAGTCACCCAGCAAGGGGTACTACCCGTGACCTGCTTCCACAGAGACTTACACGCGCGAAAGCGCGGCTCGCCCTGCGGGCTCGCTAACTTCCCTTTCAAGGGAACCCCGAATGGGTAGTCTGCAAACATTTTTTTATTTGGCGCTGATCAGCGGCTTCATGGTGGGGCTGACGCTGCTCCTGATCGGGATCGTCGTCGCCGGGCTTCGTCGCTGGTTCAAGCGCGGCCACGATCAGTCGGTGCTCACCTTCTGGCTGGTGGGCGGCGCGATCACGGTCACCCTGCTGTTCATCGTCCTCGGCACGGCCGGGGTGCTCTACGGATTCATCCGCTATGGCGCTTCCTGATCCCCGGCGGCTGAGCCGTCGCCAGTTCGGCATCCTCGGCACCCAGCTCTCCGGCGCCATCGTCGGGCTCGCCCTGGGAATTCCGATCATCGGCTTCCTACTGTCACCGTTGTTTCGCCGCCAGCAGTACGTGGAGCGAATGGTCGGTGACATCAGCGGCGTGCCGGATCGCGAACCAACCAAATTCGAAGTGGCTTTTCCCCAGAATGCGTGGGACGTGCCCGAGGTCAAGCAGGCGGTGTACGTGGTCAGGGTGAACGGCCAGACGAAGGTGCTCTCCAACGTCTGCTCGCACATGCAGTGTCCGGTGCGCTGGGAAAAGACGCTCGGCCAGTTCCTCTGTCCCTGCCATGGCGGCCTCTACGACATCAGCGGTCACAACGTGGGAGGTCCGCCGCCTAAACCACTGCCTGAGTTCGTGCACCGGATCGACGGCACGACGCTGTACATCGAAAACCGATTCACCGAGGACATCTGAGGCCATGCGGCGCTGGCTCGGCTCGGCGTACAACTGGCTCGACGAGCGGTCGGCGATCCGGAGCCTGCTGCGGAAGGGGCTCTACGAGGCGGTGCCCGTTAAAGGGGCCTGGTTCTACACGCTTGGAAGCGCGACCCTTGTTCTGATCATTCTGCAACTGATCACGGGCATCTTCCTCACGCTCCTGTACGTCCCGTCGGTCAAGGAGGCCTGGGAGAGCCTGGACTACATCAAGGAGCACGACGCGTTCGGCTCGATCGTGCGCGGCATTCACCTGTGGTCGGCGTACATCCTCCTATTCATGATCGGCCTGCACATGGTCCGAACGTTTTTTTCGGGCTCGTACAAGCGCCCACGCGAGCTCAACTGGGTGACCGGGGTCGGGTTGCTCGTGCTCGTGCTGGGGATGGCCATCACGGGAGCATTCCTTCCCTGGGATCAGGCGGCCTACTGGACGGCCGTCGTCGTGACCAATATTCCCGCGTATACGCCGGTGATCGGCTCCTTCATTCGCGCCCTCTGGCGGGGGGGCGATGTTGTCGGCCCCATCACGCTCGTCCGAACCTTCGGCATTCATATCTGGTTGCTGCCGGCCATTCTTTTCCCGTTGATCGGCGCGCACCTGGCGCTGCTCCGCAAGCACGGGGAATTCGGATCGTACGTCAACTACCGCGGCGCCTACCGGACGCGCGAGGGCGTCGAGGTCCCGCCGGCTCCGCAGCAGCGGCGCATCGAGCCACCGTATCCAGCCACCCCATCCGACGAGCTGTGGGCCGCACCACTCGAGACCGAGGACTTCTACCCCCACCAGACCTTCAAGGATGGCGTGGTGTCCGCCGCCCTGGTCTTGTTGGTGTTCATCCTGGCGGTCACGATCGGCGCACCCCTGGAGGCGACCGCGGACCCGGCGACCACGAGCTATACGCCCGTCCCGCAGTGGTTCTACCTCCCGCTGGACCAGCTTCTGGTGGTCGTGCCCAAGCAGTTGATCCCACTGGTCCTGGTTCTGCCGGCCGGCGGCGTCCTGCTGCTTCTCGCGCTGCCGTTCATCGACCGGGGACCGGAACGCAACCCGTTCGAGCGACCGGCCGTCATGGTGCCGGGCGCGTTCGCGGTGCTGTTTATGGTGATCCTCACCCTGCTCGGGTCAGGGCGGTTGTTCAACCTGTGAGCGGGTTGATCGCGGTCATCGCACCCTGGTTCCACCTTCTCGCGACCCAGCTTCCGGCGACCGCGCCCCAGGGCAGCAACAGCGTGGCGGCGCGGGCGGCGATCGGCGGCCTCTTTTCGATCCATATCCTGATCGCTGGTCTGATCAGTGGAGCCGCCGAGCTCGGCCCGGCGATCGAGTGGCTCGGCTACATGCGCCAACGTCCGCGTTACGATCGCCTGGCCCATGGCCTGGGCCGGTTCATCACGGTTTACTTCAGCTTCAGCTCCTTTATCGCCATCCTGCTGATCACGGTTTTGCTGGTCGGACTCTGGGGCCATTTCTGGACGACGATGGTGACGATTGCCTGGTGGCCCCTGTTCATCGAGGCCTGGTCATTCGTCCTGCAGGTGGTTCTCGCCTATCTCTGGTACTACACCTGGGATCCGTTGCGGTCGTTCAAAGGTGTGCACATGGCGCTGGGCGGCCTGCTCGCGATCGCCTCCTTCATCCAGGTCTACATGATCGACATCGTGGCCAGCTACATGTTGACCCCGACCAATCCGACCAATCCCATCCGCCTGGTGCTCAACCCGACGTCGTATCCGCTGACCCTTCACCGGACGGTCGGCAACCTCGCCTATATCGGCTTCGCCTTCGGCGGGTTCTGCGCCATCAAGTTCCTCCGGGCGAAGACCGCCGAGGACAAAGCCTTCTACGATTGGGCCGGCAGCTTTGGACTGATCTGGGGCGTGGCGATGACTCTGCTCCAGCCCATCATCGGCTACTCATACGCCAAGGAGATCCAGCTCCACACCTACGGCAGCTGGTACAAGATGATGCGGGGAAGCCTCAGCACCGTTTTCCTGTGGCAGATGACCCTGCTCGGCATCATGTTCCTCACGGCGACCTTCTACTTCGCCCGGCGGCTACGGACGAACGAGGCCCGCGGCGCAGGTCTGCTGAAGCTGATGGCGGCGGGCATGGTCCTCACCACCCTGCTCGCGGCGATGCCCTACCATCTCGCCTTCACCCTGGACCAGGTGCAGGCGGCTGGGCTCGACCGTCCCTTCTGGCAGGGCGGCTTGATCAATCCGCTGGGAGCCATGATCCCCTGGAAGGTCCTCGCCTTGATGACCTACACGTTGATCGCCATCGCGGCGGTCGTCTGGTACCTGCGTGGCTTGCCCGGCGTCGTATGGGGGAGCGCCCGGCGCGGCGAGCAGCGCCTGTTGATGGTCATGACCGTGCTGACCATGGCGATGATCGTGACCATGGCCTACATCCGCGAGAACGGCCGCGCGCCCGACCTGATCGCGGGGCAGATGCAGATCCAGGGACAGCAAAACATCCAGGAGCCGCATCCGTCACCGGCGCCGGCCAGCACGCCGTAGACCAGGCGGCGGCCTACGGGGTTAAGCGTCGCCGGCGGTGTGGGGGACGTCGCCTTCGAGCGCGCCTTCCTCCTTGACTTCGCCGATCTCCTCCCCGAGCCGGGGCAGGGCGACCGGTTTGACCACGCCGTCCTCGCTGGTGGTCAGCGCCTCCTGGCCGCGTCCGGCGCGGTACATGGCGCCCAGAAACACGTTCGCGATCGCGGCCAGGGGGATGGCGAAGAGGGCACCCAGCACACCGCCGAGCTCCGCCCCCACCAGTAACGCCGCCATGGCCGCGAGCGGATGCAGGCGGGTGGCGTGCCCGCTGACCCGCGGTCCGACGATGTAGGCCTCGATGGCGTGACCCCCAACCCCCACGACCGCAGCCAACAAAGCGGTGAACGGGCTTTGAAAGAGGGCCACCACGACCGCGGTGGCCATCCCGAGAGGGGCGCCGACCAACGGGATGAACTCAAGGAAAAAGGTCAGGATCCCAAGGACGATGGCGTAGTGGACGCCCACGATACTCATGCCGATCCCCGTGTAGAGGCCCATCAGGACCGACATGATCAACTGGCCGCGGGCGTAGCCGGCCATGGTGGTGCCCACCGCCAGCATGGCGAAGTCGAAGACCGCGTGGTGCCCGGGAAAGAGCTTGCGCAGAGCGGCGATCAACTCGCGCCCCTGCGCCAGCAGGTAGACCGTGATCACGGTCACCAGCAGGATGTCAATGACGGTGGTCAACGTGCCGGAAAGGATGCCGAGCGCGGAGCCGATCACCGCGCCATTCGAGGGTCCCGTCTTCAGATCGAACCGAAAGGGGATGCCGTGGCTGTTGAGCTGGTTCTGGAGGTCGATCAGGGTGCCCTGAGCCTTGCCGATCAAAGATGGGATCTGACGAGCCTGCGCCGTCAGGGACGGGGCGATCAGCAGGATGAGGCCCGCGATCACGGCGATCACCACCAGCAGGAGCGCGATCACGGCGAGCCCGCGCCGCTTGCGAAAGATCCAGACGGTCTCGATCCGATCCACCACCGGCGTCAGCAGCAGGGCGATGATGGCGGCGAAGACGAAGAGCAGGAGCACGCTGAACAGGTGCGTGATCAGGAACCCGGCCCGGGTATAGAGCTCGACCACGACCACCGCGATCAGGAGCCAGACCAGGACCTCGACCGGCCGCAGGAGCTCTCTCCAGTGGCTCACCGGCTCATCTTTCCGTCGATCCATCGGTTCGTCGATCGATGATTTCATTTGTGGGAAAAGATGTTACCTGTTATGTCATTCGACACTAGAGGGCGCAGTCGCCGACGCCGACGCCCTGGCGCCGGCCTTCCGCCGCCGTGATGTCCGGCTGGACCGCCGCATCGGTGAGCGCGTAGGCCTGCCCCGGCTGGCTGGTCGAGGCGGCGAAGATGACGCCCAGGACGTTCCCGTCACGATCGACCAACGGGCCGCCCGAGTTCCCCGGCTTGACGCCAGCCTCCGTGATCCAGATCTGGCGGACGACCAGGTTCTGGCCGTAGATGTCCCGTCCTTCCGCCTGCACCTCACCGTCGATCACCGCCGGTGACACCGCCTCCGGTCCCCCGCCGGGATAGCCGATGGCGGCGCCCTGCGTCCCGCGCTGCCCGAGGGCCATGCCAAGCGGAGCCATGGCCAGGCGGGGCACGTAGAGGATGGCCACGTCACGATCGGGGTCGAAGAGGACGACGCGGGCACTGAGCGTGCGGCCGTCAAGGGCACGGACCGTCGTGCCCTGCGTCCCCGCCACCACGTGCGCGTTGGTCAGGATCATGCCGGGGGCGACCGGAAACCCGCTGCCGAAGACGATGCCGCCGCACCCATAGCCCACTACCTTTACCGTCTCGCCCGCGGCCATGCGGATGCCCGGCGTATCCACCGTGGTCGGCACCGGTTGTGACGAGGGAAGCAGCGGCTCGAAGCCGGAAAACGCCGACGGGAACCGCACCCCGGAGACGATCACCTGGACCTGGGCGAGAAAGCCGGGGGGCCGGGGCGCGACGGCATCCAGCGCCCGCAGGACGACCGAGCGCTGAATCGCCTGGGAGAGTTCAGGACTTGGCACCCGGCCCAGGCTGAGGCCGAGAAACCAGGAGACCGATAACAGCGCGATCGCCGAAAATCCGGCGCCAAGGATGCTGTCGCGACGCCCCCGATCCGCCCGGGCCAGGACCCGGAGACGGATCGGCTCGCCAACCCCATAGCCGATGCTGCTGCCGACCGCCCCGAAGAGGACCAGCACCAGGATGCCGCCCAGCGATCGCGACGTGGGATCGGTCACGTGCAGCATCCGCAGGACGATCGGCGCCAGGGCGGCGCCCACCACGACGCCGATGACGAGCCCCGCGTATTGCGAAAGCGAGAGTGACAGGCCGCGGCGGTATCCGCTACCGATCGCGAACACCACGGCCGCCAGGATGACCAGGTCGACGAGGGTGAACCGCATTTACCTGGTCCTCACGCGTGGACGGTGAGGTCGCTACGGGGCTTGCCGACGCAGATCAGCGCATAGCCCTGGGCCAGCTCCTGGTTACTGATCAACCACGCATCCGCCTGGTCGATGATGCCATCGACCTTGACCATGCAGGTCTTGCACCGCCCTTTCCGGCAATCAAAGGCGAGGCGCAGACCCGCGCGGAGGCCCGCGCCCAGGACGCCCTCATCCTCTCCCACCTCGACGGTGGTCCCGCTTCGGATGAACGTCACGCGAAATCGGCGGCTCATCCATGCGCTCGCAGCGCATTGACCACCCGATAGAGGTAGGCAACCGTCGCCATCACCACCACGACGATGCCAAAGGCCACCATGCGAGGCCGGACCCAGCTTCGGTAAAAGCTTCCGCGCCACGCGGGCCCCATGATGATCACCAGGGCCGCGGCGGCAACCCCGAGGCCGAGCAGAATCCGAAAAGCCGTCGACACGCGGTTCAGTCTAGGCGGGTTACTCGAGACCGATCGCGTGCTTGAACTTGTCGAAGAAGCCCTTCTCGATGTGCTGCGGCTTGCCGCTGACCCCGCCGAGTTGCCGGAGCGCGTCTTTTTGGTCCTCGGTCAGATTGGTCGGGATCACCACGCGAACGAAGATGATCTGATCGCCCCGCCGTCCCGAACGCACGTGTGGCACGCCTCGGCCGTGAATCTTAAACGTCTTTCCATACTGCGTCCCCGCCGGGATCTCGAGCGTCTCAGGCCCGTCCACGGTCGGAATTTCGATGGTGTCGCCGAGCGCCGCCTGAGCGACGCTGAGCGGCAGTTCGTAGACGACGTCGGTCCCGTTGCGGCGAAGCACCGCGTGCGGCTTGACCTGGATGACGATGTAGAGATCGCCGGGCTCGCCGTTGCGCGGGCCGGCTTCACCTTCCCCGGAGAGCCGGATTTGCGACCCCGAATCGACGCCGGCGGGAATGTTCACGCGGATCTTCTTCTCACCCGGGAGGTGCCCGCTCCCGGCGCACTTCCGGCAGGGCTTCTCGATGACCTTGCCCTCGCCATTGCATCGCGGACAGGCCGCGACGTTGACGATCTGGCCGAAGATGGATTGGCTCGCCCGACGAACCTGGCCGCTCCCGCGGCACTGGGAGCAGGTCTGTGCCGTGGTCCCGGCCTCGGCGCCGCTGCCCCGACACGCGTCACACGCCTCGGCCCGGGGGATGGTCAGCTCGCGGGCGACGCCGAAGACCGCGTCTTCGAAGCTGATCTTCAGGTCCAGCCGAAGATCGGTCCCGCGACGGGGC
Organism: Candidatus Dormiibacterota bacterium; assembly: GCA_036564925.1. Taxonomy (GTDB): domain Bacteria; phylum Chloroflexota; class Dormibacteria; order CF-121; family CF-121; genus JALYYC01. The sequence continues at coordinate 36,782 of DATCOB010000025.1, read as the reverse complement.
CCCGTTCGGCTTCGTTGGCCGGCCGCGGCCCCAAAGAACATGTCGAAGATGTCATTGACGCTGCCCCCGAATCCGGCCCCGCCGAAGTCGAAGCCGGGTTGTCCCTGGGTACCCGCGTGGCCGAAGGTGTCATACCGTTGTCGCTTCGACTGGTCGCTCAGCACCTCGTAGGCTTCGTTGATCTCCTTGAAGCGGGACTCGGCCTGCGGATCATCGGGGTTACGGTCCGGATGGTACTGGAGAGCCAGCTTGCGATACGCCCGCTTCAGTTCCTCGGCGCTGGCGTTGCGTCCGACGCCCAGCACCTCGTAGTAGTCCCGCTTGATCGCCATCGTTTACTGTGTCAACGCGGGAGGTTGGGCAACCTTGACCAGGGTGGGCCGCAGGACACGGTCGTGAAGCCGGTAGCCCGGCTGCATCTCTTCGACGATGGTGCCCTCTTCGTGCTCCTCGGTCTCCTGGCTGGCGATCGCCTCATGCTGCGAAGGGTCGAACTTCTCGCCCACCGCCGGGATGGTGGTCAACCCCTGCTGCGCGAGCGTGCCTTCGAATTGCCGCGCGACGAGCTTGATGCCTTCCAACCATCCCGGGTCAACGTCGCCGGGCGGGTGGGAAAGGGCGCGCTGGAAATTGTCCAGGATTGGGAGCAGCTTGCGCAGGAGTTCCTCGTTCGCATACTGCGTCCGGTCGGCCAGGTCCTTTATGGTCCGCCGCTTGTAGTTCTCGAAGTCGGCGGCCAATCGCTGGTAGCGTGCGAGCATCGCCTGGGCTTCATCCAGGGCGGCCTGGCGATCCGGATCAGCGGGCTTTTCCGCCGCCCCGCCGCTGCTGGCGCTGGCCCGGCCGTCGATCACGCCAGGTTCCGGCCCCTCATGAAGGCCGGCCGCCGGATCGTCTTCCGGCTCGTGCTTGCGGGACATGCCTTGCTTCTTACCCCTCGCCGCGCCGCCTAAATCAGTTGCCCAGGTTGCCGAGCGCTTCCGAGGTCATCTGGCTGACGAGCCGAACACGGGCCACGATCTGCCCGTATGGCATGCGCGTCGGTCCCACCACGCCCACCGTCCCCCGGATCCGGTCCGCCATTTTGTAGGTCGTCAGTACCAGGCTGCACTCCCGCAGGCCGCTGCTCGTGTTTTCCCGTCCGATGATGACCTCGACATCCTTCTCGAAGGCGACCTGCTGCAGGATGCCGGCCAGTTGGGCGCCCTGTTCGATCAGTTCGAGCAATTCCTCGAGCCGGGTCACGTCGACGAACTCGGGGTGGCGCAGTAGGTTGCGGAACCCATCGTGCAACACGACGGTCTGACGCTGCGCCTGGTGGCTCTTGATGGAGTCGACCAGCCGTTCCAGGATCCGTCGTTGCTCCCCGCGGTCCGGTCCGAGCTGACTGAGCCGGGTCGTCAGCTCATTCGCAGACTGGCCCCGCACCTTCCGGTTCAACATGGCCGCCATCCGGCTGAGGTCGTCCTGGGTTGTGGGCCGTTCGAGGCCGACCACCTGTTGCTTGATCAAGTTCCCCTCGAGAACGAGGATGATCAGCACCGACTGGGCTTCGAGGGAAACGAGGTCGATGTGCTTGATCCGGGACTCACTGGTCTCCGGGGCGGTGACCAGCGAGACATTCTCAGTTATTTGGGCGAGGACCATGGCGGCCTTCTCCAGGATGCCCTCAAGGTTGTGCGGCGCGATCTCGAACTCCTGCTTGACGGCGCGCCGCACCGCGCTCGGGGCCGCCTCCGGCTGCATCAAGAAGTCGACAAAATAGCGGTACCCGCGGTCGGTCGGAATGCGACCCGCCGAGGTATGCGGCTGCTGGAGGTAGCCGGTCCCCACCAGGTCGGCCAGCTCGTTTCGGATCGTGGCGGACGACAGGGCCAAAAAATACTTGGCGGCCAGCACCTGCGACCCGACCGGGATCCCGGTCAGCGTGTAGTCCGAGACCACCGCCTTGAGGATCCGTTGCTTGCGTTCGTCCAGCTGGCTTGGTTCTAGCATGTTGGCAGTCGCGGTCCGCGAGTGCTAACGCCCATTGTACGGGCTATCCTTGCGGGGTGGCCAGCCCGGTGCGGATCTACTCGGACTACGTCTGACCCTTCTGCTACATCGACCTGGTCCGGGTCGAGCAGCTCGTCCGGGAATACGACGTGGCGATCGATTGGGTACCCTACGAGCTCCATCCCGAAATTCCGCCGGAAGGCCGGCCACGCGACGAGGTGCTGCCCGCCGCCTACCGAACGCAGGTCGAGACCGGGCTGAACCGGATGGCTGCCCAGGTGGGCCTGGAGCTGCGGCTGCACGAGCGGTTGATCAACTCCCGTCCTGCCTTGCAGGCGGCGGAGTTCGCCCGGGAGCAGGGTCGCTTCGAGCCGATGCACCGCGAGCTGTTTCGCGCCTACTGGGATGAGGGTCGCGATATCTCGACCATGGCCGTCCTTAAAGAGCTGGCGATCCGTGCCGGCGTCGACGCCGATGCCATGGACGAGGCGGTCAGGACGGATCGTTTCGGAGACTACCTCGACACGCGGCGAGCGGAGGCCGAGGAGCTCATGATCAGCGGGATCCCGGCGCACGTCGTCGCCGACCGGTACCTCGTGATGGGCGCGCAACCCTACGAGGTCTTCGAACGAGTGATGGCAACGGCCGGCATCCCACCACGCGGCTAGCGGAGGAAGGCGGCGCCAACCTGGTTGGCGAGTTCGACCCCACGACGGGTGAGGTGCACCCGTCCGGCGTCCTCCACCAGCAGGCCGGCGCCAACCAGCTGACGCCGCTGGTCAGGGAAGGCCTGGGTTGCCGTCGTGCCCTCCAGCACGCGAACGCCGATCATCGCGGCCTCCCCGCGCGCGCGCTCCGGCGACAGCGTTTCCCGGCCGTCGACTGCCCGACCCGCCTCGCCAACGGCCTTGATGTAGGCGTGCGGCCCCTTCACATTCCAGCGCCGCTCCGTCGTGCCATCCTCCAGGCGAAGCATCGAATGCGCGCCGGCGCCGCACCCAAGGTAGGGCTGATAATGCCAGCCGGCGAGGTTGTGCCGGCAGCGATAGCCTTCACGCGCCCAGTTGGAGATCTCGTAATGACAAAAGCCGGCCACCTTAAGACGATCGACCGCCGCCCAGTATTGATCGAGCTGCGCCTCGGCATCGGGCATCGTGACCAACCCCGTCCGCACCTCCTGTCCCAGGCGAGTCCCCGACTCGACGGTGAGTTCGTAGGCCGAAACGTGTTCGATCCCCTCGGCCACCACCGCATCAAGCGTTTCCATCCAGGAACTGAGGTCCACGCCCGGGACGCCATACAGCAGGTCCCCGTTGATGTTGTCGAATCCACCGGCCCGCGCGACACGGATGGCCGCAATGGCATCGTCCCCGGAATGTAGCCGCTCGAGAAAGCGCAGCGCGCCCGGCTGGAGGCTCTGCACCCCGAGACTGAGGCGGGTCACGCCGGCGGCCAGCCAGGCCGCGACGTGCTCGCTCGTGACGTTGCTCGGATTCGCCTCCATGGTGACCTCCGCGCCCGGCTGGAGCCCGATGCGGAAGACCGGCGCCATCACGCGTTGCAACTGGTCGCCGCTCAGCAAGCTGGGTGTACCGCCGCCGATGAAGACGGTCTCGAGTGGTCCGATCGGCATCATCGCGGATTGCACGTCGATTTCCCGGCTGAGCGCCTCCACATAGCTCGGGATCAAACCCTGGAGCACGGCGTAGGTATTGAAGTCACAGTACTTGCACAGCCAGGTGCAGAACGGCACGTGCAGGTACAGGCTGCGAATCCGTTCCATCATCAGTCCAGGCTCAATACGGCCATGAAAGCCTCCTGCGGGATCTCGACGTTCCCGACCCGCTTCATGCGCTTCTTTCCCTCTTTTTGCTTTTCGAGCAGCTTGCGTTTGCGGGTCACATCACCGCCGTAGCACTTGGCGATCACGTCCTTGCGCAGGGCGGGCACCGTTTCGCGGGCGACGATCTTGCCGCCGATCGCCGCCTGGATGGGGACCTCGAAGAGCTGACGCGGAATGAGGGTCTTCAGTTTCTCGCTCAGCCGCCGCCCCTGCTGATGCGCCTTGCTCCGCTCCACGATCATCGAGAGGGCATCGACCGGCGACCCCGCAACCAGGATGTCGAGCTTGACGAGGTTCGCTTCCTCGAAGCCGACGAGTTCGTAGTCCAGCGAGGCATAGCCCTTGCTGCGGGACTTGAGCTGGTCGTTGTAGTCGTGGATGATCTCCGCCAGCGGCATCCGATAGGTGATCACGACCCGGTCGCCCGGCTGGTACTCCATGTTCAAGAACTGTCCCCGACGCTCCTGGCTCAACTCCATCATGTTGCCCACGTAGGTGCTCGGCACCACGACCGTAGCCAGCACCATCGGCTCGCTGATCGACTCGATCTCGGCGGGATCCGGCAGTTTGTCAGGGTTGTCGACCGGCACCTCCTCACCATTCCGGAGCCGGACCCGATACTCGACCGTGGGCGCGGTGGCGAGCAGCGTGAGGTTGAACTCGCGCTCGAGCCGCTCCTGGACGATGTCCATGTGAAGCAGCCCGAGGAAGCCGCACCGATATCCGAAGCCCAGCGCTGCCGAGGACTCCGGCTCGTACACGAGCGAGGCATCGTTGAGTTGCAGCCGCTCGAGCGCCTCCTTCAACTGCTGGTACTGGTCGGTGTCGGTCGGGAACAGCCCGGCAAAGACCATCGGCGTCACGTGGCGATAGCCCGGCAGCGGGGCGGCGGCAGGCCTCGCCTCATCGGTCACGGTATCGCCGACCCGGGAATCGCGAACGTTGCGAATGTTGGCGATCAGGTATCCGACCTCGCCGGCGGAGAGGTCCTCCACCTCGGTGCGGTGGGGCCGAAAGACCCCCACTTCGTCGACTTCGAAGCTCCTGCCGGTCTGCATCATCTGGATCCGCATCTTGGGGCGGAGCGTTCCTTCGAGCACACGCACATAGGTGACCACGCCGCGGTAGGCGTCGAACTTGGCATCGAAGATCAGCGCCTGCAGCGGAGATGACCGGTCGCCGGTCGGGGGCGGCACCTCGCGGACGACCGCCTCCAGGATCTCTTTGGTGCCAATGCCCTGCCGCGCACTGGCGAAGATGACGGACTCGGCCGGAAGCCCGATCACCTTCTGGATCTCCTCGCGCACTAGCTCGGGATCGGCATGCGGCAGGTCGATCTTGTTGACGACCGGCACGATCGTCAGGTGGTGGTCGAGCGCCTGGTGGACGTTGGCGAGCGTCTGCGCCTCGATCCCCTGCGATGCGTCCACCACCAGGATGGCGCCGTCACAGGCCGCCAGGGCCCGCGAGACCTCGTAGGAAAAATCCACGTGGCCGGGCGTGTCGATGAGGTTGATCTGGTAGGTATTGCCATCGTCCGCCTGGTACAGCATGCGGACGGCCTGCGCCTTGATCGTGATGCCGCGCTCGCGCTCGAGATCGAGTTGATCGAGGACCTGCTCCACCATGTCGCGGGGCGCAACGGTCCCGGTGAACTCGAGGAGGCGGTCCGACAATGTCGTCTTGCCGTGGTCCACATGGGCGATAACCGAGATGGCACGGATCAAGTGGGTGGGCGTGGACACGAACGGAGTTTATCTGCAGATCAGAATTTCCCGGGGTCAGGCGGACCGGGCATGCGCCGCGACCCTGCTGGCCGGTGGCGTGGTGACCCACTGACCCACGTTCCGGCTCAGGCTCCAGCCTTCTTCGTGGATCATGCGGTGATGGCGCCCGCAGACCAGCGCCAGGTTGGACAGCTCCGTCCGGCCACCCCGCGTCCACCAGACCACGTGATGTCCATCGCACCAGGCCGGCGGCCGCTGACAGCCATTGACGACGCAGCCACGGTCGCGGGCGACCAGCGCCCGGCGCGTCGCCGGCGGGATCTTCTGGCTGGCGTGGCCCGCTCGCTCGCGGTCCAGCTCGCCCTGGGCGAGAATCAGGCTTACCGACGCGTCGCAGGCGTGGCGCTGCGCCGTCTCGAGGGGGATCGCGCCCACCCCGGCGAGCTCCGCCGGCGGGGCGCCGGGGAGGCCGGCCAGGGCCTCGGCACTCGCCGTGATGACGAGGTGCGGCCGCTGCCCGCCCACCTGGCCCGCGTGGCGGCCATCCAGCCGCTGCCGGCACAGGTCGACCAGGGCGTCGGCGCGTCGCTGCCCCGCGGTGCGGTCGTCGTCCTGCTTCGGCGGCGGCAGCAGGGCATTCAGGGCGGTCTTCAACGTGGCGCCTCCCTCGGCATCGAGCAGCCCCTCGAGATGGACGAGCCCGTTGGTCGGCTCACTCAGGTGCAGGTAGCGTCGCGTATGGGCGCGGTTCGCCTCCGTCAGCGCCGCCGCCTGATCGAGCTGGTACTCGAAGCGCCGCGCTACCCCGGCAAACTGGCTGGCATCCATGGTGCGGGCGGCCTGCAGCAGATTCCCCTCCTGCTGGCGAACCGCGGCCACGCCGACGTTCTCGGCCGTCCGCGCCAGCCGCGCGACATGCTGGTACCCGACCTCGCCGCCGGCGAAGGCCTTCCTGGTTTCGGGCAGTTGCTCGAGCTGGCGGGCCATGTTCACCCGTTCGGCCGCCGCACCACCGGAGAGCTTGCATCGCCAGCGCAGCCAGGCCACCGACGACAGTGCCCCGTCGGCCTTGCAGTCCCCGGACCGGTCAAAGCGGCGCAAACCGCCGCCAAAGACCGCCTCCAGCCGGTCGACCGCCTCATGGATCTGGATCAGGTGCTCGCCCAGCTCGGCATCCTTGACTCGGAGGAGGCTGGCCGGCAGCTCGTCGATGATCGCGTTCAGTCGCGTCAGCAGTGTCCGGTCATCGCCTGCGATCGACCGCGTCAAGTATTGAAAAATGAGACGGTGTTCCCGCGCAAGCCGAGCCAAGGAGCTTGCGACTCCCTTCGCGCCCGGCTAGCTTCTGGACGCTCGCGATGCCCCCGAGATGCTCTGACCGATGGAGCCAAGCTCGCGCCGTCCCCCGGCCTTCACTCGATGGGCCAGCACCATGTCGGCGACCTCGTTAACCTCGTTCACGCCCACCTCGCCAACGCCACGGTACGCGGCGAGGCCTTGGGCCGCCTTGCGGCCCACGAGGTCGGCCCGGTGCCCATCCACCTGGAGGCTGACGTTGAGCTCCGCCAGCCCCCGAAGGATCGCCACCGGCACGGTGACCTTCGGGAAGCGCACGATCCCCTCCGCGATACGCTGGCCGATCTGCGCATCCTCGTCCGCGAAGCGCTGGCTGAACCCAGCCGGGTCAGACTCCCATTCTTCGCGGCGTTCCACGATCTGCACGCGCTGGCCGATGTCCTTGATCCCTTCGACGTCGACCGCGAGACCAAACCGGTCCAGCAACTGTGGGCGCAGGTCGCCCTCCTCGGGGTTCATGGTGCCGACCAGAATGAATCGCGCCGGGTGCCAGATGGAGATCCCCTCGCGTTCGACCACGTTCACGCCCATCGCCGCGGCGTCCAGCAGCACGTCCACGAGGTGATCGTCGAGGAGGTTCACCTCGTCGACGTAGAGGATATTGCGGTTCGCCTCGGCCAGCACCCCCGGCTCGAAGCGACGCTCGCCACTCTTGATGGCGGCCTCGATGTCGATCGCCCCGACAACCCGATCCTCGGACGCGTTGATGGGCAGTTCGACGACCCGCATTCGGCGGCGCGCCCTCGGCAGGGTCTCGCCTCGTGCGATCCGGTCCCGGCAGTCGGAGCAGAGCGCCTCGGGCGCATTCGGGTCGCACCGATAGACGCAATCGGCCACGACGTTCTGCTCGGGAAGGAGCCGGGCCAGCGCCCGGACCGCGGTGGACTTCCCGGTCCCCTTCTCACCGCGGATCAGCACGCCACCGATCGCCGGGTGGATCGCGTTCAAGACGAGCGCGAGCTTCATCTTGTCCTGCCCGACTATCGCGCTGAACGGATACGTAAATCGCTCCAAGGCTACCTCTATTGCCCTTCGAGCACAGAGACTTTCTCGCGCCGGTGCGCCGTCCAGCGGCCCATGCGCGGCTCGGGCAAAATTCCAATGCCCTCGCCCTGCGCGTACAGGCCGCATGGGGCGCCGGCGCTATCCGCGCGAAAGCCGGGCCCGCCGGCCCACGCGAGCCGCGCTTTAGTGCGATGCGAGCGTTTGAGGCGTCCGGCCTGCGGCCTCGCTGTTCTGCTAAGCACCCGTTCTAAGCATCTCACGCTGGACGGTATCGACGATGGCCGTCTGCGACAGGTCGAAGAGGCCGTAGTAGCGGCCGCCGAGGCGTTCCGCGAGATCGGCACACACATTGAAGGCATAGGCGCCGTACAGGCTCATCACCCGGCTGCGCGGGTGACCGGGCTGGCTGCCGAAATCGCGGGTCGAGTCGATCACGATCGCGCGGATGCCCTCCTGCTTGACCTGGGCGGCGGCACGCTGCGCTTCCAACAACGGCTCCTCGCCAAACAGGCTGATGTTCCCCCGGCCGTCGCTGATCAAGACGACCAGCGGATACACGCGCGGATCGCGGAGCCGTTCGGTCTTGACCAGCTTGAGGGCGGTCACCAGCCCGTGCGTCAGCGGCGTCGTCCCCCCGATGCTGAGCCGCTCGAGGCGGCGTTCCGCCAGGTCGACGCTCGACGTTGGCCGCAGGACCACGCGGGCGCTGCGGCCACTGAAAGCGACCAGCGCGACCTTGTCGCGACGTACATACGCATGGCGCAGGAGCGACAGGATGGCGCCCTTGGTCGCCAGCATGCGCTGCTCGGCGTCCATCGAGGCACTGGCATCGACCACGAAGACGATCAGGTTGCCGGTCTTCCGCTCGCGGACTTTCTGCCGGAGATCATGCCGCTCGAGCTGGAGGTGCGGACCGCCGGTAACCGCGGCCTTGCGTCGTCCCAGTTGGTACGGCGCCGCAGCACGGACCGTCGCATCGAAGGCGAGATCCGTCACCTTCTCCGCCTGGGCGCTGCGGACGTAGCGGCCGCGCTTGGTCTCACTTTTGGTCGCCGTTCTCTTCCCGGCAGCCCGCCGTGCCTGGCGCTCTCGAGGAAGGTCCAGCTTCCTGACGTTGAAGGTAGGAAGCTGGATCACGGTTTCCGGTTCCGCATCCGCCACGTCGGTCGCCTGCGACTCGCGCGTTTGCGAGGTGGTCCAGCCTTCCGTCGCCTCGCCGCCCGAGGCGCCTTCGCTTTGCGTGGCTTCTCCAAGCACGTCCTGACCCTTCTCGCTGGGTGTGGTCGACTGGATCTGCGCCAGTTGCTCGGCGGCGCGCACCGCCAGGTTCTGCGCCTGGGCGGGGGCGTTGACCGCCCGCTCACGCCGGCGGTGGGCAAGGCCCAATTCGAGGGCTTCAAGGACGTCCGGCAGCTCTACCGTCTCGCCCCCACGCAGGGCGCAGATGGCGCGCGCTGTCCTGGCCACCACCAGGTCCGCCCGGTGTCCGGCCACCGCGTCTTCGAGGCACAACCGGGCAATCAGGGCGCGGATCGCTTCCGCAAGGCCGACCTGCGGCAGCCGGGCTCGCGCCGTCTGGATCGCCTCGCGAAGCCGGGCCTCATTCGACGACGCCGTTCGCACGACCTGGCCGGCGTCGATCAGGAAGTCGCGCTCCAGTTCCATCACCTGGAGACGCTGGTCGATGTCGGTCAGGGTCTCCACGTCGACGCAGAGCCCGAAGCGATCCAGGAGTTGGGGACGCAGCTCGCCTTCTTCCGGATTCATGGTGCCGACCAGGATGAAATGAGCTGGATGGATGACCGACATCCCCTCCCGTTCGACCACATTGACCCCCATGGCCGCCGCGTCGAGCAAAACGTCGACCAGGTGATCATCCAGCAGGTTCACCTCGTCGACGTACAGGATGTTGCGATTCGCTTCGGCCAGCACGCCCGGCTGGAAACGACGGGTACCGGAGCGCACCGCCGCCTCGATGTCGATGGAGCCCACCAGCCGGTCTTCCGAGGCGTTGATCGGGAGTTCGACGATGCGCATGGAATGTCGGGTCACCGGCAGCGCACCGGCCTTGGCGCGCTCCCGACAACTATCACAGTACCGGGATGGCAAGGCCGGATCGCAGCGGTAGGGGCAGCCCTCGACCGCGTCGTACTCGGGAAGGAGACGAGCCAGCCCACGGACCGCCGACGATTTGGCCGTGCCGCGGTCGCCCCGGATCAGGACCCCACCAATGGCGGGGTCGACGGCGTTGAGGAGTAGGGCTCGCTTCATCGGATCCTGCCCGACCAGGGCACTGAATGGAAGCGTGGCTTCGAAGGGCATCGCTCTTGAGTCTAGCCAGCTCTCCTTGGCCGGAAACCTCTCGCTACGGGTGCTCGACGGCAGAGCGAAACGTTTCCAGTGTCTGCGCCAGCTTGCCATCGAGGTCGCGGCGCAGCCGTGACTCCACCAGCTTGAGGAGTCCGCCGGTCTGGACGGCGATGGAGCACATGAGCCGAACCCCCTCGGGCACCTCGGAGAGCACGTAATGAATCGACGACTCGGGGCTCGCCGCGACTGACTCCAGGGTCAGCAGGCGGCCCGGCGCGAGCTCCCGGACCAGATACCGCGTCATCGCCTCCCGGCCGCGCTCGTCACGGAACTGGGTGATCTGGGTCCCCGCGATGATGAGTCCAGGTGGCGTGTGCTCCTCCCGCGTGACCGCCGTGTACCAGCAGGACCCGGGGCCGAAATCAATGAGCTCCGCAAAGACGTCCTCGGCGCTGCGCGCGATCACGATCTCCTGCTGGACGGCGACCGTTTTAGAGGTCCATTTCTTTGGCGATGATCTCGCGCATGATTTCGTTGGTCCCGGCTCCGATGGGGCCCAGCCGGGCATCGCGCCAGGCGCGCTGGATCGGATACTCCATCATGTAGCCGTAGCCGCCATGGATCTGGAGCGACTGGTCCGCGGCTTTGACGTCCGCCTCGGTGGCCGCGACCTTGGCCATCGCCACCTCTTTCCCGCAGGGGACCTTCTGGGTGTGCAACCACACGGCGTGGTAGGTCAGCTGCCGGGCTTGCTCGATCATCAGCGCCATATCGGCGAGCTTGTGGCGGATGATCGGCATCGAGCTGAGCGTCTTGCCGAACTGCACGCGGTTGCCCGCATAATCGATGGCCAGCTCCATGCTGCGCTGGGCCGCCTCGACGGCGCCGAGGGCGATCCACAACCGCTCCCACTCGAAGTTGGCGACCGCCAGGTAGAACCCGCGGTTCTCCTCGCCAAGGCGGTTGTCCACCGGGATCCGGCAGTCCTGGAAGACCAGCTCGGCGGTGTCCGACGCGCGCCAGCCCAGCTTGTTCAACTTGCGCCCCACGGAAAAGCCGGGAGTGCCGCGCTCGGCCACGAGCATGGACAGCCCATGATGCCCACCTTCGGGCATCGTGCGAGCCAGCAGCACCACCACGTCGGCCTGCACCCCGTTGGTGATGAACATCTTGCTGCCGTTGACGACGTAGGCGTCGCCGTCCCGCCGGGCCGTCATCTCCACATGCGCGATGTCCGAACCGCCGGAGGGCTCGGTCACGCCAAGCGCCACGATCTTCTCGCCCTTGATGGCCGGCGCCAGCCATCGGCGCCGCTGCTCCTCGGTCCCGAACTGGAACAGGGGAGGCGTGGCGATCGCCACATGCGCGCCGATGCCGGCCGCCACACCGGCCGACCCACACCGGGCCAGCTCCTCGAAGAGCACCGCTTCGTAGAGGACGCCGGCGTCGGTTCCGCCATACGGCTCGGGGTACTTCAGACCGAGAAGGTCGAGCGCGCCAAATCTGGCGAAGAGATCGCGAGGGAATTGCTGCGCCTCTTCCCAGGCCTCGACGTGCGGCCGAATCTCTTTCTCAACGATACGCCGGACGGTACCCCGGAACTCGTCGTGTTCCGGACCGAAGAGGTGGGACCGAGGCACCCTATCGTTGCCAGTAGTTGATGAATTCCGGGTACTGGGCCACGGTCTCTGCCAGGAGCGGCTCGGGAAGTCGCAGGAACATCCCTCGCGCGTCCGCCACGACGGTGCCATCCACGAGCTCCACCGCTCCCACGGCATCGACCGCGCCGGCGCGCTCGCGAACGATCTCGCCCCAGACCCGCAGGGTCCGGTCGATGGGGGCCGGCTTCCGGTAACGAATATCCAGCTTTCCCGTCATCAGCCACTCCTGCCGAAGCGCGCCGGTCCGGCCCATGGTCTCGTCCAGGAGGGTAGCGATGACCCCGCCGTGAAGCACGCCCGGGAACCCCTGGTGCCGTTCCTCCGGGGTGAAGTCGGCGACCACCCGGTCACCTTCTCGCCGGAAGACCATTTGGAGACCGCTCGGATTTCGGTGACCGCAGGCGTAACACCGCTGATATGTGCTTTCATCATTGAGTCGGTCGGGGTCTCGCACGGGCTGGACCAGTCTATCAGCCGATCTGGAGGCGATCGATCAGTGGACCGCCGCTCCGAAGCGCTCGCGCAACTGCTTGAAACGGCCCTGTCCGAGCGCTTCGCCACACCCGTTACCGAGCTGCTCCAGGCCATGCCGATCCCGGTGGCGATCGTGCAGGCGACCGACCTGCGGGTGCTGACCCTGAACGAACTGATGGGTAACGCCTTGAGTCGCGACCCTCGGGACGCGGTGGGTCTGCCGGTGGTGGATCTGACACCCCCGGCCCATCCCCTCTCCGACCCTCGGCCTTACCGCGCCGTCGCCCGCCGGCATCGCCCGTTCGAGACGACCGTGGTCATCGGCACCCGGCAATGGCTGTGGTTCATCCGCCCGCTCACGGGAAACGACCAGGCTGTCGAGCACCTGCTGGTGGGACTCGTCGTCAGTGCGCCGACCCTGCCCGATAACGAGCTGGGGCGGCTTTATGAGGCGAACGCGACCAAGACCGAGTTTCTCCACATGGCCGCGCACGAGTTGCGGACACCGCTGGCGGTGATCCACGGATACGCCTCGTTGCTGGCGCCCGGCGGCCTGAGCCCCGAACACCAGCGACTTGCCGGCCTGCGCATCTACGAGAAGGCCAAGCAACTGAGCCGGCTCATCATGGACATGTCATTGATGGCCCGTATCGACGAGCTCGGCCCGTCGCTACCCACCGATGCGGTCGACCTCATCGGCCTGCTGGGCCCGATGGTCGACGAGTTGCGACGGCGGTTTGGCGACCTGGCCATCGATCTGCAGTTCGCCGCAGCCGCCGCGTGGGTGCCGGGCAGCGATTACTGGCTCGGGCTGGCTTTGCGTGAGCTTCTCGACAATGCCATCCGGTTCCGACCGGGACCGACCGGGCGCATCGACCTAGCGGTCACCCGCGCGGACGAACGTTGGCGTGTCAGCGTGGTGGACGATGGCTTCGGCATCCATCCTTCGGACCAGGGGCTCCTCTTCAAACGCTTCAGCCGGATCGAGACCGAGCAGAACCGGCACCTGGTCGGGATGGGAATTGGCCTCTACCTGGTTTCGGAGGTTGCGCTGGCCCACCAGGGCCGGGTCGCCGTCCACAGCCGGCCTGCCGCCGGGAGCGAATTCATTCTGGAATTGCCGGCCGTCCTCGCCTCGGGACAGTAACCCGGAACCACTGAAATCGAGAGAGGTCGGCGGTATAGTGGAAGGCGTCCGTTCGCGGACGCCCCATGGTGAAAGTGCTCGCCCTGCTGGCCTTCGGCTACCTTCTTGGCTCGGTGCCTTCGGGCTGGCTCGTGATGAAAATCTACCGAAACCAGGATGTTCGCACCCTGGGCAGCGGCAATATCGGGGCCGCCAACGTGTACCGCGCCGGCGGAGCCGGGGCCTTCGCCACGACCCTGATCGCCGATGGGCTGAAAGGCGTCATTCCCGTGTTGACCGGGATCATCGTCGGTGCGGATGCGCCCGAGGTGACGCTGCCGCTGATCGGGCTTGCGGCCGTTATCGGGCATACCTGGTCGCTGTACCTTGGGTTCCGCGGCGGGAAGGGGGTGGCCACCTCCGGTGGCGTGATGTTGGTCCTGGCACCGGTCGCCCTGATCCTGAGCGCCCTCGCCTGGGTCTTTGTGATCCGGCTCACGAGGCTGGCCTCGCTGGCCTCGCTGGTCGCCGTGTCCATCGCATTCGTCAGCCTCGTCATTCTCCACCTGATCGGATGGCAGGCGTGGCGTCCCGTCGGATGGTCGGTGATCTTGCTGGGCATCGCCCTGGCCGGACTGGTCTTCTACCGTCATCGGAGCAACATCGGACGGCTGGCCACGGGCCGCGAACTCAAGATCACCACGCCCTAGATGACCGACCGACGGGGCCCTGCCCCGGTGCCGCGGTTCCTCTTCTTTGGTGCCGGCGCGGTCGGCTCCCTCCTCGGGGCCCGGCTGGCCGCCGGCGGGAGCGAGGTCACCCTGGTCGGTCGCCCCTCACACGTCGAGGCGGTGACGCGGGAAGGCGTCCGCACCATGGTGGCGGGCAAGGTCAGCAACCAATCGGTTCGCGCCGCCCGGCAGAGTGTGGCCGAGGCCGGAGGTCCATTCGACTACATCTTCCTGACGGTCAAGGGCTACGACACCCTGGATGCGATCGAGCAGCTGGAGCCGCTACTGCGAGCACGGACCATCCTGGGCAGCTTCCAGAACGGGGTCGGTAACGAAGAGACGATCGCGACGGCACTTCCCGATCAGGCCCTGCTCGCCGGCAGCCTGACCCTGCCGGTCAGCCTCGACGAGCCCGGCCTCGTTCACCAGCATTCCCGCCGCGGCGGGGTCGCCCTGGCTCCCGTCTCGCCCGAGGTCAACGTCGGTCCGCTGGTCCGCAAACTCAGCGACGCGGGCCTGAAGGCCCGACGGTACACCGATTTTCGCGCCATGAAGTGGTCAAAGCTGCTGCTCAACATCCTGGGCAACGCCCAGAGCGCCATCCTCGACCTCCCGCCGAGCCACGTCTTTGCCGACCGCGAGCTGTTCCGCTATGAGCGCGCGGCGTTTTTGGAGGCGGCCGGCGTGATGGAACGGATGCGGCTGCCCGTGGTCGCTCTACCTGGCTTTCCGGTGCCGACCGTCCGCCGCGTCATGAACCTGCCACCGTTGCTGGCGCAGATGATCCTCGAGCCCCGGGTCGGGGGCGCCCGCGGCAACAAGATGCCCTCGCTATGGTGGGACCTCAGTCGGGGGAAGGGCCAGACGGAGGCGGCATTCCTGAACGGCGCGGTGGTCGACGCCGGCCGTCGTTGCGAGGTTCCAACGCCGGTCAACTCCGTGCTCTGGGCCCTGCTGGAAAAGGCAACCAAATCGCCATCCGAGCGGGAACGATACCGCCGCCACCCTGATCGCCTCAAGGAGTTGTTGCGAACCGCCACCCGCCTCTAAAAGGTCGAACGATCAGGGGTCTTCAGCCGCGCGGGCCACGGCGCGCGGCGTCGGCGGAGCGGGTCGGGTCAGCAGGGGGATCGCCCCACGAATGTATTCGAGCCCCGATCCGATCGTCCAGATGACGGCGATGAGCAAGGCCCAGACCGGCGCTGTGAACGGGCCGAGCGGACTGAGCAGCGCGCTGCCCGGTGGCGCGTTGGCCGATAGCAGTCCGCCGTGCTGCGCATCCCCGGCGAGGAGGACCATGATCAGCGCCACGATCGTGATCAGGGTCTTCGCCTTACCCCAGCCGCCCGCGGGAATGACCACGCCCAGCGCCGCCGCGTAACTGCGGAGCCCCGTGACGAGGAACTCGCGCGCGATGATGACGGCCGCCATCCATCCGGGAGCCAGGTGCTCGACGGCGAGCCCAATGAGAAGCACCGCGATCAGGATCTTGTCGGAGGTCGTGTCGAGGTAGATGCCCAGCGCAGAGACGAGGCCCCGCCGTCGGGCGATCTCGCCATCGACCGTATCGGTCAGGGACGCGGCGATGAAGAGGATGAGGGCGAGCAGAAAACCGTAGCGGGCAGAGGACACGATGAGCGCGTAGATGATGGGCGCGGCAACGATGCGCGAGAAGCTCAACAAGTTGGGCGCCGCCCAGAGCGAGGGCATGCGCTCAGTCTAGGGCGGTGCGACTACGACGGACGGGTGGCCACGTGGATGGCGGCGATGCCAAATGTCATTCGTTCGACCACGACCGGCCCAAATCCCAGGGCGCGCATCTGCTCGCGAAGTTCCGATGGGGTCGGGAACGCCTGGACGCTCTCCGACAGGTACCGGTAGGCCTGGTCCTCCCCCCGCTTGAGCGCCCCCGCGATCGCCGGCATGACCCGCGTCAGGTAAAAGCGGTACGGTCGCAGCAACGGTCCGCGAGGCGGAGGTGGAAGCTCGAGCACCACCAGCCGGCCACCGGGCCGGAGGACGCGAAACATTTCCTTCAGCGCGCCGTCACGGTCGACGAGATTGCGTAGCCCGAAGCCGATGGTGACCGCATCGACGCTCGCGTCCGGATAGGAAAGGTGGCTGGCGTCCCCCAGCACGAACTCCACGTCGGGTTCGAGTCCGCGCGCCAGGTCGAGCATGGCGGTCGAGAAGTCCATGCCGATCACCCGGCCCCCCGGGCGGACGTAGGGCAGCAGTTCGTGCGCCAGCTTGCCCGTCCCGCAACACAGGTCCAGTGCCGTGCCGCCCGGATTCAGGTTGGCAAGCCGGGCAGCACGCCGGCGCCAGCCCCCATCCCGGTCAAGGCTGAAGAGCCGGTTCCGCCGGTCGTACCCCTGCGCGATCTGGTCAAACATCTCGCGGATACGGTCGGCACGAGCCTCCTGACCCATGAGTCGATTATGAGATCAAGCGCAATCCCGATTGCAGGGTTGAGGCGCGCTGGGGTACGGTGAAGCGGTGGCAGAGCTCGCGTTCCGAGTCGGGTTGGGGCTCGCGGCTCGGGGGGACGTCCGCGAGGCCGCGCGATGGGCCCGCCGCGCCGAGGAGCTCGGACTCGATTCGGTCTGGGTCCATGACAGCTATTTCGAGCGGGATCCCATCACCTACCTCTCGGCCATGGGGCTCGAGACCAACCGGGTCGGCCTCGCAGCCGGGGCGCTGAATCCCTACACGCGGCATCCGGTCGTGCTGGCCATGACCATGTCCGCGCTGGACGACCTCGCGCCGCGGCGCTGCACCCTCGCCGTCGGCAGCGGCCTCCCGCTTCGCCTCTCCCAGATGGCGATCCCATACGACGACACGGTCGCCCGCGTCTCGGACGCGATCGACCAGGTCCGCGCCCTCTGGCGCGGCGAGCGCCTGGTGCTCAACGACAGGGTCCCCCCCCTGCAACCAATGTTTCAGCCGCCCCATCGAATCCCGATCTACATCGCCGCCTACCGCACGCCGTTCCTCGATCTATGCGGCCAAAAGGCCGACGGCTACCTGGCCCGACCCGCCGAGTCGCTGCCCGCCTTCCAGAAGATGCGGGCGCGGATCCTGGAGACCGCCGCGAGCCACGGTCGCTCGCCCGACGACATCGATTTCCGGGGCTACCTGCTCGCCCTGATCGACAGCAGCCGGCGCGACGCGCTGAACCGGGCCAAGCGCGAGCCGTTCGTCATCTACATGATCTCCGTGCTGAGCGACGTATCGCTGAAGCGCGTCGGCTTCGATCCCGCCCTGCGCAACGAGATCGCGGCAGCGTGGCGGGCCGAGGATTACCACAAGGCCGGGGCATTGATCCCGGACGAGCTGCTGGACGCTTTTATCCTCTGTGGCACTGTCTCCGACGTGGCCGCGCGTGCCGCCGCCTACCACGAGGCGGGGATGACCGTGCCGTTGTTGCAGCCGATCCTGCAGGAGGAGGCGCAGGTGACCGCGGTGCTGGCGGCCGCCGTCGAGTACGGCGCCCGGGGCGCCTCCGGCGGCGTCGTCCCGGCAGCTGCCGCGGCGGGCGCCCTCGATCGGCTGGGGCCGGTCGCTCGATTCGGCCGCCGCGCCGCGGGCGCCTGGGAACTCGTTCGGCCGTTCAGCTTCACCGCCTCCCTCCTCCCCGTCGCGGTGGGCGGCGCGATCGCGCTACGGCAGGGGCGGATGCACTGGCTGCTCTTCCTGGCTGCGTTGTTCGGTGCGCTGGGGCTCCACATCGGTACCAACGTGATCAACGAGATCTACGACGTCCGGCATGGGATCGACTCGATCACGTCACCCCGCATGTCCATGGCTATCTTGAAGGGCCGGATCACCGAGCGCGGCGCCTTCATCACGGCGTGGGCCGGTTTTCTCATCGCGGCGATGCTCGGGCTTTACCTGCTGGTCAACCGAGGCTGGCCGATCCTCGTCCTGGGGATCATCGGGTTCGTCGGTGGCTATTTCTACACGGCCCCACCATTCCAGTACAAGTACCGCGCCCTCGGCTTGCCCCTGGTCTTCGTACTGATGGGTCCGCTGATCGTGCTGGGTGCCTACTTCGCGGTGACCGGGCTCTTCGATGCACGTCTGCTGGTCGTGTCGCTTCCGGTGGGACTGCTCGTTACGGCGATTCTCCACGGCAACGAGTGGCGCGACGTCGCTGAGGACACCCGCCATGGATTCACTACCCTGTCCGCGCAGGTGGGTCGGGACGCGGCCCACTGGATCTACGTGATGCTCGTCCTCGGGGCCTACGTTGCCGTCGGCGTGGGGGTGATGGTCGGCACGCTGCCGCGGCTTGCGTTGCTCACGCTCTTCAGCCTGCCGTTGATGGCCTGGATCCTCCGTGCCGCCGAGCTTGGTGCCGGCGGCAGTCTCCGTGCGATCGCCATGATCGACCTGATGACGGCCCGGCTGCACACCGCCTTCGGCGCCCTGCTGCTGGTCGGCCTGGTCGCAGGGCCCATGCTGCAATGAGGCGGCTACTGGTGGGGCTCGGGCTGGCCGGCATCGTGTGGACGGCCGCCTTTCGGGGCCCAAAGACGCAGTTCTGGCCGCGGATGACGGTCGGGGTAGGCAGCCTCGGCCTCTTCGCGCTGTTGACCGACCGGGCGTTGCGGCGGGAGCGACCACGCTGGCGTGATCTGGCCTCCGGGCTTGGCTCGGCCGGAGCCCTGTATGTCGTGTTTCAGGTCGGCGATCGGCTGGCCCGGCGAATCATGCCGGCGGGCGAGCGTGAGATCGGCCAGATTTATGAGCTGCGCGCCCAGGCGCCGAAGGCGGCCATCGCGACCGCGCTGGCCCTGGCCATTGGCCCGGGCGAGGAACTCTTCTGGCGCGGGTTGGTGCAACGCGGCCTGCAGCCCCGTTTCGGGCGGGTGGGCGCCGCGCTGGTGGCGTCCTCCATCTACGGTGGCATCCACCTCGTCTCAGAAAACCTCACCCTGACCGGGGCGGCCGCGACCGCGGGGGTCTTTTGGGGCCTCGTCTACGCCGCCGAGCAACGGATGGCCCCGCTGATCATCAGCCACGTGGCCTGGGACATCTGGATCTTTCTCATCGCCCCGACCGAGTGACGGCTGGGCCGTTAGAATTAGCCGCGTTTTGAAGCTGGGTCGTGAGCTCGTCAGTGCGGACGACATCCAGCGCCGGGTGCGAGAGATGGCCGCGGAGGTGTCGGCCGACTACACGGAGATCGATCGCCCGCTCATCCTGCTGTCGGTCCTTAAAGGGTCGGTCTGTTTCGCCACCGACCTGAGCCGGCACCTGACCGTACCGGTGAACTTCGACTACGTCGCCGTCAGCAGTTACGGCCATGGCACGGTCTCCTCCGGCCACGTCCAACTGATGAAGGATCTCGGCATGGACGTCGCGGCGCGCCACGTGCTGATGATCGAAGACATCATCGACACCGGCCTGACGACCGCCTTTTTATTCGAGCACGTGCAGCGGCACCAGCCCGCGTCGTTGAAACTCTGCGTCCTCCTCGACAAGGAGGAGCGGCGCGAGAAGGCGGTCCCGATCAGCTACAAGGGCTTCGACATCCCCAACCAGTTCGTGGTCGGATATGGGCTCGACTACGACGAGCTTTACCGGAACCTCCCGGCGGTGCACATCCTCGAGCCGTAGCCTGATCAGGAGGCTTTTACGGCCGCGGCCTGACTGGGCTCGACCGTTTCCCTGAGGACGGCGGCGATGGCCTGGCTCACGCCGCTCGGCAGCAGCCGCGACTTGACCAGATAGGCCGCTGCGCTCAGCCGGCGGGCCTCGGCAATGACCTCCTGGCTGTCGTCATCGCTGAACATGACGACGGGGACGGCGCGGGTCGCCTCATCGGCGCGAAGCGCGGCGAGCATCTGCAGCCCATCCAGGCGGGGCATGTGGACGTCAAGAAGGATGGCATCCGGCCGAAGGGAACGGGCCAACTCGAGTCCGGCAGCCCCGTCGGCGGCCACCGCCACCCGGTAGCCCTCCAGTTGGAGCTTCAGCCGGTAAAGGTCAACCAGATCCGGATTGTCCTCGACCATCAGGATGCGGGCTTGGGGTGCCATGTTGACCTTTACGATTTCGGAGCATCAGCGTATCAATGGTCCGAAAGTCCGTCAATGCACGAGCTAGAGTAGAAAATGACCCCGGATGGGACTCACGTTCGAGGGCCGCGCTCAGCACGCGCAGGCGGTTCCGCTAAAAAAGGTCGGGCCGCGTTTTGGCGCGGACCGACACGCGCCGCAGGCGAGCTTTAGCGTAGGGCTGGCGAGCGAGTAGGCCCGAGTTTGGCAGGCCGAGCGCGTTGGAATTTCGCGCGAGGCGCCGGCTCGAGGGCCGACACGAGCGAGCAGCAGCCCGTGTCAGGTTCTGTACTTGCCCGGCCTAGTGGCTGCAGCCGCGGGCGGTGCCGGCGTCCGCGCCGGTGTCGAACGAGCTGCCACAGGAGCAACTCGAGACGGCGTTCGGGTTGTGCACCGTGAAGCCGCCGCCCATCAGGCTGTCAACGAAGTCGATCTCGGCGCCCTTGATGTACTGGGCGCTGACCGAATCGACGAAGAGACGAACCCCGCCAAACTCGGTGATGGCGTCGCCCTCCTCGGCGTGATCCTCGAAGCCCATGCCGTAGGACATCCCGGAGCAGCCGCCGGGCTGAACGAACACCCGCAAGCCCATCTCCGGGCGCTCCTGCTTGCCGAGCAGATCGCGGAGCTGGGTGAGCGCGGAGTCGGTGATGCTGATCAGACTGGTGTCGTTTTCGATCATTTCCTGAGCCATGACAGTTTCCATTATAGGGCCAGCCCCTGTAACGGTCGCGTTACGGGAATTGCTGTTTGCGCAGCGGGGGCACGGCGTGGGTGTGCCCGAATCGCCGCCAGTGCGCGGCCACGACGGCGTCGCGGGTGACCGCGAGCATCTGATCCGGGGGTAGGGCATCCAGCACCCCGAGCGGCTCCCCAGCCCGCTGGCGGAGCTTCCGCAGGGCCAGGACGAAGCGGCGCTCGCCCTGGAAGTCGAAGTGCGGCGGCTGGTCCGGGTCGCCGGCGCGCACGAGCCGGTCGATCTGCTCGTAGGACTGATCCCACTCCAGGGCGGTGTGCCGCACCGGAGGCTCGTAGCTGCCCTCATCGATGGCGGGGATAACGGGGCGCGCCCGGCCCCTGACGAGGTCGGCGAGGGTTTGGTCGAGCGCCTTCAGGCCCTCGGCCACAAGTCGCTTGCAGAGGGTGCCGGCAGTGTCATCGGGGCGAACCGGCACCCGCCGTTGGGCCAGGATAGGACCCGCGTCGATCCGAGGGACGGTCAGGTGCACGGTGATCCCCGCCTGCTGGTCGCCGTTGACGATCGTCCAGTAAATGGGCTCGGGCCCGCGGTGTCGTGGAAGCAACGAGGGATGAATGTTCAACCAGCCTTTGGACGGGACGGCGATCGTCTCGGCAGCCAGGATCTGGTCGAAGCTCGCCATCACGACCACGTCTGGCTCGTAGGCGTGCAGGCATCGCGTAAAGGCCTCGGCATTGGCGTTCGAGGTGACCTCCACCGGGCGGCCGATATGACCGGCGATGCGCGCGATCAGATCCGCCTTCGGATGCGTCCGCTGCCACCGGGTGCTGCAGACGGCGGCCACGACGTTGACCTGCCTTTCGATCAGGTGAAGGAAGAACGCGGTCCCGTAGTCGGATGGGATGCCCATAAAGACGACCCGCAGGCCGGCCGGCGCACCGCGACGCCCGGTATAGGGCTGCATGGGAACCACCTCGTAGTCGATCGGCACCATCGAGAACTCTGGCTTGGCCCAGATCGCCGCCGAGAGTTCGTCGAGCCAGCTGTCGCCAAAGGTGCTCGGTTTGGCCAGGGCCGTCAGCTCAGGGCTCGCCGGATCACGGGCGGCGGCGCGCCGTCATCCCCGTAGGCCCAGCCGACCAGGTCCATCACGTGGACCACGGGAATATCGTGGCCGGCCCGCTGCAATCCCATCGAGATCTGCAGAATGCACCCGGGATTGGCCGACGCGACGACCTGCGCGCCGGACTCCACGATGTGCCGGACCTTCCAGGAGAGGGCCTCCTCCGCGATGGCCGGCTGCGTCAGGTTGTAGATCCCGGCCGAGCCGCAGCACCAATCCGGCTCTTGCATCTCGACCAGCTGCAGGCCGGGAATCATCTTGAGCGCCTGGCGCGGTTGCTCGCGGATCTTCTGCCCATGAAGGAGATGGCACGGATCCTGGTAGACGACCCGGACGGCGATCCGGCGCGCGGGAGGCCGCATGCCATGGGCCAGCAGGAGCTCAGCAGCGTCCCGGACCTTTCGGGAGAATTCCGCAGCCGCCTCCATCCGGGCCGGGTCACCTCGAAGCTGCAGCGCGTACTCCTTCATGTTCGATCCGCAGCCGGCGGCATTCACCACGATGGCCTCGACGTCCAGCCGGTCGAAGGCACCAAGGGTGTGCGCCGCGAGTCGATGCGCGGTCCCAGCCTCGCCGGCGTGCGAGGGCAGCGCCCCACAGCAGACGCGCTCGACCGGCGTCACCACCTCGTACCCGTTCATGGCGAGGGCCAGCGCGGTGCGGCGGTTGGTCCCGTGGAACATCTCGTCCTGGATGCACCCGGTGAGGAGGCCGACCCGGCCCCTGGCGTTGCCATCCGCCGCTGTCACCGCGGGAAACGACGGCCGCCGGGCGGCGCGATCGGCAAACGGCGGAAAGGCGGCGAACTTTCCGAGGGGGATGACCTTCCAGGCACCGGTGCGCCGAAGCAGGGCCGGAAGCCGCAGCGCCTGAACCGACCGATAGATCCGGCCGGCCAGCCGGAGCCTTGAGGGGTGTGGGAGGAGGCCGTTCAGAAGGAGGGCGCGGACCATTCGATCACGCCGATTCTGCGGCGGCGTCCTGGCGCGGGCCATCTCCATCACCGACCCGAACTGAACCCCCGAAGGACAGGCAGTCTCGCAGGCCCGACAATTGAGGCATTGATAGATGTGCGCCTGGAACCGGGGGTCGTCGAAGTCGATCAGCCCGAGCGTCGCTTCCTTGATCTGCCACATCCGCCCGCGAGGGCTGTCGCCCTCGTGGCGCAAGACGCGGAAGGTCGGGCACTTTGGCAGGCAGAGCCCGCAGTGGATGCAGTCACGCACGAGGTCGATATCCATTGAGCGGTCCGGGGCGGCGGCGCCGCCCTGGTCCACCGCATGCTTGAAGTCCAGATCCGGAACGCGGTGCATTAGAGCCCTCCGACGAAGCGACCGGGATTCAGCGTGGCATGGGGATCCAGCGCCTCCTTGAGCGACCGCATCAGGGGAAAGCCGGGGGGGGTCGGTCCCCAGACGTCGAGACTCTTCTTGAGCGAAACGGGTGCCCTCGTCACCACGACCTGGCCGTCATCGCCTGCGGCGCGGCGCAGCCGGTCGAGTGCCGGCGCGGCGGCATCGGGCGCCACCCGGACGTGAAAAATGCCGGCCCCAGGCTGGACCATCAGCGGTCCCGCCGCGGCGGCGAGGGGAAGCAACGTCTGGAGGCCGGTCAGCGAGCTCATGCCGGAGAAGACGACGTCCGTGTCCTCGGTGGACGACGACCAGTCCCGGGCGTTATCCCAAAAGGTGGCCGGCAGGGCCTGCCCTTCGATGCGGCCGCCCGCGCCGCGCACGATGGAGGCCGCCGCCTCCTGGGTGGGTTGGATCTCGCGGGCGTACCCTTCGAGCTTCATCGCCAGCGTCCAGCGCCAGTCGGCCGTCAACCCGCATTTCCAGAGCGTGGCGCGGTCGACGAGGATCATGGCGGCGGGGGCCAGATAGTGGTGCGCCAGGTCGATGCCCGCCTTCAGCGCGGCCGACGGGTCCTCGAAATGTCCCAGCAGGGTAACATCCGCCTCCGGCCGGGTCTGCACCTTGAAGTTGACCTCGACGATCACCCCCAGCGTGCCGAGCGCCCCCGTATGCAGCTTCATCAGGTCGTAGCCCGCGACATTCTTGACGACCTTCCCGCCCGCCCGCGCCACCTTCCCCGAGGGATACGCGACGGCCATCCCGATCACCCAATCGCGGACGGTCCCGTGGCGTGCGCGGTTGAGCCCGTTGGTGTTGGCGGCGACCATCCCGCCGACCGTCGCGTGATCCGGATGCGGCGGATCCAGCGGCAGGCGCTGGCCGTTGGCCTCGAGCGTTGCCTGCAGATCGGCGACGCGCATGCCGGCCTCGACCCGGCAGGTGAGGTCGGCCGGCTCATACTCGAGCAGTCGCGTCATCCGTTCCGTGGAGAAGGCGACATCGTAGCCCCGCGGCTCCGACCCCAACTGCATCTGGGTGCCGCCACCCCAGACAACGACCGACGCCCGCGCCAGCTCGCACAAGCGAAGCTCTCGCGCCGCGTCCTCGGCATCGCTCGGATGCATGCTCTTTGTCGGGAGGAGACCGTCAACGCTCATGCCATGCTGCTGCTCGATGCTGATCTGGTGGCCGGGCAGAGGTTGCGCGCGCGCCTTCACACCCACAGGTCATCGCCTCCGCCGTTCGCAGCCGGCTGACGCGGATATCCGGGCGGGTACCGGGGAGTCGAGGGTTTCAGTCCATGGCCCGGGAAAATCTTGCCCGGATTCATCAGGCCACGTGGATCGAAGACCCTTCGAACCCGATCCATCACTTCCAGGTCATCATCGGAGAAGACGTACCGGATGTTCTCGCGCTTCTCGAGGCCGATGCCGTGCTCCCCGGTCACCGAGCCGCCGGCGTCGGCACACAGTTTCAGGATCTCGTCGCCGATCTTGAGAACCGCCTCATACTGGCCTGGGACGAAGCCGTCGAACAGCACCAGCGGATGCAGGTTCCCATCACCCGCGTGGAAGACGTTGCAGATGGTGTACCCGGTACGCTCGCTGATGGCATCGATCTTCTTGAGCGTCTCGGGCAGCTTCGTCCGGGGCACCACGCCGTCCATGACGTAAAAGTCGGGTGAGAGGCGACCCATCGCCGAGAATGCCCCCTTGCGCCCCTTCCACAGGGCCTGCCGCTCGGCCTCCGTTCGCGCCACCCGGACCTCGGTCGCACCGTGGTCACGACAGATGGACCCCATCCGCTCGGCCAGGTCCTCGACGACTGGTTCGATCCCATCGACCTCGAGCAGGAGGACCGCGCCGGCATCGAGTGGGTAGCCGGCGTGCGACGCCGCCTCGATCGCCTGGATCGAGATCTTATCGAGCATCTCCATCGCCGCAGGCAAGATGCCACTGCGGATGATGGCGGAAACGCCGTTGCTGGCACTCTCGATGTCGGGGTAAATGGCCAGCAGCGTCTTTTGCAGCGGTGGGATCGGGGTCAGCTTGACCCAGATCTTGGTCACGATCCCCATCGTCCCCTCGGAACCGACGACCAGCCCGGTCAGGTCGTATCCGGTGCTCTCGGCGGCTTTGGCTCCGCCGACGCGCACCAGTTCGCCACTGGCGAGCGCCACCTCGAGACCGGTGACATGGTTGACGGTGACGCCATACAACAACGTGTGCGGCCCACCGGCATTGGTGGCGACGTTGCCGCCGATGGTGCAGGCCCCCTGGCTGGACGGATCGGGAACGTAGTAGTAGCCGCCCGGTCGGAGCGCCTGGCTCAAGGAAAGGTTGACAACCCCCGGCTCGAGCACCGCCCGCAGGTTGTCCGGGTCGATCTCCAGGATGCGATCCATGCGCGGAAAGGTGACGACGACGCCGCCGTGTACCGGCACCGTCCCCCCCGCCAGGCTGCTGGCCGCGGCGCGGGCCACGATCGGCACGCCCTCGTCCGAGCAGATCTTCAACACGCGGGCCACCTCGTCGGCATTCCCGGGCAGGACGACGACATCCGGGAGGGCCGTCTCGGGACTGGCGTCGTACTGGTAGAGCCGCATCTCGTAGGGATCGTCGAAGGCATAGCGGGGCCCGACCACCTCGCGCAGGCGTTGCACGAGTCGTTCCCGGGCGCCCGCGTCCATGGACCCTAGCCTACGCGGTCCTTGCCCGCCGTCAGGTCGCGCGTCATCAGCCGAAGGTTGGGATCATCCCCGGGAGCAGGTAGGCCTGAATGATGGCCACGAACCCGACGGCGGCCGTGAGGATAAGGCTGTAGCCGAGCGTGCGGCGGAAGATCTCGCCCTCCGAACCCACCCGGTTGACGCCAGCCGCCCCGACCGAGAGATTCTGGGGACTGATCATCTTCCCCATGACCCCGCCGGAGGAGTTGGTGCCCGCGGTCAAAACGGGGCTCAGGTGGTGACCGCCGATCACGATCTGCTTGGCGGTCAGTGCCTGCATCGGACCGAACAACGTGTTGGACGCCGTGTCACTGCCGGTCAGGAACACGCCGAGCATCCCGATGACGGCCGAGAAGAATGGGAACACCGGGCCCGTCTTCGCCATCAGCAAGGCCAGCGTCGACGTCATGCCAGAGTAGTTCATCACCTGGGCGATGGCCAGGATGAACGCGATCGTCAAGATGGGCAGGGCCAGCTGCCGCAGCGTTCGCCCATAGGTCGTTAAGAAGAGTCGAACGGGAGCGCCACGGATCGCCATGACGATGAAGGCAAGGATGGCCGCGTAGAGGACGAGCGACCCGGCGGCGGCCAGGAAGTCCCAGTTGAAAGTCAATGGAAAAGGAGTGGACTTGCCGACGATCGGGGGCTCACGGATGATCTGTGGTTTCGGCTTGGCGTCCGTGCCGGAATAGCTTCCCGGCCACTGAAAACTCCAGTACGGGAACTTGAACGCCTGCGCGTTCTCCGTCACAGTCGGGCCGATCCAGGGTTTCGGACACAGCTTGAAGAGGGGCGCGCCGCACTTCAGGTCAGCGGTGATGTTGGCGGGGGTGTGCAGGGCGTTCTTGACATTGCCCGCCGGGCTTCCAGAAAAGAACGGGAGGTTGCCCATCTGGCCGACCAGGATCACCGCCACCAGGATGACGTACATCAGGTAGGCTCGGGTGACCCGGCTGGGCGAGTCGACCACTTTGGCGACGGCGGCCCCCAGGCTGCGGGCCACCGGCGGTCTGGCCCCGGGCCGGTCCTCGGCAAAGCCCCAGATTTCGCGGGGACGCCAGAAACGAAGGAGGACGGCGACCGCCCCCATCGAAACCAGGGCCGCCAGGACGTCGGTCAACTCCGGGCCGATGAAGTTGGACACGGCAAACTGCACGACGGCGAAGGTGACGCCCGCGGTGAGCACGGCCGGGAGCACCTCGACCATTCGCTTCCAGCCGGCCAGTACCACGATGAGAAAGCCGGGGATGAGCACGGAGAAAAGCGGTAACTGGCGCCCCACCATGGCGGAAAGGAGAAGCGTCACCTGGGTCTGGTCCTGGGGTCCGTGGCCGATGATGCCGGTAGTCAGTAAGCCAAGTGTGACCACCGGGATTCCTATCGAGCCAAAGGCAACGGGCGCGGTGTTGGCCAGCAGGGCCAGGACTGCCGCGGTGATCGGTTCGAAGCCGAGGCTGGCGAGGATCGCGGCTGAGATCGCCACGGGCGCGCCGAAGCCGGCAATCCCCTCCATCAGCGCCCCGAAGCAAAAGGCGACCAGCAGCGCCTGCACCCGGCGATCCTCGGTCAGGCGAGTCAGGGATCGTCGGATGACGTCGAAGTCGCCACTGGCAATCGTCAGGTTGTGGAAGAAGACGGCGTTGAGGACGATCCAGCTGATCGGCCAGAGGCCGAAGGCCATCCCTTCCGTGGTAGTCGAGACCGTCAGCCCGACCGGCATATGCCAGCCGACCGCAGCCAGGACGGCCGCCGACAGCATGGTCGTCAGGGCCGAGATCCATGCCGGGAGCCGAAGCACCGCCAGCATGACGAAGAGAACGTAAAGCGGAATGCCGGCGACGAGCGCCGACAAGACGATGCTGTCGCCGATCGGCTGGTAGCTATGGTGGAACGCCAGGAAACCAATCGCCCCATGCAGCATGTTGAGACCTCCCCTCCTCCCGGAATCGATACTCCACCGTCTAGCCTACACACACCGGAACCGACGCGCCACAATGGCGGATATGACAACCGACGTGCCGGCCGCAACGGCGGGCCTCGCGCCACCCGTCCGGCTGGATGACTATGAACCGCGGGCCCGCCAGCTGCTGCCGCGGAGCATCTACGACTACTTCGCCGGCGGCGCCGAGGACGAGGCCAGCCTGGCGGCCAACCGCGCCGCCTACTCACGCTATCGGTTCCGGTTCAAGGTGCTGTCGTCGGTGGCCCAGCCCGATCTCGCCTGCGAGATCCTCGGCGAACGCTTCACGATGCCGGTCCAGCTTGCGCCCACGGCGACCCAGAAGATGGCGCACACGGATGGTGAGATCGCGGCGGCCCGGGCGGCCGCCGACGCCGGCGTCGCCTACGCCCTGAGCACCCTGTCGACGATGTCGATCGAGGAGGTGGGGGCCGCCTGCGCCGGTTCGAAATGGTTCCAGCTCTACATGTACCGCGATCGCGGGATCACGATCGATCTCATCGAGCGCGCGGCGGCGGCCGGCTACGCGGCGGTGATGCTAACGGTCGACACGCCTCGGCTCGGCCGCCGGGAACGGGACTTTCGCAATGGCTTCGGCCTGCCCGAAGGGATGCGCTACGAGAATCTTGCCGGCGCCCTGACCAGGACCGAGGGCGCAGAGGTTGGACAGTCGGCCCTGTCCAAATACTTCACCGACCAGCTCGACTCCTGGCTCTCGTGGAAGGACCTGGAATGGCTGGTGGGCCACAGCCGGCTGCCGGTGATGGCGAAAGGGGTGGTCCGCGGCGATGACGCACGCCACGCCGTCGGGTCGGGAGTTCGCGCCGTGATCGTCAGCAACCACGGCGGGCGGCAACTCGACTACTCGATCGCGACGCTGGACGCCCTGCCCGAGGTTGTCCAGGCCGTCGCCAGGGACGTGCCGGTGTTGGTGGACGGCGGCGTCCGGCGCGGAACGGACGTCCTCAAGGCGCTCTGCCTCGGCGCCCGAAGCGTGCTCATCGGCCGCCCCTACCTCTGGGCGCTGGCGGTGGATGGGCAGGCGGGCGTCACGAAACTCCTCGACCTGATGCGGCTGGAGATCACGGTGTCGATGAGCCTGCTTGGCGTCAACAGCCTGAGCGAGCTCAGCGAAGACCTGCTAGTCAAGCAATAAAAAAGGCGGCCTCTCGGCCGCCCCTTTTTCGCAAAAAGCCTAGCAGTGGGTCTTGAAGAACATCTCCACCTGACCACTGGCGCTGACACTCACGTGAAACTCGAGGTGCAAGTTTATCTGGGCCCCGCTGGTGCTGGAGCCGACGAAGTTAAGCGTCGCATGGCTCACCATATTCTTGTTGTTGATGGAATCGCCAAACCACTCCGCAAAGTGGCCCGTGTAGACGGTGCCGGTATCCGCCACGAACGTAAAGGACCCTTCGAACGTGCCGGTGTCCCACAGATCGCCGGCCTTGTTGATCGTGATATGGAGCACGCCATTCTGGACCGTGGTTGTCAGGAAGCCGCCGGGCACCGTGGAGCCGTCAGGACAGGTGATGGGGGTGACGGGCAGCGGTCCCATGGTGAGGTCACTCACATGCATGGTGCACGTGTACGTCTGGCCCGGCGTGGGTGGCCCGCATTGCGGCGCGGATGCCGAATCGGCGAAAACCGGCAACGCGAACAGCGCGAACATGGCACTGGCGGCAGCAGAAGCCAGCAGCTTCTTCATAGCTCCCTCCTCAGGACGGACGCGAACCGGTAAACGGCAAGCAGGAACTTACCACGCAGCGGGCAATGACAAGTGTTTTTCGGCTGAGGATCAGCTGGCGGCGGCGAGCTCTTTGGCGAGCGTGACCAGCAGGGGCTGGACGGTCTTCTGGTTCCAGGCCGCTGCGTGCGCCTGCGCCTGGGCCATTTTTTGCCCAATCTGATCGTTGGCGGCGTTCAAGGCCCGTGCCAGCTGCTGCGCCGACTGGGTCTGGTTCGCGGCTGAGGTGAGGCTGAACTGTTGGGCCGTCGCGGCGTACCCGACGGTCGCATCCATCCAGGCGATCCAGAGCGGATCGAGCAGCGTTTCGGCGTTGGACGCCGCATTCTCCTGCGCCTTCAGATCCTGCTGGATCGCGGCCGCCGTGCGCGATGCGGCCGTCCAGTCGTGGGTCAGCAAGCTCGAGTTGAGCTGGCCGGTTACCGTGTGCATGTCCTGGCTGACGTGCTGTGCAAGCGTGATCTGCAGCGTCGCCCCGTGGGCGAGCTTGATCGCCGCCGCGAGCGCCTTCTCCAGATGGACGAGGGCGGGCCGGTCGGTGCTCACGAAGGCTGGAGCGTGCAACTGGAAGGGGATGGCGTCCGCCTCGGCCAGGTATTGATCGGCCGCCTGAGCGTGCGCCAGGGCGTCATCGCCGGCCTTTTCGATGCTCTGGGCCAGCGCGAGATCCTGGGACAGGCGGCTGTCCGAAAGGCCCATGCTGCCGTTCGCGGATAGATCCGACCAGAGCGTGGTGGTCGAAAGGCTGACGCCGGCGGCACCCTGGCGGGCCGTCCGCAATTCGTTCGCCTCATTTTGGGACAGGGTCGCCACCCGTCCCGGCAACACGATGACCAGGAAGCCCGCGACCGCGCCGATCGCCAGCAGGAAGACCAGGATGCTGAAAATGATCGTCCCCCAGGAGACCCGACGGGCTGGCCGGAACACGCGTCGTTGGGCGGTTCTCGGCAGGGCCACGAAGAAGGTAACGCCAGCGGTAAGGTGGCTCTTGCCTGCCGGGATGCCGCTCGCCCTCACCGGCCTGTGACAGTCCTGTGCCAGACCTCCGCGAGGTTCCGGGGAGGGCCGGTCAGCGGATCGTGCCGGCTCACGCCGGACCCTGTGCTAGAGTGATTTTCGGATTCGAAAATGGCCTACATCATCACCGAAACCTGCGTCGACCTGAAGGATAAGTCCTGTGTCGATGTCTGCCCGGTCGACTGCATCATCGAGGGCGGATCGGAAGACCGGATGCTCTACATCAACCCGGACGAGTGCATCGACTGCGGGGCCTGCGTCGATCCTTGCCCGGTTGCGGCCATCTACCCCGAGGACGAGGTGCCCGGCGAGATGAAGAAGTTCATTGCATGGAACTTCGATTACTTCAAGAGCGATGCCGACAAGGGGCGGGTCCGCTCGGAGATCAACACCGCCTATCCGGAGAAGCGAAAGACCGACGTCTAGCGGGCTACTCGAGCTCCGCAAAGAGCGGCTCGACATCGCGGCGGTAGAGGGGGAGATCGACCAGGGGGCGGTCTTTGAGCGCCGGGACCTTTACGGCGAGCTGTTCATCGTAGGTCGGCAGATCGACCTGGTAGAAGAGGCCCACCGCCAGGCTGTCCTGGGTCTCGTACGACGCCTGCAACGCTCGCGTCTTCTTTTCCACCATCTCGTCGATGCTGCGCGCGTCCTTCACCACCGGGTCCCAACTCGGATCGGCATCCAGGCGCCGCAGCCGCGGCCGGCCGATGTCCTCGCCCGCGTACCAGTCCTTGGTGCGGAGGTCGTTATAGACCGGGCAGGTCTGGAACACGTCGAGGAATGAGGTTCCCTGGTGGCTGATCGCCTGCACGACCAGTGTCACCAGCTGCTTGACGTCCAGCGCGTATCCGCGGCCGATCCACGTGTAGCCGGCGCCTAAGGCGATGGCCAGGGGATTGACGCCCTCTTGAATGGAGGGCTCGGGCATGGACTTGGTTTTGAGTCCCTTGCCCAGCGTCGGGGACGCCTGGCCCTTGGTCAGGCCGTAAACGCCGTTGTTAAACACGATGTACGTCATGTCCACGTTGCGACGGCCGCTGTTGACGAAATAGCCAGCGCCGATCCCGTAGCCGTCCCCATCACCGCCGACGGCGACCACGGTCAACTGATGGTTGGCGAGCTTGGCGCCCGTCGCGACCGGGAGGGCGCGACCATGGAGCGTATGGAGGCCGTAGGTATCAACGTAATGGGGCGTCTTGCCGGAGCAGCCGATCCCGGAGATCATCGCGATCTGGTGCGGCGGGATCTGTAACTGGACGAAGGCCTGCTGGATGGAGCTGAGGATCCCGAAGTCACCGCAGCCCGGGCACCAGTCGACATGGACGTCGGTCTTGTACTCCTGCAGCGTGAACTTGCGGGGCGCGATCACCGTCTCAGGCATGGGAAACCATGACCTCTTTCACCCGATCGGTCAGCGCCGTCGTGACGCCTTCCACGACCTCATTCCGGGAAAAGGGCCGGCCATCGTATTTCAGCACCTGGTGCTGCATGGCCACGCCGGTGTGTTCGCGAATCAGCGCGCCGAGCTGGGCCGCGTAATTCGCTTCGATCAACACGGTGGCGGTCGCCTCGCCCAGCACCGCAGCCACATCGGCAGTTGGGAACGGGCGCATCAGCCGGATCTGCAGAAAGTTGACGGACCGCCCATCCGCTTCGAGCTCGCTCATGGCGTCGAGGATGGCGCCCTTCGTGGCGCCCCATCCGACGAGAGTGAGGTCGGCCCGCGGCGGGCCGTGCAGTTTCCACTTGAAGGACTGAGGGATCTCCTTCGCCGCCGTGTCCAGCTTGCCCATCCGCTTGCGCATCATGGCGATGCGATTGTCGATCCCTTCCGTGATGTGCCCCTGCGGGTCGTGTTCGTCGCTGGTGGTCGAGAAGATCCCCCCGGCCATGCCCGGGACGGATCGAGGACTGATGCCATCGGCCGTCAGGGCATGGCGCCGGTAGCCGTTTTTTTCCGGACTGATGGGCTGGTACATCAGGCCGCGATCGATGCGCAGCCGGCTCATGTCCGGGCGATTCGCGGTGAACAGCGACGAGGCCAGGAACTTCTCGAGCAACACCACGACGGGTAGCTGGTATCGGTCGGCCCAGTTGAAGCTTTCGAAGCTGTCGAGGAACGCCTCCTCGATGTCGCCCGATGCGATGACGATGTGCGGGAAGTCGCCGTGCGCCGGATGCAGCGCAAACTGCAAATCGGCCTGTTCGGTTCGAGTCGGGAGGCCGGTGCTTGGGCCGCCGCGCTGCCAGAGAAAGACGACCGGACCTGGCGCCTCGGTGATCGCGGCAAAGCCGAAGCCCTCCGACATCAGCGCGAAGCCGGGGCCCGCCGTCGAGGTGGCGGCGCGGACCCCCATGTGCGCGGCGCCGATCGCCATGTTGATGCTGGCGATCTCGTCTTCGCACTGGACGACCGTCAGCTGGTACTGTGGGCCTTTCTGCTCCAGGTAGACGCTCTCATCGGTCGCCGGGCTGATCGGGTAGTAGGTTTGCATGCCCAGGCCGGCCTTGAGTTTGGCGATGCCGACCGCCTGGAAACCCTTGATCAGGATCCGCTTTGCACGCTGGTCCACCGGCAGCGCCGCGAGCTGGCGCTCCGGCGGCTTCGGGAAGTGATGGCGGGCATAGGCGGCGGCCACCCTGACGACGGCAATGTTCATCTCGGCCGCCTCCACCTTGCGGCCCTTGAACTCCTCGCGGATCGCCTCGAAGAGCAGCTCCTCGTCGTAGCCGCTCAGGCCGATCGAGGCGCCCAGCGCCACCGTGTTGCGCATGACGATGTACTTGCGCGACTGCCCGCCCTTGCCGACCTGTTGCAGGGCTTCCTCCAGCACCTCGAAGAACGGAATCGGATACAGGTTGACGTCATCGCGGCCAAACTTCAGCGGATCGATCTTGAGATCCGCGTCGTAGACGATGCTGCCCCCCGGCGCGACACGGTGCACGTGGCCGGTGTGGCTGGGGTAGTGCTTGCGCTCGACCGCATCACCGAACAAGGTCTCCTGGTCGAGCGCCACCAGCACGTGAATGGCGTCGATATGGGACCGAACCGGGACGGGCGCCGCCGTCACGCGGTAGTAGCTGTGCTTGCCCATGATGTTCGAGTGGAACTCGATGTTGGCGAAGACGTGCAACCCGCCACGCATCAGGGCTTTGGCGTAGATCTCGGCGGAGGCATTGATGCCACCGCCCTGGGGGCCGCCGA
This sequence comes from Candidatus Dormiibacterota bacterium, assembly GCA_036564925.1. Lineage (GTDB taxonomy): Bacteria > Chloroflexota > Dormibacteria > CF-121 > CF-121 > JALYYC01. Next base: position 2,651 of record DATCOB010000025.1, on the reverse strand, counting down.
TCACCCAGGACAATTCCCGGCGGCTCAGTTCAGTTGGCACGCGCAGTCCTGATTCTAACGCTCTGCCAGACGCCAGGAACGGGGTATCCGCAGCGGTCGCAGGTCCCGCGATCGGACACGCGGTCGTCGAGGATTCGGTAGCCCAGACGACGGATCAGCGTCGCCTGGCAGGAGGGGCAGCGCGTGTCTTCGTACTTGCCGACCCGCCCGGGAAGGTTGCCGGCGTAGATGAACTGCAATCCCGCGTCCTCCCCGATCCGGGCCGCGCGCAAGAGCGTTTTCGGGGTGGTGTTGTCCGTGTCCATCATCTTGTAGTCCTTGTGGAACGCGGTGACGTGCCACGGAATGCTCGGGGAGAGGCCGACAAGAAAACGCGCGATGTCGCCCAACTCCTCGTCGCTGTCATTGAACCCGGGGATGATCAGCGTCACGATCTCGAGCCAGAACCCCATCGCGTGCACCATCCGGATGCCGTCGAGGATATTCTCCAGCTTCCCGCCCAGCGACCGGTAGTTCCTGTCGCGCATCGACTTGAGATCAATCTTGTAGAGGTCCGTCCAGGGCCGGATGTAGTCGAGCACCTGACGGGTGGCGTTGCCGTTTGAGATGTAGGCGGTGGTGAATCCGCGCGCTCTCGCTTCCTTGAACACGTCGACCGCCCATTCGGAAGTGATCAACGGCTCGTTGTACGAGCTCGCCACCACACGGGCAGCATGGCGTACCGCCGAATCGACCAATTGGCCCGGCGTGCAATCCATTGGCTCGGACAACGCGTTCGGATCTCGCAGCGCTTGCGACGTGATGAAGTTTTGGCAATAGGCGCAGTGCAAATCACATCCGAGCATGCCAAAGGTCAGCGCATCGGATCCCGGAAAGGCGTGGAAGAAGGGCTTCTTCTCGATCGGATCGCACTGCAGCGCGCCGACATAGCCGTACGGCACCTTGAGGTCCCCGCCTTCGTTGTAGCGGACCTTACAGATCCCTCGTAGGCCCTCATTGATCAGGCAGCGGTGCGCGCACGCGTAACAACGGACTTTCTGACCAGGGAGCCGTTCGTAAAGGGTCCCCAGCGCCCCTTCGGAGACCCTGCGATCGAGCGCCTGGGAAAACGGCGTCGCCACTCGGGCCGGCATCGGTCTGAATATAGACTTCGAACCCGGGTGGGCAGACGGTCAGGCGGCGTTCTTGACGACCTGGAGGCGCTTCGGTTTGATGAACCCGCTGCCCTGTGCGGGATCGAAGTAGTTGAGCGGCACCACGTTGCCGGTTGATTCCAGTAGCTCGAGGACCTTCGGGACCGCGCCGGTCGCCGTGTGCATCCCGGCGACCTTGCCGTTCTCAAATCCGGTCTGCTTGTAAACGAAGATGTCCTGCAGCGAGATCTGGTCACCCTCGATGCCGGTTAGTTCAGAGATGTAGGTGATCTTGCGGCTGCCGTCGCGCATCCGGTTCTGCTGGATGATGATGTTGACGGCCGACGCGATCTGCTCGCGGATCGCCCGCGAGGGGAGCTCCATCCCCGCCATCAGCACCAGGGTCTCGAGACGCGCGATCGAGTCGCGCGGCGTGTTGGCGTGGACGGAGGTCAGCGAGCCGTCGTGGCCGGTGTTCATGGCCTGCAGCATGTCGAGGGCCTCACCACTTCGGACTTCGCCGACGACGATTCGATCAGGGCGCATTCGGAGGGTGTTGATGACGAGGTCGCGAATGGACACGCCACCCTTGCCTTCGACGTTCGCCGGGCGGGTTTCCAGGCGGATGACGTGAATCTGCCGCAACTGGAGTTCGGCGGCATCTTCGATCGTAATGATGCGCTCGTCCGAGGGAATGAAGGCGGAGAGGATGTTCAGCGTGGTGGTCTTTCCCGAACCACCACCGCCGGCAACCACGATGTTCATGCGCGCATTGACGCAGGCCTTCAGGAACGCGGCCATCTCTTCCGTCAGGCTTTCGTTTTTGATCAAGTCAGCGATCTGCAGCGGGTCCCGGCGCATCTTTCGGATGGTGATGGATGCGCCGCGCACGGCCAGTGGCTGGATGATGACGTTCACGCGGGCGCCATCGGGGAGGCGGGCGTCGACCATGGGCGAGCTCTCGTCGACGCGACGACCAACACCCGTCACGATCCGCTGGATGATCTGTGAAAGGTGCTCGTCGCTGTCGAACTTGATGGCGGCGCGCTGCATCTTGTTGTTACGCTCGATGAAGACCTTATTGGGGCCGTTGACCATGATGTCCGAGATGGCGTCGTCCGAAAGCAGGATGTCGAGTGGTCCGAATCCGAGGATGTCGGCCAGGAGCATGGCCAGCAGCCGCTCGCGCGCTGCCGGTTCGAGGTTGACACGCCGCGCGCTGAGATAGATGTCGAGGACTTCCTCGGCTCGCTGAATGATGGCATCGCGACCGAGGTCGTTCGCTCGTTCGCCGAGCTCACCGATGATCCGGTCGTGAACCGCGGCCTTGATCCGGTGGAAGCGTTCGGCTTCGGGCAGATCGTTGAGGTTCGCGTTCGGACCGGAGGGAAGCGTCAGACCGACCGCCGGCCTGGGGGCGGTGGGCGGCGCTGGAGCCGTGGCCGGGGTTGGGGCGGAGGCCCCCACGGGGCGTGGTGCGGTATTGGGACGAGGGGCCGGGCCGGCGCGGGGTGCGGC
>DATCOB010000024.1:0-3055 GCA_036564925.1 Candidatus Dormiibacterota bacterium | reverse complement strand
GCCGCGGGCCTCGCGGCCGGGGCCGGGGTGGCGGACGGGCGAGCGGGGGATGCCGGCGGAGTCACGGGTGCAGCCGAGGGCTGGCTGGTCGGAGCGGGAGTGCGCGGCTCAGGCTTTTGCGGCCCGGGGTCGCCCTGTGATTTTTGAATACGATCGAGCAGCGACAACCCTTCCTACCCCCAATTCGTTCGTAATGTTCGAACTTCCCGAATGCTACGCAGCCTCCATTACGACGACGGCTGCGGCCCGGTAACAGGGCCATGGCACCGCTGCGACAGGTGCAACCCCGGGACAGGTCTCGCGCAAAGTTGGCACGCCGCTCGGATACGCCTTACTATGAACGCCAAATCTTGACCCGGAGGTAGCACATGTCCCTGCACACACTCCTGTTGATCGTCGCGCTCATCTGCTTCATCCTCGAGGCCCTCGGCAGCCGGATGAAATTTCGCGCGCCGTTCGGTCTCCTGGGCGCCGGCCTCGCCTTCTTGACCGCGGCCTTTCTCTTCTAGCTAGAGGAAACCAAGCTCCATCTTGGCGTCGTCGCTCATCATGTCGGCGCTCCAGGGCGGCGAATAGACGAGTTCGACCGTGCATGCCGTCACGCCCGGGACCTCTTCGACCTTCTTCTTGACCTCGTCGAAGAGTTCCTGGGCCCAGGGGCATCCAATGGCGGTCAGCGTCATCTTGACGAGCACGTTGCCCTCGTCGATATTCAGCTCGTAGACGAGGCCCAAGCTCATGATGTCGAGCCCGATCTCCGGATCCTTGCAGGTCTCCAATTGGGTCACGATCTGCGCCCGGAGATCGGAGGCCGGCGCTTCGGCGGTCTGCGCCGTTTCGGTCATATCCACAGTCTAGTCCGCCACCTCCACGTAGATCTCCCCGTTCTCCACGGTGACCGGATACGTCCTGGCGGGGATGACGGCGGGCAGCCCCGTCACCTTTCCCGTCCGGACGTCGAACCGGGATCCGTGGCGCGGGCACTCGACCGACATCTCCCACAGGTCGCCCTCGCTCAGGGAGTAGTCCTCGTGAGTGCAGGTGTCGCCGATGGCGTAGACGTGGTCGTCCTCGGCATGGACCAGGCAGATCGGGATGCCGTCCACCTCGATTTGCGTCAGCGACCCCGGCGGGAGGTCCGCCGCTTTGGCGACGCGGCGCCTAGTCAATCCGGACGGCCAGCTCCTGCTCGACGATCTCTCGGGCATGCTGCACCGGGATGCGGTCGATGATCTCGCCGAGGAACCCCTCGACCAGCATCCGCTCCGCCTGGGCGCGTGGGATGCCACGGCTGACCAGGTAGAAAAGTTGCTCCGGATCGACCGGACCGACGGTGGCCCCGTGACTGCAACGCTGGATGTCGTTGTTCAGGATCTCCAGGATCGGTTCCGATGTCGCGCGCGCCTTGTCGGAGAGCAGCAGGTTGCGGTTCGCCTGGTTGGCGGACGTGCCGGGCGCCGTCGTTTCGACCCGCACGACCCCCACGTAGACGCTGTGGGAGCGGTCGCGGAGGGCGCCCTTGAAGAGCAGGTCCGAGGTGGTGTGCGGCGCAATGTGGTCCTGCATCGTTCGAAAATCGAAGACCTGGTTACCGGTGCCGAAGAACAGGCCTTTGAGATCAGCGCTCGACCCGGGCCCCTCCAGCATGGCTTCGACCCGCAGCCGGGCGAAACGGCCGCCGAGCGCAATGTCCACCATCCGCAGCTGGGCGTCGCGACCCAGGTGAAAGCGCTGGTTCGCGAACTGCCAGGTGTTCACGCTCCACCGTTGGAGGCCGACGTAGCCGAGGTTGGCGCCCTCCTCGAGGAAGACCTCCGCGGAGCCGCTCGCGAGGGCGGCCTCCTGGCGGTCGCCACTCAGAAATTCATCGACGTACTGGAAATGCGAACCCTTGCCGGCGATCACCAGCGAGTGCGGCAGCACGGCCGCGCCTGACCCCGCCGACCAGAACTGGCTGACCAGCGGACGATCGATGGTCACGCCGTCCGGGACATAGAGGAACGTTCCGCCCGAAAACAGCGCCCCGTGCAGCGCCGACAACTTGTCGCGTTCCGGCTTGATGGCGCTGAACAGGTAACGCGAGACGAGCTCGGGGTGCTCCCGCGCCGCCACGCCCAGCGGCATGAAGAGGACACCCCTCGCCGCCAGCGCCGGATCGACTTCCACTCGCGCCGGTGACGTGCCCCGTTGCCGCAATACGCCGGCCGCGTCCGTGACCACACTGGTGGGTGCCGCCCCGTTCGGCTGCTGGAACGCGGCGTAGCTCTCGAGATCGAGCCCCTTCAGATCAGCCTGGCGCCAGTCCTCCTGGCGCTTGGTATCCGGCATCGCCATCCCCTCGTAGACGCCGAAGGCGTCGAGCCGCCGCCCGCGCAACCAGTCGGGCTCCCCGTGAAGAGCGCTCAGCTCTTCGACGGCTGTCCGCGAGAACGGCATCCGCTATCCGACCGAGCCGGTCATCTCGAGCTGGATCAGCCGATTCAGCTCGACGGCGTATTCGATGGGGAGCTCCTTGGTAAAGGGCTCGATGAACCCGTTCACGATCATGGTCTCGGCCTCGGGCTTGCTGATTCCGCGGCTCTGCAGGTAGAAGAGTTGCTCATCCGACACCTTGCTGACGGTCGCCTCGTGGCCGATCTTGACCTGCTCCTCGTCCACCTCCGTGGTGGGATAGGTATCCGACCGCGAGAACTCGTCGAGCAACAGCGCGTCGCAGCGGACGAAGGACTTCGAATTCTTCGCGCCGGGGTACACCTTGACCAGCCCGCGGTACGAGGTGCGGCCGCCGTTCTTCGAAATCGACTTGGAGACGATGTTGGAGCTGGTGTTCGGGGCGACATGCACCGCCTTGCCGCCGGCATCCTGGTGCTGGCCCTTCCCGGCGAAGGCCACGCTCAGGACGTCGCCCTTGGCGCCCGGCTCCATCAGGTAGATCGACGGGTACTTCATCGTGATCTGGGAGCCGAGGTTGCCGTCGACCCACTCCATGGTCGCGTCGCCGTAGGCGACGGCGCGCTTGGTGACCAGGTTGTAGACGTTGGTCGACCAGTTCTGC
>DATCOB010000023.1:0-2445 GCA_036564925.1 Candidatus Dormiibacterota bacterium | reverse complement strand
GGGGAGCCGTTACGGCGCCCACGGGCTGCAGGACTTCATGGCCCAGGTACTCGACTACACGGAATCGCGACTCCGCGCCGAGCTGCGGCGCATACCGGACGGCGAGTACAGCTTCGCTGACCATATCGATGACGACGGGTTCGGCTCGGGACCGATCCGGATCGCGGTAAAGCTAAGGATCGTCGGGGACCAGCTCGAGGCCGACTTCAGCGGTACGTCGCCACAGGTACGCTCGGCGCTGAACGCGACGATGTCGTTCACCAAGGCCACGGTCTACGCGGCACTCAAGTGTGTCGTGGACGACGACATCCCCAGCAACTCTGGCTTCTACCGGCCGATTACCGTGAAGGCACCAGCGGGCACCATCCTCAACCCGCTCCGGCCGGCGCCGCGGGCGGCGCGCGGATTGACTGGCTTCCGGGCGTGCGACGTCGTGCTCAGAGCGCTCGCCGATGCGTTGCCTGGTCGGGTTCCCGCGGCAGGCGAAGGCGGAGCGTCGATGATTGCGATCGGCGGCCGCCGAGTTGACCACAGCCCGTTCATCTTCGTGGACTTCGTCACCGGCGGGTGGGGCGCCCGTCCCGCGGCTGACGGCCTCGACGGGAACAGCCCGATTGCAGCCAACCTGAGCAATGTGCCAGTGGAGGAGATCGAGGCCCACGATCCTCTTCGCGTCGAGCGCTACGGCTTCCTGCCCGACACCGGTGGCGCCGGACGCTTCCGCGGCTGCCTGTCCGTCGTACGCCAATACCGCTTCCTCGAGGAGGAAGCGCTCCTTCAGCTGAGGTCTGATCGTCGGGACCATCTGCCTTACGGGTTGGAGGACGGGCGGCCGGGCACGCCGAGCAGCAATGTCTTGAATCCCGGGTCGGCGGCCGAGCGAAGCCTGCCGACAAACGTCACCACCGAAATCTCCAAGGGGGACGTTTTCCGTCACATCACTGCGGGCGGCGGCGGTTACGGCCAACCGCTCCATCGCGAATGCGCTCGCGTCCTCGACGATGTGCTCGACGGCAAGATAAGCAACGAATATGCCGAGCGCGTCTATGGTGTCGTGATGGTCGAATCGGGGGATCGGGTGGACGACGCGGCCACGCGCTCGCTCCGTGACCGTTTGACTGCACCGCGGTGATCGCCGACTGCGCGACCGAAGCTACGGCGCTGTCGCTGGCTATACGGTGATGGGCGCGGCCCGTGGACCATTAACTGGTTGAAGGCTGAAGCCGACCGCGTAGGCTGCTGGCTCGTCCAGATAGGGGACACGTTCACGGGATATAGCGGGTATCGGCCCGTAATGACTCTTCTGAGATTATTCGCAGACCGTCAGTCTCGCGCCGAGCCGCTACGCTGCTGAGGTGGCGCTCCAAGGTCGGGTTGCGCTGGTCACCGGCGCCGGGTCGGAAAGGGGCCTGGGCAACGCGATTGCGCGGGCTCTGGCGGGGGCGGGCGCTGAGGTCGTGCTCTCCGACATCGACGTTGACGGGGCGCGTCGCAATGCGGCCGCGATCGGCGCCTACGCCCGCGCGGTCGCCCTCGATGTGACGAGCGAGCAGTCGGTGGCCGAAGCAGTTAGAGATGTGGGCCGTGTAGACATCCTTGTGAACAACGCCGGCATCACTCAGCGACGGGCGATCTGGGAGCTTTCGATGGACGAGTTCGACCGGATGCTGGCCATCAATCTGCGTGGTGGGTTCCTGTGCCTGAGTGCCGTCGTCAAGGGCATGATGAAGAGGCGCTGGGGGCGGGTGATCTGGATCTCGAGCGTGGCCGGCAAACAAGGCGGGGGGATCATCGGCACCGCCCATTACGCGGCCAGCAAGGCCGCCGTCATCGGCCTCTGCCAGGCGGCTGCAAGAGAGCTCGGGCCGTATGGGATCACGAGCAACGCGATCGCCCCCGGCTTCATCCTTACCGGCATCGCGACCCGGGCGGTCGACGCGCAGGCCGAGCGCGAGATGGATGAGAAGATCAGCGCGGAGGCACCGATGCGCCGTAGCGGCTTGCCCGATGACGTCGCCGCCGCAGCGGCCTTTCTGGCCTCTGAGGAAGCAGGCTACATCACAGGGGAGGTGATGGACGTCAATGGCGGCATCCACTTCGACTGACACCAGCGTCGAGATGCTGCGCCGAATGATGCTGATTCGCGCCTTCGACTCCCTCCTGCCCGCCCTCTACGCCAAGGAACTGATCCGCGGTTCCAGCCACGCCGCGATCGGGCAGGAGGCGGTGGCTGTGGGGGCCTGCTCCGCGCTGGCTCCGGACGATTACATCACCAGCACCCATCGGGGCCACGGCCACACGATTGCCAAGGGCGGCGACGTCAACCGGATGATGGCCGAGTTGATGGGCCGGGAGGACGGCTACTGCCGCGGCAAGGGCGGTTCGATGCACATCGCCGATTTTTCGATCGGGATGCTGGGGGCCAACGGCATCGTGGGCGGCGGG
>DATCOB010000022.1:0-6269 GCA_036564925.1 Candidatus Dormiibacterota bacterium | reverse complement strand
CCGGCCGCCAGTGAAGCCCTCGTGGCCAGGCTGTTCAACGATGTTATGGACGGCGTCGGGGGAGAGGCAGCCGACCTCCTCGCCAACGCTTTTCGGTACCAGCGGAGCGGTGGCCCGGCGCAGGACGCCGGCAACTTCCTTTCCGGCTGGCATGGCCGCGGCGAACGCTGGACGATCAGCTCGGTCCGGGCAGCTGGCGTGGAAACCATCCTTGAAGCCAGGCGGGGAACGAAAGCCGTTCTCTGGTTGTGCCAGGTCGTCAACGGCAAAGTCGAGCGGGTCATCGAGTACCGCGACGACGGTGTCTGACTCCCAGACCTAACCTTTCTATTCGTGCCGACTTCCGCTGCCGCGACCTCATACGGCGAGCTTTTCCGCATTCGCAGCTTTCCCCGGCTTGCCGGCGGGGTGGTGCTGGCCCGCACCGCCTCGCAGATGATGCAGCTCGCCCTCGTCCTCTTCGTCTTACAACGGTTCAACTCGCCAACGCTGGCCGGCATCACCGTGTTCCTCGCGATCGCGCCCGGTATTGCCATGAGTCCGGTCGCCGGCGCCCTGCTCGATCGCCACGGACGCGTGCGGCTGATCACGCTCGACTATCTCATCGGAGCGTGCAGCCTCTTCTCGCTCGCCGGTCTTGATGCAGTCGGGCGTCTGCCGCCGGCGGCGCTGCTCCCTATCGTGGCGGTCAGTTCGCTGACCTACTCGCTTAGCAATAGCGGGGCCCGCTCGCTATTACCGCTGATCGTGCCCAAGCAGTTGTGGGATCGTGCGAACGCCCTGGACAGCATCGCCTACGCGGTCACGATCGGCGCCGGCCCGGCGCTGGCGGGCACGCTGACCGCCCTGTCCAGTCCCCGACTGGCGCTCATCGCCACCGCGGCGGTCTACGTCGTTGCGGCCGCCCTGATGTCGGGCCTTCGGGAGCCGGTCGCTAAGAGCCGCCCCGGTTCGATCCTCGCCGAGGCGTGGGCCGGGCTCGGGCATGTGCTGGTCCGGAATCCCACGCTGCGCGGCGTCGCGCTCGTCGTCTCGCTGATGAACGTCGGCCTCGGCATCCTCGTGGTCGCGGTCCCCGTCCTGGTGTTCCAACGCCTGCATGCCAACGCGGTCCTGGTCGGTGAGCTCTGGGCGATATACGGGCTGGCATCCGTTCCCTCGGCGCTGGCCTTCGGCCGCGTCAACACGGAGGGTCGGGAGCGGACGGTGATGGGTCTGTGCGCCCTGGTCGCCGGCCTTGGCGTCGCCGTCCTCTCCTTCGGCGCCACTGCCTGGATCGTGGCGGGCGCCATGCTGATCGCCGGGCTGGCGAACGGCCCCTTCGACGTCAGCATGTTCTCGCTCCGGCAGCGACGCACGGATCCGGCCTGGTTTGGCCGCGCCTTTGCGGTCTCGATGGGCGTCAACTGGGCCGGGACCCCGATTGGCTCAGGCATATCGGGCCCACTGATCCACCTTGGCCTGCCCGTCGCCTTCGCGGTGGCGGCCGGCTTCGTTCTGTTCAGTGCGGGGTTGGTGCGGTGGGTTGTGCCAGCCGAAACCACGGGTAGAATTGATGGCGAGTCCGCCAGGCAGCCGCGGCGGGACGTTCCCGTCGAGGAAAGTCCGAGCTCCGCAGAGCAGGGTGCCGGGTAACGCCCGGTCGGGGTGACCCGAAGGAGAGTGCCACAGAAAATACACAGCCGGCGCGTAAGCGGCGGCGAAGGTGAAATGGTGCGGTAAGAGCCCACCAGCAGCCGGGAGACCGGCTGGCTCGGTAAACCCCACCTGGAGCAAGGCCAAATAGGAGGACCCCACGGCTGGCTCGGCCGGTCCTCGGGTACGGTCGCTAGAGTCGCCGGGCAACCGGCGATCGAGACGGATGGCTGCCACCCCACGACGTGCCGGTTTACCGGCTGAAGCGGGGTACAGAACTCGGCTTATCGGCGGACTCACTACTTTTCACGGGCTGATGCTCGCTCGTTTCGGCCCTCGAGCCGGCGCCTCGCGCAAAATTCCAGTGCGCTCGGCCTGCCTGACTCGGGCCTACTCGCTCGCCAGCCCTACGCTAAAGCTCGCCTGCGGCGCGTGTCGGTCCGCGCCAAAACGCGGCCCGACCTTTTCAGCGGAACCGCGTGAGACGCTCGTGGACGACGTTCGGCCGGCGACCACAAGATGTGGGGGCTTTCAGGACCAATTCCACCAGCCCACAACATTTAGGGCGCGGAGCGTTGACAGCCAGCTGTCGCGGTGGTACCTTTCGGCCTGTCGGTGGCACAAAGTGGGGAAAAGTGGTGAAGATGGCGCGGTTGGTGGCAGTCGATAGTGTTCCTGGGAACCTACCGGCATTCGGTGGATGCCAAGGGCCGTGTCGCGATTCCCGCCCGCTTTCGGGAGCAGCTGCCAACCGGCACGATCATCTCCAAGGGCGCGGAAGGCTGTCTGCAGGTCTTTCCCCCCGAGGAATGGGCGAGGGAACAGGGGCTGCAGCGATTGGGATCGCTGACGCCGGCGCAGGAGCGGCGCCTCGCCCGGATGCTGTTCGGCGCCGCCCGGGAGTGCGAGTTCGACGCCCAGGGACGCATCGTCCTGTCGGGCGACCAGCGGCAGTATGCCGCCATCACCAATGTCGCCTGGATCGTTGGGGTCAACAACCTGATCGAGATCTGGAACGACGAGGCATGGCGGCGGATCGGCGACGCGACGCCCGACGAGTACACGCGAATCCAGGACCAGGTGGCCGAACGGCGGCGAGCCAGTGGCCCGTGAGTCCGGCGACCACCTGCCTTCCGAACGACAACCCGGTGACTCCGGGCATCGACCCGTACTTTTACAAGAGCTAATAACCAGCCTTCGACCAGCCCCCGGGCAGGCGTTCATCGACGCCACGCTGGGCGGTGGAGGATACGCGCGGGCGCTCATGGAGCGTTTGCGGCCAGGCGGTGTCCTGTTGGGCATCGACCGCGACGCCTCCGCCATCGAGCGGTTCGCACGGGAGCCGGTGCCTCCAGATATCACCCTGATACTGGAGCACACCAACTTCGCCGAGCTCGACCGGGTTGCCGCGCGATTGCCGCCCGTGCGCGGCGTCGTTTTCGACCTCGGCCTTTCGTCCATCCAGCTCGATGACCCGCAGCGGGGCTTCAGCTTCCAGCGGGACGGACCGCTGGACATGCGACTGGACCAGACGCAACCATGGACCGCGGCGGATCTGCTGAACCGGGAATCGGCCAGCGATCTGCGGCGCATCCTCAGCGATTTCGGGCAGGAGCGATGGGCAACCCGCATCGCGCAGCGGATCGTCGACCATCGCAAGCGCGATCCGTTGCGAACCACGAAAGCCCTCGCGGACCTCGTGGCCGGAGCGATCCCGAGGGCCGCGTGGCCCAGAGACATTCATGTCGCGACCAGGACGTTCATGGCGGTGCGGATCGCCGTCAACGGCGAGCTCGAGGCGATCGAAAAGGGGTTGAAGGCTGCGATTACGGTACTCGCAAGCGGTGGGCGCATCGGGGTCGTCTCATTTCACTCCCTCGAGGACAAGATTGCAAAGAACCTTTTCAACGTCGAAGCAACAGATTGTGTTTGTCCGCCCCAAGCGCCCGTTTGCATCTGTGGGCACCGGCGTTCGGTGCGCGTCGTGACGCGCAAACCAATTACAGCGTCGGAGGCCGAGGTTCGCGACAACCCGCGGGCCCGGTCGGCAAAATTTCGAGTCGCGGAGAAGCTATGAACCCTGTCTATGTCATTTCACAAGTCAATACCTGAGCGGCCGCATGGTGGAACCCGTCCCTCCTGGGCATCTACTAGTTCTGCGGCCCCGCCGGCCCGATCCGACCCCTCCGGCGCGCGCGTTTCCCCCTTCGCGCGCGCGCCGGAGCCGCGGCCGGCCATCCATATCCCCGGTCGTCGGCGCCGTTTCGTTGATCACGGGCGCGCTGCTCCTGGTCGCCCAGTCGGCCGTCGCAACCCAGGCGAGCTATCAGATTGCCGGCCTCAAGCAGGAACAAGCGCGCCTTGCCGCCACGCACGACCAGTTGCAGTCGCAGCTGGCCCAGAACCAGGCCGCCAACCGCGTGGCGACCGCGGCGCAAGAGTTGGGGATGGCCCATCCCGCGCGCTGGGAGTATTTGAGGGCGGCCGGCTCGCCGATCGCGTTGGCGCCTCCGCGCCCGTCCGACGCCCGAACCGCCGTGTGGAGCGGCGTCCTTGCCGTGTTGAGCGCGGTAACCGGCCGGACTCTGGACACGACGAACTCACCGCGGTAGCCGGCGCCGCACCAGCGTGAGGGCATCCCAGGATCTCGAGCCGCGCGGTCGCATCCTCACGCTGATGGCGGCCGTGCTCGCCGCCTACCTCGTTCTGTTCGGGCGGCTCGTCTACTGGCAGGCCTGGCGGCACTCGGACATTGTCCGGCTCGCGGCCGCCTATCACGACGACACGCTGACCCTGCCGGCGGTGCGCGGGCGGATCGTCGACCGCAACGGTGCGTTGCTGGTGAGCAACACGGCGGTCTTCTCGATCTTCGCCTCGCCGGATCAGATCGCCGCAAGGGATCGCCAGAACATCGTCGACCGGCTCGCTCCCCTCCTGCAGTTGACCCCCGATGACGTGATGGCCAAGCTGGCGACCGCTCGCAAATTCGTCTACCTGGCGCGACGCGTGCCCAGCTCGGTGGCTCGCCAACTCGACACCATGGGACTGCCCGGCATCGGGAAGGTGGCCGAGACCCAGCGAACCTACGTCGACGGGTCGATGCCTGGCACCAGCCTGGCGGCGAACTTGATCGGCTTCACGAACGATGGGGGACAGGGAAACTACGGCGTCGAGGGCTATTACGACCGCATCCTCGCGGGGCAGCCCGGGTTCGAGGCCACCGTTCGTGACCTGGCCAACCGGCCGATCATCCTGAGCGACCGCCAGCGGCGCGACCCGGTCAACGGCATGACGCTGCAACTGAGCTTGGACAGCGCCATTCAGGTGGTCGCGGAGCGCGCCCTTGCCGATGGCGTCCAGAAGTACCAGGCGGACAGCGGCTCGCTGGTGATCATGGAGCCGACCACCGGGCGCATCGTCGCCTGGGCCGACGTACCGACCTACAATGCCAACCAGTTCACGGAGACCCCGACCGCACAGTTCATCGATCCGGTGGTCTCCAGCCTCTACGAGCCGGGCTCCGTGATGAAAGTCGTCACTCTAGCCGGCGCCCTCGACGATCACGCCATCACGCCCGACTATCGATTCAACGAAACGGGGACGGCGGTGGTTGGCGGCTTCGCGATTCACAACTGGGACAACCGGGCTCACGGGATGGTCACCATGACGCAAGTGCTCGAGAACTCGCTCAATGTCGGGGCCATCAAGGCAGAGCAGATGGAAGGCAATAACCGCTTCTTTCAATATCTCCAACGCTTTGGGATCGGAGACAAGACCGGGGTCGATGTGGCGGCCGAGGCAGCGGCGCCGCTCGGCGAGCTAGCCCGCTGGAAAGCGTCGGAGCTTGCGACGGCGGCCTTCGGACAGGGCATCGACACAACGCCCATCGGGATGCTGAGCGCCGTTAACGTAATCGCCACCGGTGGCACCTACGTTTGGCCCCATGTGGTTGACCAGGTGATCGACGGAGCGGGCGTGAGCCATCCCGTTCATCCTCGAATGGTGCGCCAGGTCATCTCGCCGAAGGCGGCCCAACAGATGCAACAAATGATGGTGTCCGTGGTGGAACACGGTTCTGGATTTGCCGCGCGGATCGAGGGCTTCAAGAACCGAATCGCCGGCAAGACCGGTACCGCCAGCATCCCGGAAAATGGCGGCTACTTGAAGGATGACACGATCGGGTCCTTCGTCGGCTTCGTGCCGGCCGACCACCCGCAGTTCATCATGCTGGTGATCGTGCGCAAGCCGAAGGTCCTTTTCGAGGGGGCCTACGTCGCCGCGCCCATCTGGAAGACGGTTGCCAGCGCCTTGATCACCCAATGGCAGATTGCGCCATGATCGAAATCCGTCAGGCTCGGTCAATAATGACGCCATGGCTGTGGGGTTGACGGAAGTCCTCGAGGCGACCGGAGGAACGCTGGTCAGCGGGCCGGATAACCTGACGTTCTCGGCCCTGCATGTCGATTCTCGCCAGGTGAACCCGGGAGGCCTCTTTGTTGCCCTGAAAGGTGAGGAGCAAGATGGCCATGCCTATATCGCGCAGGCGGTCGAGCGGGGGGCCACCGGCGTGCTCTGCGAGCGTGTCCCCGGTGCGGCGGCGGCAACCGCCATCGTCAAAGTGGCGGACACCCGCC
>DATCOB010000021.1:0-16033 GCA_036564925.1 Candidatus Dormiibacterota bacterium | reverse complement strand
GCTTTCGATAGACTCTCCAGAGGCTATGAGCTCGATAGCGGTAATCGGGACAGGCTACGTTGGGCTCACGACGGGGGTCTGCCTGGCCGAGATCGGGCACGACGTCACTGGTGTCGACATCGACCAGGCCAAGGTCGCCACCCTGAAGTCCGGCGAGCCGACCATCTTTGAGCCGGGGCTCGGCGAGCTGATGACCCGCACCATCAAGGCCGGACGCCTCCGCTTTACGAGCGACTACGCCGCCGCGATCCCGCAGGCGGATTTCGTGTTCATCGCGGTCGGCACCCCGCCGGGCCGCCGCGGCGAGGCCGACCTCGTCTACGTCAAGCAGGCCGCCAAGGGGATCGCCTCGGCGATGAAGAAGACCGTGACCATCGTCAACAAGAGCACGGTGCCCATTGGCACCGGCAACATCGTGGCCCGGATCGTCGGCGAGAACCTGCAGGAAGAGATCCCATTCCACGTGGTTTCCAACCCCGAGTTCCTCCGCGAGGGCAGCGCCATCCACGACTTCATGCATCCGGACCGGCTGGTGTTCGGCTCCCATCACGAGCCCGCCGCCCGCGCCGTCGCCGACCTCTACTCGAAGCTGGACACCACGATTCTGATCACCGACCTTCACACCGCCGAGATGATCAAATACGCGTCGAATGCGTTCCTCGCCACGCGGATCTCGTTCATCAACGAGATCGCCCGAATCTGCGAGCGGGTGGACGCCGACGTCAAAGTCGTGTCAGAGGGGATGGGCATGGATCGTCGCATTGGTCCCCTGTTCCTGGAGGCGGGGATCGGGTACGGCGGCTCCTGCTTTCCCAAGGACGTCAAGGCACTCGCCAGAATGGCCGAGACGATGGGATACCACCCCGAGCTCCTCGATGCGGTGATGGAGATCAACCTCGACCAGCGCACGCTGGTCGTCGAAAAACTTCGTGAGGTCCTTGGCGGTCTCCGGGGGCAACTGATCGGCATCCTCGGGCTGTCCTTCAAGCCGAACACCGACGACGTCCGCGAAGCGCCCTCCATCGATGTCATCGAGAGCCTGCTCCAGAAGGGGGCCGAGGTCCGGGCGTATGACCCGCGGGCGATGCCCGTGATGAAACAGCAGTTGAACTCGATCCAGTATTGCGACGACCCCTATGCGGTGGCGACGGGCGCCGACGCGCTCCTTGTCGTCACCGAGTGGGACGAGTTCCGCCATCTCGATCTCGAACGGGTCAAGCGCGTCATGCGCCGGCCGGTCATCGTAGACGGTCGCAACATCTACGACCCGAAGACGATGCGCGACCTGGGCTTCGTCTACCGGGGCGTCGGACGAAGTTGATCCGCCGCGCCGTCGTCACCGGCGGCGCCGGGTTCCTCGGATCACACCTTTGCGAGCGACTGCTGGCCGACGGTTGGGCGGTCGTCTGCGTGGACAACCTGGTCAGCGGAGCCGCCAGGAATGTGGCGCACCTGAAGTCCGACAAAGCCTTCGAGACCATCCAGCACAATGTCAGCGAGCCACTTTACATCGACGGCCCGGTCGAGGCCGTCCTTCACTTCGCCTCGCCCGCCTCGCCAGTCGACTACGCAGACCACCCGATCGCAACCCTGAAGGTCGGCACCCTGGGAACCCACAACATGCTGGGCCTGGCACGCGCCAAGAAGGCGACCTTCCTGCTGGCCTCGACCTCGGAGGTCTACGGCGATCCACTCGTGCATCCCCAACCCGAGACCTACTGGGGCAACGTGAACCCGATCGGCCCCCGCGCGGTCTACGACGAGGGCAAGCGGGCCGCCGAGGCGTTCACCATGGCCTACCACCGGGCTCATGGCATGCAGACTCGAATCGTCAGGATCTTCAACACCTACGGCCCGCGGATGCGCCTTAATGACGGTCGCGCCATCCCGAACTTCCTGACCCAGGCGCTGAAGAATCAGCCACTCACCGTCTACGGTGACGGGTCGCAGACCCGCAGCCTGTGTTACGTCGATGATCTGATCGAGGGGATTGTGCGGGTCCTCGGCAGCGATACGGTCGAGCCGATCAACCTCGGCACCGAGGAAGAGGTCACGATGCTCGAACTCGCCACCAGGCTCCGCGACCTCTCCGAGAGCAAGTCGGAGATCATCCACAAACCTTTGCCGCAGGACGATCCCCGTCAGCGGCGGCCCGACCTCACACGTGCCCGTCGGACGATCGGCTGGGCGCCCGTGACCACCCTGGATGTCGGACTGCGAAAAACGATCGGGTCCTTCAAGCAGCGGCTGGCGACCGTCTAACCGATTTACCCGCAGTACAAAAGAGCGGTCAGGCGCGTCGGGGAAAAGGGGGCGGCGGGTCCCGCACCGGCCCTCGCGGCATTACTCGAACTGATGTTGGTCTTCCAGTCGAGCGCCACGCTATAGGTCGTGCCCGCCACCATCGCAAAGGTCGACTGCAGGAAGGCCGCGTTTGGCGAAAAGGTTCCTGCAAACCCCCCGCTCTCCTTCCACCCGGCGATCTGCCCGGGATAGGTCACGGCGTCGGACGGGGTGACCGATATCGCGACATCCTGGTTGACGCCGCCGGCCGTGGTCCAGAGGTCGGCGTTCGCACCCAGAACCACCAGGCAGTTGCCCGTCGGGGTGATCGTCGCGGTCAGCGCTCCTGCGTCGATCACGCTCCAGGAGCTGCCGTCGCTGCCGGCCATGACGTACTGCCCCGGCGTCACCTTATCCACCACGTTGGCTGACGGCAGCCACTGCACCGTGAGCGTGGTCAGGGAATGCGGCGCCGCCGGGCCCGCGCCCGCCACGATGGTGTTGGCGGGCGCCGGCTTATTCGCCTTCCAGACCAGGGCGACCGTGTGTGAGCCCGGCGTCATCGTGGTCGCGGCGTAAACGAAGGCCGCGTTGGGCGAGAAGGTACCGGCGAAACCACCACTCTCTTTCCAGGCGATCGGGGCGCCCCCATCGACGCTGATCCCGATGTCCTGGTTGTAGCCGCGCGCGACGGTCCAGAGGTCGGCATTGCCCCCGATGACGGCCGTTTGCGCTCCGGTCGCCGTGACGGTCTCGCTCAGCGAGATGCCGTCGATCGGCACCCACGCCGATCCGTCGGTGGCCGGGAGCAGGTATTGGTGGTCGCTCGAGACCGCGTTGACCGTGGCTCCGGTCGCGAGCTGCACCGTCAGCCGCGTGGGCGAGAAGGGCGCCCCCGCTCCGGCACCCGCAAAGATGGTAGCCGTCCCCTCCGGTTTGTTGGTCTTCCAGCGAAGCTTGATGACGTACGTCGCCCCGTGGGTCATCGGCATGGTGGCCTGCACGAAGGCGGCGTTCGGCGAGAAGGTTCCCCCGAAGCCGCCGCTTTCTTTCCAGACAAGGACGGTCCCGTTGACGTCGATCCCGAGGTCCTGGTTGATCCCGGCATTGGCCGTCCATAGATCGGCGTTCGCGCTCAGCACGGCGGTCACATCACTGCTCGGCGTGATCCTGAGGCTCAGGTTCGTGGGGTCCAGATCGCTCCAGGTGATGCCATCGCTCGCGGTCAGCTGGTACTGCTGGCGGCTGACAGCCGTGTAGGGAAAGGCGTCGCTGGGCATGACCGGGTTTGATGGCGAGGATGCCGGACCGGGCCCGTTGGCATTCGTCGCCATGACCGTGAAGGTGTAGGTGGTTCCATTGCTGAGCCCGCTCACAATGCCGGTGATCGGCGCCGGATACCCACTCACGGTGGTTGGGACCTGTGGCGTCGAGCCGATGTAGGGCGTGATCGTGTAACCGGAGATGTGCGCGTTACCGTCGAGCGCGGGGGCGCTCCAGGATACGGTGGCGGATGCGCCGCCGGGGACCGCCTTGACGCCCGTCGGTGCACCGAGCGTGCTCCCGGGCCCGGCGTTGGAAAGGATCGTCAAATACTGTGGCGACTGACCGGTGGCATTGGCCAGGGCGCTCCAGCTATCCGCGGCCGGAAGTAGTGGGTTCTGCGGGGTTCCCGGGCCATCCTCTGACATGACGCCGCTGAACTGGATCTTTGGAAGATTGTGGCTGGTGGCCCAATCGTTGAGCGAGGCCCAGCTCGTCGCGTTGGCGCTGAAGTAGATCTCGGGCACGGCGCAGGCGGCCCGCGCCCCCCATGACACGTAATAGACGTCGTTGGGGGTCCACCCGGGTGCCGACGCGACGTAGTCGCCGTAGTTCGCCATCAGGTCGGGTGTGCTCGACACGCAGCTGTTGGTCCCGGTCAGCCCGGTTGCCGCCTGGTACCCGTCCACCCATGGCCGGGTGGTGGCGGCGTCGTACCAGTCGCCGCCGCTCGACTGCTCGATATCGTCCGCGGCCCAGATGGTGATCGAGGGGATCGTCCCGCTCGCGATCGGATGCACGAGATTCCCGTACCAGCTCGAGCCCGACAATGACATCTGGGCTGGCGTCAGGGCAAAGGTTGGCGGATCTGCCCCGGTCAGGCTGTTGCTGGTTCCCAGTCCCAACGTGGTCGCTGTGGTCGGGTGGGTGCTCGTGTACCCACGAATCCAGGCCTGTGCCAGCGGTATGAGGTCGCTATCGGCCGTACAGCTGCGGGAGTTGAAGAGCTGCGTGCCGTAGACCAGCGTATTCGGGTTATAACAGGGGGCTCCGAAGTCCAGGATGGCGAGGCCGGCGTTCGACGCGTTGGCCCCGTCCTGGTAGAGCGGGCAGGTCGTGGTGGCCGCCGAGCCGCACTGCGGCAGGTAGGCCGCATAGACGTAATAGGACGTTGTCGGCGGCGGCGCGGCGGCCGCGGCGTTGACCTGGGGGATGACCTCCGCGGACGCGGCCGGCTGCGACCGGCCGGCGGGTGCCGCGCAGGAGCCGACTGCCCCGCTGACCAGGTCGACGCCGACTAGGCCACCAGATGCGTCGCGCAGGCAGGCCGTTCGATTCGTCACGCCAGTGATCGTCAGCCGGCCCGCCCGTGGCAGGTCAAGGCGCCGCCGCTGCTGGTCCTGGATCACGTAGATGACGCCATCCTGAGCGTTGTGGGAGTTTGTGCCGGCGACCACGCTCGAGGTGGGACTGGTGACCCAGCAGCTCGTCGGCTGCATCTCGATGGAGCTGATCGGAAGATTGAGGCAGGAGGCCTTGCCGCCAGGCTCCAGCCGGTTCTGGCCTGAGGCAGTGGCCAGGGCGGACGCTGGCTGCCCGAGCGGTGACAGTGCGCCAAGGAGGCAGGCAGCGGCCAGGGTGGTTATTCGCAACGCCGGCATGTGGTTCAAAACGTGTCCCCGCAGGATATTCCGATCGTTCCCGGATGGGTCAAGCTCAGCAGCCGATCAACTCGGCGGTGAGCCGGGTCGGGGAGTACGGCGCGCCAGCGCCGGCGGCGGCGAAGATGGTCGCGCTCGGCGCCCCCACGTTGGTCTTCCATTGAAGCTTGATCGTGTACGGGGTCCCGGCGTTGAGCGGCACCATGGTCTGCACGTAGGCGGCATTCGGCGAGAACGTCCCGGCAAACCCACCGCTCTCCTTCCAGGCGACCACGCTGCCGTTGACCGCGATCCCAAGGTCCTGGTTGTAGCCCGCCGTCGCGGTGAAGAGGTCGGCATTAGCGGTCAGGATGGCAACACAGCTGGCTGTGGGGTTGGTGCTGACCGTCAAGTTGCCCGCATCGATGTCATTCCAGTTCAGTCCGTCGCTGCCGGAAAGCCGGTACTGCTGGGTGCTGGCCCTGTCGATCAACCCGGTCCCTGATGGAAAGAATCGCAGCGTGAGCCGCGTCGGCGAAAACGGTCCGGTGCCCGCGCCTGCAACGATCGTCGCACCGGCAGCCGGCTTGTTGGTCTTCCACTGCAGCTTGACGATGTAGGGCACGCCGGCGGACATCGCGTACGCCGTCTGCGCGAAGGCTGCGTTCGGTGAGAAGGTGCCGGCGAAGCCGCCGCTTTCCTTCCACCCGGCGAGCGCGCCGTTCACGCTGATGCCGAGGTCCTGGTTGAAGCCGGCATTCACCGTCCACAGGTCGGCGTTCGCGCTCAGCAGCGCGGTCCCGCTGCTGGTCGGGGTGTAGGTGAAGGCCAGGTTGGTCCCGTCGACGTCCGACCATGTGCTGCCGCTGCTGTTGGCGAGGGTGTACTGCTGCGTGCTCACCGACGTGGCGACCGTTCCGCCCGATCGTGGGACGAGTTGTACCGTGAGGCGGGTCGGCGAGAACGGTGCCGCGGGGCCGGCACCGGCGACGATGGTCGCTCCGGGCGCCGGCTTATTCGTCTTCCACTGCAGCCTGATGTTGTACGTGGAGCCCGCGCTCATCGTGTACACCGATTGCACGAAGGCGGCGTTCGGTGAGAACGTTCCGGCGAACCCGCCGCTCTCTTTCCACGCCGCGATGGCGCCGTTCACGCTGATGCCCAGGTCCTGGTTGAACCCGGCCGCCGCCGTCCAGAGATCGGCGTTGGCGCCGAGGATGGCGAAGGAATCAACGCTGGGGGTAATGGTCAGGGCCAGGTTGGTTGGATCAAGATCGGTCCATGTCCGTCCGTCGCTGTTGGCAAGCTGGTACTGCGCGGTGCTGACGCCCGTGAAAGGGTCGGCGGCGCTCGGCACCACGGCGTTGGAGGGCGCCGATTGCGGCCCGATCCCGGCCGCGTTGGTCGCCGAGACCTTGAACGTATAGCTGGTCCCGTTGGCGAGCGCGTTGACCAGTACCGTGGTGGAAGTCGGTCCGAACGTGATCGGCGCGCCGGCCGTCGCGCCGCCATTCGTGTACGGCGTCACGGTGTAGCTGCTGATCCCGACACTGTTGGGGCTCGCTGGTGCCCACGAGACGGTCGCTGAGGCGTTGCCCGGAGCCGCCGTCACATTGGTCGGAGACACGGGCGCAGGCAGCGGTCCGTTGATGAAGATCTCGACGTACATGATCACGCCGTTGTAGGGACCGCCGCTCCCGTCGGACCACGCGCCCGGCGCGGCCCAGGCGCCGACGCCGGCCTGGTTGTAGCTGCCCAGGATGTTGGCCCGGTGACCCGGGCTGTTCATGAAGGACGTATTCACATTGTCCGTGCTGGTGGTCTGGGGCGAGTCGGTATTCCAGGCGATGTTCTCGCCCGCGCTACTGTACGACACACCGTAGCTGTCCAGGATCGGCCACACGTAGAGGTTGCACGCCGGGATCTGGTGCGAGAAGTAGCTGCGCTCGATCATGTCCTGGGCGCGACCATGGAACGTTGTGCCGCCGCCACAGACCTGGTGTGGGGCGCCTCGGGCAATATTGAACAGCGTCGGGTTCTGGACCAGCGGTGCGAGTCCGTTCTGGGCGCGGTCCTGGTTGATCAGGGTAAAGAGTTGTTGCTCCGCCGCATTGGGGTCGAAGGTGGCCGCATGGGCCGTAATCGTCCCCTGGCCGGGCAGCTGAAGGGCGACCAGTCCCGCGGCAAGCAAGCCGATGGCAATCGACGAGGCGCGTTGCCGGATGTCCCCCCACATGGCGCATCTCGATTGTTGCGGGGAAGGCGTCGGCTGTCCTGAACAGCCGGTAACAGGTCGTCGCCTATCTGGCTACGAGCAGATGACCTGGACCGTCAGGCGAGTTGGCGAGAAGGGCATCGAGGGTCCCGCCGCGGCCCGAATGCTCGCGCCGGGGGCGGACTTGTTGGTCTTCCATTGCAGATCGATGGCAGCGGGGACACCGGCGGGCAAGGCCATGACAGTCTGCACGAACGCCGCGTTTGGCGAGAAGGTGCCGGCAAAGCCGCCACTCTCCTTCCAGGCGTTCACGTCGCCGCCGACGAGGATGGCGAGATCCTGGTTGTAGCCGGCGTTCACGGTCCACAGGTCGGCGTTTCCGCTGACGATGCCCACGCAATTGCTGGTGGCCGTGATCGACGTCGCAAAGGTTGGCTGATCGATCCCGGTCCAGGTCTGCCCGTCGCTACTCGTGAGGTTGTACTGTCCGGTGCTGACCCTGTCCGTCACGCCGGTCCCCGACGGCACGAGTTCCATCGTGAGGCTGGTTGGCGAGAAGGGCGCGGCAGGGCCCGCCCCCGCGAAGATAACGCCGCTGGTCGGCTTGTTGCTTTTCCATTTGAGTTTCACCGAGTAACTCACGCCCGCGGTCATCGGGAACGTGGTCAGGACAAAGGCCGCGTTCGGTGAGAAGGTCCCGGCGAACCCGCCGCTCTCCTTCCAGGCCAGCAGGCGGTCGCCGCTGCCCGCATTGTCGTTCACGAATATGCCGATGTCCTGGTTCACCCCCGCGGTGGCCGTCCACAGGTCGGCATTCGCACCGATGATGGCGGTGCCCGTGCTGGGGGCGGGGAAGGTGAAATCGAGGTTGCCCGGGTCGATCGCCGACCACGTCGATCCATCGCTGTGGTCGAGCCGGTACTGCACCGAGCTGGGCCCGACCCTGGACGTGACGGGATTCGTCAGTGGCACGATCCGGGCGGTCAGTCGGGTCGGCGAGAAGGGAGGCGACGGTCCGGCGCCGGCAAAGATGGTCCCGGCGTCGGGCTTATTGGTCTTCCACTTGAGCTTGATGGTGTAGGTCCCAGCGGCCATCGGCAAGACGGTTTGCACGTAAGCCGCATTGGGCGAGAACGTTCCCGCGTTGCCCCCGCTCTCCTTCCACGCCAGCAACTGATCGGCGCCACCGGGGCCGTTATTGACGAAGATGCCAACGTCCTGGTTGTACCCGGCGTTGGCGGTCCAGAGATCGACGTTGCCGGAGATGATGGCGGTCGAGGTGGTCGTGGCCTCCACCGTCAACTTGAGGTGCGTCGCATCGATATCCCGCCACGTCACGCCGTCACTGTTCTGAAGCAGATACTGGTCCCGGCTCACGGTCGAATAGACCGAACCGTCAATTGTCGCCGTCAGGGTGCAGGACGCCGTCCCACCCGTGCCGTCGGTGACGGTTACCGTCGCGGTCAGTGTGCCGGCCGAGGCGAACGCATGGCCAGCGCTGACGGTCGCGGCGGCGGGCGTGCCGCCGGGAACGATGCCCGTGGTCACGGTGCCATCACCCCAGTCGACGGAGGCGCTGTAGTCAGCCATTCGATTACTCGTGCCCGAGAACGTCGCCATCACCTGCGCGGTGGTGATCGCGCCCATCGTCGCGGCGATCGGCGCGCCACAGATGACGTTCTGCGCCACGAAAGGATCGTCTCGCTCCCGTCCGAACCAGGCGAACTGCGGCTGCGCGACGCCACCCTGCATCGTGTAGCCCGTCGCCACCCAGCTATTGGCATTCCCCGACGCCGGCCTCACCGCGAGGAAATCTCCCCACTCACTGAATGGCGGGTTGCCCCCGCCCGTCTCGAGCGTTCGGTATTCCCAGTTCCCGTTGCTGATGTCGTCGAGGATGCCGATCACGGATGACGGGAAGAACCCGCCTCCGCCGGCGGCCATCGTCAGCGCCAGCCCTCCCCGCGGGTTGACCGCGATGTCGGGGTAGATGACAGCGGTGTTGTTGTAGCCGATGCTGACGTCATTGATCAGCGACCAGGTCGTCGTGTTGATTCGGGCGCCCCGCAGGTACGGATACGGTGCGATCGTCTGGTTCGGCGGCGGGCCCGAGATGCCCTCTTTCGCATCCCAGAGAAAGTCCACTTCGCCCGCTCCGAGCCATCCGGTCTTCACCCGCGAGTCATCCCGTTGACACATGTTGATATTTCCGGTTGGACAGGAGCCGTCCGCGTTCATGTAAACAAAGGCCGACGGGTCCGCCACGTCGTGCTGGCTCGCTGTACCGGGTGGGCCCTCGGGCCACTCATAGATGCGAATCGTCGAAGGATCCGGAAGGGCAGTGGGCAGCGTGGAACTGGCAACGTGGGCGCCGAAGTACATCGTCGTCCCCGCGCGCTGCACCGGGGTCAGGGTGTCGACGCAATACGTCTGGCACGACGTTTCGAACATTGCGACCTGGGTCAAGGTGGTGCCGGCCAGGTCCGCGAGCGGCAGGCGCTCCGCGATGGACGCTTCCTGGTTGCAGACCGTGTTGACCTGGTCGTAGCAGCCGGGGTCGGCATTGCTACCACGGAAGAGGTTGAACGTCACGTACAGGTTCGTCGATGTCAACGCGAGCTGTGGGTAATCGATCCAGCTGCCCGGTGGAACCCCGTAGACGCCGAAGGTGCCACTGGTGATGTCGAAGATGTGCCAGGTACCGCTCTTGAGACCGGGCTGGCCATCCGCCACGGCCAGCCGGAGCGTGTTGGCACCCGTTTTGTCCGGGTTGTAGAGCAACTGCCAGATGGTGAGGTCCTGTTCCGGCGAGTAGATCGTGTGCTGGTCACAGCAGAAGCCGCCGTTCGCGGCCGGAAACGCCGTGAACGGGTCACGGTAAGTCCAGGTCGCGCCAGAATCGGCGGACTCCGACTCGTACCAGTTGCCGGTGTAGACGACGTAGTTCCGGTTGTTGGACACGCTCGGCTCGTCGACGTCAGAGGGATTGGCCTGCGGGCCTGAGGAGGGCGTGAAGCCGGCGCCCGGTGGCGAACTCTTTCGAAACACGGTGAAGTTAGCCGCATTGCTCGGTTGCGGGGAGGCGTTCGGGGCCGACAGCGGCCTGAAGGTGCCGCTCCCCGAGGCCGGCGCCGGCTGTGCGAAGGCCCGCGGCGCTCCCGTTCCAACGACGCGGTGCCGGTTCATCCGGTGAATCGACGCCTCCAGTTGGCCTCGCGTTTCGGGGGTGAGGCCCGGTGGCTTGCTCGAGCCCGGCGGAAGGTGCACCACCTCTGCGGGAGGAAGGGTCAGGGTGTGAACGGGCACGGTCGAGATGGGTCCCCGGCCGGCCGCGAGGGCCGTTTGGGGAGCGATCGCCGAAAGGAGGATGGCGACCGTGCCAAGGCGCGCGACGGCTTTCCCGATCTTCTGCCGCCCCATTTCAGCGAATCCTAGCTCACCACGATGGACGCACTCGACCCGGTGATCTGGCTGTTGGGCGTGTCGGTGGCCGTCACCGTCTGGGCACCACTGGTGTTCAGGGTCACCGAGAACCCGTGGCTGCCCCGGTCGGCTGTCGCGAAGGTATAGTTACCCGGCAGCAGGGCGGCTCCATCGGTGCTGGTGAAATGGACCGTTCCCACGTACGCCGGGGTCGTATTCCCGTATTTGTCCTCCGCCGTGACGGTCACGGTGACCGCCATCGTACGGGTCGCCGTCGGGGGCGCCGTCACTCTGTACTGCGCGGTGATGTCCGCGACCACGGTCTCCGTTTGGTTGCCGCTGCCGAGCGGCGGCGCGTGCGCGGTGATGACCGGGCTGCCCGCCACGGTGTCCCGGTACTTGAAGGTCGCGGTGCTCGAACCGGCGGCGATGGTCACGGTGGTGGTCGTGACGCCGTTCGCATCCTGGAAGCTGCCGCCGCTGGAACTCGCCGTCAGCGACACGATTTGACCCGTCGTGCCGGCCACGACCGGATTGCCGTAGGCGTCCTGCAATTGGACGGTCATCGGCCCCGACGAGGTGCCGGCTGTCAGCGTCTGTGGCGTGCTGATGATGCCAAGCTGCGCCGCCTTCGGGCAGGCGAGCTGGGCCGTGAGGCGAGTCGGCGAGAACGGGGCAGCGGGTCCCGCCGCGGCAAAGATCGTGGCGCCCGGCGCGTTCTTATTCGCCTTCCATTGCAGCTTGACGGTGTAGGTCGTGCCGGCGTTCATCGGGAACGGCGTCTGCAGGAATGCCGCGTTCGGCGAGAAGGTGCCCGCGAACCCGCCGCTCTCCTTCCAGCCGACTCGGTCGGGACTGAAGGTCCCCAGGTTGGAGCTGACCTGGATTCCCAGGTCCTGGTTGAATCCGGCGTTCGCCGTCCACAGGTCAGCATTCGCGCTCAGGTTGGCGACACAGTTGTTGGTCGGTGTGATCTGCAGCGCGAGCTTGACCGGATCGATGTCCGACCAGCTGACACCATCACTCCCCGTCAACCGGTACTGGCCGGTACTGACAGAGTCCAGCAAGCCACCGCCGCTCGCCGTGAATGACAACGTCAGGCGAGTCGGCGAGAACGGTGCGGTGGGGCCGGCCCCGGCCAGGATCGTCTGGTTCGCGGCGGATGGCTTGTTCGTCTTCCACTGCAGCTTCATGGCGTAGGTCACGCCCTTGACCACCGGGAGCGCGGTCTGTGCGAAGGCCGCGTTCGGGGAGAAGGTGCCGGCGAAGCCGCCACTCTCCTTCCACGCTTCCGGCTGCCCTGCGGTGCTCGGGTAGGTCCCTCCCGACACCGTGAGGCCGAGGTCCTGGTTCAGGCCGCCGGCCGCCGTCCACAGGTCGGCATTGCCGCTGACCAGCGCCAGGCCGTTATCGGGTGCCGTGAAGCTGATCGCCGGGTCGGCACTCGGACCTAGATCCGTCCACGTTGTCCCATTACTGCCACTCAACTGGAATTGCAGGTTGCTGGCGGCAGTCGCGAGCGACGGGCTCGACAGGGGCGTTCCCACGGCTGGAATCATGTCCACCGTCATCCGGATCGGGGAAAAGGGCGGCCCCGACGGGCCGGCCCCGGCCACGATGGTGCTCGCAGGCGCCGCCTTGTTCGTCTTCCACTGCAGCCTGAACGTGTACGGTGTCGCAGCCTTCAGCGGCAGCACGGTTTGCACGAAGGCCGCATTGGGCGAAAACGTGCCGGCGAACCCGCCACTCTCTTTCCATGCCTCCGGTTGGCCGCTGGCGGACGGGTAGGTCCCGCCTGAAACCGTGATCCCGATGTCCTGGTTGTATCCCGCATTGACCGTCCAGAGGTCGACGTTGGCGCTCACGACAGCTAGCGAGTCGGTCGCCGGTGCCAGCGTCGTGCTCAGGTAGTTCGCGTCGATGTCGGACCAGTGCACACCGTCGCTGTTTTGGAGGGTGTATTGCTGCGTGCTCGCCACCTCGTTGTCGTAGTTGCGGTCGGGCACGACGCGGCTGGACTGCCCGGTCGCCGAACCGGGCGCGAAGGCGTTGGCAGCGGAAACGGTGAAGGTATAGGCGGTCCCATTGAGGAGCCCGTTCACGACGTCGATCGTCGATGCGGAATTGAAGACGACCGGCTTGCCGGCCACCGTTCCGTTGTTGGTGTACGGCGTGATCGTATAGTTCGTGATCGGACTTCCCCCGTCCGCTGGTGCCTGCCAGCTGATCGTCGCGGCGCTGTTGTCGGGCTGCACCAGCATGGCGGTCGGCGTTCCCGGCGCGGTCACGATCGTGAGGCCGAAATCATCGACGAAGTAGCGCGTGTAGGCATTGTCCGCGTCCGTGATCCCCTGGGCGACGACCTGCACCTGCTGGCCTGCGTGCGCCTGCAGAAAAAGCGTTTCGTCGAGCACCTGTTGGTGCCAGGCCCCGTCCGCCCAGTCGGTGCAGAGTTGCGCCGCCGATCCGTTGCTGCTGTTCGAGGCCATGTCCGTCAGGCCTGCGGCCAGGTAGTCGTTGCAGGTCGTCATTGCCTCCTGGGTCCCCATCCAGAAATAAAAAGACGCCGAGGCGGAGACGATCCCGGTGGGCACCGTAAAGGTCAGCGTCTGCGTGACCGTGTCCGTGCAGCCGTTGTAGCTGCAGAGGTCGGCACCAAAGGCGCCGGAATGCGGCTTCGCTCCGTCGATCACGCCCAGGCCCGCCGTGGACTGCTCGCGCCAGTGTGGGTTGGGAGCGCCCAGCTCGAAGCCTGGATCCGCAATCAGCTGTGAGCCGGTTCCGGGTCCTGACAGCCTCGACTTGATTGACGTTCCCGTTGCCCCTTGAGGGGGATGGTTAGGGTGGAGGGTCAGGGTGGGGGGTGCGGCGAGATGACGAGCCATCCCGGTGACGACCGGTGCGGACCGGTGGGCCGCGGTCGTGGTGCCTGCCAGGGCGGTAACGGGTGCCCCGGCAAGAAGAATCGCGAGGACGACCGCCCTCACGAGACGGTGATGGCGGCGATGTTCACGCTGAGTCACAGGCGGCCCCCTCTCACTCGGATTCGCGGGGAGCATGACACCCGACTCCCAGTGAATCAAGGAGGAGTCTCGCCCCAAAGGCCACCGGCGGAGTATCACACTTATCGGGCTTGCAGTCGAACGGAGAAACCGGCAGGATGCGCGCGATCATCCGGCCGCGCCTCAGCACAGGGGGTCCACCATGCGTCACCGCACCGTTCCCCGACTCGTCCTCCTCCTTGCGGCCTCCCTCCTTCCCGTTATCGGTGGCTCCATGTCCGCCTCCGCTGACTGGCTGACGTACCACGCCGATCTGGCGCGGAGTGGTGCGGATCCCAGTGTCCCCGCGATGACCAACGCCATCACCCAGCGGTGGGCCTACCCGGGCCTCGACGGCAGCGCCTATGCGGAGCCACTCGTCTACGGCCGCATGGTGATCGCGGCGACCGAAAACAACTCCGTGTACGCGATCGACGCCGGCACCGGCAACCTGTTGTGGAGCAAGAACTACGGCCGTCCGGTCCCCAATTCCCAGCTTCCCTGCGGCAACGTCGACCCGGTCGGCATCACCAGTACCCCGGTCATCGATGCGGCGACGGGAACCCTTTTCGCCGTCGGCTTCATGTGGGACGGCAGCAACAGCGCCAGCATTCACTACCAGTTGGAGGCGATCAACCTCAACAACGCGGGGGCTGAGCTGTGGCATCGGACGATCGCGCCCACCGACCCGACCTACGTCTTCGATCCGATGATCGAGGGTCAACGCAGCGCCCTATCCCTGGCGAACGGGACCGTCTACATCCCGTTCGGCGGACGCTACGGAGATTGCAACTCCAGCATCGCGAACTATCGCTCATGGACCGTCGGCTCGGCAACGAGCGGCACCGGTTCACTCCTCTCGTTCCCATTGCCGACGCCCAATGGCGGCGGCGGGACCTGGGCCAGTTCGGGCAGCGCGATGGACCCCTCCAACAACCTCTATATCGCGACCGGCAACACGTTCTGCTCGGGCGGCTGCGCCTACGACTACGGCGAGAGCGTCCTCAAGTTGTCCTCCAGCCTCAGCCTTCTCGATCACTTCGCCCCCTCCGATTGGGCCAGCTTGAACGCGAGCGACACCGACCTCGCTTCCGTCGGGCCTACCTTGCTTGGCAACAATCTCCTCTTCCAGGTCGGAAAGGCCGGAGCGGGTTATCTGCTCAGCACGACCAACCTGGGGGGTTCGAACCATGAGACCCCGCTCTTCTCCGGACAGGTGTGTAACGCGACGGCCGACGCGGCCTT
Organism: Candidatus Dormiibacterota bacterium; assembly: GCA_036564925.1. Lineage (GTDB taxonomy): Bacteria > Chloroflexota > Dormibacteria > CF-121 > CF-121 > JALYYC01. The sequence continues at coordinate 923 of DATCOB010000021.1, read as the reverse complement.
CGGGGGCGTCGCCTACTCCGCACCGTATTTATACGTGCCGTGTTCCGACCACCTGGAGGCACTCCTGGTAACCACGGGCGCCACACCGTCGTTCACGTGCGACTGTGTCTGGCGGGTTTTGCGACCCGAGCTTCACCTGTACCTCCTTGACGTCAGGTCCGGTCACAATCCGCATCGCGAACTGATCTCGAGATCTACCCTGGCGGCAGCGTTGATTACTCCAGGTAATCCTTCAGCTTCTTGCTGCGACTCGGATGCCGCAGCTTGCGCAGCGCCTTCGCCTCGATCTGGCGAATCCGCTCCCGGGTGACCCCGAAGCGCTTCCCCACCTCTTCCAGGGTCCGCTGGTGGCCGTCGATCAAGCCGAAGCGCAGTTGCAGCACACGGCGCTCGCGTGGGGTCAGCGTGTCGAGGATGTCCTCGACCTCCGTCCGCAGCATGGTGAGCGAGGCGGCATCCGAGGGCGAGGTCGCATCCTTATCCTCGACGAAGTCGCCGAGATGGGAGTCTTCCTCCTCGCCGATCGGGGTCTCCAGCGAGACCGGGTCCTGGGAGACCTTGATGATCTCGCGCACCTTCTCGGGGGTGATGCCCATCTCGTCGCCGATCTCCTGGTCGGTGGGTTCACGCCCCAGCTCCTGGAGCAGCCGGCGCGAGACGCGCACCAGCTTGTTGATCGTCTCCACCATGTGCACCGGGATGCGGATGGTGCGCGCCTGGTCGGCGATGGCGCGGGTGATCGCCTGCCGGATCCACCACGTCGCGTAGGTCGAGAATTTGTATCCCTTGTGGTAGTCAAATTTCTCGACGGCGCGGATCAGGCCCATGTTGCCTTCCTGGATCAGGTCCAGGAAGGACATGCCGCGCCCGATGTACTTCTTGGCGATCGAGACCACCAGCCGCAGGTTGGCCTGGATCAGCTC
>DATCOB010000020.1:0-1880 GCA_036564925.1 Candidatus Dormiibacterota bacterium | reverse complement strand
CATCAAGGCCGCGACCGGAGTCGGCGCCGGGCTGGTGGTTGACGGCACCCTGCTCCGCGGCGCATCCGGGACCGCGGGCGAGATCGGACACACCACGCTGGACGAGTCCGGCGCGCTTTGCTACTGCGGTAACCGCGGCTGCCTCGAAACGGTCGCGTCGGGACCGGCGATCCTCCGCCTGGTCTCAGGCGACGATGGCGAGAGCCTTACGTTGGGAGGCGTCATCGAGCTCGCGGCGCAGGGCGACCTCAGGTGCCGTCGCGCCATCTCGGATGCGGGTCGCGAGATCGGAGTCGCCGTTGCCGGCCTTTGCAACCTCATCAACCCCGAGCGCATCGTGGTCGGCGGCCTGCTCAGCCGCGCCGGCGATCTACTGCTTCAGCCGATCCGTGAATCGATCCGCCGCTACACGGTCCTCGCCGCCGCCGAGTGCGTCGAGGTGGTGCCGGCAACCTTCGTCGAGCGCGCCGAGCTGCTCGGCTCGCTGGCGCTGGCGATCAGGCGCGCGCAGCCCAGGTCCGGCGAATAGCCGGACCGTGAGTCCTCCCCGCTCGCCGGGGAGGTGGGCCCGAAGGGGCCGGAGGGGACGTCCAACTCAGCACCACGTCCCGTTTACAAAATCTTTGACAGGAACTGTTTCGTCCGGCTGTGCTGCGGCGCCGTAAAGAACGTTTCAGGCGGACCCTCCTCGACCACGACCCCATCGTCGATCAGCACCGCACGGTCCGCGACCTCGCGCGCAAACCCCACCTCGTGCGTGACGCACACCATGGTCATCCCGCTCCCGGCCAGCGTCTTCATGGTGTCGAGCACCTCACCCACGAGCTCGGGGTCGAGCGCGGATGTGGGCTCGTCGAACAACATGACCTTCGGATCCATGGCGAGCGCGCGGGCGATCGCCACGCGCTGCTGCTGCCCGCCCGACAGCTTGGCGGGATAGACGTCGGCCTTCTCGGGAAGACCGACCTGGGCGAGTAGGTCAAGGGCGCGCTGCCGCGCCACGTTCTTCGCGATGCCTTTGACCAGGACGGGCGCCTCCATCACGTTTTCGATCACGGTCATGTGCGGGAACAGGTTGAACCGCTGGAAGACCATCCCGATCTCGGCGCGCTGACGCGAGACCTTCCTGTCGCTCTCCTCGATCAGCCGGCCGTTCGGTCCCTGCCGGTAGCCGATGAAGTGGCCGTTGATCTCGATCTTGCCGCTGTTGATCTTCTCGAGGTGGTTCAGGCACCTGAGAAAGGTGGACTTGCCGGAGCCCGACGGCCCCATGATCACCACCACCTCGCCACCTACCACCGTCAGGTTGATTCCCTTCAGCACCTCGAGCGAATGGAAGCTCTTGTGGACGTCCTCAGCCTTGATGACCGGATCGCTCATCTCTGGCCTGCGCCGCCGACGATGACACGCCGGAAGAAATTGGACCGCCCAGTCATGGCCGTGTCCTGACGCTCGCCAAAGCGTTTTTCGATGGAGCTTTGAATCTGGGTCAGGACTGAAGTGATGAGCAGGTACCAGATCGCGGCCACCCCCAATGCCTCGAAGACCCGGAAGTTCGTGGAGTAGAAAACCTGCGCCGTGTACAGCAGCTCGGCCACGCCGCCCATGATCACCAGGAGCGAGGTGTTCTTGCTCATGTTGATGTACTCGTTGAACGTGGGCGGGACGATGATCCGCATCGCCTGCGGGATGACGATTCGGATCATCACCTGCCATCGAGACATGCCAAGCGCTTTGGCTGCATCGATCTGCCCTGGATCCACCGCTTGCAGCCCGGCGCGAATGATCTCGGTCATGTAGGCAGCCTCATTGAGGGCGAGCGCCAGGGTGCCCGCGACGACGGCGTTCCTCGTGATGGGATACAGAAACGCCGGGTTGTT
>DATCOB010000019.1:0-45279 GCA_036564925.1 Candidatus Dormiibacterota bacterium | reverse complement strand
ACGCCAGCCCATCGAGCACCTGGGCCCGATGGCAACCCCGATCGCGCGCCAGCTCGCGCTCGCCGCGAGCCAGTTTCGGGTCGCGCGGATCTCCCAGCACCCGACGGCCAGCGAGGGCATGCAGCGAACTATCGTCGCCGGCTATCCGTGGTTCGCCGACTGGGGTCGCGACACCATGATCGCGTTCCGCGGGCTGACGCTGGCGGCCGGCTACCCGGACGAGGCGCGTCGCATCCTGCGCACCTTCATCAGCCATCTCGACGAGGGCATGCTGCCCAATGCCTTCCACGACCCGGGCGAGCGCACCGAGTTCAACACGATCGACGCCACTCTGTGGCTCTTCCAGGCCCTGCATCACTACCTGACCCAGACCGATGATTGGCCGTTCGTCCGCGACCAGATCGGCGCGCTCGAGGAGGTTGTCCGCTGGCACGTCGCGGGCACCCGTTACGACATCCACATGGACCCGGCGGACGGGCTGTTGAGCGCCAGCCCCCCCGGTTACGGGCTCACCTGGATGGACGCAAAGGACGGCGACTGGGTGGTGACCGCGCGCCACGGCAAACCGGTCGAGATCGCCGCGCTCTGGTACAACGCGCTGCGACTGCTGCACGACTGGAAGACGCGGAACGCGCCAACCGCGATGCCCTACGCCGCGATGGCGGAGCAGGCTCGCCAGTCCGCGCAGGCGCGCTTCTGGTATCCAGGAGGCGGTTACCTGTATGACGTCATCGACGGACCAGGCGGTGACGACGCCAGCCTGCGCCCCAACCAGTTGATGGCGCTCGGTCTCGTCTATCCATTGATCGATGGGCCGCCGGCGAAGACCGCGCTCGACGTGGTGACGGCAAAGCTATTGACACCGCTCGGGCTCCGGACCCTGAGCCCGGATGACCCCCGCTACCAATCCCGGTTTGGCGGTGACCATCGGGCCCGCGACGCCGCCTACCAGATGGGCATCGTGTGGCCCTGGCTGCTGGGCCCCTATCTGGACGCCCATCGGCGCATCTATAAGGATGCGACCATCGCCACTCGAATCCTCGCGCCGTTCGAGGACCATTTCCGCGAGGCCGGGCTGGGGACGGTCAGCGAGATCTTCGAGGCCGAGCCGCCCCACCGCCCGGTGGGGGCCGTCTCGCAGGCCTGGAGCGTGGGCGAGCTGCTCTGGCACGCCGCCCGCGGGTCTCGATAAGGCTACTTCCTGCTACAACCGTAGGATGCAGATGTACGAGGAGCTGGCGGCCTGGTGGCCGCTGCTCTCCGCACCAGCGGAGTACGTCGAGGAGGCCGCGCTCGTCGAGCGCTTGCTCCGAAGGGCTGGCGCGCCGCCTCACGGGACGCTGCTCGAGCTTGGCTCGGGCGGCGGCAATATCGCCTCCTTCCTCAAGACGACGTGGGCGACGACCCTCACCGATGTCTCGCCGCAGATGTTGAAGGTCAGTCGGGCGCTCAACCCGGAATGCACGCACGTGGAGGGTGACATGCGAACGCTGCGCCTCAACCAGGTGTATGACGCCGTCTTTGTCCACGACGCGATTTGCTACAAGACCACCGAGGCCGATCTTCGCGCTGCGATCACGACGGCCGCAATGACGGTGACGACGGACGCGCGCTCCGCTACCTCGAGTGGTCGCATCCCGTGCGTCCCGGAGACAGCACCTACGCCGTCGACTATGTGATCGTGACCCACGAGGCGAACGGGACAAGCCGAGCCACACTCGACCGCCATGTCGAGGGTTTGTTTCGTCGTGCGGACTGGCTGCGGTGGCTTGCCGGGGCTGGCTTCTCGGTCGAGGGGGCCGTCAGCGACGAGGGCCGCGACATCTTCATCGCCACGCGCCCGGGGGTGAAACTGACTGGCTAGCGGCGCGGCACGCTTGCGATCTCCGGTCGCGGCACCGGCCCGTGGACGACCTCGAACCCGGTGGTGTTGCTGAGCACGTTCACGTGATCCTTTTCGAGGTGCAATTCGAGGGCGCCTTTGCCGGCGCGCAGATTGCGCAGGGTCAGGTTGGGGAGCCACCACGGAAGATCCGGGTTGACATAGATCGCCTTTAACGCGCCGTTCGCGTGGATGCCGCAGAGGATCGCCACCAGCCGGAAGACCGAGGCGGCGGCCCACGCTTGCGGCACGTTGGTGCCGAGATAGGGGACCGGAGAGGTCCCTTCCTCACGTGCGATCCCGGCAAACAGCTCCGGCAGGCGGTATGACTCGAAGCGCTCCGCTGCCGCGAAGGTACCTTCGGCGATCATCTGTGCTTCTTTATGCCGGCCGGCGCGCCGGAAGCCGCCCGCGATGGTGGCGTTGTCGTGCGGCCAGACCGACCCGAGGTGATAGCTGTGCGGGTTGAAGCTCACGTGCTCGGTGGAGAGCGTGCGGACTCCCCACCCGCTCCACATGTCCGGGCGCATCAGTCGATCCACGACCCGCCCGGCGCGATCCGGTGGCACGATGCCGCTGGCCAGCAGGTGTCCCGCGTTGGAGGCGACCGACTTCACCGGCTTCTTCTCACCATCGAGCGCCACGTAGTAGGTCCCTTCGGTTTCCCACCAGTACCGTTCGTTGAAGGCGTCGTAGAGCTTGCGGGCTCGTTCGTGGAGCTCGTTGGCCCGTTCCTCGTGGCCCCAGATCTTGAAGATCTCGGCCATTCGCCGGTAGGCGTCGTAGGCGTAGCCCTGCAGCTCGCAGAGCGCGATCGGCAACGAGGCGATGGTCCCATCTTCGTGCTGAATCGCGTCATGCGAGTCCTTCCAACCCATGTTGTAGAAGCCGCGCGCCGACCGAGTCTTGTACTCCTGGAAGCCGTCGCCGTCGCGATCGCCGTAGTTCATCAACCAGGACAGCGCGGCCTCCGCGTTCGGCCGGTAGCGGGTGAGCAGGTCGACCTCCGCCGACCAATGGTAGGCGTAGGAGAGGACGATCAGGTACAGGGCGGTGGCGTCGGCCGTGCCGAAGTAGGGCGTGAAGGGCAGCAGATTCAGCGTGGCGATCTCCCCAAAACGCAGCTCGTGGGGGATCTTGCCCGGTTCCTTGTCCTGCTCGGCGTTGTCGTCCGTCGCCTGCACGCGCGCCAGGCGGTCCAGTGCGCCCTCGGCGAACTCCGGGAACGCGCTGATGCTCTCCATCGCGACCACCAGCGAGTCGCGGCCGAACAACGTCACGTACCAGGGTATCCCGGCGGCGGGCACGTAGACGCTCTTGCGAACGGCGAAGTCGGTCATCCGGAGTGCCTCCATGTCCGCGACGGCCTGACCCCAGATCTTTGGCAGGATCGGATGGCTGGTCTCCAGCTGGACCGGCGGCAGCTTGCCGGTGGCCATGTCCGGGTGCTGATTGCGGATGGCGCAACAGGGCAGGACCCGCGCCTTGTGGCCCTCGATCACCGGGAGCCACTCGACGCACGCGTGCCAGGTCGACTTTGGGTTCAGATTGATCACGAAAACCAGCCGCCCGTTGGCATACTCCGGCATGGAACCGGCCTTGTTGACCCGGAGGATCAGGTCGCGCTTGAAGGCGCGATTCGAATAGCTGGTCCGCAGTTCGCCCGCCTTCTCGTGCCAGGAGCTCTGAATGTCGCCGCGCCGCACGATCCGCTTCCGCCGGACGTCGAAGATGTCCGCGAAGTCCGACTCGATCGACACCTCGACCACCAGGCGGACTGGCTGCGGCGCATAGCTGAAAAAGTCGTAATCCTCGTGCACGCCCTCGAAGATGGTCCGGTCGAGCCGGAACCCGATCGAGCGTTCGTCAAGGATGGCGTCGCTGGTCCCCTCCGGCCCGGTCAGCGGGAGGGCGGGCGTGACGAACTCATGCCGGGCCGAAAAGTGGTCGATCGTGCTGCCGTCGAGCAACAGGGGAGTCCGGCCGTTGATCGTCATCTTGTAGCCGGACACAAAGCGCGTGTCCCGCGCGAAGAAGCCCACGTCCCCCGTGGGGATCATCGTCGCGTCGGTATCGCAGACGAGAAACTCGTGGTCGTGGTTGATCGTGATCGACGGGGCGCCATGGGTGACCGGCATCGTCTACCGACATGCTAGAACCTGGCGACCACCTCGCAGCGCGGTGACCAGTCCCGCATGGTCGCGCCGCTATCGCCCGTGGTGCGAGCCTGGCTTCCGCCGGCGGCCTTGTCGGAGTTCCGGGCGGCGTCCTCATCCCTCCAGAGGGTAATGGTGTAGGCGCGCCCCTGCTCCTGGTCCAGCAAGAAGAGCGCACCCGCGTTCCCCTCGAGCGACTCCACCATCGGCTTGACCCGCGTGAGCACCCCGGTTTTCCACCCTTCGAGTTGTTCCGCCGAGCCGACCCAGGTCGAAATTCTTGCAATCATGAACGCCTCCTTGGTGTTTTGATCCGCATCCTGAGCCGAGCCGCGTCCTTCCGCCATCCCAGAAATCTGGGTCGCGGGGTCACGGCATGGCGGCTAGACTGGTCGAACGGTGACGACTGGAGCGATCGCGGAGCGGGCTCGATCCGACATCGTTCGTCTTGCCGGGTCAGGGCTGAACTCCCGCGCACTGCGGGCCCGGATGCTGGATCGGATCCGGCGGGTGGTTCCGATGGATGCCGTGTTCTTTGCCGGCTGTGATCCCTCCACGCTGCTGTTCACCGACGTAGTCGCGGACGACCTCCTGGTCCGCCTCACTCCCCAGTTCTTGCGCAATGAGTTCCTGGAGGAGGATGTCAACAAGTTCCGTGCGGTCGCGGCCGACCCGTCGCACGTCATGACGCTCGACGCCGCTACGAGTGGTCACCGGGCGGAGAGTGCCCGTTACCGCGAGATCCTCGACCCCGCGCACCTGGGCGATGAGATGCGAGTGGCACTCACCGTCGGCGGCGTGTGTTGGGGATTCATGTGCCTGCACCGCGAACGGGGCTCGGGGTTCAGCCAGAGCGACACCGTATTCCTGCAAAGCGTGGCGCGACCCATCGCCGAGGGCATGCGGGCGGCACTGTTGCTGGCGCGACTCTCTAACCCGGATTCGAACCAGCCGGGAGTCGTGCTCCTGACGGATACCCGCGAGCTTCAGGCTGCGACGCCCGCGGGACTCGCCTTCCTCGAGGAATTGACGGGCGCGCCGAACCCGGGCGACTTACCCATCCCGGTCCAGACCGTCGCCGCGCGGCTCGCCGCCCGGGACGCCGGTCATGACGGGCCGCCGCCGACCATCCGCGTCCTGAGCCGGGCCGATCGGTGGCTCGTCATTCGCGCCACCCACCTCGTGGAGGCCCCCGGACCGGACCGGATCGCGGTGATCATCGAACCGGCGCGGCCCGACGAATTCATCCCGCTCATGCTCCGCGCCCATCGCCTGACACCACGGGAGACGGAGGTGGCCGTCATGGTCGTCTCGGGTCGGTCAACGAAGGAGATCGGTGGCCAGCTGCGCCTCTCCGAGAACTCCGTTCAGGATCACCTCAAGGCGGTGTTCGAGAAGGTCGGCGTGCGAAGCCGGCGCGAGCTGACCGCCAACCTCCAGGGCCAGGTCCGCGCGACGCACCGGCCGAACACGCTGACCTAACGTGCTTCGCCCCGCTGCGGGGGAGAGTCAGGGTTGGGTGTCGACGGCGGCAGCCGCAAGCCCGCCATGCCCCCGTCCACCGCGAGCGCGGTCCCGGTCACGAAGGTTGAGGTCGGCGACGCGAGGAAGAGGATGGCCCGGGCGATTTCCTCCGCGGTGCCCAATCGCCCAAGCGGCTGGCGGGCCGCCAGGCGGGCGCGCTCCGCGGCGGGATCGCTCGCCGCCTGGAGCAGCCGCCCGACCCACGGGGTGTCGACCGTGCCCGGACAGACGCAGTTGACCCGGATGCGCGCCTTCACGAGGTCCGCGGCGGTGGCCAGGGTCAGAGAGAGCACCGCGCCTTTGCTGGCGCTGTAACAGGCCCGATTCGGTAGCCCGGCGGTGGCGACGATGGAGGCGACGTTGACGATCGCTGCGTGGGCCGACCGGCGGAGGTAGGGGAGGGCGGCTCGCGTCGTTCGCACGACGCCGAGCACGTTGACGTCGAAGACCCGCATCCATTCCTCCTCCGGGTTGGCCTCAATGGTGCCGGCGGCGCCGATTCCGGCGTTGTTCACGAGGATGTCCAAGCCGCCGAATTGGTGGGCCGCCTCGCGGACGGCGCCGGCAATGGCGTGCTGTGACCGCACATCCGCGACCAGCGGCAGGAGGCCATCCCGTGGCTCGATCGGCTCGAGGTCCACCGCGCCGACTCGCGCGCCGGCGTCCAGCAGCGCCTGAGTCGTGGCCAGCCCGATCCCCGAGGCCGCGCCGGTGACGAGGGCGCGGAGCCCGTCGAACTCTGGCATCAGGCGTCCGTCCAGGCGCTGCCGTGCGGGAACGCGAACGTGTCCAATGTTTGTGGGCGCATCGTGATACTGAACCCTGGCGTGCTCGGCGCCTGGTAGTGCGCGTCGCGGATGGCCACCGGGTCGACGAAATGCTCGTGCAGGTGGTCCACGTACTCCAGCACGCGGTTCTGGAGCGAGCCGCTGATCGCGATGTAGTCGAACAGGGCGAGATGCTGCACGTACTCGCAGAGTCCCACGCCCCCGGCGTGCGGGCAGACCGGCACCCCGAACTTTTCCGCCATCAGGAGCACGGCGATGAACTCGTTGACCCCGCCGAGACGGCAGGCATCTGGCTGACAGAACGCGAGCGCCTTCGCCTGGAAGAACTGCTTGAAGAGGATTCGGTTCGCGCAGTGCTCACCACTCGCCACGCCGATCGGGGCAACGGCCCGTCCGATCGTGGCATGGCCGAGCACGTCGTCCGGGCTGGTCGGCTCCTCGATCCACCACGGGTCGAACCGCGCCAGCCGGCGCGTGCGCTCGATCGCCTCGGCCACGTCCCATCGCTGATTGGCGTCCATCATCAGCTTCCGATGCGGGCCGATCTCCTCGCGGACGATGCCGGCCCGCCGGAGATCGTCCTCGACGTTGCCCCCTACCTTCATCTTGAGATGCGTGAATCCCTGGGCCACGGCGTCGCGGCAGAGCCGGCGGATCTTCTCGTCCGAATACCCGAGCCAGCCGGCCGACGTGGTGTAGGCGGGATAGCCGTGCCGCCGCATCTGCTCCGCGCGCGCGGCGCGCGTCGGGGCCTGCCGCCGTAAGATCTCCACCGCCTCCTCCGGCGTGAGGGCGTCGGTGATGTAGCGAAAATCCAGGCATCGCACGACCTCTTCTGGGGTCATGTCGACCAGCAACTGCCACAGCGGCTTGCGTTCGACCTTCGCCCACAGGTCCCAGACCGCGTTGACGACCGCGGCCGTGGCGAGGTGGATGACGCCCTTCTCGGGGCCGAGCCATCGAAGCTGGCTGTCTCCGGTCATTCGCCGCCAGAAGGCACCCATGTCTTGCGTCAACGATGTCAGCGGTTGCCCGACCACGAGCTGCCGCAAGGCCTCGATGGCGGCAACGCACAGCTCGTTGCCGCGTCCGATGGTGAACGTGAGCCCGTGACCCTCCTCGCCGGCGTCGGTCGTCAGGACGACGTAGGCCGCGCTGTAGTCCGGATCCGGATTCATGGCGTCGGAGCCGTCGTGCTCGCGCGATGTCGGAAACCGGATGTCATGGGTCGTCGCCCCGGTGATGGTGATCGGCCTCATGCTGCTCAGGGAAACTGCGCGATTGGCCCGTCTCGGAAGATGGCGTAGTCGTGCGACGGCAGGACGTGGTCCGACCGCTGCCGCAGCAACGCCATCGATTCCATCGAATGGTCGACGTCGTTATGAAAGCCAGGCGGAATGTCTTTTTCCAGGTTCTCGTAGGTGAAGACGGCGTCCCCGGCGATGCAATAGCGGCCCCGGTCCGTATCCACCAGGATGGCCTGCGATCCTGGCGTGTGGCCCGGCACCGGGATGGCGCGAATGCCCGGGCGGATCTCCTGCTCGCCACGGATCAGGTCGAGGTTGGGCAGCTCCCAGGGCGGGTGCGGCCAGCCGGAAAGGGGGGAGAGGAAGGCCTTGCGAAAGAACGCGCCAGGCGCCCGGCCGTACTCGACCTCCTTCTTCTGGACCACCACCCGCGCCTCCGGAAAGAGGTCACAGTTGCCGGCGTGGTCCCAGTGCAGGTGCGTGAGCAGCACCAGTTCGACGTCGTTCGGCCTGACGCCGGCCCGCTCGAGCGCGTTGGCCGGTTCCTGCGCCCGGCTCCGCTCGAAATGCTCGCCGATGAACTCGGCCGCCTTCCCATGCAGCGGCACGCTGGTGTCGACCACGATGGTGGTGTCGCCTTGCAGGACCCACATCACGCGCGGGATGCGGATCGTCGTGCCGCAGTCGGTGAGGTAGGTGATCACCGACTTCTCGATCACCGAGGTACCGGTGTCGAGCGCCGTGATCCGCCAGCGGCCGTTCACACTTCCTGGCTGGTCGGCCCGAACTGGACGCCGGGAAGCTCGCCGTTGATGGTGTAGCCGCCATCGACGATGATCGCCTGGCCCGTGATATAGCGGGCATCGTCCGAGGCAAGGAACGCGAAGACGTTGGCGATCCACTCCGGCTCACCGAGCTTGCCGATCGGGATCCGGTCCTCGAAGGCCTTCTGAATCGGTGGGGTGAACATCGGCTCCGTCAGCGGCGTGCGGATATGGCCTGGGAGAACGCAGTTGACCGTGATCCCATGACGGGCGACCTCGATCGCGAGCGAGCGGGCGAGGCCGATCACCCCGGCCTTGGCGGCGGTGTAGGCGGCCTGCAGGCTGCGGGTCTGCTCGGCGAGCAGCGAGGAGGTGGTCAGGATCCGGCCGCCGCGGCCCTGCTTGATCATCTGGCGGGCCGCCTCGCGCGAGCCGTAGAACGGGCCGTACAGATCGACTTTGATCATGTGGTCCCATTCCTCGTCGCTCATCTCGGCGACCTCGCGTTGCAGCACCGCGGCGGCATTGTTGACCAGGATGTCGAGGCCGCCGTAGGTCCTGACGGCCAGAGCCACCATGTCACGGTTGGTCGATGCTTTGGCCACGTCACCGACGACCACCGTCGCCTTGCCTGAGGCTCGGCCCAGCTCCTCCTTGACCTGGTTCGCGCCGTCCTTGTTCTGGTCGACGATGACGACGGCGGCCCCCTCCCGTACGAATGCATGGCAGATGGCGCGGCCGATCCCCGATCCTCCGCCCGTCACGACGGCAACCTTGCCGTTCAGCTTCATGGTGTTCCCCCTTAGCTCGACTTGATCGCCCCGAAGGAGAGTCCGCGCACGAGGTAGCGTTGCAACGCGAAGGCGACGATCACCACCGGGAGCGCCCCGATGGTCGCGATGGCGGCGATATCGCCCCACAGGATGTTGTGCGACTCCATCAGGGTGGGCAGGATGAAGGGCAGGGTCGTCACCCGCCCGCGCGAGAGCAGTACGGCAAAGGTGAACTCGTTCCAGGTGAAGATCAGGGCAAAGAGCGCCGTCGCCACGAGCGCCGGCCGAACGCTCGGCAAGACGATCTCCCAGAGCGCCCGCAGGCGCGACGCGCCGTTGACCAGCGCCGACTCTTCCAGCTCCACCGGGAGATCCTGGAAGAACCCCTTCATCAGCCAGGTGACGAACGGGACCGTGAAGATCAGGTACTGCACGATCAGGGCCAGGTAGGTGTCGACCAGGCCCAGGTTGGACCAGAAGAGGAACATGGGGATGGCAACGGCAACCGGCGGCATGAAGAGCACGCTCAGAATGAAGAACGACAGGTTGCTGCCCCCGGTCCGGAATCGGGCGATGCTGTAGGCGGCGAGCGTGCCGATCACCATCCCGATGGCGGTCGAGCTGGCGGCCACGATGGCGCTGTCCATCAGGCCCTTGACGCCGTTGTAGCTAAAGAGGGCATCGGTGAAGTTCGTGAAATAGAGCCGCGATGGCAGAAAGATGGGCGGGCTCGTCTGCCACTCCGGCGGCGGCTTCACGGACGTGAGGAGCATCCAGTACACGGGAAAGAGGAAGAACACCAACGCGATCCCGATGCCGGCGTAGGCCACCCACCGGCTGGCACCGGCCCGCGCGACCGGCGTCGCCACCGGGCGTCCGCGTACGACGGCGGGCGAGGCGGCGGCCATCAGGCGGCTCGCGCGGCCGGCCGGCCCACCGGGCGCTCCATGAATCCGAGGATCAGCCTGGCCAGGATGGTGATCAGGATCAGCGTAATGAAAGCCATCGCCGTGCTGTACCCGAGATCGAAGTAGCGAAAGCCTTGCACGTACGTGTAGAAGGCGAGGCTTTCGGTGCTGATCCCCGGCCCTCCGGCCGTCAGCACGTAGATGATGTCGAAGATCTTGAAGGCGCCGATCAGGCGCAGGATGACGGCGATGGCGATCACCCGCCGCAAGAGGGGCAGCGTCTGGAAGACCAGCACCTGCCAGCCGCTCGAGCCATCCACGCGGGCCGCCTCGAACACGGGCCGAGGCATGGACTTGATGCCCGCGAACATCAGCAAGACCATGAAGGGCGTCCACTCCCAGAAGTCCACCAGCACGAGGGCGGGCAGCGCGCCGCGAGCCGAGGCGGTCCACCCCTGCAGCGGCAGATGGAGTACGCCAAGCGCGAAATTGAGCACGCCGGAGTTGTAGTCGAACAGTTGTTTCCACTGGAAGGACACCACCGATGGCGACAGGATGCTGGGGATCAGCAGGATGGTGGCCAGGATCTGCTGATAGCGCGGCAGCCGGTCGAGCGCCAGGGCGATGGCGAGGCCGACAAGCAGCTGGACCGTCAACACTGAAACGGCAAAGACGGCGGTGACGCCCAGGCTCGTCCAGAACAGGCTGTCGTGGAAGAGATGGGCGTAGTTGCTGAACCCGATGAAGCGCGGCTTCGCCACGGAGAGCAGGGCATCCTGCATGAACGAGAGTCGCAGCGCCGAGATCAACGGGAAGATGCTGATCCCGATCAGCAGGATGGTGGCGGGGGCAACGGTCAGGAGGGCGAACCGTCGCCCTCCTGACCGCGGCGAACTACGCCTAGCGGCTGCCATCCGTCAGTACTGGATGCCGACCTTGTGGAAACTGTTGACCCAGTCGGCGTAGGCCTTGACCTGGTCGTCCTTGCCCAGCGAGGTGGTGATGCTGTCCCATTCGTCCGAGGCGGCCTTCAGGGCCTGGGCGGGGGAGGAGCTGCCGGAGAGGGCTTCGTTGACCTTGAGGTCGAGGATGTCGATGTAGCGCGGGGCGCCCGGAATGGACAGCTCTGGGTACCCGATGGCGAGGCCGCCCTTGTTGGCGGCGACGTAACTGGCGGCGGCGTCCGCCGACATGGTCGGCTTTCCGGTGTGGTCCTTGACCGCACTGGTATCGAAGTGCGACGTGCGGAACGGGTCCTCGCCGCAGTTCGGGTCGTAGACGTCCTTGATGCTGACCTCGGAGCGGTTCATGTACTGGACCAGCTTGTAGGAATTGTGCGGGTTCGAGGTGTAGGCGGAGATGGCCATGACGCGCGAGTACGGCATGTAGTTACGCACCGGGGACGGTGCATACCCGTTCATGCCAACCGACTTACTCTTGCTCGGGTCCTCCGCCTTCAGGGCCAGGTCATTCCACTGGATGACCATCGCCGTGCTCCCGTTCAGATAGGCGCCGTTGAGCTCGGGATAGCCGACCTGGAGGATGTTCGGCGGTGCGTACTGCTTCAGCGTCACGAGGGTTTCGAGGGCCTTGACGCCCGCGTCGCTCGCAATGCCCGGCTTCATGTCCGAGCTGAACCACTGGCCGCCGTTGGCGGCGAAGATGTTGATGAACCAGCCGTAGCAGAAGCCACGCTGGCCGTAGAAGGCGTTGCCGTACTGGGTCGGCGGATGGTGCAGTTCTTTGGCGTAGCTCACGAAGTCATCCCAGGTCTTCGGTGGGCTGGTCAAGCCGGCCTTCTGAAAGAGGTCCTTGCGGTAGGCGAGCTGGAGCTGGTCGCCATCGTAGTCGGCGGCGTAGAGGTTGCCGTTCCGCTTCAGGTACGGGTCCCGGTAGACCGGGAGAACATCGTCCAGCTTGAAGTCAGACTCGTTGCCAAAATCGGTCAGCTTGTGGAGGAACCCCTTCGCCACAAAGTCGCCAACGAAGAACGGTGGGAAGACGAGGACGTCGTAGACATTGCTGCGGGTGATCATCTCCGACACGATCTTTTCGTACTGCCCGACGAAGGGCAGGCCGATGATCTTGGGGCTGACCCCGACGGCGGATTGCATGTCATTAGCAAACCATTGGAAGGGTGCGGCGTTCTGGCCCGCGTCGATCTCGATCGCCAGGGTCGATGCCTCGGACGAGGTCGAGGTGCTGGTGCCGCACGCGCTCAGCAGGGATCCCATGGAGCCGCCGCCCAGGGCGAGAAGCGCACTCGCCCTGGCGCTGTCCGCGAGAAACGTACGCCGGGTTACTGGACTCATCAACAATCACGCTCCTTCGACAGTAGTCATCACGCGATTCGGCGGCCATCGCCGGCCGATTGATCCGAGACAAAAAAGTGCAGCGCGTCCGGCCGAAGTTCCAAAAACACCTCCTCTTCCATTTGGAGCCGCAGCTCCGGGTCGGACTCGACTTTGAAGATCTCGTTGGCGAGCTTGAACTCGTAGATCACCCGTGAGCCCTCCGGTTCGGCGACGTAGACGCGGGCGGGGATTCGCTCGGGCGCGGGACTGCGGTGCACGCGGACCGCCGGCGGCCGGATGCCCACCGTGATCCTGTCGCTCTTCGCCTGCGTCAGGGTGGGCCGGGCCGTCTCGCTGACCGCCAGCCAGTGGTCGCCCGTCCGGGCGCCGAGGCGACCGTCCCGTTGCTCCAGGGTCGCCGGCAGGAGGTTCATCCTTGGCTCCCCGATGAAGCCCGCGACGAAGGTGTTCGCGGGGCGGGAGTACACGTCCTCGGGTGATCCGAGTTGTTGCAGGATGCCGTCCTTCATCACGGCGATGATATCGGCCATGCTCAATGCATCGAGTTGGTCATGGGTGACAACGACCATGGCGGTCTTCAGGAGCTTCTGCAGGCGCTTGATCTCGCCGCGCATGGTGCTCCGCAGGACTGCGTCAAGGCTGGAGATCGGCTCGTCGAGCAGGTACAGCTCGGGTCGTTGGACGATGGCCCGGGCCAGGGCCACCCGCTGCTGCTGACCGCCCGAAATCTGCTGTACCGAGCGATTGAGCAGGGGCTCGATGTCGAGCAGCGTGGCGACCTCTGCGACCCGCCGGCCGCGTTCGGCGCGCTCCATCCCGCGCACCTTGAGCGGATACCCGATATTCTCCGCCACCGACAGGTGCGGGTAGAGCGCGAAGCCCTGGAACATCATGCCGATCTGTCGTGCGCGCGGTTCGAGGGTGGTGATGTTCCGATCGCCGACCCAGATTTCGCCCGAGTCGGGCGTCTCCAGCCCCGCGATCATCCGAAGCGTGGTGGTCTTGCCGCAGCCCGACGGGCCCACCAAACACAGGAGGTTGCCGTCCGGCACGTCGATGGACAGGTCGCGAACGGCCGGGACCCGTCCGAACGAGCGCGAAAGGCTTTTCAGCCGCACCTGTGCCATCCGCCTACCGACCCTTTTCCAACATGTCGACCGACTCCGGCAGCGGGGCGATCTCAAGGTCCTCTAACGCCGTCCCCCGTCGGAAGATCACCCAGAACATGAGGCGGTCTCGATCGGGATAGCCGGCCCAGTGCCAGACGCCAGGATGCAGCATCAGCCCCTCACCGGTCCGCACGCGCACGCCCACAAGTCCCTGGCCGGGGGCCCGGGTCGCCGTCCGCAACGCGATCGGCACGATCAGCTCGCCATTCATCGGCGCGACGAACTCGGATGTGCGGACATGACGTTCCATCTGGCTGACCCGAAAGGGGCGCCGCACCACCTCGCAGACGCCGACCTCGCAAGGGCCATCGTCGAGCTCGAGCGGGGCCAGCGTCGGCCAGTAGCGGAGCTCCTCGTTCTCTATCGGGGGCGCGCTGGAGGGCAGTCCAACGAGATATCCATATTCCGCGAGCCGAGCGTCGCTCTTCTCGATGATGGTCAACGAGCCTCTTCCTCCGGTTGCGCTGCCGGCCGTGTAAGCGGTTTCATCCTAACAACTCGACCGTCACCTATCAAGGCCATCGAAGCCCGAACGCGTCCTCGAGATCCCGGCGGCGCGGCAACGAGCTGTGCGCCCCTGGCCGGCTGGCTGCGGCGGCGCCGGCTGCGCTGGCGAGGCGAAGCGCCTGCGTCGTTGGAATCGCGTCGATCATGGCAGCGGCCATCGCCCCGACGAACGCGTCTCCGGCGGCGGTCGAGTCGACCGCGGTGACGGGAAACGGCTCGACGCGCTCGGCCGTGCCGTTCTGTGAGAAAACCGCCCCGGCCGCTCCGAGCGTGACCACAGCGAGGCCCACGCCGCGTTCATGGAGTTCGAGCGCGGCCGCCATCGCCGCCGTCAGGTCGGTCACCGAGCGCCCTACCAGCGCTGCCGTCTCCGGCTCATTGACGACCAGGATGTCCAGTCCGCGTAGCAGGGCCGGATCGAGGCCTCGGATGGGGGCAGCGTTGAGGAGGGTCCGGACACCACGCTCCCGGGCCCCCGTCAGGGCCTGGCGGACGACCGTCGCGGGGATCTCCAGCTGGATGACCAGCATGTCATCGGACCCGAGGGTCTGAAGCGCGCGATCGACGGCATCGACGGTCAGGGTCGCGTTCGCGCCCGGCGACACGGCGATGACGTTCTCGCCCTGCGGATCGACCAGGATGATCGCCGTCCCGGTCGGCGTCGCTCCGTCGCGTTCCACCGCCGTCGTATCGACGCCGTCTCGAGCGAGCGCCTCGAGGAGCGACGTGCCGAAGGCGTCCGCCCCGACCCGGCCGATGATGGAAACGCGGCCGCCCAATCGCGCCGCCGCGGCTGCCTGGTTGGCGCCCTTTCCCCCAGGAAAGGTCTGGAGCGGTTGCGCCAGGACCGTCTCGCCGGCTGAAGGGAGGTGCGGGACATGCGCGACCAGGTCCATGTTGAGGCTGCCCAGGACGACGATTCGACTCATTGCTCGCCGCCGCGCAGCGGCCCGGTCGAGCCCCGAACGACCAGCCTTCCTTCGAATACCCGGTTGGCAACCCGGCGTTTAGGGCTAACGCTGCCGATGGTGTCCATCAAGATCTCTGCCGCGTGTCGACCCATCTCGTAGGTCGGCTGGCGAATGGTGGTGAGCGGTGGCGAGGTGTAGGCGGCGAGGTGAATGTCATCGAAGCCGATCACCGACACGTCCTCCGGCACTCGGAGGCCGTGTCGTTTGAGCGCCGCCATGGCCCCGATGGCGGCCAGGTCGTTGCCTGTGAAGACCGCGGTGAACGGAACCGCCTCCATCAGCAGGCGCTCGATGCCCGCATAGCCGGCCTCTTCGGTGAAATCGCCGGTCACCCGCAGCCGCGAGTCCGCGGTGATCCTGGCCGCGGTCAGCGCGGCCCGGTATCCGGCGAGGCGCTCGCGGCTGACGCGGAGCCCCGCCGGGCCCGTGACGTGTGCGATGGCTCGATGGCCCAGGGCGATCAGATGTTGTGTCGCCAGCCGTGCCCCGCCTCGGTGGTCCAGCCGAACCAGCGGGGCATCGGGGAAGTCGATGTCCCGATCGAGGGACACGAAGGGTACGCCGGTCGGGGCGAAGCGCTTGATCTGCGGCCGGCGCATTGTCAGGCCCACCGCCAGGATGCCGTCCACCTGCTTGAGCTGCAGCAATTTCAGGTACGACTCCTCCGTCAGGGCGTCCGACAACGTGCTGCAGAGGAGCACGACGTAGCCGCGCTCATTCGCCGCGAGTTGGACGCCCTTGACGAGGTCCGGGAAGAACGGGTTGGTGATGTCAGGCAGCAGGAGGGCGAGGGTGTGGGTCGCCTTGGTCACCAGGCTTCGGGCGATTCCGTTGGGGCGGTAGCCAAGGGCGCGCACCGCCATTTCGACGCGCTGTCCCGTGCCCCCCGCCACGGGCGCGGCGGCGTTCACGAACCGGGACACGGTTGCCGTCGAGACGCCAGCCTTGCGCGCGACGTCGTAGATGGTCGGTTTCAGATAGCCCCTCCGGCGACAACCGCTGTAACCGGTTACAGGTCTAGCACCGTTTCGGGCTCGATGTCAAGAGCCGATCTCGCGGCGGCTAAAGCTCGTACCGTGTGCCGACCGCGTTCGGGATCAAGCGGTCGCCGAACGTCCGAGCCAACGCGTGCTGCGCCCGCCATCCGGTGCAGTGCGCGGGAACAAGGTACGCGGGGTGCATCGCCGCCAGGTCCTCGCTGACCCGAGGAATGAGCGGCTCGAAGAGCGGCCCACTGAGGTGCATGCCTCCCATCACGACATAGAGTCGGTCGATCCCGGTGAGCTTCTGCGCGTAGCGGGTGATGTTGACCACGCCGGCGTGGCCGCATCCGGTAATTACGATCAGCCCTTTGTCCCGGACATGCACCACGATCGCCTGATCATCGAGAACCAGCGGGTCCGGCTCCCACCGGTCGTGGCGCCAGGCCTCCTGGATTGGAAAGCCCGTCTCATACCCGGTGGTGCGGTCGACTTCACCCGTGATCAGCATCGAGCTCTCAAACAGAAAGCTGGGCTGCCGCTCCTCGACGATCGTGAAGCCGGCCTCTTCCAGCGCCCGCCTGCTCGTCGTCGGGATCTCGTTGGGCGGACGCCCGGGCAGGGTCACCCGTCGCCGATTCCAGAAATCGGGGTGGATGAGGACCGGCAGCTTGAATCGTCCGAGCCGCCGGATCAGGCCGTCCAACCCGGTGGCGTGGTCAAAGTGCCCGTGACTGCAGACCACGGCCTCGATTTCCGTCGGGTCGATGCTGAGCCGGCGCATGTTCTCGACCATGCCGTCGGGGCTGACGCCACAGTCGAACAGGAGGCGGTGCGATCGATCCCCCTTCGTGACGGTCAGGAGCAGCGAAAAGCCATGTTCGGCGATCAGCTGGTCGGGCGCCTGCCGGTCGACCATGGTGCTCGCCGTCAGTCGCGGTCCCGTAGGATCCGGGCCTTTCCGTCGCGCCGGTCCCTGGTCCGGCATGAAGATGTCGTACGTATTCTCCACCAGGGTGGTGATGACCAGGGCGTCAACCGGCTCCAGCGGGATGCGAGGGCGCCCGGTCTCTTCCGCTTGTGCCATGCCGGAATGTTACGTGGCGCGACGGCGTTACAGCCTCATGGCGCAGCTTCGTACCTCGGAACTGCTCGCTGCGCTCTCTGTCGCCCTCGACCTGACGGAAGGTCAGCGTGCCGGGCACGCCGTCCGGACCTGTTACCTGGCCATGCGCCTCGCCGATCGCCTCGGCCTCCCGGAGCAAACGCGCAGTTCCCTGTACTTCGCGGCATTACTGAAAGACTCCGGGTGCTCCAGTAACGCCGCGGCCATCACCGAACTCTTTGGCACGGACGACCAGGCGCTCAAGGGTCGACAGGCCATCGCCGGGCGCTCGCTGCTGGCGATGGCGCGGTTCACCATCGCGAACCTGCCGGCCGAGCCGCTTCCGCTGCGGGCCCGCCGGCTCATCAAGCTTGCCATCTCCGGCGAGCGCGAGCGTCGCGACGTCGAGCAATTGCGGTGCTCGCGCGGGGCGGGGATCGCCAAGAAGATCGGCTTTGGCGACGACGTGTCCGAGGCGATCATGGATCTGCACGAGCACTGGGATGGACGCGGGCTCCCCCAGGGCCTGCGCCGAGAGGAGGTCCCGCTCGCCAGCCGGATCATCGCCGTCTGTGCGGGGCTCGATGTCTTTTGCACCGATCGCGGATCATCGGCAGCGGTCGACGTGATCCGACGGCGCCGCGGCACCTGGTACGATCCCGCCCTGACCGACCATCTCCTGCAACTGTGCAAGGCGGGCGCCCTCGACCAGATGCGCGCTGCCGATCTGAAGCGGCAGGTCTTCGCCCTGGAGCCCAGCGGACTCGTTCAGGTCGCCACCGATGCCGACATCGACCGGATCGCGTCGGCCTTCGCCGATATCATCGATGCGAAGAGTCCGTACACGGCTCGCCACTCGCACAACGTCGCCACCATCGCGGACGGCGTCACGCGGCGTTTCGGGTTATCCGGGCGGGACCGGCTTGACGTCCGCCGGGCGGCCCTGCTCCATGACATCGGGAAGCTGGGCGTCCCCAATACCATCCTCGACAAGCCAGGCCCCCTGGATGCGGCGGAGTTCGCCGTCATCATGCGACACCCGGAGCTCAGCCTTCGGATCCTCGAACCGATCGAACTCTTCGCGAACGTGGCCCAGATCGCGGCCAGCCATCACGAGAAGCTGGACGGTACCGGGTACTTTCGTGGGCTCGGGGCCGAGACGCTCGGACTCAGCGCGCGCATCGTGTCGGTCTCAGACGTCTTCGACGCGATGACCGCCGACCGGCCGTATCGGGCGCCGATGGCCCCCGAGGTGGCGCTGGCGCTGATGCGCAAGACCGCCGGCAACCACCTGGCTGCCGACGTCATCGCCGCGCTCCCCGACACCGACTCGCTGGCGCTGGCCGCCTAACGGACACCGGTCTCGAGCTGCTCGAAGTGGTCCTGCTCGTCATCGAGGTCGAGGTGTTGATCGAAGGCGCCTTCCTCGCGCTGGTCCCCGCTGAGGTGCACCTTGATGGCGCCGGGCGAGAAGACGGCCTGCGCCAGCAGCGTCGGAAATAGCGCCGAGGCGATCACGGCGGTGAGCAGCCAGCTGTACTGCGCCTGGCTGATGTACCCGTGGGTCAATCCGTAGAGCGCGGAGATCGAGCCAAAGGTGAGGCCGGTCGCCATCATCAGGGTCGCATAGGGCGCGCTCCGCCCCTTCAGCCCGGCCAGCCGGGCCACCGGGTAGACGCCAACGATCTTCAAGACCATCTTGGCGAAGAAGAGCAGGGCCACCAGGCCAAGCGACGGAAGGATGGTGCCGAGCGAGAGCAGGCTGCCCGCTCGCAGGAAGAAGAAGGGGGTCAACAGGGCGAAGGCCGTCGAGCGGAGTCGATCCGTCAGCACGCGGTCGTGATGGAAGATGACGGCGGCCGTCAGACCGAGGACGTAGGCAGGCAGCACCGCCTCCGATTTGGCGAGCTGGGCCAGTGCCCCCAACCCGAGGAGTAACACAAAGAGCAGCTTGATCTCCGGCTCCGAGACGGAGTGGCCGATCGTGTTGATGAACCAGCGAAAGCCCCGCGGTAGGAAGAAGGCGACCGCCGCGAGGGCGACCACGAAGACGACCAGCACCGCGTTGTAGTGCGCGAACAGCGCGCCGAGCGCCACCACGGTGCCTATGTCGGTGACGAAACAGGCCGCCAGGATGAGCTTGCCGAGCTGCGTGCGGTTGAGCCCCGTCTCGACCATGACCGCGTAGACCACCGCCACGCTGGTCGTCGACATCGCGATCCCACCGATCTGGGCGGCGTGCATGGTCCAGTGCAACAGCGCCAAACAGATCACCCAGACGCCGGCAAAGGGGAGCGCAAATGAGACGACGCCGATCGCGATCGCGCTCTTCCACTGCCGGCGGAGCGAATCGGGGTCGATCTCGGCGCCGGCAAGGAACGTCAGGAGCACGGAACCGAAGCCGGCCAGGAAGGTCATCCATTCCGTGCTGTTGGGGAGGTGAAAGAGATTGCCGGCGATGACGCCCATGACCATCTCGGCCAGCGCGACGGAGATCCCGACCCGGATCGAGATCACGCTGGCCAGCAGGGCCAGCATCAGCCACGCGGTGGCCAGGGCGTAGGTGTTGTGAGTGAGGGCGGCGAGTGTCGTTGTGAGCATGTGCTCTACCTCCGTAGTTTGGTGGTAGAGCCTATTAGCCTTGCGGCGTTACACGAGACTCATCGTGCGACGTTCGGTCTTTGGTCAGGATAGCAAACGTCAGCGCCCGAAGGTGACCTGGAGTTTCGCGCCGAGGTAGTCGCCGCGTTTCGACGATTCCTTCCCAACCCCTTCCTTGATCCACTTTGCGAGCGGACCGAACGATCGGACGTCGAGCCGCCGCCCGCTCTTGTCCAGCGCCCAGATGCCGGAGACCACGCCATCGACCAGCAACACGGGCGACACCCAGCCTGCGACCCGGTGGACCTGTTTCTTATGCTCCGGTTTCAGCGCATAGCCGGCGTACTTGGCCCCGAGCACCACCAGGGGGTCGAAGTGGCCCAGCAGTCGGACTGACGCCGCCTCGGACTGCCGGGCGATACGCGCGACATCACGGGTGAGCATCCATCCGCGCCAGCCCTCGACATCGACCTGTTCGACTTCGTCACCCAGGCTCGCGAGCATGGCGGTGCCCTGCGGCGCGCGCACACCCCACCATCCGGCGAGTTCTTCGCGGCGTGCCGGTCCATAGGCGTGCAGGTAGCGGCGCGCCACCTCGCGGACCGCATCGTCGGGATCCTCCGTCTTCCAGCCCCCGAGCCACTGGTCGGTGCGCACGAAGGTGACGTTGGTACCCTCGCTCGGACCAAAGCAGAGATGGCCGGCGAGCGCGGAGGGCTTGAGCAGCGCCCCCAGCCGAGCCGGAGGAGTTCGCGCAGATGCGGGCGCTTCGTGATCCGCACGATCTCACTCGCCAGTTGCTCGCGGGTCAGTCGTTGGCCGTCGAGGGCCTCCGGGACCGCATCGATGATGGCCTGCAACTCGCCCGCACTGACCCCGTGCATCTTCAGCCAGGCCGGGTGCCAGTAGAGCTGTCGGGTGCTGTTGGCGGCGCACCATATCGGCATCTCGTCCGCCGGCATCAGGTGCAGCGTGCCGCGCATCGCCCAGATCTTGACGAGCGTTTTCCTCTTCCACAGCGCGTCATCGATGGTCCGGCGCTCCATCCCATCGACGCGGTTCCAGATCGCCAGGCCGGCGGCCGAGAGCACCTGCGCCTGCACGCCGCCAATCTCCTTGACGGCCTGCACGAGCCGTCGCGCCGGGGCGCGCCCATCCAGGTGATGGCGGGCGACCCTCCAGCTGCGGACCTGCGCCCAACTCAACGATCTCATCGCTAGCGCTAGATGCCCAGGTAGGCCTTGCGGATCGCGGGGTCGTTACGCAGCTCGGTAGCGGGGCCGCGCATCACCATGTGGCCGTTTTCCAGGACGTAGCCGCGGTCGGCGATCTCGAGGGCCAGCACGACGTCCTGCTCGACCAGCAGCACGGCCGTGCCGTCGTGGTTGATGGTCTTGACCACCTCCATCACGCGGTCAACGACCTTCGGCGCAAGCCCCAGGGATGGCTCGTCGATCATGAGGAGCTTCGGCCGCCCCATCAGGCCGCGGCCGATGGCGACCATCTGCTGCTCGCCGCCGGACAGGGTGCCGGCCTCGCGGTGCAGCTTGTCCCCGAGCGCCGGAAAGTACTCCAGGATCTTGCGGAGATCCTGCCGCACCTCGGCGTCATGCCGTCGGTAGGCGCCGAGGGTCAGATTGCGCTCGACTGTCATGGTGCTGAAGAGGCGGCGGCCCTGGGGCACGTGGATCAGGCCGGCGGCGACGATCCGCTCGGGTCGCAACCCGGTCACCATGCGGCCATCGAAGCTGACCCGGCCACCCGACGTCCGGACCAGGCCGGTGAGCGCACCCAGCAGCGTGGACTTGCCGGCGCCGTTCGCTCCGATCAGCGCCACCAACTCGCCTGGCGACACCTCGAGCACGACATCGAAGAGCACCGGCGTGTTGCCGAACCCGGCGGTCAGCCCATCGACCGCGAGCAGTGGCGAATTTTCAGGCATCGGTCGGCTTCGCCCGTTCCTGATCGGCCGCCTCCTGGAGCCGCGCGTAGCGCTCGCCCAGATAGGCCTCGATCACCCGGCGATCGCGTAGGACCTCCTCGGGCGGTCCCTCCGCCAGCGGCCGGCCGAAGTTCAGGACCAGTGCACGCGTGCAGACGCCGACGATGACTTTCATCACGTGTTCGATCAGCACGATGGTGATGCCGCTCTCGCGGACGCGGCGCACCATGCCGAGCGCCTGCTCCACCTCCACGGCGTTGAGGCCCGCCATCACCTCGTCGAGCAGCAAGAGCCGCGGCCGCATGGCCAGCGCCCTGGCGATCTCGAGCCGCTTGCGATCCGGCACGGTGAGGCGGAGCACCGGGAAATCGCGCTTTTCCGCCAGGCCGACCAGCTCCAGGACCTCGTCCGCCTGCTTCTGCGCCTCGTGCGGCTGCAGCCTCCCCTGTGGCTGGCCGAAGAGCGCGCCCATCGCGGTGTTCTCGCGGACCGTCATGGAGGGGAACGGCCGCACGATCTGGAAGGTCCGTCCGATCCCGAGCCGGGCAATCCGGTGCGCGGCCATACCTCGGATCGACGTGTCATCCCATCGGATGTCGCCGCCGTCCAGCCGGTAGAGGCCGCTGATGCAGTTGAGCAGGGTCGTCTTCCCGGCTCCGTTCGGGCCGATGATGCCCAGCACCTCGCCCTTCTCGACGGTGAAGCTCACCTCGGCCAGTGCGTGAACCCCACCGAAACGCTTGGTGAGGTCGCGCACGGCCAGCAGGCTCATGCGCTCGTCTCTCGCAGCGTGCGCCGCAGGTAGCTCAGGGAGAGACGGCTCTGCCCGCCGAAGAAATCGATGACGCCGCGCGGGATGAAGATCACGCAGACGGCCAGCAGCACACCGAGCCCGATCTGCGAGTAGACGGATGCCGATCCACCGCCCGCCAGCGCCTGAATGATCAGCTCGAGAACGATGGCGCCGGCCACCGGGCCGAGCAGGGTGCCGGCGCCGCCGAGCACCGCCATCAGGATCATCTCGACGTTGTAGGTGACGGGGAAGACGTTCTCCTGGTTGATGAAGCTGTTCCACTGCGCGAAGATGCCCCCCGCCAGGCCGGTGAGCGCGGCGGCGATCACGAAAGCGGAGACCTTGTAGAAGGTCGTGTTCACCCCGATCACCGCGGCGGCCTCCTCGTTCTCGCGGATCGCGAGCAGCCCATACCCGAACCGGCTCTTCAGGATCAACCGGGTGGAAAGGACGGCCACCCCCGCCGCCCCGATCATCAGGTAGAAAAAGAGCCGGTCCGACCGCATGATGGGCAGGAAGAGCCCGGTCGAGGCCCCGAGAGGGCCGACATTGTTGATGACTTCACCGACCGCCACGCCGACGCCGAGCGTTGCCACGGCGAAGTAATGACCGCGAAGCCGAAGCAGCGGGATGCCGACCACCAGCGCAAAGATCGCGGCGATCAGCGGCGCGGCGAGCAGCGCGATGAGAAAGGACCAATGCAGGTTACTCACCAACACCCCGGTGCCGTACGCGCCGAGCCCGAAGAAGGCGACGTTGCCGAAGCTGGCGTAGCCGGTCAGGCCGCCGATGATGTTCCAGGCCGAGGCGAGCGTGACGAACATCGCCACCGTCGTGGCGATCCGAAACCACAGTTTGTCGGTGAGCAGGGGCAACCCGGCCTGCTGCGCGGCATCGGTCGATGTCAGCGGCGCCAGCACCACCAGCAGCAGGGCGATCCCGACCACGACCATGGTGGTGCGCCGCCAGGTGACCGGCATCCGGCGGAGACGCGCGATCATGGGATCACGCCAGCCGGCCGAGCAGGCCCTGCGGTCGGACCACCAGCACGATCACGAGCACCGCGAACGCGATGGCGTTGGCGTAGCCGGACCCCAACCCGGGGGCGCTCTGACCGAGCACCTCGATCAGGCCAAACAGGAGGCCACCGGCAACGGTCGCGCTGACCCGGCCCAGCCCGCCGAGGATGACGACGGCAAAGGCCTGCAGGGTATACGGGTCGCCGGCCGTGGGCGTGATCGATTGGAAGGTGCTGATGATGCCGCCCGCCACACCCGCGAAGGCGGCGCCAATCGCAAAGGTCAGGGCATAGGCGTGCCGCAGGTCGACCCCGACCAGCTGGGCGGCATCGCGGTCTGCGCCCACGGCGAGGATGGCCGCCCCCGTCCGGGTCCGGTTCAGGATCAGCCACAGGATCCCCGCCAGTACGAGGGCGACCGCCAATCCGGCCACCCGGATGTAGGGGATCGTCACCGACCCGAGTTGCAGCCCGCTGCCGGAATAGCTCGGCGTGACCGATCGGAAGTCGCCGGTGAAGATGACCAGGAGGACGCTGACGATGATCAGGTTGAGCCCGAACGTCAGCAGGAAGGTGAAGAGCACCGGCGCTCGGATGACGCGGTTGATGACGCCGCGCTGCAACGCGTAGCCGACGATAAACAACACCACCGCATCCACCGGCAGGCTGATGAAGGGGTCGATGTGGAGGTGGGCAAAGAGCGCCCACGTCACGTACGCGCCGATGATGACGAAGGCGCCGTGTGCCAGGTTGACGATGTTCAGGATCCCCCAGACCAGGCTGAACCCGAGCGCCACGGCGACGTACACGCCGCCCAGCAGGAGACCCAGGATGACCTGCTGGGTGAACTGACTCACGTCAGCCGGTCGGCGTTACCGAGAACTCCAGGGCGGCGCCGGATACTGCGGTTTGCCGTTCGCGACGTCCGGCGGATAGACGGTGTAGTGGACGCCCTTCTGGATCTGCTCGACGACCATCGGCTTGTAGATGTTGATGCCCCGATCGTCGAACTTGATCTGGCCAAAGAAGGTCATCACGTCGAGCTTGGCCAGCGCGTCACGCACCTTCGCCGGGTCGACCGATCCGGCGTTCTCGATCGCTTTCTGGAAGGCGAGGCAGGCGGCGGTCGATTCGGCGACGTGGTAGTCGGGCGGATCGCTGCTCGCGTATTTCTGCTCGTAGGCCTTGGTGTAATCGGCGACCGACAGGTAGAAGGACGGCACATACTTAACTTGCGGTGTCCACTGGCTGCCGTCGTAGACGTAATCGGCGTCGGCGCCCAGCGCCTTGATGAAGTCGGGGGTGGACGGACCGACCGAGTAGGCAAAGATCTTGGCGTCGAGGCTGAGCTGCTTGGCCGCCTTGTTGATGGCGATCGCCTCGGCGAGGTGGCCCGAGTTCATGACGATGTCGGGATTCGCGGCTTTCGCCTGGCTGATGAGCCCGCTGACGTCCGGCGCGGCCGCTGGATATTTTTTGTTGAACACGACCTTCATGCCCTTGGTGGGCGCGACCTCCGCGATCGCCGCCGCCACTTCGACCGAGAAGCTGTCGTTGGCGGAGAGGATCGCGATCGTGGTCGGCTTTGGGCTCAGTGTCGCGGCCATGTCCAGCACCCCCGTCAAATATTTGAAGGCGGGAGAGAGGACGCCGAACGTGTACTTGTAGCCGTGACTGAAGATCGACTGGGCGGCCCCGTTGGCCTCGACCATCGGAATCCCGTTTTTCTCCGCGACGACCGCATCCGTGGCGCTCGCCGCGCTGCCGTACGGACCGAGGATGAACTGGGCCTTCTCGTCGGTGATCAGTTTCTGGGCCAGGGTGGCCGAGAGGTTGGGATTGCTCTGATCGTCCTCGTACTTGATCTGGACCGGGTGCTTGACGTTGTTGACGACGATGCCGCCCTTCTGGTTGATCCAATCGAGCCAGAGGTCATAGCCCTGTTTGGTCAGTCCGCCTTCCTTCGACAGGGCGCCGGTCAGCGAGACGGCGGCCCCGAAGACAATTGGGTCCCCGTTGGTCGTCGCGCTCGTGGTGGAGTTGCCGCATGCCGTCACTCCCATGGCCACCGAACCCAGCAGCGCCGCCAGCCTCAGCCCTCGCACGGTCCTAATCTACCGCGTTGACACCCTCTCGTGCGGCCGAGCCAGGATACCGGGCTCGGCCAATCGTTCCCAGGACCGCCACCGGCGTGGCTACGGCGGCCGCGATCCAGAAGATGGTGGCATAGTGCTGTGACCCGGCGAGCCCGGCGACGGCCGCGACCCCACCAGCCGCGCCCAGCTGATAGGCGGTGACGAACAGTGCCGCCGCGGTGCCGCGCGCACGCGGCGCCACGTCCGTAGCCCACGACTGCAGGGTGGAATGCATCAGGGCGTAGGCGCCTCCGGCGAGGACGCTGGCTGCCAGCACCCCGGGGATGGCCGGGTCGATTGCCGCTGCCATAAAGCCAACCACCAGCATCACGCCGCCGCCCGCGAGCAGGGCCGCCGCCGGCACCCGCAGCGCGATCTGCTTGACGATTCGTGTCCCGACCAATACCGCCAGCCCGTACCCTGCCACGATCAGTCCCGCGACCGCGGCGCTGAATCCATGGGCCTGAAGGGCCGGCGCCAGGAAGGTGAACAACCCCTGCAGGGCGACGCCCTCAGCGAGCGCCAGCGCGATGAGGAAGACGGCCCAAGGTCGCCGCGCCACGGCGACGAGCTGGCTGCTCGCGCCACCGCCGGCAGTGGCCCCCCGCGATTCCGGAAGACGCCGGTAGCCGAAGAACAGCACGGCGGCGACGACGGCCGGAATCAGAAACGCGAGTCGCCAGCTCGCATAGCGCGCGACCACACCGGCCACCAGCGCGGCAAGGGCGCTCCCGATCGCGGCGGCCGCCAGGAGGTCGGCGAGGACTCGTTGGCGCAGGCGGAATGGGAGGGCATCGCCGATGTAGACGATCGATGCCGGGAGGATCGCCGCGGTCAGGCCGCCCGCGGCCGCTCGGGCCGCAACCAGCGTGCCGATCGTCGGCGCGATGGTGGAGAGGAGGCCGGCCCCGGCCGCGCCCGCCAGCCCGATCCGCATCACCCGAACCCGGCCGAACCGGTCCGAGAGGATGCCGTAGACGAGCTGCATCCCGCCATAAAAGATGTAGTAGGCGGTGGCGACCGTGGCCGCCGCCGCCAGGGGCACCCGGAAATCGAGCGCGATGGCGACCAGCAGCGGGCCGATAACGCCGCGGTCGAACATCGTGATGAACGGCCCGATGTAGAAGAGCCGGGTCACCGCGAACGGCGTTGGTGTCTCGGCCGTCCTCACCCCGCCGGCGAAGGCCGGCGGCGCTTCGGTTCCGTCTGTTGCGAATGGACGAGCACCGCGCGCTCGAACATGATCACGACCGTTCCCTTCTGGTTGAAGCCGCGGGTCCGCACCCGGACCACACCCTGGCCCGGTCTCGATTTCGATGGGCGCGTCTCCAGCACCTCCGACTCGGCATAAATCGTATCGCCGGCGAAGACCGGCGCGGGCAGCGTCACCTTGTCCCAGCCGAGGTTCGCCACGATGTGCCGGCTGATGTCATCGACGCTGAGGCCGGTGACCAGGGCCAGCGTCAGGCAGCTGTTCATCAGCGGTTTGCCGAACTCCGTCTCCGAGGCATAGTCCGCGTTGAAGTGAATCTCGTTCGTGTTGCAGGTCAACAACGTGAACCAGGTGTTGTCCGCCTCGCTCAGGGTGCGGCCCATCGCGTGGCGGTAGACGTCGCCGACCTTGAAGTCTTCGAAGAACCGACCGCGCGAGGTTTCCTCCATGCTCAGCCTCCTTCGCTCAGCCCGTATGACCGGGGCAGGCCGAGGACGTGCTCGGCCACATATGCCGTGACGAGATTGTTCGTGACCGGCGCCACCAGGTAAAGGCGCGCCTCGCGGAATTTGCGCTCGATGCCTGTCTCTACGGCCATGCCGCTGCCGCCAAAGGTGGTCATTGCCACCTCCGCCGCCTCCCAGGCCGCCTCGGAGGCGAGCAGCTTCGCGGTGTTCGCCGCCGGGCCGCAGGGTTGGCCCGCATCATATTGCGTGGCCGCCCGAAATCGCATCACCGAGGCTGCCTGCGTGTGCATGAAGGCGCGGGCGATCGGGAACTGGACACCCTGGTTGGCCCCGATCGGCCTCCCGAAGACCAGCCGATCTTTTGCATAGCTGACCGATTTTTCGATGAACCAGCGTCCGTCGCCCACGCTCTGCGAGGCGATCAGGATCCGTTCCGCGTTGAGGCCGTCGAGCAGGTGCCGGAAGCCGTCGCCTTCGGTGCCGATCAGGGCCTCGGCCGGCAGGCGGAGGTTCTCGATGAACAACGCATTGGTCTCATGATTGACCATTGTCTCGATCGGTCGGACCTCGATCGATGTGCCCGCCTCGCGCAGGTCCACCAGGAACAGGCTCATCCCGTCCGTTTTCCGGTTGACCTCCTCGCGGCCGGCCGTCCGTGCGAGCAGGACCAACAGGTCGGAGTGCTGCACCCGCGAGGTGTAGACCTTCTGTCCGTTGATGACCCAGCCGCCCCCGTCCCGACGCGCGACGGTGGTGATGCGCGAGGTGTCGCTGCCGGCGCCGGGCTCGGTCACCGCCATCGACTGGAGGCGAAGCCGTCCGGCCGCGATCTCCGGGAGGTATCGCCGCTGCTGCGCCTCGCTTCCGTGGCGCAGCAAGGCGCCCATCGTGTACATCTGCGCATGGCAGGCGGCGGCATTGCCACCCGAGGCATTGATCTCTTCCAGGACGAGGGCGGCTTCCACCATCCCCAGCCCCGCGCCGCCAAACGCCTTCGGAATGAGTACCGCGAGCCACCCGCCATCGGTCAGGGCTCGGACGAAGGCGTCCGGGTACCGCTTCTCCCGGTCGACCTGTTGCCAGTACGACTCGGGGAATTTCCGGCACAGCGTCGCGACCGCCTGGCGGTATTGCTCCTGCTCGGCGCTCAGCGTGAAGTCCATCAGGGGTTGGCGCGTTCCAGGATGCCCCGCGCGCGCTTGACGATCGCCGCGTCGACCATCTCGCCATCCTTCGAGAAGGCGCCGCGGCCTTCGGACGTCGCCGCCTCCGTGGCGGCCATGATGCCCCGCGCCCATTCCATCTCGGTTGACGTCGGGGAGAAGACCTCGTTCACGGTGGCGACGTGCGACGGATGGATCAGCAGCATACCGCCGAACCCGTCGGCGCGTCCTCGCTGCGCAGCGCCCCGCAGTCCGTCAAGATCCGTGATCTTCAGCCAGGGGGAGTCAAGTGGCGGATGGACCCGCGCCGCCGCGGATGCGAGCACCACGGCGCCGCGCGCCGTCGCGAGCGCCGGGCTCCCGCCATCCGGGTCGATGCCGAGGTCGGCGGAAAGATCGAAGCGCCCCAGCGCCAGGCAGAACACGCCGGTGCTCGCCGCGATCTCCGCGCTGTTCAACACCCCGATCGCGCTCTCGATGATGGGAACCAGGGCCAGGTGCGAGGGGGCCCTTGCCGAGGTCAGCGCGGCATGGCACGCCCGAACATCGTCCGAGTGCCGGACTTTCGGGAGCATGATGCCCTGGACTTTCTGCAGCGGAATGGCCGCCAGGTCGAGTGGCATCTCCTTGCTGGCCGGTTGATGGACCCGCACCCAGATGCGGACCTGCCCGCTGAGCTCCTCGACGGCGAGGCGGATCGTCTCGCGCGCCTCAATCAGCCGGTCCGCCGGAACGGAATCTTCCAGGTCGAAGATGCAGACATCGGCGCCGGTCGTGACGGCCTTCCGCATCCGGGCGGCCTCCGTCCCCGGCGTAAAAAGCGCGCTTCGGATCATCGCCGTCCTACTGCCCGCCCCCGTTGCGGGGGAGGGTCAGGGTGGGGGGTAACAGATGCTCCACGCTCGCATCGTAGCGCCCGTGAGAGGCGGGCACTCCCCGGCTAAACTCTGCGCGGTGAGATCGTCAGGATGGACCCGAGTATCCGCAAGCGTTCTCCTTGCCGTGGTGATCGCGGTCGGGGGAGGCCTTGGAATAGCCTCGTTGGTCACGCAGGTGGTGTGGCGTCACGCCGGCAGCCACCTCGCGTTTGGGCTCGCTGCCCTCATCCTGCTAATTTCGGCCGTCTACCTCTGGCCGCGGCCTGAAGGCCGCCAGAAATGGGCGCGGGGTGTCCTTACCGCCGGGGTCGTCGCCCTCACAGCGGGTCAGGTGTTTGAGGCCGTTGGCGCGTTCGGCTACGCGGCTGATGACGGAAATCTGGTCGTGAATCCCACCGTGGCGAACCTTCACACCATCGGGATCCTGTTTTTCCCGATCGGCATGCTCCTCGTTCTGGGCGGCGCCCTGTCCGTGCTCGGGGTCGGCCTCTGGGCTCGCCGGCATACCCCTCGCTCGCGCGTCACTGGTTGACCTCGCCCACCGAGACGACCTGGTTTACTGGCATGATGTCGACGGGCCACTAGCGCGAGGAGGTACGGGATGAGTGGGGTTCGGGTTCTGGTTGGCACTCGCAAGGGCGCCTTTGTCCTGACGTCGGACGGCACGCGTGATGAATGGGACGTCAGTGGTCCGCACTTCCCGGGTTGGGAGATCTACCACGTGAAGGGCTCACCCGCCGACCCGAATCGACTCTATGCGTCGCAGACCAGTGGCTGGTTCGGGCAGGTGATCCAGCGTTCCAACGACGCTGGCAAGACCTGGGAGCCGGTGGGGAACAAGTTCGTCTACGAGGGCGTCCCCGGCACCCACCAGTGGTACGACGGCACGCCGCGTCCCTGGGAGTTCAAGCGGGTCTGGCATCTCGAGCCGTCCGCCAACGACCCGGATACGCTCTATGCCGGCGTTGAAGACGCGTCCCTGTTCCGTTCGACCGACGGCGGCGGAAGCTGGCAGGAACTTCCCGGGCTGCGAGGCCACGGCTCGGGCCCCAACTGGCAGCCGGGCGCCGGTGGGATGTGCCTGCACACGATCCTGGTCGATCCGACCAACCCCGATCGCATCTTCATTGCGATCTCGGCGGCCGGCGTCTTTCGGACCGACGACGCGGGTAAGACCTGGCAGCCGATGAACCGCGGTCTGCACTCCCAGGGCATCCCGGACCCGGACGCCGAGGTCGGCCACTGCGTGCATCGCATCGCCATCCATCCCTCGCGTCCAAATGTCCTGTTCATGCAGAAGCACTGGGATGTGATGCGCAGCGACGACGCGGGCGGCTCATGGCACGAGATCAGTGGCAACCTGCCGTGCGACTTCGGCTTTCCCATCGACGTCCATGCGCACGAGCCGGAGACGATCTACGTCATCCCGATCAAAAGCGACTCGGAGCACTTCGTGCCTGAGGGGAAATTGCGTGTCTACCGCAGCCGGACGGGCGGCAATGAGTGGGAGGCGCTGACGAAGGGCTTACCCCAGAACGATTGCTACGTCAATGTCCTGCGCGACGCGATGGCCGTCGACACGCTCGACCCCTGCGGCGTCTACTTCGGCACCAGCGGCGGGCAGCTGTATGCGTCGCCCGATGCGGGCAACAGCTGGACGCCGATCGTCCGCGATCTTCCGGGCGTGCTCTCCGTCGAAGTCCAGACGCTCAAGTGATTCGCGTCGTGCTCCCGACCCACCTGCGGCGGCTCGCCCAGGTGGCTGGTGAGGTGCAACTCGAGGTGCAGGATCCGGCGACGCAACGCGCGGTCCTCGACGCGCTGGAGTCGCGCTACCCGATGCTGCGCGGTACGATCCGTGACCAGGTGACCCATCAGCGTCGCGCATTCATCCGGTTCTTTGCCCTAGAACAGGATCTCTCGCACGAGTCCCCGGATGGCCTGCTGCCGGAGGCCGTGGCGAAGGGGGAGGAGCCGCTCGTCGTGATCGGCGCGATGGCCGGCGGCCGGAGCGGCCGATGAATCAGGACGAGCTTTCCGCGCAACAGCGGCTCTGGTGGATGATCACGGGGCATTGGCTGTCGCAGTCGATCTCGGTGGTGGCGAGGCTCGGCATTGCCGACCTGCTCGCCGATGGACCAAAGACCAGTGACGAGCTCGCCCGGGCCACGGACGTCAACCCCGATCGCCTCTATCGCGTCCTGCGTTTCCTCGCCGGAATGGAGGTGTTCACCCAGGCGCACGACCGGCGCTTCGGCCTGACCCCACTCAGCGAGTGCCTTCGCAGTAACCTCAAGAGCTCGGCGCGGTACCACGCGGTGATGTTCGGCGGGGAGCCCTACCAGGCTTGGGGCAACTTGTCGTATACGGTGCGAACGGGCGAGGCCGCATTCGACCACACGTTCGGTGTCCCCTATTTCGACTATCTCGGCAACCATCCGGAAACGGCCACCTGGTTCAACAACGCGATGACGGCAGGCCGCTGGCGGGCGGCGGACATCGCAACCGCCTACGACTTCACCGAGGTGAAACAGGTTGTGGATGTGGGCGGCGGGCATGGCGCGCTGCTCGGGTATATCCTCGCGGCGCATTCGCATGTCCATGGCGTGGTTTTCGACCTTCCCCAGGTTGTCGCGGGGGCGGGACCGCACCTCGATGGGCTGGGTCTTGCCGGGCGCTTTGAGGCTGTTGGCGGCAGCTTCTTCGAGACGGCGCCGAGCGGCGGTGACGTCTACATCCTGTCGCAGATCCTGCACGACTGGGATGACGAGCCCAGTCTCAAGATTCTCCGGACCTGCCGGGCCGCGATGAGCCAGCGCGCCCGACTGCTGATCGTCGATCGAGTCGTGCTCGATGACGACCAGCGATCGGAGGCCAAGGCCCTCGACCTGCACATGATGGTGCTCCTCGGCGGTCGGGAGCGAACGGAGCGGGAGTGGTCCTCGCTGCTGGCTGATGCCGGCTTCACGCTGCAGCGCATCATTCCCCTCCCGACCGGGACTCCGATCATCGAGGCACGACCCCGGCCGACCGGGTAAGCCCTACGCGGGGCCGAACGCCCCTCGCTGTCGCAGCGCCTCGATCTCCGTTGCCGTGTATCCTGCGTCGTTAAGGAGCGCCTCGCGGTCGCCATCGAGCACAGGACCGGGGCGGTAGGTCGGCGTGTAGCCACTCATCTTGATCGGCAAGCCCACCGTGCTGATTTCGCCGAGCGCGGAATGTTGATAGGTGGCGAGCATCCCTCGCTGCTCGAGCTCCGGCCGATCGAGCGCGGCCTCCATCGTGCGAACAGGCGCCACGGGGACACGACCCCGCAGCAGGCTGATCCAGTGCGCGGTGGGCTGTCGCGCGAAGGCGTCGTCAAGGATTTGCGTGAGCGCCTCGCGGTTCTGCCGTCGTGCCTCGAAATTCTGGAAGCGTGGATCCTCGGCGAGTTGCGGCGGGCCGACGCCGTCGGCGAGCGCACGAAAGAATTTTTCCTTGGCGCAGGCGATCGCGAGATACCCGTCCGCCGTTTTGAAGAACTGGAACGGCACGATGCTCGGATGGCTCGAGTTGGGCGTCCGCTCGCCGGGCTCGCCGACCGTTAGATAGCGGGTGGCGCGGTAGTTGTGGAAGGCGATCGCGACGTCGTAGAGGCTGACGTCCACGTCCCGGCCCCGGCCCGTGCGTTGCGCATCGAAGATCGCCGCCATCATGGCCAGCGCGGCCATCAGGCCGGCGGAGTAGTCGGCGAGCGAGAGCCCACTCTTGATCGGCGGTCCGTCGGGGTCGCCGGTGAGTGCCGCCCAGCCGGCCTCCGCCTGGATCAGGGGATCGTAGCTCGGCTCGGTGCTCCGCTCGCTGTCTCGGCCATACGCCGACAGCGAGCAGCAGACGATGGCCGGGTTGATCGACTGCAGCGCCGCGTAGGTCAGTCCTAACTCCTTGACGACGTCGCCGCGGAGGTTCGCGTAGACGGCGTGTGCCTCACGAGCCAATCGGTGGAATACTTCCTGCCCGGCGTCCGTCTTCAGATCAAGCAGCAGGCTGCGCTTCCCACGGTTGAAGGAGTCGAAGTACAGGCTGTCCGAGCCCTGCTGGCCGGGTGCCATGTATCGTGACACGTCCCCGCCGGTTCCCGGGTCCTCGATCCGGATGATCTCCGCACCGAGGTCCGCGAGGTGCAACGTCCCGAAGGGCCCGGCGCCAAACTGCTCGACGGCGACGATGCGCACGCCATGCAAGGGCGCCGATCCCCTTCCCCCTTGCCGGGCAGGGTCAGGGTGGGGGGTGATCACTCGCGCCGGTCCTCGATCTCCCACGCATGATCCAGGACATGCCAGGCCATGCGTCGCGCCGCGTAGCGCGGTGGCCAGCCTTTTTCCGCGACCTTCAAGGGGACCACCGATCCTCGCAAGGTTTCGAGGATGGTGCGACGGAGTTCAGCCGGCGCGGTCCCGCGAATGCCGATCTTCGGCGCATAGGCCCCTTCGGCATCGATCACGTGCCTGACGATCTCATCGCGGTCGCGACCCCCGCCGCGCGGGCCTTTGCGCAATGAGGCGGGAGCGCCGGAGACCACCCGATCGAAGACCGTCCAGCTCGCCTCGAGCAGACTGGCGAAGCGGTCGGCCTCCGTCGGCGTGAGTCGCTCGCCGTCGCTCGGCGGCCAGGCGCACGGCGCGCCAAAGTCCGTCGTGCCGGACCCCGGGATCCGGTCGACCACCGTGAACTCGCTGGCGCTCTTGATCGGGAATTTGATGCCCGCCTCCTTCGCGACCACGGCATACCGCGCCGCGTACGCGCCGAGCGCCGCCATGGCGGCGGCCTCCGTCCTGTCGGCGCGGCACCAGCCCGGCCAGTCGAGTGCGCAGGCGAAGACCCGCTTGGAGCCCGACTCGATGTAGATGGGTGTCACGACGGCTTTGGGTCGTGTTCCGTCATCCAGTCACACGAACTCGAGCGTGGTCGTCATTGGGATGCACGCCCCGATGCTCTGGTGGACCGGACACCTCTTGGCGTGATGGTCATGGGCGCGCTCCGCCGTCGCCCGCTTGTCGTCGGGACAATCCTTCAGGCGGTACTGTACCCGGATTCGCTTGATCACCAGCACGCCATCCTCGACCTCGACATCACCCTCGCTTTCGGAGATGAGTCGCCCCTCGCTCCCTTCGATCCCGCGCGCCTCCAGCGCGCCTCCCAGTGTTCCGGTTAGTCAACCGGCAGCGGCCGCGATGACGTAGTCGAGCGTCGTGGCGTGGGGGACGTACCCGGGTTTGGCACCGTAATGGGCAGCCACCTCGCTGTGCACGCCGAAGAGCACGGGCTCAGACTCCGCCGGCAGGTAGGCGCGACGGAGCGATCCCTTGACCCGCTCGAGCCGAACCTTTGAGACATAGACGACCTCCCCCATCAGCGCGTCCGCGTTGGCGCCGTTGATGGACCGACGTGGCTGTCGAGCCAGCTCGCCAGCTTCTCGCCGTCCTTGCCGGCGACCGCATCGCGGTAGCGCGTCACCTGGTCCGACGCCATTTCGTGCGTGCCCGACGCCAGGTACAGGCCGTCGTGGGACAGCTGCAGATAATGGCCGGCCGCGTGCGCTTTCGACATGAAGTAGGCGGACACGTGCTCGTTATAGGGTCGCTTGTCCTTGGAGAACCGGAGGTCCCGATTGATGCGAAAGACTTTGCTCTCCCACCCGGAGCCAAGGTCTCGCTCCAGGGCCGCGAGCAACGCGACCATCGGCCGCTTGACCGCGGTCTCATACGTCTCGCGGTGGGCGTCAAAGTAGGCCTTGGAATTATCACGGTGCAGGGCCTTAAGAAACGTGAGCGCCGTCGTTGGCCATCCGGTGAAGCGCTCGACGGCAGGCGCGGTGGCGGTTCCCTTCACGTTCCCTCCTGGCTTCTCCCCGTGCCCAGCTTAGCGGTAACCGGCGAGTGATTTCTCCACCCGGCCGCCTGGCACCCAGATTCAATTGATAGCGTGACATGCCGCTTATGTGATAGCGTCATCGGGGTAAGTATCAGGCCGCAGCCGGGGGGAAGGAGCAGGCATGAGCACAACCACGATGGTGGTGATCGGCGCGGTCATGTTGATCGTCGTCGTCATCGCCCTGAGTTTGATGATGGGACGAAGAGGGCGGTCAAAGCAGCTGCAATCCAAGTTCGGACCGGAATACGAGCGGACCGTCCAAACAACGGGTAACCGGGGCAAGGCCGAGCAAGAGCTCGAGTCCCGGCAGAAGCGGCACGATCAGATGCAGATCCGTCCGCTCGATCCTGGTGTTCGGGATCGATACGCACGGGAGTGGCAGCAGGTCCAGGCGGACTTTGTCGACGCGCCCAGCGACGCCGTTCGCCGTGCCGATCAGTTGGTCACCCAGGTG
This sequence comes from Candidatus Dormiibacterota bacterium, assembly GCA_036564925.1. Taxonomy (GTDB): domain Bacteria; phylum Chloroflexota; class Dormibacteria; order CF-121; family CF-121; genus JALYYC01. Next base: position 9,610 of record DATCOB010000019.1, on the reverse strand, counting down.
ATGCGCGACCGCGGCTACCCCACGGAGAACTTCGAGCAGCGGTCGTCCGACGTTTCGGTCGATCATCCGGGCGTCGTCGAGGATTACCGGGCGGCCCAGAAGGTCTCGATGGCCAACCGGGAGAACCGCGCCAGCACGGAAGATCTTCGGATGGCGATGAAGCACTACCGCTCACTGTTCGATGACCTGCTCGGCGCCAAGCAACCCGACGTTGAGCGCCGGGCGGCCGAGGCCCCGATCGAGGCACGGTCGGATCGCCCACGCGAGCAAGGAGGCAATTGATGGAGAACCAGGATCGGGAACAGTCTGCGCAACCGGCCGTGGCGACCGAGTCGCCAGCACCGTCAGCGACGCGTGAGGAGCTGCAGCCAACCGAACAGCGGCAGCCAACCGAACAGCGGCAGGAGCAGCAGACCGGTGAGCTGCTTCACGAACGCGAACTGAGTTCGTACCGGGGCGATTGGGACCGGATCCAGGCCACGTTCGTCGATGAGCCCCGTCGCGCCGTCGAGCAGGCGGACAAGCTGGTCAGCGCCGTCATCCAGCAGCTCACCCGCACGTTCGCCAGTGAACGGCAAAACCTCGAACAACAGTGGTCGCGTGGGGACTCGGCCTCGACCGAAGACCTGCGGGTGGCGCTGCAACGGTACCGCCAGTTCTTCCAGGGCTTGCTCAAGAGCTAAAGCCGAGTTGGACAGTACGGCAATAAGCCATCATGTTTATTGCCGTACTGACGTCCTTTTCCTGAATGGAGAACTCTGGTGACGCATGCCATCCGGATCGTCGACGTCTTCACCGACCGGCCGTTCACCGGAAACCAGCTGGCCGTGGTCCTCAACGCCGACGACATCTCTGGCGAGACCATGCAAGACGTGGCGCGGGAGATGAACTTCTCCGAAACCACCTTCGTCCTCACGCCGCAAGCCAGGTCCTCCGCGGCTCGCGTTCGCATCTTCACGCCGGCCGCCGAACTGCCGTTTGCCGGACACCCGACGGTCGGGACCGCCTGGGTCCTCTGGAAGGAAGGACTGTTAAAAAAGGGCGCCGACCGCTTCACGCTCGAGGAAGGCGTCGGCCCGGTCAGCGTTCGCTTCGAAGAAATTCCCTTGCCCCCAGCGGGGGAGGGTCAGGGTGGCGGGTCCAATGTTCTTGTCTGGATGACCCATCCAACGGTCCGCTTCCAGGAGGTTCATGAGGACCGTGCTCAGGTGGCGCGCGCTCTGGGACTCACCGAGGAAGGGCGGGAGGACCGCGCCAAGGGTGACGGCGCCCAGCGCGCCGAGGAGCATGTAGGCGAGCGCGCCGATGGTGTAGACGCGGACGAGGTCCGGCTTGGCCGGCCCGAGCCAGGTCCACAGGAAAAGGGCGAGCGGTGCCAGCAGCAGGTAGTAGCCGAAGACGTCCAGCACCATGGCGAAGTGCAGCGTGGTGGCGGCACCAGTCCCCAGCGCGAGCACCGGGGCCCAGTAGTCGGGTCGGGTCGAGGCGGGGACAACCGCCAGGCTCAGCGCTCCCGAGGCGATGGCGGCCACCGCGCTGACGATGGCGGTGAACCCGGCCAGGCGCTGAAAGCCGCGGTCGGGGACGGCGGCCATCAGGCCCAGCGCGCCCGCCGCAGCGCGGTCCGCCCGGCGTGATATCCGCACATCCCGTGCACACCGCCGCCGGGCGGCGTCGACGAGGAGCAGAGGTAGATCTGCCGGTCCGTCGTGCGATAGAGGCGAGGGCCCGGTCGCAGGAAGAGCTGCCGGAGGTCGGCCAGGCCGCCGTTGATGTCGCCGCCGATGTCGTTCGGGTTATACCGTTCGTAGTCGGCGGGGGACATCACGTGGCGGGCGAGAATGCGATTGCGGAACCCGGGCGCGAAGCGCTCGACCTGGGCCTCGATGCGGCTCGTCATATCCTCGGTCGATCCGTTCGGCACGTGGCAGTAGGCCCAGCCGGTGTGCTTCCCGACCGGAGCCCGGCTCGCGTCGAAGAGGCTCTGCTGCGCCAGCAGGACGAATGGTTGATCGGGGACCTGGCCCCGACCGACGGCCGCCTCGCCCGCGGCGAGCTCTTGCAACGATCCGGCCAGGTGCACGGTCCCGGCTCGCGCGCAGTCTTTCGCGCGCCATGGGATTGGTGCGTCGAGCGCCCAATCGACCTTGAAGACGCCGGGGCCGTACCGGTAGTGCTCCAGCATGCGGCGATATCCGGGTGAGAATCGGTCGCCCGCGATGGACAGCAGTTGCCGCGGCGTCACGTTGAAGAGCGCCGCCCGGTGGGCGGGAAGCTCGTCGATCCGGCCAACCAGCGTGTTCGTCTGAATCTCCCCGCCCAGCGATCGCAGGTAGGCGGCCAGCGCTTCGATGAGCTGCTGTGACCCGCCGCGGACCATCGGCCAGCCGACCGCGTGCGCGGTCATTCCCAGCATCAGCGAGAAGGCGCCGGTCCCCGGTCGGTTGAGCGGCACCATCGCGTGGCCACCCAGGCCGGCGAACATGGCGCGCGTCCGCTCCTCCTTGAAGGTGCGGCCCGCCAGCATGGTGGCCGGTTGGATCGCCTGCATGCCGAAGCCGGCCATCACCAGCGGATGTCGCGAGGGGCGAAGCGGGCTCAGCAGGGCGCCGAACAAGGTGTCGGCGTGCTTGACGAGCGGCGTCATCACCCGGGAATAGGCGCCGGCATCGCGCCCGAGCTGGCGGGCGGTGGCCTCGATCGATCGCTCGACGATGACGGCCGTCCCGTCATCGAGCGGATGGGCGAGGGGGGCATCGGGCTGGATCAGCTCCAGGCCGAAGCGGCTAAGCGGAAGTGAGCGAAAGAAAGGCGATCCGGCGGCCAGCGGGTGGATCGCCGAGCAGACGTCGTGCACGAAGCCGGGCAAGGTCAGTTCCGCCGACCGAACCCCTCCGCCGATGGCGTCGTTTCCCTCCAGCAGTCGAACCGACCGCCCCGCCTGCGCCAGCACGATCGCCGCCGCGAGGCCATTGGGTCCGGCGCCGATGACCACCGCATCGGTGCCCTGGTCAGCCAAGGTCGATGATGGTCCCTTCCGCGGCAGCCTCCACCGGGACACGCCCGCCACGATGGATGGCGAGGATGGCGTCGATCACGTCGTCGGTGCGGGCCGGGTCGTGATGAAAGAGCAGCAGCCGGCGCGCGCCGGCGGCCTCCGCCAGGCCGATGGCATAGTCGACGGACGCGTGACCGAACGCCGCCCGGGTCGGCAGCTCGGCCGTGGTGTACTGCGCGTCGTGGATCAGCAGGTCGGCGGATCGGGCGAGCTCGAGCGCGGCCGGGTGGTAGGCGCCGACCCCGGCCGGGCCCGGTCCGATGGAGGTCGGACTGTGGTCGGAGAGATACGCGATGGTGGCGTGCCCATCGCTCACCCGGTAGCCGTAGGTGAGACCGCCCTTATGCGGGATCTCGCGCGCGATCACATCGAACCCCTGCACCGGTCGCGGCCCCGGCTGGATCCCGAGGAACCGCCAGTGCCCGCGGAGTTCGTTCGGTTTGATGGGGAAGTGCGGGGGAGCCATGACGCGGGCGAGGACACCCTCCGGGTTACCCTGGGCCGGCATGATCACGGTGACGTCCGCGTCCGGCCGGTCGCCGGCCGCAAAAAACGGCAGCCCGTGCGTGTGGTCCCAGTGAAGGTGGCCGAGCAGGATGGTGCCGGTGAAGGGATCGCCGTTCAGCAGTGGCGTCAACCGCTGCAGTCCGGTGCCGGCATCGAGCACCAGCGTGGGCGCTTTCCCATCGTGCGCGACGGCGATACAGGAGGTGTTGCCCCCATATCGCACGAACTGGGGGCCGGGTGAGGGCGTCGACCCCCGTACGCCACAGATCAAAAGCCGCACCGCGGAAGTTTACGGTTCTTCGCGGCGGTGGCCCTGCGCCACTTCGGCCAGCGCCTCTTTCGAGACCTGGTCCGCGGCCGCCACGGCGACCCGGCACGGCGTCACCGCGCGGAGTGTAGCCGTTCGCTGGCCGCCCTCCAACAGGGCCCGCTCGCCAAGGATGGCGCCGGGGCCGATTTCAGCCAGCGCCTTGCCATCCACCTCGACGGAGAGGACGCCGTCCAGCAGCAGGAACAGCTCCGTGCCCGGTTCACCCTGCTCGACGAGGTTGCCGCCGCGTTCGATGGTGCGGATCTTCGGCTTGGCTCCGCCCTTCATGATGGTGCGCGAGAGTTCACGCTCGAGGGCGGTCTCGACTTCCGTCACGACCGCCGGGGAATCCTCGCCACCCCATGGCGTGCGTTGCCCGAAGATCTCCGCGGACCAGGTCTTGAAGTCGGTGATGCCGGATTTCTTGATCAGCGCCCCCTTGTCGTCGTAGATCCAGTGGCGCGGGAAGGGGCTCACGCCATCCACCTCTCGCTCGACTCGCCCGTCCGCGTGCAGCGTGAGCGCGAGCGTGGTCCACACCAACGGTGGGGTGATCTGCACGAATGGCGGCCGTGCCACCTTGCGGGGCAGGGGAAAGGCCACCCGCCCGCCGGTCGTCTGCACGAAACGCACCGCCTCGCCGGTCTTGTTCGGCTCCGGGCGTAGGTCGGGCAGGGCGACGGCCGGAAAGTTCAGCTTGCGCGGACCGAACGCCACCCGGGTGACGCCGATCCAGCCTCGGCCGCTGTGGCCGGCGTTGACGATGCGGCCGTCGTCGACCTCGATGAAGGCGCGCAGGTCGTTGGCGAAGCGGATCTCGCCCGAGGCCGCGAGTTCGGGGATCGACGAAGGCAGCCGGTCTCCCGGGGGCTCGTCGTAATGGCCGAGCCCAATCTCAAACGGCAGTTTCATCAAGCCGGGAATGGCTTCCGATGGGATCCAGGAGATCGATGTGACTGAGGACTCGATGCGCATGGCCGGTACCTCCCGTGGGCTCCGATGACGGCGATGTCATGACGGTACCGGACTCGCCAGCCGGCGTCGACCCTGCTCCCACGCGTCGCCGGGGGCGGTCAGCACCCTCCGCGATTTGGTGGCTCCCCCCCTTGACCTGCGACACCCGCCGGGGCCAAATAGAGGCCGTGCCTGAGTCCCGGATTTCGGTCTTCCTCGCCGACGACAACCTGATCGTGCGCGAGGGGGTCCGGGCCCTGATCGGCCTGGCGCCGGAGTTCGAAGTGGTGGGGGTTGCCGGCGATTACGAGGGACTCGTGACGGGAGCCGAAGCGGCGAACCCCCAGGTCATCGTGACGGACATTCGCATGCCCCCGACGTTCCAGCGGGAGGGGATCGAGGCCGCCAAGCAGGTCCGCAAGCGCCACCCGGGGACCGGCATCGTGATCCTCTCGCAATATGACGAGCCGGATTATGCGATCGCGCTGCTGAGCGAAGGCGCCGCCGGCTATGCCTACCTGCTCAAGGACCGCGTCGCGGAGGGGGATCAGCTGTTTCGGGCGATGCGCGAGGTCACCACCGGCGGGTCGATGCTCGACCCCCGGATCGTCGAGGCGCTGGTCCGGCCGGCGAGCGTGGGAACGGATCTAACCCCCGATGAGGAGATCCTGCTCCAGATGCTGGCGGAGGGGCGGCCGATCAAGGCGATCGCGGTGGCACGCCATACCACGCCCGCCGACGTCTCCGACGGCATCGAGCGATTGTTCCTCAAGCTGGCGCAGGGGGCGAGCTCCGGGGCCGGCGGGGCGCTCCGGCGGCTCAAGATGCTGCACCAGGCGATCGTGGATCGGGAGGAGCAGGGCGAGAGCCTGAGCCGGCTGCTCCCGACGGGCATCGCCGAGAAACTGCGCCGTGAAGGCCGACGGATCGGCGAGACGGAGACCCTGACCGTGACGGTCGTGATGTCGGACATCCGCGGCTACTCGACGATCGCGGAGGACTGCGACCCGACGGTGCTGGCGCATCAGCTCAACGAGCACCGGGCGGAGATGAACCGCGCCATCCTGGCGGAGGACGGGACGGTCATGCAGTTCGTGGGCGACTCGGTGATGGCGGTGTTCGGGGCGCCGCTACCCCAGGCCGATCACGCCGAGCATGCGCTGCGCGCGGCTCGAGCGATGCACACAGCCCAGGCAACGGTTAACGCGCGTTGGGCGGGGGAGAAGCTGCCACCGTTTCAGCTGGGCATCGGCCTGTCCACTGGCCAGGTGGCAGCCGCGCTGCTCGGCTCCGAGGAACGGATCGAATACTCCTGTGTCGGGGACAGCGTCAACCTCTGCCAGCGCCTGCAGCAGTTTGCCAGTGGAGGGGAGACCATCCTCAGCGAGCCGACCTACCTGGCCCTCAAGGGGTTAGTGGATGCGGAGGCGTTACCCCCGGCCCTGGTGAAAGGCCGCCACGCACCGGTCCAGGCCTACCGGATCGCGGCCGGCCTGAGCCCATGACGGCGGCAGTCCGACGTCTCACGCCAGGCCTGAACCGCTCGATGTATTTGGCCGGCCTGTTCTGGCTCCTGACCCTTGGCCTGATGGCCGCCCAGCTTTTCTTGACCGTCGCGGTTGACTGGCGCCGAGCGCCCGCGGCCTTTCAACCCAACGCCGCCTCGAGTGCCGGGTTGATCGCGATCCTAGCGATGAGCAGCGTTGGCGCTCTCCTTGTCTGGCGCCGTCCCGCCAACAGGGTCGGATGGTTGCTGCTCTCGATTGCGCTCTTCGCGATTTTTTTGGATTTACCGAGGCTCTACGCCGGCTATGGCCTGTATGTCAATCCGAGCCCGCTTCCGGCCGTGCTCCTCGCCTACTGGTTCAGTCAGATCGCCTGGATCATTCTCTTCGCGCAACTGATGGTGCTGCTTCCCCTCCTCTTTCCGGACGGAAAACTGCTCAGCCGGCGCTGGACGATTGTGATTTGGCTCGCCCTTCTCCAGGTCGGGATGGTCCTGATCGTATCGTTGGACCCCGATATAACGGCCCCGCTGCCCAACCCCGTTGGAGTAAGCGCCCTTCGTGGCGCGGGAAATGCGGTTTTCGGGGGCTGGATCGGTATCCCATTCCAGGTCCTCTTTTATGGGGCTGCGCTGCTCGCCCTGGCCTCTCTGGTCGTCCGCTTTCGCCGCGGAGGAGAGCGCGAGCGGCAGCAGCTCAAATGGCTCATGGCCGCGATGTCGGTCCTGCTGACGACGTTCCTGCTGCAGAGCGTCTTTTCAGGTCTCCAGCAGAGTCCGCTTCTCCCGCTGGCGGCCGCCGCGCTCCCCATCTCCATCGGCATCGCGGTCCTGCGTTACCGGCTGTACGACATCGACCTCATCATCAACAAGGCCCTGGTCTACGGGGCGCTGGCGGCCGTCATCACGGGGCTCTACGTCCTTATCGCGATCAACATCGGCGCGCTGATCGGGGGCAGCCAGCGTCTCTGGCTCTCCCTGGTCACAACGGCGGTTATCGCGCTCGCCTTCCAACCTCTCCGCGACCGCGCGCAGCGGTTGGCCAACCGGCTCGTCTACGGACGGCGGGCAACGCCCTACGAGGCGCTCTCACAGTTCAGCGAGAACCTCGCCGAAACCTACTCGCACGACGACATCCTGGATCGGATGTCGCGCATCCTCGCCCAGGGAACCGGTGCCGACCGAGCCGAGGTGTGGGTACGCGCCGGCTCACGCCTCGTGCTGGTATCGTCGTCGCCGCCGTCGCCCGACGTCGCTGCCGCTCTCGTGATGAGCGACGGCGTCCTCCCTGAGCTCCAGCGCGACTCCGTGGTGCCCGTCAGCCATCAGGGGGAACTGCTGGGCGCGCTGGCCGTCAACAAGAAGCGTGGCGAAGCCATGAACCGGGTCGAGCAGAAGTTGATCATCGATCTTGCCGGTCAGGCGGGCCTCGTCCTGAAGAACGTCGGCCTCAACCGCGAACTGATGGCCCGACTCGACGATCTCCGCGCCTCACGTCAGCGACTGGTGACGGCGCAGGACGAGGAGCGCCGCCGAATCGAGCGCAACCTTCACGACGGGGCCCAGCAGCACCTGGTCGCCTTGAAGTTGAAGGTCGGGGTCGCCGAGGCGCTATCGGAGCCCGAAAGCCGCGCCCGACCCGTCCTCGCGCAGTTGAAGCATGACGCGGACGAGGCGATCGAGAACCTCCGCGAGCTCGCCCGTGGCATCTATCCGCCGCTCCTCGCCTCCGAGGGCCTCGAGGCCGCCCTCCGCTCCCACCTTCGCCGCTTGACCGTTGCTGCCGACCTTGACGCGGGCAACCTGCCGCGCCAGCCACGTGAAGTGGAAGGCGCCGTCTATTTTTGTTGCCTGGAGGCGCTGCAAAACGTCGCCAAGTACGCGCAGGCAACCCGCGTGCGTGTGAACCTGCGGTCGGACGATTCATGCCTGGCCTTCAGCGTCGCCGATGATGGGAAGGGGTTTGATGTCGCAAGCGCCACCAGGAGCTCCGGTCTTCAGAACATGCGGGATCGGGTGGAGGCGCTCGGGGGCTCGCTCGAGGTTCGAAGTGCGCCGGGGCGCGGTACCACCATCGCCGGCCGAATCCCCATCCGCCCGGCCGCTCTTTAGACCTGCTTAACGCTTATCCGATAGGTAGAGCAAGGCCGCCTTCACCCGCCGATGCGTGTCCTTTTCTTCAGCGAGGCCCAGCTTCGAGAAGATCGAGTTGATGTGCTTCTCGACCGCGCGTTCCGTGAGAAAGAGCCGGCTTGCGATGGCAGCGTTGTTCTTGCCTTCGGCCATCGCGCCCAGCACCTCCATCTCCCGCGGCGTCAGGTCACGCAACGGTGAATCGGGTTTGCGGGTGCGGGCGGCGACCAGCGCCTCCACGACTTTCGAGTCGATGACCGAGCCGCCCTTCGCCACTTCCGTGATGGCGTTGACGAGCTGGTCGATGTCCGAGACCCGCTCCTTGAGGAGGTAGGCCCGGCCGGCGGCGCCCTTTTCCAGCAGCGCCAGCGCGTACTCGGGCTCGGCAAACTGGCTCAACACCACCACCCCGGTTTCCGGGTGGGTCGCACGAATGTGCTCGGCCGCCCGGATGCCTTCGTCGGTGCCGGTCGGGGGCATCCGGATGTCCGTGATGACGACCTGGGGGTGCTCCGCCTCCACGGCGGCCAGCAGGCTGTCGAAATCGAAGGCGGTGGCGGCCAGTTCGAGCTCGGGCTGGGTTTCGATCAACTGCTTGACGCCTTCGCGTAACAGGTAGTTGTCATCGGCGAACACGACGCGAATTGGCACGGTGAACAGGATAGTCGGCGGCCGGGCCAGGGCGGTAGGCTTCCCCCTTTAAGGGGAGGCTGGCATCCTTTCGAAGCCGTCTCGGTGGTGTCATCCTGTACGAGGAGAAATGGCAAATGCAAACGTCCAGGTCTTGATCGTCGACGACCAGGCGCCCTTCCGAGAAGCGGCGCGGGCGGTGGTCGAGGCCACCGACGGCTTCGCGGTGGTGGGGGAGTCCGAGACCGGCGAGGCGTCGGTCGAAGCCACCCGCGCCCTGAAGCCGGACCTGGTCCTCATGGACGTCAACCTGCCCGGCATCAACGGCCTCGAGGCGACCCGGCGGATCCTGAAGGACTCGAACGGCGTGGTGGTCGTGCTGCTGCTGTCGACCTACGAGGAAGAGGAGTACGCACCGAAAGCCGCGGAGTGCGGCGCGTCGGCCTACATCGCCAAGTCGAAATTCGAACCCGACCGGCTCTCGGCAGCCTGGACCTCCGCCCGCCCCTGAGTT
>DATCOB010000018.1:0-25306 GCA_036564925.1 Candidatus Dormiibacterota bacterium | reverse complement strand
TGTGGGAGGCCGCCGAGCCGGTCGAGCCGGTCGTTTCCACGGCGGTCGCGGCTGCGGAGGTGCCCGTCTGCGGCGCCGTTGTCGTGGAGGCCTGATTGGAGGCGGCGCTAACCACGGAGCCGCTGGTTTGGGGATGACTATCATTTGTGGTCGCGGCGCTACCGTGGCTGGTATCCTCCTGCGTGTCGTCCGTTGCGCTTCGGCCGGGCGAGAACGTGATGATCTCGCTTGCCGCGGAGCGCTTGCTGATGGCGGCCGGATCGACCCCTGGAAGAGTTTTGGGGATAGGGGGAGCTGGCGCGGGGCTCTTCGATGTGCTGAAAATAACGGTCAGTGGCGCACTCGCGCTGTGAAAAGCCGGTGTCCAGGTGATGTTGCCGTAACTGGCCGAACGCCCAATCACTAAGAGGACACCAGCAATAAGGCCGGATAACTTAAGCGACCACGTGGACCGCGATATCAGGGCCTCAGATTCGTCGTCGAGCTCGTAGTTGGCGGTGCGCAGAAACGTGTGATCGGTCGCCACTGTTGTTTCCCTCCCGGCGAGTCCCTTACGAGTCTCCCTTCTTTTACTTACGGTTACGAGTTCGTCACGGTCCGTTGAAGACTTTACGCAGTCCTAACAGTAGTCGGAGTTGAGATGGGTGTCAAGGACCAGACACAAAAGGTGATAACCAGGACGCCCCGTTTCACCTCGGACCAGCCCGGCCAAAGCCTTCCGGTATCATGTCGGCCATCCGCAGAGCAGTCTCGTTTCTCGCCCTGTTGGGCATTGTGGCGACAGCGTCGGCCTGTGCGCAGTCACCGCTGACGCTGCCGTTGACCTTCCGGCACAACATTCAACTGCCAAGAGACTCTGGCCCTCCCGCGATCGATCTTTTAACGCTCGATTCTCGAAACGAACGTCTGTACGTGCCCCACGGGAGCAACAACGCCCTCGATTTGGTCGACACCACCTCGGGGAAGTACGTCGGCTCGGTGCTCGATTTGCCAGGAATCAAGGCCATCGCACTCAGCGCGGATCCGACCATCGTGTTTACCGCCGATGGTTCGGACGGCAGTGTCTCCATCGTCGACGTAAAAGCGATGAAGATTCTCGGCAATGTCAAGCTTGGGACATCGGCAGACGCCATCGACTACGACCCGGCCCATGGCATTGTCGTTGTCAGCATTGAGGGCGATAGCCTCGCCTTCATCGATGAAAAGACTCGTAAAGAAACAGGCAAATTACCTCTCAATGGCAAACCCGAGCTCATGGCAGTCGATCCTCAACGGGGGCAGGTTTTTGTGGCCGTCAACGACAAGGATCGCGTGGTGCTCGTCGACCCGGTCTCTCGGTCGATCATCAAGACCTACAAGGGTTGCGATATCAAGTCGCCAACCGGACTGGTTTTTGATCCTGCGCAGCAAAGACTATTCGTGGCGAATGCTATTCCCCACTCCGCCAATGTCGTCAGCGTGATCGACGTGCTTCTCGATCGTTGCCTTGGCTCCGTCGACATCGACCATTCGCCCGATCAGGCCGCATTCAACCAGCATCTTCACCACATGTACACTGCGAACGCGGGCAGCAATAACGTCTCCGTTATCGATACGGTGTCGCTCAAGCCGCTCGGCGTCATAGGAACGGGAAGGCAGGCCGGTACCATCGCCGTCGACTCCACGAGCGACCTCGTCTTCGTTGCTGTCGCCCGAGCCGGGCTGATCGCCGTCTACCACGACCCCTAGAAGCTAGGCCGCGTCAGGCGCGTCGACCATGCCCCAGGCATCCATCAACAGGGCCTGCAGCGTCGCGTAGCTGATATGGCCGAAGCCGTGGTCGCCCCACTGGGTGCCCCAGCTGTTGGCGAACTTGAACATCCGGTTGTGCCGGTCGAACCCGACCATGCAGATGGCATGGCCGCCGAGGAACTCGCAGCCGGGCTCCGGCATCGGGATAACCCCGCCGGGCGCATCCATGAAGGCTTCGTGCACCATCACGCCGGCGACAAAGCAGTTGGTCATCAGATAAGCCTCCATCTCACCGATGGTAGAGATGCGGGCATAGCTCTTCGCTCGATAGGGCAGCGCGGCCTTTCGCTGCTCGGGCGTTGGATGCTGGTTGATTCGATCGGGCGCATAGGGCATACATGCCAGGCTGCAGATACCCTGCTCCTTGACGATCTTCATCGCCTCGCGGACCGTCATCCCATGGTCACCGGGCTGGTTGCGGCGCTGGCTGTAGATATAGAGCGGCGAGAACTGGTGTTGCGGGTCGGTCAGCGCCCAGTGATGCTCGAGCCCCTCCTGAAAGCTCTTGTCGTAGTAGCCCGTAGCGCAGGCGACGCAGGTGCCGGCCGGTCCCTGGTCGAAGATGGGCGGCAGCGCGTCGGCATGGTCGACCCGTTCCGGCAGGGGCGCGAGCTTAAGAAAGGGGGTGACGGCGAGATCGCGGTGGTCGTAGGGGTCCTTTACGCAGCCCAGCGCGTAGCGCGGCATGCACCGTGTGACGTGTCGCTGACCGTTTTCCTCTGCCCCGCTACGATTGACCGGTGCCAGCCGTTCGCGACCGCTACGCCCCCAGCCCGACCGGCGCCCTCCATCTCGGTGGCGCCCGCACCGCCCTCTTCAACTACCTCTACGCCCGCCAGCAGGGGGGCCAGTTCCTCCTCCGCATCGAGGACACCGACCGGACCCGCTTCAAGGACGGCAGCCAGGCGCTGATCGAGGAGGGCCTGCGCTGGCTCGGCCTCAACTGGGACGAGCCGCCGCTGGTCCAGTCGGAACGCAAACCGATCTATCACCAGGCGGCCGAAACCCTCCTGGCCTCCGGCGCCGCCTACCGTTGCTTCTGCACCCCCGAACGGCTGAACGAGATGCGGGCAGAGCAACGGGCGCGCAAGGAGCCCGAAAAGTACGATCGCCGGTGCCGATCGATCCCGCCAGCGGAAGCTCGGCGCCGCGCCGACGCGGGCGAGCGTCATGTGGTGCGCCAGGCCATCCCCACCGAGGGGACCACGACGCTCCAGGACCTGGTCATGGGAACCGTGGTCTTCAAGAACGCCACCCTCGATGACCATGTCCTGCTCAAGTCGGACGGTTATCCCACTTACCATCTCGCCTTCGCCGTCGACGATCATCAGAGCCGCGTCAGCCACGTGATCCGCGGCGACGGGTGGTTGCCCTCGGCGCCCAAGCATCTGCTCCTCTTTCAGGCCCTCCAATGGGACCCCCCCGCCTTCGCCCACCTTCCCCTCGTGCTCGGACCGGACAAGAAGCCGCTGGCCAAACGGCACGGCGCCAGGGACGTCCTGGAATACCGCGAAGCGGGCTACCTCCCCGAGGCGGTGGTGAACTTCATCGCGTTCCTCGGCTGGTCGCCGGGCACCACCGAGGACATCCTCACCATCGACGAGCTGATCGCCAGGTTCGCCATCGACAAGATCCAGCCCAGTCCGGCGATGGCCAACCTGGAGCGCCTGGATTGGCTCAACGGCCAGTTCATCCGCCGCCTGCCCGTGGCCGAGCTGGCCAAACGGATCGCGCCGCTGATGCCCGGTATCGCGGTCGAGTCGATCGAACCCCTGATCCCGCTGGTTCAGGAACGCCTTCGCACCTTGAACGAGGCGCGCGAGATGCTGCGCTTCTTCTTTCAGGAACCGGAACAGGTCCAGCTGCCCCAGCTCGTGCCCAAGGGCCGGGATGCCGCCGGCACGACAGCGGCCCTTACTGCGGCCGCGGCGGCGCTCCGTGGGCTGTCCGACTGGACGCTCGAGACCATCGAGCCGGTGTTGCGTTCGGTGGCCGACCAGTGTGGATGGCCCGCTCGCGATCTGTTCATGACCCTGCGGGTCGCGATCACGGGTCGAACCGTCACCCCGCCACTGATCGAATCGATGGGCCGCCTGGGCAAGGACCGGGTCCTCGCCCGACTCCAGCGCGCCGCGCAGACCCTCACCGGGCCGTCACCCAACTAACAGCGACGCGGGGGCAGCGGCCAGTATCGCCAGCGAACGCGGGCCAGCACCAGGTCGCGGGGGACCGGGCCGAAGGTCCGCGAGTCGGTGCTCGCCGCGGGGTTGTCGCCCACCAGAAAAAGCGCGCCGCTCGCGTCGATCGACTGAACCCGCTTGACCATGTCGATCTCGGGGCGGTCGGGGCGGCGCGCCACCACCACATCGCCCGCCCGCAGAGGCGTCGTCGGAGCCACGGCGGTGACCGCCACGAGTGCGCCGTGACGCAGAAGCGGTTGCATACTCTCGCCGATCACGCGCAGCGGGTAGACTGTTTTCAGGAGCAGCCGTTCACACCCTTAAGGAGGACTTGACACCATGATTTTGATGGAATGGATCCGTCCCTCGCGCACCGCCGAGGCGCATTGCGACCTCCCCTGCGGCATCTACGACCCGGAGCAGGCTCGCATCGAGGCTGAGTCGTGCTTCAAGATCACGGAGAAGTACGCCGATTCCAAGGACGAGGTCTTCCGGCAGCGAGCCGTCCAGATCAAGGAACAGCGCGCCGATCTGGCCAAGCACCACCTCGACGTGCTCTGGAGTGACTGGTACAAGCCGGAGAAGCATGACCAGAAGTTCCCCCAGCTCAAGGATGCCCTGAAGCAGGCGGTCAGCCAGGGATCGAAGGTCAAGGCGTCGATGGATAAGGCCGAGGCCCAGAAATGGCTCGAGCTGATCGACCAGGTCGATGAGATCTGGAAGAAGGCCGGCGGTCCCCAGGAAACCCGCGTGGCCCATGCGTCTGGCGCGCCGACACGAGCCTAACTTTCAGCGGCCTCGCCGATCCCTACGGGGACCAGGCGAGTCTCGAATCGGCGTCTAAGAAGCTGCCGTGCGTGATCGCCACCGGCGGACCCGTGGCTCGGATCGGGCCGTCGGTGGTGACGGGCAGCACATACAGGTCGAAGCTGCCATTGACGAGCATGAGGAAGGCGAGGGCGCTCCCGTCCGGCGCCCACACCGGCTGGGCCACGATGCCACTTTGGATCAGCACGCCCGCCTCGGTCGCAAATGGATGCGGCTCGGCGCTGTACGCCGGCGCCAACGGCGCGACATCGAGCTCATCCGAACCCTGACCGGCGTGGATGTACGCCAGCAGGCGGCCGTCGGGCGAGAAAGCGGGCTGGAAATTCCGGGCGACCGTGGGCGACAGAAAGACGCTTTGACCGGTGCGCGCCAGCCACGTCAATCGCGCGACGGCCTGCAGCGGATCGCCGTCATACAGGAAGGTCGTGTAGACGAGCTGGTCGGTGGCGCCTGGCCTGAAGGTCGGGTCGCTGTCGCCGCCGGTGTACGGGACCGGCGCGACGAGTCGTTGGGACTGGTGCCGAACGATGTCGTATTGCCAGACAGCGAGGTCATTGGGCTGCAGATGCTGGGGATCGGAGTGCAGCTTCCCCCGGTCGGTCAGGTAGGCGAGGGTCCGCCCGTCGGTGGCGAACGCCGGCGCGAAGGCCCAGAGCGCGCCCTCGGGTGCTGAGCCGGCCGTGATCGGCTGCGGTTCCTGCCCCCCCGCCTGGCTGATCACGATGGTCGAGCTCTGTCCCTGCAGCTGCGCGTAGGCGATCCGGGCCCCGTCCAGGGTGACGGCCGGATCCTTGACCCTGACCGAGCCCAGCATCGGGGTGACCTCCGTCCCGGCAAACCGGTACAGCGTCCGACCCTTGGTGGCGTACAGGCGACCGGGCACCGAAAAATGTTTGACGGGCAGCACCTTGCCGGGATCGCGGGCGGCCGGAGCGGACCCGGACGTGCACGCGCTGAGCAGAGCGGTAAGGGAGAGCGCCACCACGACCCCTGTGCGTCTCATGGCAGCAGGTTCGTCCCGAACAGGTCGCGCAGATACCTGGTCACCGCCGGCCAATCCGCGACCAGGATGGCCTCACCGTCCGGTGCAACCGCATCGTGGACGTAGGGATAGATGAACGCCTGGTGGACATCCCCGGCATGCAGCCCGCGAACGAACAGCCCGAGCTGGCTCAGCCGCACAAGATTGAGGTCGGTCTTGACGTGGCCATTCAGGTCTCGGGCGAAATCGGGCAGGGACGCCACCAGGTTCATCCCGGCGGTGCGCTGCTGCAACGTCAGGAGCACCTGTTGCTGCCGTACGGAGCGGCCGAAGTCACTGAGCAAATCTCCGTGCCGCGACCGCACATACTGAAGCGCGTGACGGCCATCGAGGTGCTGGGGGCCGGCCGCCAGGTAGACGCGTTCAGTTCCGTAACCGCTGCCGCTGAAATCATCCGGGTAGTTGTCGTCGAGCACCGGGTGCAGCACGTCCACGTCGACGCCACCCAGCCGGTCGATCACCCGGACGAGCCCGCTGAGCCCGACCCAGGCGTAGTAATGGATGGGAATCTTGAAGCGTTGCTCGACCGTCGCCCGGGCGAGGGCCGCCCCGCCGAGCTTGTAGGCGAGGTCGATCTTTGCGTCGCCATGGCCGGGGATCGGCACCCACAGGTCCCGAGGAATCGATAAGAGGGTGACCTGGTGGCGGGCGGGATCGACCGACGCCACGATCATCGTCTGGGATAGGACCGCATCCGGCTGGAATTTCTGATCGTTGTCACTGCCCAGCAACAGGATGTTGATCGGCTGGTTCGACTGCAGCGGTGGCGGCGTCGCCGCCGGCGTCGGCGCACCCTGGCTGGCACTCGCCTGGTCGTGATTGTTGAGCAGGGCCAGCACCGGCGCCAGGTACACGAGGGCGCCACCGATCACAGCCAGAACGACCACCGTGGCCGCGAGCACGATCCAGCGACCGCGCCGGGCGCCTGACCGCGTGGACGCCGGGGGGTCGCCGGATTGGTTCATCTGCCGATCCAGGCCGGGATGTTGCCCCCTGCCTGGCCTCCTCGCATATTAGGCGCGGGGCGCCCGGGCCTCGTCAAGCGACACCCGCAGAAAGGGCTTTCGCAAGGATCGGAAAGCGTTACGCGATCGTCGCCGCCAACCCCGAACAGGGTGGCGTACCCGCCGCGTTACGGAGAGTAGAGCCATGCACGAGCCAGGCAACATCCTCTCGCTGCGCTTCACCAATCCGGCGATCGTCCACGCGTCGCGCACCCCGGCCCAGCTGACCTTCTGCTACCAGTGCCATTGCGCCGTTGACCTCCGTGCCACCACCTCGGCATTGCGGTCCGGGCACTGGGCGCGGATCGGCACCTGCGCCCACTGTGGGACGACGATCACCCGGATCCTGAAAGCGAGCTAACGGAACCCCTCGCCGGCCCTCCTCGCGCGAAGCGGGGAAACCGCTCGCGCTAACATCCTTGCGTGACCACGCGGCCATCCCGGCCGGCGGCGCGCCGCGCCCGCCGTGCCGCTCCCAATGCCGAAACGTCGGAACCCCATGTCGCGGGCCAGCAAGGACGCCCCGACAAAGCGTCCTACGCGATGATCCTCGCCTTTGCCGCGGCGCTGCGCTCCACGTGTCTCAGCCGGCGCGTCGGCTGCGTCATTGTCCGGGAAGGCCATGTGATCGCGACCGGCTACAACGGGACGCCGAAGGGCACCTGGCATCCCGACGAGTTTCCGCGCCCCTGCCCGTGCGTCGGCGGGGTCAGCGGGGCCGACCTCTCGCTGAAGTATTGCGCCCACGGGGAGGCGAACGCGCTGGCCCAGAGCGCCTACCGCGGCTCGTCGACGGCGGGCGCGGACATCTTTTGCACGAACTTTCCCTGCATCGAATGCGTCAAGCTCCTGATCAGCGCGGGAATCCGCACCATCTATTACGTACACGGATATCCCGACGTCAGCGGGCTGCGCGACCGCTACCTGAGCCAGGCCGGGATTCCGACCCATCCGATCCCATGGTCGCGGATCCAGCCGCATCTTTCAGCGCTGGCGAAGGGCTAGCGGCAACCGCTGGGAGGCTGTCGACAACAAACGACACCGTCATCGCCGGCTCAGGGCGCGGGGCCCGCACGGAAGCCGCCGGCAGGAGGACCGCACAGGCCGCCAGCGCGAGGAGCCAGGCGCGCCAGCGATCGCCCATGAGAGGGTAACGGCGGCCGTCGATCGCACCGACTGGCCGTCGCTTAGCTGAACCGGAGGCGCTATCCGGACGTTACAGGTGCGCCGCTCGATTGGGCGTTCCGGCGCGTCGCACACTCTGCGCGTAGTGAACGGCCGCGACGGCGGCCTTGCGAGCGGGGACCGCCCGGGCCAGGCCGACCCAGAACGCCGCCGGGCCCGCGTAGAGGTCCCTGGGCGGATGTGGGTCGTCCGCGGGACACCGGTGCAGCCGGCCCCCTTCCTGGAGGAGCACACCCCCATCGGACTCGGTGAGATAGATCGTCTTCGGACCGAACCTGAGCAGTTGGCGCAATGCGTCCCGCCCAGGCACGCGCGCACCGAAGAGCGCGGCGACGTCGGCGCTCGATAGCGCGACGCTGTCGGCCAGGGCCAGGGCCGGCTCGAGCACCCGCCGCGTCATGTGCGCATTGGTCCCGAAAAGGCGGTCCGCCTCGAGGAGCAGCGCGGAGCGGCTATGACGGCGGCGCGCCGCCGCAAGGGCGCCCATCGCCGCCGAGCGGGCGGGCTCCACGCAGAGGCTGTAGCCCGACACGACGGTGAGCGGCGCCGGCGCGGCGAGGGCAGAAGGAATCTCATCGAGCCGGAGGGCCAGGTCCGCCCCCCGCGTCACCGAGCGACGCTCGGGGTGGCCGGCCGGCTCGTGCCAGACCGTCGTCCCGAGGCCCGGCGCGATCTTGAGCCACCGGAGATCGAGTTTGTGGCGCGCGAGGATCTCGCGCACCCGACGACCGGCCTCGTCATCACCCACTTTCGCAACCAGCGCCGCGTGGGCGCCGAGGGCTGCGGCGTGGAGCGCGAGCCGCGCCGCGCCACCGGCCAGGATCGTGCCCGGCGCGCCATCCGATTCCTCGAGCGCGGCGTCACCAACGAGGAGCCAATCGAGGACCCCGGACATCGGGGTCATGATAGTTACTGCTGGCCGTTGCGACCGGGGTTGTGACGCTCCAGGCCGTGGTCACGGTCAGCGTGGCCGGCCGGCGCCGAGACCGGAGCGACGACCGGTACCGCCGCGGGCGCGACGAGCGCCACACTCGCCGGTGCCGGCGCCGCAACCGCAATGGTCCGACCGTCGAGCGCGGCCTGGCGATGCACCACCGATTTGGTCGTGGCCTCCCTGTGCGCGACGACGGAACGCTCACCGACGACCGCGTGGACATCGCTTTCGAGCGGCGCCGCGAGTTCCTCGCCGTCCACCGTCGGGATGCCGAGCGAGAGATAAATTTGGTGACCGTGCGGTGAGGCGAGGACCAGCGAGGTCACCTGGTACAGGCCCAGCCCGCAGCCGATGAGCAAGACGGTGCCGGCGGAGACCGCCTTCTGCCGCAGCGCGGCGGCCGTCGAGTTGACCATGGCAAGCATGCTAGGGCCCGAGCATTTCGACCCGGTAGGCCGTTTGGCCCATTGACACATCCATCCAGCGGAGGGCCAGGGCGCGACAGAACGTGGGGCCTATGCCCGCGGGGGCGCTGATTATGCTGAGCTGATGAGCAACCGGCTCGCCGGTGAAACGAGCCCGTACCTCCTCGAACATGCGACCAATCCCGTGGACTGGTACCCCTGGGGGCCGGAGGCGCTCGCCCGGGCCCGCACCGAGAACCGGCCAATCCTGTTGAGCATCGGCTATAGCGCCTGCCACTGGTGTCACGTGATGGCGCGCGAGTCATTCGAAGACGCCGAGGTGGCGGCACAGATGAATCGCTCATTCATCTGCATCAAGGTTGATCGCGAGGAGCGGCCGGACCTCGACCAGGTCTACATGCGGGCGGTCCAGGGGATGACGGGCTCGGGCGGCTGGCCGATGACCGTCTTCCTATTACCGGATGGCACGCCCTTCTTTGGCGGGACCTATTTCCCGCCCACCGAGCGCTTCGGCATGCCATCGTTCCGCCGGGTGCTGACGGCGGTCGCCGAAGCCTACACGCTGCGGAAGGCTGAGGTCCTGCAAACCGCGGCGCAGATTCGGGAGTTTCTTGCGCGACCGGCACCATCCGCGCCGCCGCAGACCCTGACCGGGGCGCTGCTCGATGAGGCGTACGAACGCCTGGCCCGGGATCATGATCCGGTGCACGCCGGTTTCGGCGGGGCCCCAAAGTTTCCGCAGCCGATGCTCATCGACTTCCTCCTGCGGACCAGTGTCCGGACCGGACAGCCGCTCGCCCTCGAGATGGCGATGAAGACGCTGACGGCGATGGCCGAGGGTGGCATCTATGACCAGCTGCGCGGTGGATTTCATCGCTATGCGGTCGACGCGCACTGGCTCGTCCCTCATTTCGAAAAGATGTTGTACGACAACGCCCTCCTGGCTCGCTGTTATCTCGACGCCTGGCAACGGACCGGCAACCAGCCGTTCCTGCGAGTCGTGGAGGAAACCCTCGCCTTTGTCGCTGCGGAGATGACGTCGCCCGACGGCGGCTTCTATTCCAGCCTCGACGCCGACAGCGAGGGCGAGGAGGGCCGCTTCTATGTCTGGACCCCGGCCCAATTGCAGTCAGCTCTGGGCGCGAACGACGCCGCCCGAGTGGCGGAGGCCCTCGATGTGACCGCCGATGGGAATTTCGAGGGACGCAGCATCCTCCATCGCGTGCGGCCCGATGCCTCGGCCGTCCTCGACGCCGCGCGCGCCCCGATGCTGGCCCATCGGGCGCAACGGGTCCGTCCGCACCGTGACGAGAAGGTGCTGGCCGGCTGGAACGGCCTGATGCTCCGGGCGGTGGCCGACGCGGCGCGGGTCCTCGACCGTGATGACCTCGCCACGATGGCCGAGACGAACGCACGCTTCCTCCTCACCCGAATGCGGTCCGGCCGCCGCATCCTGCGCAGCTACAAGGATGGCCGCGCCACCTTGCCCGGCTATCTCGAAGACCAGGCCGCGGTCGCTGACGGGGTCCTGAGCCTGTACGAACTGACCCTGGACGCGGCCTGGCTGGAGGAACTCCGCCCCCTCGTCGAGGAGATGCTGGTCGCCTTCTGGGACCGCAGCGAGGACGCGTTCTTCGATACCGCGGCCGACCACGAGCGGCTGGTGGTCCGACCGCAGGACGTCACCGACAACGCGATCCCGTCCGGCACCTCGATGGCGGCCGACGTCCTCCTGCGGGCCGGCGCCCTGCTCGGCGAAGAGCCGTGGATCGAGCGCGGCCGTCGCGTTCTCGAACGCGTGGCGCCCACCGCCGCCAAGTCGCCGCTGGCCTTTGGCCGGCTGCTGGCCGCCCTCGATTTTCACCTGGCCAAACCGATCGAACTGGCCCTGGTAAGCGACGGGCGCCACGACGGTGGCCTTCGTGCCTTTACCGAAGTCCTTCGGTCTCGCTACCTCCCCAATCGCGTGGTCGCCGGAGGGAACCCGGCGACGCCGCTGTCGATCCCCTTGCTGCGCGATCGCCCCGCGCTGGGCGGCCGCCCCACCGCCTACCTCTGCGAAGGCCTCGTCTGCCGGGCGCCCACCACCGACCCGGCGGTTCTGGCCGAGCAAATCGACCGGATCAGCCTGACGCGGATCTCGAGCTAAGCCAGGCCGCGTAGTCGGCCGGCGTGTTGAGGTTGCGGAAGGACCGCAATGCCGGGTCGACCTCGCCGAGATCGGCCGATTCCAGGTACCGCACCGAGGACGCGGCCAGCAGGCCCGCGACGCGGCGCTCGCCCAGGTCGAGCAGTCGCTCGATGCGACTCACCAGCCGAACGTCATAGATCGCGCAGAGGCCCTGGGGCTTCCCGTCGACGCGGGGCACCACCGCATCCACCCCGGCGGCGTGCCGCAGAAGCAGGGATCCAAGGGCGGGTTCGATATCGGGTAGGTCGCAGGCGACCACCCAGGCATGCGCCGCCGTGGCCGCCCGCAATCCGGCATGCATGCCGGCCAGTGGACCGGCGCCCGGATATCGGTCCGCGACCACCCGCGCGGCGGTGCGATCCACGGGCGCGCCGCCGGCAATGATCACCTCGTCGACCACCGGCGCCAGCCGGCGCACGATGTGCTCGAGGAGCGTCGCCTCCCCCACCGAAAGGCCGGCCTTGTCCTGGCCCATGCGGCGGCTACGCCCGCCGACCAGGACGACCAGGCTGCAGCCATGCGACATGGCTTGAGGCTACCCGAGCACATCGCCGGCGGTCGTGCGGCCGCTTTGGCGAGCCGTTACACGATCGCGGCTTCCCCTCGAACGACCGGCCCAACGGGCGGGCCCACGGGGAACGGAGATGTCGCAAAGCGGAGCGCAGCCCGTGGGCCGCGCAAACCACGCCCGCCGCGGCTGGTTGTACGCGCAGCACTCGTAGGAGGAGGATCGCATGCATTCACAATTCGCGACACGCTTTGGTTCGCTGGTGGTGGCGCTGGTCATCACGGCGGGCCTGGCACTGAGCACCGCGCCGGTGGAGGCCGCCGCGGCCGGCAGCCGGACCCACCTGGTCTGGCGCTGCGCCGTCCGCCATCACGTCCGCCACTGCATTCGTATTCGGGTTGCCTGGCACCCCGTGACCCGGCACCACGTCGTCCGCCACGCGGTCGTCCGACCGGTGGCGGCCCGGCCGCAACCCGCGGCCCCGGCGCCTCGGCCCACCGGCGTCGTCTCCGGGGGCTACGTCGGACAGGAGATCGCCCTGGTGAACCAGGAGCGGGGCGCTGCCGGACTGCCCGCGCTTGCGGAGTCCGCCGCCCTTGATCGGATCGCGACCGCCCGAGGCCAGGACATGGCCACCAACGGTTACTTCGCGCACTACCGGCCGGGCGATTCCACGCTGGCGGTCGTCGAGCTGCTGCGTGCCAACGGCGTCGGCTACAGCTGGGCGGGAGAGAACATCATCTGGGAGTCGGGTCAGCCGGCCGGTAGCCTGGCGACCTACTTCAACACCTGGTGGATGAACTCGCCCGAGCATCGCGCCAACATCCTGAACGCACACTATGGTCACATCGGCGTCGGCATGGTGACCACGGGCTCACGCGTTTACATGGTCGAAGACTTCACCAACTAAGTTCGAGCCATCAAAAAAAGACCGGCGTAGTCGCCGGTCTTTTTTATTTGCTGATGCCGATCGACTACGGGCTGCTCGAAGCCGACACCGACGCCGACGCCGCCGCGGTTGCGGCGCTCGAGGCCGAAGCCCCACCGCTCCCCACGTTGATATTGGTCACGCCGCCGACCCCGAACCAGTGCGCCACCGCAAAGCCGTAGAAAAGAATGGCCAGAATCACGATCAGGGCGATCAGGAAGATCGCCACAACCGCCGCACTGGAGCCGCCGTCGCCATCGTCATGCTCGTGAACGACTGCCATGAATTACCTCCCGGTATCTTTGGTTTATGAGTAAGTTGATACCGTTTGTATCATATCAGTTGCCTATGCGCGCGTCAATTCATTCTTGATTTTTGGTCCCACGGAACGCGACCGACGCCATGTGTATATGTGGATAGCCTTGTGGATAAGGCTCGCAACGGGCGTCAGGTCGACCGGGCCACGTCCCTGGCCGTCGCCTGGGCGATCGGCCGAACCACCAGCTCGTCGATATTGACGTGGGGAGGGCGGGTGACCGCCCAGACAATGCAGTCAGCCACGTCGGCGCCACTCAACGGCTGGATGCCCTTGTAGGGGCCGGCCGCACGCTCCCGGTCGCCCTTGAAGCGGACCAGGCTGAACTCCGTTTCAACGAGACCGGGGGCGACCTCGGTCACCCGGATCGGCTCGCCCATCAGCTCGAGCCGCAGCGTCCTGGAGATGGCCCGGACCGCGTGCTTGCTGGCCGTGTAGCCGACACCCCCCGCGTACACCTCGAAGCCCGCCACCGAGCCCAGGTTGACGATGTGGGCTCGCGCGGCTTTCCGAAGCAGCGGAAGGCAGGCGCGGGTCATGCGGAGCAGGCCCAGGACGTTTACCTGCAGCATCTGGGACCAATCCTGGTCATCACCGTCCGCCACCGGCCCCAACCCCGCCGCCAGCCCGGCGTTGTTGACCAGGATCTCGATCTGCGAGTACTCGGCCTCGAGAGCCCGCACGAAGGCGTCAATGCTGCGCGGGTCGGTCACATCCAGTGGCAGGGCGCGCGCGTCGATCTCCGAGGCCAGGGCGGCCAGCCGCTCCGCCCGGCGGGCACCCACGACCAGGCGAAAGCCCGCCGCGGCGAGGGCCCGCGCCGTTGCCTCGCCGATCCCGGCACTGGCCCCGGTGACGACCGCGACGCGCGGCGAGGCAGGCATGTCGTTAATGGTAGGCCGCCTGGCGGATGCGCAGCCGCCATTCGGCCGCCGCTTCTTCAGGCAGCGATGGTTATGCTTACCCGGCAGGAAGGGTCGGGGAGGTGGGAGAGACGCTGGCCGTCAACCGCGCATACCGGCGCACCGTCGGCGGGGCGCTGTTGCTGATGGCGGCCACGATCAGCCTGGGCGCGATCGCCGCGCGACCGGCCGACGCCTCGGCCGCCGCGCCAATGAAGCGGGCCAGGCCGACCCCGACACCAACGCCGAGCCCCACATTCCAACCGACGCCCACCTCGACTCCAATTCCGACCCCACCCCCAACGGTGCCACCGGCCCCGCCCCCAGCGCCGACGCCGACGCCAATCGTGACCACACCACCAACGATCCCTGCCGCCCCAGCCCCGTCGGCCGAGCTGCCGATCACGGGTGCGGTCAGCGCGGTGGCAGCCTCCCCGCCGACCGGGTCGGCGGCAGCGAGCCCTGCTGGGTCAGCCCAGGCCCTCGTTCTGGGCAGCACGCCCCAGCCGCAACCGGCCCTCACGGTTCCCCCTGAGACGGCCACGGACAACCCGCTCCTCCTGATCGCCATCGGGATCATCAGTCTCCCGATGCTCTTCGTGATGGCGTTGGTGGCGACGGTGCTGACCCGGCGGTAGCGGCTTACCCCTTGACGGCGCCCGCCGTCATGCCGCGGACGAAGTAGCGCTGCAAGGCGAGGAAGACGATCAACGGTAGGGCCATCGACAGGAACGCCGCGGCCGTCAGCAACTCGTAGCCCTGACCGAGGGAGTTGACCAGGTTGGCGATGGTGACGGTCATGGGGGCCACCGATGGATCGCCCCCGAGGTAGACGAGGGCGACGAGCAGATCATTCCAGGTCCAGAGGAACTGGAAGATGGCCAGCGACGCGAGCGCCGGCACCGAGAGAGGAAGGACGAGCCGGAAGAACATCGTGAGCGGACCGGCGCCGTCAATGGCGGCCGATTCGAAGAGATCGTTGGGCAGCGCGCCAAAGAAATTCCTCAGCAGGTAAATCGAAAAGGGAAGCCCATAGCCGGTGTGCGCGAGCCAGATCCCGAGGAAGGTGCCGTTCAGCCCAAAGGTCTTGAACATGGACAGCACGGGGATGAGCGTCACCTGCAAGGGCACCGCCAGCAGGCCGATCAGGGCGAGAAACAGGATGTTGCGGGCCGGGAACTTCATCCAGGCGAAGGCATACGCGGCGAACGCCGCGATCGCGATCGGGATGACGGTCGCGGGGATGGCGATGGTCAGACTGTTGACGAAGCTGCCGAGCAGGTTGTAGCTATCGAGGACGTCGCGATAGTTCTGCAGCGTGAACTGAAAGGGCGGCGCAAAGGCCGTCCACCACCCGGTGCGGGCGGTCAGGAATCCAGGTCGGAACGAGCTCACGAGCAGGCCCAGGGTCGGCACGACCCAGATCACGGTCAGCAGGATCAAGACCAGGTGGAGCGGCACCGACCCGAGCGTGAACGGACGGCGCGGTTCCCCGCGTTCGGCGATCAGCGGCGTGGGAGCGGCAGCTGGGGCGGCGACCGGCGCAACACTCATCGAATCGCCTCCTGGAACTGGAACCGGCGCAGGTTGAAGATCAACACGGGGATAACGGCAATCAGGAGGAGCACCGCGATCGCACTGGCGCGCCCCACGCGGAAGCCGTAGTTGAAGAGCTCGCCGTACATCCGTCGCGCCATGACGTCGGTGTCGTAGTTTCCGTTGGTCATCACGTAGACGATGTCGAAGGCCTTCAGCGCAAAGATGACCAGCGTCGTCCCGATCACCGTAAGGGTCGGGGCAAGGAGCGGCACGATCATGCGGAAGAAGACCTGGGTCTCAGTCGCCCCATCGACACGCGCGGCCTCCAGCAACTCCCCCGGGATCCCTTTCAATGCGGCGGATGTGATGACCATGGCGAATCCGGTCCAGATCCACGCCGCAGCGATGATCAGCGCCAGGTTGTTCGTTCGGTGGTCGATCAACCACGCGATCGGTTGCTGGCGGAAGACCGATGTCACGACCGCATTGAGCGTCCCCGTTTGGGTCGCGATGGCCGGCTGGTACGAGTACATGAACTTCCAGATGACCCCGGCCGCGACGAAGGAGATGGCCATCGGCATGAAGATCAGCGACTTGACAGGGCCCTCGTATGGCACCCGGTCGGCCAGCACGGCAAGGATCAGCCCGAACACCAGGACCAGCCCGGTGTAGAGGACCAGCCAATAGATGTTGTTGCGGATCGCGATGATGACGGAGTTATCGCTCAGAACGGTCCCGTAATTCCCGAGCCCAACGAAATGGTGGCCGTCGGTGGAAAGCAGGCTGATCCAGAGTGTGGCGACGACGGGATAGACGAGGAAGAGCCCGACCAGGATCAACGCCGGGCCTACCCAGATCCAGGGCCGAAAGGCGGGTTGGAGTTTTGCCGGGAGCAGCCGAATGACCCGATCTGCCCCGACGATGTAGGCGATGAGAACCGCCGGGACGCCAATCACGGCGCCCAGCAAGAACGTGATCCGAAGAATGTCCACGGCGGCTCTCGCTCCTACCTACTCGCTACGAATCAACCACCGTTCCGTTTCTTCTCGAGGTCGTTGAGGATCGAATCCAACTGCCCGGGGTTGGAGATATACGCCACGACGCCGGCGAAGAACGCGGTCTGCAGGGCATTGGTCTGCAGATCGCCGGCATCGAATTCGGGCGGGTTCGCGGCGAGCAGCAGCTTGGCTGCCTGCTTCGAGAGCGGATCGGGGTAGGCATCCAGGTTCACCTTTTTGTTCGGCGAGACCGCGCCGCCACGCTTGACCCAGATCTGCTGCGCCTCCGCGGTGGTCAGGTACTTGATCAGGTCGCGGGCTTCCGGCGAGTCCTTGAACATCCCGAACAGGTCACCGGCGACCACCTGGGCGCCGCTGTACTGCGAGTTGATGTCCGGGAACCCGAAGAAGTTGAAGTCCTGCACCGGCTGCAGGTTCGGGAAGTCATGCGTGAAGAAGCTGGTGATGAAGGACGCCTGGTGATGCAGGTAGCACCCCGGCGGGCTCTGGAACATCGGGTCGAACGCCGTGCCGAAGTTCGTGGAGAGCACGTAGTTCTTGCCACCGTAGGTCAGCTTCGAGCTGTTCACCACGGCACCGAACGATTGCCATGCCGTCTTCATCTCGGGAGAGTTCCAGGGCTCCTGCCCGGCACCCCACTGCTCGTATTTCGCCGGACCCGCCTGGCGCAGGAAGAAGTCCTTGATCCAGTCGGTGCCGGGCCAGCCCGACGCCGCGCCACTCTCGACCCCGATACACCAGGGTGTCTTGTGCGTCGAGGACGCAATCTTGTTGGCGTCGGTCATCATCTCGTCCCAGGTCTTGGGTGGGGTGGTGAAATCGACGCCCGCGGAGGAGGCCGTTTTTGGATCGTAGAAGATCAGGCCCTTGATCGAGGTCTTGATGAAGATGCCGACCAACTTACCGTTGACCGTGCCGAGCTTGACCCAGTTCTGGCCGTACTCGTCGTTCATCTTGTTCTTGTCGACGACGCCGTCCAGCGATACCAGCTTGCCACCCTTGGCGAACTCCGCCATCTGGCCCGGTCCCGGCAGGCCGGCAAGGTCGGGCGGCGTGCCCGCCTGCACGCGAGTGGTCAGGAGGGCATTGAGGTCACGGCTCGCCTCGTAGTCGACCTTGTTACCGGTGCGATCTTCCCAGGGCTTGACCATCGCCTTGAACGACGCCTGTTCGTCGCCCGCCCAGGTGGCGATGACGTGCAGGTGTTTTCCTCCACTACTACTGGTGCCGGCCCCCGGGCCACACGCCGCCAGCAATGCCGCGAGGACCGCTACCGAAAACAGACGCCCCAATCTGGAGCCGTTCATTCACACCGCCTCCCCAGTAATTCGCTCTTCCCCGCCGTGATCACCGCTGATACTAGTCTTCGCCCTCGATGGCGTCAAACCCGCCAAGAATTTCTAACCTTGACGGTCGACAGCGGACGGGGATAGACTGGGATGACGATGGCAGGGGTCGTATACGAGCACGTGTTTAAGCGCTATCCAGGCAATGTCGTCATCAACGACATGAGCGTGCAGATCAAAGACAAGGAGTTCGTGGTCCTGGTCGGTCCCTCGGGCTCGGGCAAGTCCACCGCCTTGCGGATGCTGGCCGGCCTGGAGGAGATCTCTGACGGCAAGGTGCTCATCGGGGATCGCGTCGTCAACGACGTCGCCCCGAAGGACCGGGACATCGCCATGGTCTTCCAGTCCTACGCACTCTATCCGCACATGACGGTGTACGACAATCTCTCGTTCGGCTTGAAGCTGCGCAAGACGCCGAAAACCGAGATCGACAAACGGGTTCGCGAGGCGGCCCAGATCCTGGGGCTCGATCCCTATTTGGATCGGAAACCCAAGGCGCTCTCCGGCGGCCAGCGGCAGCGCGTCGCGCTGGGGCGGGCGATCGTCCGCCAACCGCAGGTGTTCTTGATGGACGAGCCCCTTTCCAACCTCGACGCCAAGCTGCGGGTCCAGACTCGCGTGCAAATCCTCAAGCTGCATCAGCGTCTCCAGACCACGTTTATTTACGTTACCCATGACCAGGTCGAGGCCATGACCATGGGCGACCGAATCGTGGTCTTGAACAACGGCATCGTGCAGCAGGTGGACACGCCCCAGGCCCTCTACCATCACCCCATCAACATGTTCGTGGCGGGGTTTATCGGCAGTCCCGCGATGAACTTTTTGCCGGTCAAGGTCGGGGGCAACGGGCAGGCCGCGCTGCAGGGCGAAGGATTTACGGTTCCCATCCCCGAACGCCTGCTCTCCGAGTCGGGGGCGCAGCGCGGACAGGATGTGGTGATGGGCATCCGGCCGGAAGATTTGAAGGACGCTCGCTTCCCGGGCCGGGAAGACATGCCCAAGCTGAAGTCCAAGGTCGAGGTCACCGAGAGCATGGGCAGCGAGAACTTCGTCTATCTCAATATCGGCGGCAAGACGCTCACCTCACGGATGGATCCCCGCAGCGAGGATCTTCAAGCGGGTCAGACCGCGGACATCGCGGTCGATACGACGCACATCCACCTCTTCGACCCCAAGTCGGAGAAGGCTCTGGTCAGCGGAGGCCAACCCGTCCGGGAGTAGCGCGGCGGAGCCCTGGACCGCCTGCATGTCATTCTGACCTGACCACCGACCCAAACGACCCTAGACGGGGTGGCGGAGCGCGTATATAGTCACCGGAATGGAGGGAGGTGGCCCGCTGCTCCAGGCTGACATCACCTCCCTGCGCTATTACGCAGCTCCTGGCGACGCGCTACGGGACGTCCACCTGGCCGT
Organism: Candidatus Dormiibacterota bacterium; assembly: GCA_036564925.1. Taxonomy (GTDB): domain Bacteria; phylum Chloroflexota; class Dormibacteria; order CF-121; family CF-121; genus JALYYC01. Next base: position 5,755 of record DATCOB010000018.1, on the reverse strand, counting down.
CCAGCCCGGCGAGTTCGTGGTGATCACGGGACCCGCCGCCAGCGGAAAGTCAACGCTCTGCTACTGCCTGGCGGGCGTCATCCCCCACTCCATCGCGGCGGAAGTCAACGGAGCCATTAGGGTCGCCGGCCACCGGCTCCAGGAGCTTCGCCTGCCGGAGATCGCCGCCCTCCTCGGTTTGGTGATGCAGGCGCCGGAGAACCAACTCTTCAGCCTGTCGGTCCGCGAGGACGTCAGCTTTGGTCCTGAAAACCTCTGCTTGCCGCTCGACGACGTCCGGCGTCGGATGGCGGAGGCGCTGGCATTCACCGGTATGCAGGATTACCTCGACCGGCCATCGGACCAGCTGTCAGGCGGCGAGGCTCAGCGGGTGGTCATAAGCTGCATCCTTGCGATGCGGCCGCGGCTGCTCATCCTGGACCAGCCGACGGCGGAACTCGACCCGGAAGGGCGCTGGCAGGTGTATCAGAACCTTCACCGGCTGAACCAAACGGGGACGACCATCGTGGTCGCCGAAGATCGTCTGGCGGATATCGCCGCGTATGCGAGCCGGGTGTTGGTCATGCGGGAGGGCACTGTCGTGCGCGACGAACCCATGCGTCGATTCTTTGCGCACGATGATCTCGACCAGTTTGGCATCCGCGTCCCGGATACGATCCGACTCCACCACTACCTGAAGGTGCATGGGCTTAACTCCCGTGCCGTGCCGGTGTCGGTCGAGGAAGTGACCGGCCAGATGGTCGGCCTGCGGCGGCAAACCCCTCCGTCAGTTAAGCCGGCTCTGACCACCCCCGGCGTTCGCCCGCCCCGGGCTCCCGCAGCTCCGGCGATCGAGATCCGTAACCTGTCCTTTCTCTATCCAAATAAGGTATGCGCCCTCGACGACGTCAGCCTGCGCTGCGACGCCGGCGAATTCGTGGCCGTCATCGGTGAGAACGGCGCCGGCAAGACCACCCTGGCCAAGCACCTGATCGGGCTTCTCAAACCTCCGCCCGATGCGGTCCGGGTTGCCGGTGCGGATGTGTCCACCCTAAGCGTGGCCCAGGCGTCACGCCACGTTGGGTACCTGTTTCAGGATCCGGACTACCAGATCTTCAACGACTCGGTCTTCGACGAGGTCGCATTCGGGCTGCGCAGCCGGAAGGTGCCGAAGGCCGCCATCGAGAGCAAGGTTGTTGGGATCCTTCGCCGACTCAAGCTGGATCATCTACGGCAGGAGCATCCGTATACCCTCAGCCGGGGACAACGTCAGCGCCTCGCACTTGCCGCCACCTGGGTGCTCGACCCGCCGATCCTGGTGGTCGACGAACCCTCCACCGGTCTGGATCGGCAGGAGGCGACCGACGTCATGGGATTACTCAAAGAGTTCCAGGCAGCCGGGGGAACGGTCGTGATCATCACCCACGATCTGGAACTCGTCTTCGCGTACGCGGAGCGGGTGCTCGTGATGCGCAAAGGCCGCATCCAGCTGGACCTGCCTGCCTCCGCGGTCCAGGCGCATTTCGAGGAGGTCTCAGCGGCCGGGGTACGCCTTCCCCAGTTCATGCACCTTGTGGCGGCGCTCGGACTGACGGCCGAGATCAATGACGTCCCGGCACTCGGCGATGCCATTCTGGCGGGGCTGAGGGGGTGATCGAAGGACCGTGATCGGCGCCTGACGCTCGACCAGCAAACACTTTATGGAGGGGTGATTGAAATATGGCAACGACAACGACAACGACGACAGGGCGAGGCACGGCTCAAGAGCAGCCACTCAGCCGCCATCAGCTCACGATCTTTCGCTTCGACGCAAAGGCCCTGGTGGCCAGCGTCATCCTCGGGGTCGTGATGACCATCATCAACGCCGGTATCCTGGAACGCGTCGATACCGCGCTGACGGGCGGCACCTGGTTCCCCCTTGCCGGCGGCACCCACTCAACGATCTCGGTCCTCTCCGGCTTGTTCTTCCGGCTCCCGGGGGGATGGATCACGGGTGAGACGAACGCCCTCTTCGCGGTCATTACGGGTAGCACGCCGGTCGCATGGGCCTTTTTGATCAACAACGCCATCTACCCGGTCATCGTTGTATTGGTCTCACGTGTGCTGAGCATGAAAAAGTGGTACCACTATGCGGTTCTGCTGGCGCCCGCGATCCTGCTGGGATACGCGCCGATGATCCCGGCCACGCACAGCGTCTTCCAGCTTCCCTGGTCGCTGGCCTTCAAGTTCCAGCTCCTGACTGACGGCGCCGCCTTCCTGATTGCACTCGTGCTCGCCTACCTGATCGCACAGGCGATCGCCCGGTCGAGGGTGGCCGACTAGTCGTGCCGGTTCTCAGCACCTATGCCTACCGCGACTCGGTCATCTCTCGATTGGATCCGCGGGTCAAGGTGGCGTGGCTGGTGGTGATGCTCATGGTGAGCATCACCACCGATCGGCCAGCGCTCCTCGCCGTCTATTTGCTCGTGATCGGGATGGCGGCCGCGGCGGGTCGCGTCCCCTTCAGCCATCTCTGGCCGACGATCCGGGCCATGCTTTCGGTGGCTGCGGTCATCGTGTTCATTCAGCTCTTCTTACATCCGGGCCCTCATCCAATGGCCCAGTTCCTGGGCATCCGGCTGTATGCGGAGGGTCTTCCGGTCGGCGTGGAGGTCGCCCTCCGCATCTATTGCGTCGTCCTGGCTTCGCTGCTGACCTTCATCTGGATGGATCCGACCGACATCACGCTTATGCTGCTCAAGCTACGCGTGAACTATCGCTACGCCATGCTGGTGAGCCTGTCCCTGCGGACGTTTCCGCTGCTCGAGCGTGAGCTCGGAAAGATCTATGACAGCCAGCAGGCCCGCGGGATGGAACTGCGTGGCACGCTACGCAAGTTGATTCGCCTGATGCCCGTGATCATGCCCTTCGTCCTGCGCGCCCTCCGCCGCGCCAACGACATCGCGGTGGCCATGGAATTGCGCGGTTTCGGGTATCGCAAGGAGCGGACCTGGCAACGCGCCATCGCTCTGAAGCAGCTGGATATCGTGCTCCTCGCCATCCTGGCCGCGGTCACGCTGACCTATCTCTTCCTGCGCCTGACCCATCCAGCGTGGTTCCGCTGAGGCAGTGGCATCCGTCCGATTGCGCGTCGCGGTCGGGCTCGGCATTGCGCTCCTCGGACTGCTGGGCGCCACGACGGGCATTTTCTTCACTGGCATGACGCCGGACGGCGTCCTGGCCCATATCCCCACGGATCACGCCCTTCCTGGAGCCCTAATTCTGATTGTGGGCGGCGTCCTGATCGCGGTAACAGCCCGGCGATCCGCGTAATGACTCGCTGATCAACTCGCGTCGTCCCACTGGCGCGGGCCGTTTCCGGGCCTCTCGATTGAAGGTGTTGGCTGGGCCAATGGTCAGAGTTGGCAACTCAGATGGGCCGCCTTGTGGCAGAGTTTCCCGGGTCGGTGGACCAGCTGTTCCTGGCGGTTTCCATGCGTGATTGCAAGACCTGATGCAAACTCAATAGACTTCGCGTGTGGTCGTGCAGGGCACAGCGGCCGCGCTCACGGCCGAAGGCCTGAGCGAGCTGTCTCACGAGACGGCGGAGAGCAACGAGCGGGCTGTTGCGCTCTTCGAGCGCGCCCTCGGCGTCGACGCAGGGTTCGCCCCGGCGTACACGGGTCTGGCGAAGGCGTATGTCCAGCGCTACGATCTGCAGCGCGGCCGGTCGTGGTTGGAGCCGGCGGTGACGGCGGGGAAGCGGGCGATCGAGCTCGACCCGACGCTTGGCGACGCCTATCTCGCCCTCGGCCGCGCGTATCGGATGAAGGGCTGGCACCGTGAGGAGTTGCAGCTCTGGCAGCGGCGCGCGCAGCTCGACGCGAACGACGGGGATGCGCGCGAGCGGGTCGGCTGGGTGCTCTGGTTCACGGGTCGAGCCGAAGAAAGTCTGCCGTGGCTCCACGCGGCCGTTGCGCAGCGCCCTGAGAGCAGGTGGGCGCACTTCTTCCTCGGCAACGCGAATCTCGCGCTCGGCAACTACGGCGAGGCGGAGCGCAGGTACGGGAGGGAGCTCGAGCTCCATCCAGACCACAGCTCGGCTCAGGCCGGCGTGATCTGGTCGCTGCTCGCGGCGGGCAGGGACGAGGAGGCGCGATCCCACCTGCGGCGGTTCCAGACGGGCTCCATGGACGGCGACCGGTATCCACTCAAGCTTGCCGACATCGAACACTTCCTCGGCGAGGACGAGACCGCATCGCGGCACGCGCGGGAGGCCCTCGCGGAGCCCGAGGAGCGCTACTGGCCGCGCGGCTTCCTCGCGAGCACCATTCTCGGTGCGCTCCTGTGGCCTGCGGATCGTGTTGGCGCGGAGGAGCAGCTCGGCAACAGCGAGCAGATCGACCGCGAGCGCCTCGAGGGTGGCGACGAGGGCTACATGGCGCACATCGACCTCACCGCAGTCGAGGCGATCCGGGGCGAGACGCGCGCCGCCTGCCGGTCGCTGCGCACCGCGATCGGCGCGGGCTGGCGCTACGGCTCTCTTGCGGCGCGCGATCGGCTGTTCGAGAACCTGCGCACCGAGCCGGAGTTCCTGTCGCTCATTGCCGCCTGATTTCGTATCAGGCGATTACCGCTCGACGATCTTCCTGTCAAGGTGCCTCCCTGAACGCCGAAATCGCCGGCGAGCGATGGGTTCCGGATCGGCAGTCGTTTGAAGGCGATGGCTGGGGCGAAAGGATTCGAACCTTTGATTACCTGATCCAGAGCTGGCCGACCAAAATCAGGCGCTCCAACCAACGTCGTAAATACGAAACCGCGCGGTTTTGGGAATTTAATTTTAGCGAGTCAGGTGATACCCCGCAAGAGTGGTCAGGTGATCCTCGCCCTCCTAAGGACATCGGTAACCAAAACTAAAACCACGCCTCCGGAGCATGCAGTCGTTTCGTGCCTCCGCGGCTCCCCGGGCGTACTCACGTTCCGATGAGTTGTTGGATCAGAGCCAGCAGCGGAATGTCCTTCAGGGAGCTCAACTGCAAATCGGCCTGGCTCAGGTCGAGTGCCCTGGTGAGAACGTTTGGGACGGCGACGCAACGCATGGGTGACGTCGCGGGAAGTGGTGTAAAAACCGGCGTGCGGTTCCACGGTGATTATGCGGTCTGCAGCTCGAGCAGCGCTTGCACCACCTCCTCGGGAGTCGGCTCCAGTAGTTTGTGCATTGATTCCTGACTGAAGTAGCGGCGACCGACCGCCCACTCATCGTTCTGCTCCTCCAGCACGGCGCCCACCAGCCGCAGCAACGACGGCCGGTTGGGAAAGATGCCGACCACTTCGCAGCGGCGACCGACCTCGCGGTTGAGCCGCTCGAGCGCATTGGTGGACCAGATCTGCCGACGATGCTCCAGCGGAAAGCTGTGAAAGCGAGGATGTCGACCTCGGCCTCACGCAGCACGGCGACGAGTTTGGGGAAGCGCCGCTCGAAGAGGCGGCTGATGCGGACGATCGTCTCCCGGGCACCCTCGCGATCCGGTTGGGCAAAGATGGTGCGCAGCGTTGCCGCCACCATCTGCTGGGCGGCCTTCGGCACGGTCGACAAGGCGTTGCGCATGAAGTGGACCCGGCACCGTTGCCAGGTGGCGCCAGTCAGGACCTGAGCCACCGCTTGCTTGAGCCCAAGGTGCGAGTCCGAGGTCACCAGGCGCACGCCACGCAGGCCGCGGCTGACGAGCTGGCGAAGGAAGTCGAGCCAGAATTCCAGATCCTCCGCGGGACCGACGTCGGTCCCCAACACTTCGCG
>DATCOB010000017.1:0-26440 GCA_036564925.1 Candidatus Dormiibacterota bacterium | reverse complement strand
ACGCAGATCGCAGCGACTAACCCGAAGAGGTCCGCGACTGCACGGACAGGAGCGCGCCCACCACGAATCCAGTATCGCGCCACAATCGGTAGACCACGACCGCCGATGCTCGCCAGGTCGGATGGGCCAGCCTCGGCCAGCCGGCGGATGACATCCCGACGGGTCCGCGCGTAAAACGAGCGGCGGCCGCCTCCCGGAATACGAATTTGCCCTTCCCAGCGCCCGTCCGGCCGGTGATAGACGGCGCCATAACCGCGTCCACGTTTGCCCATCGATGCCACCTCCTGGATGCCCCCACGATGGGCGGTTGCCAGTCAGGTTGCCAGTCAACCGACGGCCAGATGGGACGCTTGGCCGCGGCTAGCGCGGAAATCTGAATACGGAGGGAGAGGGATTCGAACCCCCGAAGGCTTGCACCTTAGTGGTTTTCAAGCCAGGACATCCGCCGCTGAATACGAAAACCGGCCCAAATGGCCATTTCCTCAGTGGGGTTTATACCACCGGGTCTGCGCCTGCTAACCGGGTTGGAAGCCACACGGTTCCTCTCGCGCGGACCAGCACGAGGGTAGCACGAGAGCAGCTTGAGACGCCAGTGCCGTGGGTCGATTCCGTAGAGCCATGACGAGTCGTAATCTGCTGGGGGTATCGTCGGAGTCCGTGTTCAGGAAACGAAGCCCGAGACCGCGCCCGCGCCCGCGCCGAGCGACCATAGTAAGATCGACCCAACCGGGGCTTGGGGTGACCAAGCTGAGAGGGCGGCTGTGAGCCGCTGACGGTAGAACCTGATCCGGGTAATGCCGGCGTAGGAAGGCGAGAGGCCATCGCTGGATATGCCGGCTTTACCCGGGCAATCTGCTAATTGAGGTGCGCGATGGTCAGACGGATCGTCAACGTCGAGAGTGAGCCGGTGGAGTGGTTCCCCGCGAGCCGCAAGGTCTACGTCCAGGGGTCCCGCGGGGATGTCACGGTGCCGATGCGAGAGGTGCAGCTGACTCCGCTGAGAGGCGCGAGCAGCGAGGAGACGCTTGCGCCAGTTCGCGTGTATGACACCAGTGGACCCGCCGCCGACCCCACGGTCACCGTGGATATGCGCCAGGGCCTGGCCGCGCTCCGTCGACCGTGGATCCTCGAGCGCGGCGACGTCGAAGAGTATGAGGGCCGCGGCGGCCAGCCAAACGACGACGGGCGCACCGGGCATCGTGGCCGGGATTTGAATGCGTATCCGGGACGGATCCGCCCACCCATGCGCGCCCGCGCAGGCCAGACGGTGACCCAGATGCACTATGCGAAGCGGGGGATGATCACGCCGGAGATGGAATTCGTGGCCTTGCGCGAAGGGCTCGATGCCGAGTTCGTGCGCGCCGAGGTGGCGCGCGGCCGCGCCATCATCCCGGCCAACATCAATCATCCCGAGAGCGAGCCGATGATCATCGGCCGCCGTTTCCTGGTCAAGATCAACGCCAACATCGGGAACTCCCCGGTCACCTCCACCATCGAGGAGGAGGTGGAGAAGATGGGATGGGCTACCCGCTGGGGAGCCGATACGGTCATGGACCTCTCCACCGGGAAGAACATCCACACGACCCGCGAGTGGATCATCCGCAACTCACCCGTCCCGGTCGGCACGGTCCCCATCTACCAGGCACTCGAGAAGGTCGGGGGAAGGGCGGAGGAGCTGAGCTGGGAGGTCTATCGGGACACACTCCTTGAGCAGGCCGAGCAGGGAGTCGACTACTTCACCATCCACGCCGGCGTCCTGCTCCGCTACGTCCCGCTCACGGCGAAGCGGGTGACCGGAATCGTTTCCCGGGGCGGATCGATGATGGCCGCCTGGTGCCTGGCCCATCACCAGGAGAATTTCCTGTACACGCACTTTGAGGAGATCTGCGCGATCATGCGCGCCTACGACATCTCGTTCTCACTCGGCGACGGCCTCCGCCCAGGCTCGATCGCGGATGCCAACGACGAGGCACAGTTCGCGGAGCTGGCGACCCTGGGCGAGCTGACCCAGATCGCGTGGAAGCACGATGTCCAGGTCATGATCGAGGGGCCCGGCCACGTCCCCATGCACAAGATCAAGGAGAACGTCGAGCGCCAGATGGAGGTCTGTCACGAAGCGCCCTTCTACACCCTTGGTCCGCTCACGACCGATATCGCCCCCGGTTACGACCACATCACCTCCGCCATCGGGGCGGCGATGATCGGCTGGTACGGGACCGCCATGCTCTGCTACGTCACGCCCAAGGAGCACCTGGGACTGCCGGACCGGCAGGACGTGAAGGACGGAGTGATCGCCTACAAGATCGCCGCCCACGCCGCCGATCTGGCCAAGGGTCACCCGGGCGCGCAAGCCTGGGATGACGCCATCTCCAGAGCCCGCTTCGAGTTCCGCTGGCGGGACCAGTTCAACCTCAGCCTTGACCCACAGACCGCGGTCGCCTACCACGACGCGACCCTTCCCGCCGAGCCGGCCAAGGCCGCGCACTTCTGCTCCATGTGCGGACCCAAGTTCTGCAGCATGCAGATCACGCAACAGATTCGCGAGTACGCCGCCCAGAAAGGCCTGGAGGCCGAGGCCGCGATGGCCCTCGGGCTGAAGGAGAAGGCGGCCGAGTTCCGCCACGCAGGCGGGACGCTCTACCAGGAGGTTTAAGACCATCCACCCGGCCGAAGTGGTGGCCGAGGCGGCTCGACGACCTCTGCCAGACCTCGTCCTTGCTCCGGCGCCAAGCCAAGGAGACGCGGATGACTACTCGCGCAAAGTCTTCATCCGGCTGACCAAGCTCTGCAACGATCGCTGCCACTACTGCACCTTCGCCCAACCGCCGCAGCCCGGCGAGGCCGCTATCTTGATCAGAAAATTTCACCCCTGCCCCGAAGACCGTTTTCGGCATAGCAAGATCGCACCAGCCGCGTGGCCGGCCGCTGACGACCTGACTAACGGGAGTGGATGAATGCCGCGTTGCGGCGGTATTCCTCGAGGGTGCGGGCATTCATGTACGACATGCTGCTCCGCAACCCGGCCAAATATCTCTGCAGCACTTCCTGTACGCGGCCCTTGTAGGGGACCAGTGTCTCAGCTCCCTCGACATACTGTGGAGTGACGTTTCGGGTCTCCTGCTGCACCGAGAGGAGGCAGCCCCGCGCATGATCTTGAAGCGCTTGCCGTCGACGGCGATCACCCGTCCGGGCTGTAGGGCAGCAAAACTCCGTCCGGCCCTGGGCAACTGGCTTTGCCTCTCCGCGCTTCAGAGTGTTGCCTTCTAACAGGGCGCCCTTAGGCACATACATATAGGACGGGGCTCGCGCGCCGGGCGGGGGATGGCGAACGGTTGTTCGGTGAAGCACGTCCAGGGAGACGAGTGCCGATGCCCTGGGCAGGCCGTCTGCTGGCGTTGCGCGAGAGGTGGTATCGCGTGACCCTGGGTGGTCTTCAGCTATCTGCTGGCTTGCCGTCTGAATTGGATCGACTTTTGCCCTCCTATAGGTTTTCAACCGTATTTTTCAGTTCGCCAGCGTTCGCCACAGTTCGCCCTGTATCGGAATCGGGTGTCCATCGTCCGCCATGGTTCGCTGAAGTTCGCCAGCGTTCGCTGCGGTTGCCGGTAGGGTAGGCGGCTGGCGCGGTGCCGAGCACGGGCCCGTTTCCAGCCACCCCCCATCGAACCGGGCATGCGGTTCTCTCGCACCCGGCTCTCCGACGTGCTTCACGTGGTCGCATGCACGCGCGACGGATAGCGGACGGTTCCGGTGACGCGATAGACCCCGGCACGGGCCAGCCGCTGGATCAGCCAGGGCGTCGCCCAGCCGAGGTAGGACCGCTGGCGTTTGTCTTGATCGAAACGCGCCAGCCGAAAGGTGACATAACGGTCAAGCAAATGGAACTGGCGATTGGAATTGCCCACCCGAAAGTACTGACCCCAGCCGCGCAGCACCGGGTTGAGGAACCGGACGCAGTCGGCCATGCTGTTGGTCAACACATAGCGGGGTGCCAGGATCGCTTTGACCTTCTGCCGAATGGCCCGCATCGCCCGAGGGCTGGGCCACTTCTGTAAATACCAGTGGCCCGGCCAGCGCCAGGACTCCTTCAGTCGATGATGGAAGCCCAGGAAGTCGAAGCCCGCTCGGCCTTGCCGGAGATCCACGATTCGGGTCTTGGTTGGATGCACCCGCAGGTGCAGGTGCTCCAGCACCAGGCCCAGCCGTCGCAGACTCTCGGTCGCCGCGGCTTCGCTTCGGCAGAGGACGACGAGATCGTCCGCATACCGCACCAGCACCCCCAGCTGCCGGCATCGCTGCTCCCACACGCGGTCGAGCTCGTGCAGGACGATGTTGGCTAAGAGCGGAGAGATCACCCCACCTTGCGGCGTTCCGGCAAGGGTCGAGCGCAGTTGCCCTTCTTCCATCACGCCCGCGCGCAGCCAGCCCTTGATCAGCTTTAGAACCTGGCGATCACTCACCCGGCGCGCGACCAGTCGGAGTAGGACATCGTGGTCGATCTCATCGAAGAACGACTGGACGTCCGCATCCACCACCCAGAGCGCGCCTCGGTTGGCGGTCACTCGGATCCGTTCCAGCGCCTGGTGCGCGGAGCGCCGAGGCCGAAAGCCAAAGGAGCAGTCCCGGAATGCCGCTTCGAAGATCGGCTCCAGGACCAGTTTGGTGGCCTGCTGCACGACCCGGTCCTTCACCCCCGGAATCCCCAGTGGGCGCCGTTCCGACGGTCGCCCCGGTTTCGGGATCAAGACGCGTCGCACAGCCTGTGGTCGGTAGCGCCGAGCTTGGAGCTCGGTCCCAAGGTCCGCCAAGAAGCTGTCCACGCCACGGGCCTCGATGTCAGCCAGGGTCTGGCCGTCCACGCCGGCCGCTCCGTGGTTGGCTTTCACCTCCGCCCACGCTCGCGCCAAGATGTCCTTGCGGTACACCTTGTCGTAGAGCGCGTGGAACCGCCGCCTCGCCGATCGCTTGGCGGCCACATAGAGCGCCCGTTGCAGTTCTCGCGCCTTGGTCATGGTGTGCTTAGCCGTCACCGGCATTCACCCGCGCTTACCTGCCTCAGACACGTACACGAAGCAGGGGTCCTTCCCTCCGGCCGCGTTCTCTTGCACGGCCATCGACGGTACTACGACCCCCTCCGACGCCCTTCGGGCAGAGTCCCGACTTCGCTTGTGACTTATACGGGCTCTTGCTCCGGCGCGGCTCGTCCGACACCGGGCCCGGGAGGGCCTCTCCAGTTCCCTGGTCAACCTGGTCCACATTCCGCGCCCTCTACGCCGGGAGGTTCTTCGGCGCTGCACCAAGATCTTCACGCCTTCCATGGCCTTCGCCCAATTTGACGGGGCTCGGCTCCTCCTTGCTCCGGTTGCCCGGCTGACAGTGACGACGCGGCAGGCTTTGCGTAATGCTGCGGACTGCGGACTCGCTCACCTCCCAAAGAGGTCTTGTCGCGGCGCTTCGCCGGTCGGGTTTCCCCTGGCGGCGGCCGCCCAGCTACCGAGGTGGCTTGATCCCTCCTCGGGCGGGACCTTCCCCCGCTGGTTGATCAGAGCTGCGCACGGTCGCTTCGGTGCTGCTGCATCACCTCCTTCATTCACCAGAAGTCTCCATGCTCTGGACGCACTCACGGTTGCCGTCAGAACACGTGTTCAGGTAAGTCCTAAAGCCAGAAGATCCAACATGGGCATTGGGCGATTCGAGTTCAAACACTGGCGGAGGGAGAGGGATTCGAACCCCCGAAGGCTTGCACCTTAGTGGTTTTCAAGACCACCGCCATCGACCACTCGGCCATCCCTCCGGCGACCACCAAATGATACGGTCAATTCCGACCCTTGGCCGCCAAATTGACGCATGTCCGCAGGCCCGCCGGCGGTCATATCGTGTTCAGCCGGGAGTCTTCGGAGGCCACGGGTTCCGGCGCCGTTGTCCTGGTCCACGGGCTGGGCACCTCCAGTCTCTATATGGTCCCGACAGCGGTGCGTCTTGCGCAGACCTTCCGGGTCTACGCCCCCGATCTGCCTGGGTTCGGCCATAGCTCCAAGCCTTCCCATGCCCTGAGCTTGCCGGCACTTGCCGAGGTTCTCGCGTCGTGGATGACAGCGGTCGGCCTCGAGACCGCGGCCATGGTGGGCAATTCGCTCGGTTGCCAGGTGATCGCGGAATTCGGCGTTCGTTATCCAAAGCGACTACGCCGAGCGGCACTTCAGGGCCCCACGATCGACGGGTCCGCTCGCACAACTCTCAGGCAGTTTGGCCGGTTCGTTCGTGATATGCCGCGAGAACGGGTACCGGAGTACTTGATAAACGGGCACGACTATTTGCTCACCGGATTGCACCGGGGCTGGGAGACGATGCAGATTGCGCTGGCCGACCGCATCGAGGAAAAGCTGCCGCGGTTGCCAATTCCGGTGCTCATCGTCAGAGGCGCTCACGACCCGATTGTGTCCCAGCGCTGGGTTGAGGACCTGACCAGCCTGCTACCGAATGGGCGGCTGATCATCACGCAAGGAGCCCACACGCCGAACTTCAGCGAGCCCGACTCGTTCGTGTCGGTGATTCGCCCGTTCCTTCGGCTCGGCTAAGGAGCTGGCTAAGCGGCGCGCCGAAGCCGAGTTCTGGGCGATTTCCGCCGCTTTGTCAGCAGGACGACGCCGGGCTCGATTCGCAATGCGTCGAGGCCAAGTTCAAGGTCCTTGCTGCCCGCCGCCTTCAGGATCTCCACTATCTTGGGACGCAGCTCTGCCAGAGAGAGCCGGTAGGGAGTCCATTTGTCCTTCGATTTCGGACCGAGGTTAGCCCTTACCTGGAACGGAATCCGTCCATTAGGCATCAAAGCGCCCCTTCCCCCCTGCTTGTGAACGAACGTTGATGGAACCAGGAAAACCGGTTCGGTGAATGTCATGCTTTTCAGGTCGAAGTGAGCAAAGAAGTACCAGAACAGGCGACTCGTCAAGAAGGGCGGCCGAAGCCCAAAGGAAATATGCAACATGTGCTGGCGTCCCTGGACTTCCAACCGCAGCACGCTTTTGCATTGCACCGCCAGCGACATGAAACGCCGCCGCAGATGGATGTCAACGTCCCGATGCTCGTCGTCGATGACCGGTCGCGTGGGAACCGCCTGACCATCGCTGGTGATCATTGTGACCTTGACGAACTCGGCCTCGGTGATGCTGCCCTGCTCGCTATCGGTGATAGCCATCACCGGCATCAACGCGAGCGGCCGCTTTTTCCGCCGCCTATCGGATGACGTCCAGGCCGCCCATATAGGTTCGGAGTGCGGCCGGCACCCGGATGCTCCCGTCCTCCTGCTGGTAGTTCTCCATGATCGCCACCATGGTTCGCGGCAGGGCGAGGCCGGAGCCGTTCAGCGTGTGGACGAAGTCGACCTTGCCGTCTTTGCGCCGGTACCGGATGTTGGCGCGGCGCGCCTGGAAGTCGTTGTAGTTCGAACAGGAAGAGACTTCGAGAAACCGGTTCTCTCCCGGACACCAGGCCTCGAGGTCGTAGGTCTTTGCCTGTCCGAAGCCCATGTCACCGGTACAGAGCACGATGAGTCGGTACGGGATCTCCAGGCGTTGAAGCACGTCTTCGGCATCCTGGACCAGCCGTTCGAGCTCCTCGCTCGACCGTTCCGGCTCGACGAACTTGACCATCTCCACCTTGTTGAACTGATGCATGCGGATGTAACCGCGGGTGTCCTTGCCCGCCGCGCCGGCCTCGCTGCGAAAGTTGGTCGACCAGGCCACGTGCTTGATTGGCAGCAACGAATGCGCAAGGACCTCGCCGCCGTACATGTTCGTCACCGGTACTTCCGCCGTTGGGACGAGGAAGAGATCGCGTTTTTCGATGCGGAAGGCGTCCTCCTCGAACTTGGGCAGCTGCCCGGTACCGGTCATGGCCGCGCGATTGAGCAGAAACGGGGGGAAGACCTCGACGTAGTCGTGCTCCCGAATGTGGAGGTCGATCATGAAATTCAGGAGCGCCCGTTCCAGTCGGGCACCGGCTCCCTTGAGAAAGACGAATCGCGAGGTGGCCACCTTGACGCCACGCTCGAAGTCGAGCAGGCCCAGGCGCTCGCCGAGCTCGTAGTGCGATCGCGGCTTGAAGGGAGGCTTCTTGCCGAGGCCCCACTCGCGGATCGTCGGATTGTCCTCCGCGCCCTTGCCGTCGGGAACTGAGGGGTCCGGTAGGTTCGGCACCTCCAGCAGTAGCGCGTTGAGGCTGGCATCGATCGGCGCCAGTTTCTGCTCGAGGACCTTGACCTCATCCTTGAGCTGGCGCATTTCGTCGATGGCGGCCTGGTCGCGGCTCTTCGCCATCGCCGCCGACCGTCGATTCTGTTCCGCCTTCATCTGCTCGAGCTTGCCGAGGGCCTCGCGACGTTCGCCGTCCTTGCGAAGGATCTCGTCGATCGGAGCCTTCTCACCCTTTTTGCGCGCCCCCTCCTTGACCAGGTCGGGGTGCTCGCGGATGAAGCTAAGGCTCAGCATGCTGCGCCCGCATATGTGGGAAGAGGATGACATCGCGGATGGAGGGCTGGTCGGTCAGGATCGCGACCAGGCGATCGATGCCGAGACCCATGCCCCCGGTCGGTGGGAACCCGTGCTCGAGCGCGGTGAGGAAGTCCTCATCCATCGGATGCGTCTCCTGCTCGCCGGCGACCCGCGCGCGCGCCTGGTCCTCGAAACGGACGCGCTGGTCGTCCGGATCGTTCAGCTCGGAGAAGGCATTGGCCATCTCCTCGCGCGCGATGATGAGCTCGAAGCGGTCGGTCAGGCGCGGGTCCTTCGACCGGCGGCGGGCCAGTGGCGAGATCTCCACCGGGTGGCCGATGACGAAGGTCGGCTGCACCAGCGACGCCTGGACGCGCTGCTCGAAGATCTCGTTGACCAGCCCGCCCCATCCGAGCTGCGGCCTCGCCTCGATTTTCTGCGCTTTGACGATCGATCTGAGCTGATCGACGTCGGTGCGGGCGAGGTCCTCGTCGACCGCCTGGCTCGCCGCGTCCAGCATCTCGACGCGGGCGAACGGCTCCGCGCAATCGATCGTCTCGCCCTGGTAGGTGAAGCTCGGCCCGCCGTGGACCTGGCGCACCAGGTGGGCGACGAGCGATTCGGTCAGCTCCAGCACGCCTTCCCAATCGGTGTACGCCTGGTAGAGCTCGAGCATCGTGAACTCGGGATTGTGCCACTGATCCATCCCCTCATTGCGAAAGATGCGGCCGATCTCGAAGACGCGATCGAACCCGCCGACGATCAAACGCTTCAAGTACAGCTCGAGCGCGATTCGCAAATAGAGGTCTCGATTCAGGGCATTGTGGTGCGTGATAAACGGCTTGGCCGTCGCGCCGCCGGCCATCGTCTGCAGCACGGGGGTCTCCACCTCGACGAAGCCGCGCTTGCGTAGAAAGACGCGCGTTTCCTCGACGACGCGGCTTCGCGTCAGAAACAGCTGCATCACCTCGGGATTGGCGATCAGGTCCAGGTAGCGCTGGCGGAAGCGAATTTCCTTGTCCTTGAGGCCGTGATACTTCTCCGGCAGGGGGCGCAGCGCCTTGGCGAGCAGCACGAAGTCGTCGACCTCGCCCGTCACCTCGCCGCGGCGGGTGCGGAAGAGCGAGCCCCTAACGCCGATGATGTCGCCGAGGTCGAGGTCGGTGAAGCGACGATAGGGCTCCTCGCCCAGCTTGTCCACCTTGACGTGCAACTGGATGCGGCCGGCATGGTCCTGGATATGGGCGAAGGTCGCCTTGCCCATCACGCGGCTCGCCACCAACCGACCCGCGAGTGACACCGGCTCGGTGCGCGCCTCGGCACCCGCGGTCTTCTCGGTTGACTCGAACAGCGCGATCGCCTCGGCGGAGCTATGCGTGCGGTCGAAGCGGCTCTGGAATGGCTCGATGCCCGCCGCGCGAAGCGCCTGCATCTTCTGCCGGCGCTGCAGTTCCTGCTCGGTTCGCTCGGCGTCCATTGCGCGGAAGTCTACAAAACGTCGAACGTGCGAGCGGCCATCTGACGATCAGGTCGAAGCGGATTATTCTCAGGCGAAACTTTCCCAAGCATGGCATCGAGGGCGCGCCGGCTGCCGCCGATGCTGCCCATGATCCCGTGACCGCTGTAGCCGGTGTTGACCGCGAGTCCTTCTATCGGCGTCGGCCCCAGCAGCGGCCGGCGATCCGGCGTGTAGGTGTACTGACCGGCCTGCAGCCACCACTGCAGCCGCGATGACTCCCACGCTTTCGTCCAGAAGGGCGCGATGCGGGCCAGCGCATGATCACTGGAGGGGTCGAGGAGCCCGAAGGCGAACTCGGACGAGGTCGGGACGTCTTCCGACGGTGCCTCGGCGGGCCCCGGCGCCGTCCATAGCGCGTGCACGCCGCTCCCGGCCGGGCGCCAGTGGGCGCCGGTCTCGAACTCGATCGTCATCGGCGCCTCGCGTGGCACCAGCGGCAGGTCCGGCACGATCAACTTCTGTCGCCGCACGGTGCTGAGCGGCAGATCGAGGCCGGCAAGTGTGGCGAGTGGACCAGAAAGTGGGCCCGCGGCGATCACCACCGTCTGCGCATGGATCGGTCCGGCGGAGGTCTGCACGCCGATGACCCGGTCGCCCTCGCGCTCGAAGCCGGTCACCGCTACACCGAGCCGAAATCGGGCACCGCTCGCCCGGGCGATCTCCAGCGCCAGCGTGCGGGGCTCGAGCCAGCCATCGCCCGCCCGGTACCGGGCATTACGGATATCGGGCGCGAGATAAGGGAATCGACGGCGGGCCGCTTCGCCGTCCAGCAGTTCGACATCGGTCAGGCCCCAGCTGCGCTGCGCCTCCACCAGGTCGCGCTGGCGTTGGGCGCCTGTGTCCGTGGTGGCGACGAACAGGTAGCCCTGGTGGCGCAGGCCGAGCCCGGCTCGCTCGTGTAGTTCATCGAAGAAGGCAACGCTTTCACGGACCAGTTCGACCTCGTCCGGGTTGTCGAACTGGAGGCGGAAGGCGCCGGTGGCCACCGGCGTGGTGAGCGTCGCCAGGGCGGGACGTTTCTCCAGGACGAGAGTCTTGAGTCCGGCACGCTCCGCGAAGAGGGCGGTGGCGCATCCGATGATGCCGCCGCCGATGACGACGAGATCGGCGGTCTCGGCCGTTATCGGACTTCGACGATCAGCATCTTGGTGGAGCCGCCCGGCGTGACCACCGAAACATCGTCGCCGACACGCTTACCGAGCAGCGCCTTCCCGACCGGCGATTCCAGCGAGATGCGCCCCTTGCCAGGTTCGGCTTCCGCCGACCCGACGATGGTGAAGGCCTCATCCCCGTACTCGCCGTGGACCTTCACGGTGGAGCCGACTTCCACGATGCCCTTGTGGTGCTTGCCCTCGATGATGCTGGCGTTGCGGATCAGCTTCTCGAGCAACAGGACCCGCCCTTCGACGAAGCCCTGCTCGTTCTTGGCGTCGTCGTATTCGGCGTTCTCGTTGATGTCGCCAAACTCCTTGGCCTGCCGAATACGCTCGGCGACCTCCGGACGGCGCTTCGAACGCAGCACCTCCAGCTCAGCCTGCAGTCGGTTCAGACCCTCCTGCGTGAGGTAGACGACCTTGTCGTTTTCCATGCTTGCCATTGAAAAGCCGCCGTAGTATAGCGGATTGTCGCGAGCGGTCGGCTACGACGTCAGGGTGACGGTAAGCGGGGGCATGTTCTCGCGGACCCGGGCGCCCGCACCCAGTGGCACCACGGTCAAAAAGAGGCCATGGATCGTATACCGTCCGGCCGCGAGGGTGGCCGAGGTCGGCCAGTTGGCATGGAAACTCGCCGTCTGACCCGCCGCCAGCGACCGGTTCATCAGGGCGAAACACTCGACCTGCGGAACCGGTTGCGCCCATACCTGCCGGTTCTGGCTGTCCACCACCCAGATGCCGAAGGTCTGGACGCACCCCGCCTCGTACTGGATCGGCCCGGTCACGGTGAGCGTCACCTGGACGGTGCCGCCGGCAGCCAGGTGGGCCGGGGACGCTTCGGCCTTGAACGGGCCGTTTGACGTCACCACGCTCGCGGGTCCGGCGGCCTGGGCGCCGCAACCGGCGAGCAAGACGATCAGCAGGATCAGGAGGCGCGGCACACCCATATGACGGGCGGGCCGAGCGAAAAGTTCCGCCGAGCTCAGGCGGCTTCGCAGCCGGCCGGCGCGTCGGTAAGACCCTCGTCCGTGGACAGGAGGGTCGGGTCGGTTGAGAGGGCCTCCTCAAGGACGGCCGTGATGTCGTGCGGGGTGGCGACCGACTGGACCAGGGTTCGCAGGCGCGGCGCACCTCGGAACCCTTTCAGCCCCCAGGCGATGAATTTACGAAGCATCCGCGAACCGCGTTCCGGCCCGTAGTACTCGAGGACGAGGTCGCAGTGCCGGCGGACCAGCTCGATCCGGTCGGCCCAGCTGAGCTCGGGGATCTCCTCCCCTGTCGTCAGGCGAGCGACCGTCTGCCGGATCAGCCAGAAGTTACCGAGGATGCCGCGACCGAGCATCACCGCATCCACGTGCGTCTCCTCGATCCGGCGGAGGGCATCGGCGGCGGTCTTCAGATCACCGCTGCCGGCCACCGGAATCTTGACCGCGGCTTTCACCTCGCCGATGGCCTGCCAGTCTGCCCACGGATCGTATTTCTGCGAGCGGGTCCGGCCATGGACCGCCAGGCCCTGGATGCCGGTCGCCTCGAGCCGGGTTGCCATCTCCACGTAGTTCCGCGAGGCGAAATCCCAGCCAAGCCGGATCTTGACCGTGACCGGCACGCGGACCGCCGTGACCATGGCCTCGGCGACGCGGCAGGCGCGGTCGGGATCCTGCAGCAGCGACGACCCACCGGAGGTCTTGACCACCTTGGGGACCGGGCAGCCCATGTTGACGTCGATGATGTCGGCCCCCGCTTCCTCCGCCATGCGGGCCGCCTGCGCCATCACCGCGGGATCGCCGCCCATCAGCTGGACCGAGACCGGCCGCTGGTCCCAGCTGAGGTCCATCAGGCGGAACGACTCCCGGTGCTGCCGGATGAGCGCCTCGCTGCTGATCATCTCGGTGCAGGCGAGGCCGGCACCGAACTCGCGCGCGATCTTGCGGAAGGGCGCGTCCGTGACGCCCGCCATCGGGGCCACGTACACCGGTGAGATCAGGTCATGGCCGCCAAATTTCATGGGCTATCAGCCTATCAGTCTTTTTTTCCCGTGCGGGTCTCGATCAGCAGTCCGACCACGCCCTCACGCATTCATTTCATAGATCAATCGCAGACCCTCCAGCATCAGGCGATCGTCGACCAGCTCGATCACCGGGGTCTGCGCGGCGATCAAGCTGCTGAACCCGCCGGTGGCGATCACCCGGGCCCCCTCCCCGAGTTCCTTTCGAATACGGGCGACCATCCCCTCGACCTGGGCGGTGAAGCCGAAGATGATCCCGGCCTGCATGCTCTCGGCGGTGGTCCGGCCGATCACGTTGGGCGGGGCCTTGAGTTCCACGCGTTGCAGCCGGGCGGCCCGCTCGTAGAGCGCCTCGACCGAGATGCCCATGCCGGGCGCGATCGCCCCACCCAGGTAGTCGCCGTCACGCGAGACCACGTCGTAGGTGGTGCCCGTGCCGAAGTCGATGATGATCAAGGGGCCGCCGTATTTCTTGAAGGCGGCCATGGCCGCCGCGATCCGGTCCGCCCCGACCTCCTTGGGATCGCGGTAATGGATCTTGAGGCCGGTCTTGATGCCGGGGCCGACCATCAGGGGCTCACGACCGAAATAGCGCTGAATGGCCTGGACAAGGCTGTGGTTGAGGGGCGGCACCACGCTCGCGACGACCACGGCCTCCACCGCCTTCGGATCGACGCCTTCCTGGCGCATCAGCTGCAGCATCGAGATGCCGAGCTCGTCCGGCATGCTGTCGCGGCGGGTGGCGAGACGCCAGTCGTGCACCAGCCGATCACCGTCGAACAGCCCGAACGTCAGGTTGGTGTTGCCGAGGTCGATCGCCAGCAGCATTCCCGGTCAGTGTACCCGCGATTTCCCGCGAGTTCGTTCCTAGAATGAGACCGGTGATCACCGCGGCAGGGCACCCGCATCGACGAGACCACCGGCCAGGTGCTGGCCACCATCCCGGTGGATCCCTTCTACGGCACCGACGGCATTGACAGCATGGCCGTGGTCAACGGCAAACTCTGGATCAGCGGCCTGGATCTGCAGGAGATCGACCCGGCGACGAACCGGATCGCGCGAAACCTGCCGATTTCAGGTCACCCCCTGGCGGCCGGCGATGGGACCCTGTGGGTTATCGGGATTGCGGGGTTGATCTCGCGCGTGAAACCACCGGATTGAAGAACGCCCACCCTGACCCGCCTCCCTCAAAAGGGGAGGGAATTGGCTCAGTAAATATCTTCTTTGCGCGTGTCTTCGTCGGGGGCTTCGGGGATCTCCACCTCGTCCTCGGCAGACTCCACGGTGTGCATGCCGTCGAGGTCCTCGGTGGCCTCCTCGCCGTCTTCCTCCGACTCCTCGGCGTCGCCGCCCCGGTTGATGAGCGAGTCCTTTGCGTAGGGCCGGAACTCGTCACGTCCCGTCTTCTTGCCGGTGAAAGACGGCCGGCCGAAGAACTTGGGGTCCTGGTAGACCTCGCGCACGATGACTTTGATCGCACTGCCGTCGCAGGTGGCGACCGCCCCTGAATACCTGTTACCGCCCTCCATGAACTTGATCAGGCGCCGGCCAAGGGCGTGCTCGAGGTGGCCAAGGTAGACGCCCCGCGCCGTCTCGACGTTCATCGTGTCGCCCGCGACGATCAACTTGACCGGGTCGCCGCCCGCCACCTGGCTGCAGGGATCGCCCTCAGTATGGACGTGCAGCGCCGTCATCGACGTCTTGCCGGTCTCCTCGATGAAGGCATCGATCGACACCTTTGCCTTGGACCTGGGAACCGGTCCCTTCCCGCCACGCAGCGCCTGCAACTTGGCCAGGTTCTTTAGCGCGATGGGGTTCACCGGGTTGGCCTTGAGCGTGCTCTGGTACGCCCCGATCCCGTCCTCGACCTGGCCGAGTTCCGTGTAGGCCTTCCCTAGGCGGTTGAACGTGTCCTCGTCCGGTCCGAACCGCTCCACGATGGCGCGATTGACCTGGGCGGCCTCCGCCCACCGGCTGGCGAGGGCGAGCTCGATGGCCTCGTCTACGAACTGGGCTCGCGGTTTGGTGCGTTCGGCGAATTCAGCCAATCGTTGTTGCCCTCCTGAGTGCGTCGTATACCCTACGCGCGGTGCGAAACCGCTGTCAAGCTTGCGTTCGATTCGCTGCGCATCACAACGGCGGACGCCCCGGATGCTTGTGCCGGCCGCCGCACATTATTAGGTTGTATTAGAAGTTCCCCTCTTCCGTTGCAGCCGTATTGGGGAACCATGTATAAAGAGCTACGCGTTTTTGGGCGCAAATCGACGGCGCCCACGCCAATACGGGAACAAACAAGGAGGACGTTGGATGAATATGCCGAAGTTGCTGGCCGGGCTTGCCGTCACAAGCCTAGCGCTCGCGGCGTGCGGCGGCGGCGGGGGCGGCGGAGGCCAGTCCATCAAGGGAACAATCAAGATCGGCATCGACCTGCCGGTGAGCGGGTCCGACGCATCAGACGGCCAGCCGACCCAGAACGGGGCGAAGCTGGCCATCACCCAGGCGGCCAAGGTCTGCGGCGCATCCAGCCACACGGATGCCTGCTTCACGCTGCAGGCGCTCCCGCTGGACGATGCGGTCAACGGCGTTCATGACGCGGCGCAGGGCGCCAAGAACGTCTCGCAGTTCATCGCCGACAGCTCCGTGCTGGGCATGGTCGGCCCCTTCAACAGCAACGTGGCGCGTGCCGAGATCCCGCTGGCCAATACGGCCGGTCTCGCCATGGTCAGCCCGTCCAACACCGGCGAGTGCCTGACCCAGGAGCCGGCCGACGGCCACTGCGCCGGGCAGGCGGCCAAGTTGCGGCCCAAGGGCGGCAACAACTATTTCCGCGTCTGCACCACCGACCTCATCCAGGGGCCGGCCGGCGCTGACTTCGCTTACAAGAAGCTGAGTAAGACCAAGGTCTTCGTCATGAACGACCAGCAGACCTACGGCCTTGGCATCGCCAAGAACTTCGCCGCGCAGTTCGTAAAGGATGGCGGCACGGTCCTCAACTCCGACCTGGGCGGGTTCGATCCGACCTCGACCTCGGACTTCCACTCCTTCATCAACAAGGCCAAGTCGCTCGGCGCCGACGTGGTCTACTTCGGTGGAACGACGAGCGACAAGGGTGGCCAGATCCGCAAGCAGATGGCCGGCCTCCTGGACGTTCCGTACGTCGCCGGTGACGGCATCTCGGGGGACCAGTTCGCCAAGGACGCGGACGGGAACGCGGCCAACAGTTACTTCACCGTGGCGGGCCCCTACCCGCAGAAGCTGTCGACCGCCCAGACCTTCAACAGCGATTACAAGAAGGCATTCGGCGAGGACGTGGGTGCCTACAGCGCTCAAGGCTTCGACGGGGCGGGCGTGATCATCGCCGCCATCAAGCGGGCGATCGACGACGCCGGCGGCAACATGCCCTCCCGCGACCAGGTCACCAAGCAACTGGCGCAGACCAAGGACTATCACGGCGCGATCGGTACGACCACCTTCGACTCCAACGGCGACACCACCCTGAAGATCATCACGATCTACAAGTGGACCTCGCCGAATGACACCGGCGGCACCTTTGTCGACCAGGTGACCGTCCAGTAATCGTCGATTAGACGGCAGGGGCAGGGCCGGTGCCCTGCCCCTGAACCCTTGAAGCCAGCCTCACCGCTGGCTACACTTGTGGGCAGCCAATTCCAGGCAGCCAAAACCAAGGGAGGGAGGGATGCGGTTCTTTGCCGACCAGCTGACGCTTGGTCTCACCCTGGGCGCCATCTACGCGCTCATCGCCCTGGGGTACACCCTGGTCTACGGCATCATCGAGCTGATCAACTTCGCCCACGGGGACGTCTTCACCGTGGGCGGGCTGATCGGGCTGACGCTGATCGGGCTCCTGGGCCTGCAGCATGCGTCCACCGGCGTGCTGATCGTTGGCCTCCTCTTCGTCTTCCTGGCCGCCATGGTCGTCAACGGGATCCTCGGCGTCGTGATCGAGCGGGTCGCCTACCGGCCCCTGCGGAACGCCCCTCGCCTGGCCCCCCTCATCACAGCGGTGGGCGTCTCCTTTGTCCTGGAAGGCGTCCTCTTTCTGATCAAGGGGCCCAACGAGATCTCGTTCCCGGACCTGCTGCCCTCGGGCAGCCTGGACCTCGGGGTGGTCTCGGTTGGCCGCGGCAACCTGCTGATCATCGCCATCGCGCTGGCCCTGATGATCGGGCTCCAGCAGTTCATTCAGCGGACGCGGGTGGGGCGCGCCATGCGGGCAACAGCCCAGGACCGGGACGCCGCCCGGCTGATGGGCATCAACATCAACCGGACGATCGCCACCACGTTCTTCATCGGGTCGGCCCTCGCCGCAGCCGGTGGCATCATCTACGGCTTCTACTTCCAGACCCTCAAGTTCGACCTGGGTTTCCGTTCGGGCCTGATCGCCTTCACGGCGGCAGTATTCGGCGGGATCGGTAATGTCGTGGGCGCCTCGGTCGGGGGCTTCGTCATCGGCGTCATCCTCGCCCTCGTCGGCGGATACGTCCAGGGCGGGGAGCAGTGGGCCGACGTCGTCGTCTTCAGCATCCTCATCCTGGTGCTGGTGTTTCGGCCCACCGGCCTGCTCGGCATGCGAGTGCCGGAGAAATGACACCCAGGGCCGAGCGGACCAACATCGGACGGCTCGTCGATCGGCTGCGGGCGGTCGAGGTGCGCGGGCTGGGCGCCTTCGGCCGCGGCAAGAACGTCCCGTACCTCCTGCTCGGCATCGTCCTGATCCTCTTTCCGTTGCTCGACTCGGACCAGTCCCATGTCAACGTGGCCGATGATGCCGGCCGCTGGATCCTGCTGGCGCTCGGGCTCAACATCGTCGTCGGATACGCCGGCCTCCTCGACCTGGGCTACGCCGCCTTCTTCGCGATCGGGTCCTATGCGTTCGCCATCCTCGCCTCCAGCCAGTTCAACATCCATATCTCCTTCTGGATCCTGCTGTTCGTGTCGGCACTGATCGCCGCCATGTTCGGCGTCATCCTGGGCGCCCCAACGCTTCGACTCCGCGGTGATTACCTCGCGATCGTGACGCTTGGTTTCGGCGAGATCGTGCCCCGCGTCTTCCGAAACGCCGCGCCGCTCACTGGTGGCGTCAACGGGATCGTCGGCACTGACCAACCATCCCTGCCCGTGTTGGGCAGCTTCGGCTTCAACCCGGTGCCCTATTACTACCTCATCCTCGCCGTGATCCTGGTCTCGATTTTCCTGATCTCCAACCTCCGCAACTCCCGGCTCGGGCGCGCCTGGATGGCCATCCGCGAAGACGAGGTCGCGGCCGCGGCGACCGGCATCAACACCGTGACGACCAAGCTGCTCGCCTTCGCGATGGGCGCCGCCTTCAGCGGCTTCGCCGGCACCTATTACACGGCCAAGCTGTTCCTGGTCACCCCGGAATCCTTCGGCTTCGTGGTCTCGGTGACCGTCCTGGTCATGGTCGTGCTGGGCGGCATGGGCAACATGCGGGGCGTCATCGTGGGCTCACTGGTCGTGTACTTCATCCAGTCCTACCTCTTGATCCAACTCCCCGGGTGGATCGCCAGCGGCACCGCTGCCCTGAACATCGGCTTCCTCACCAAGCTCGACATCGGGGGTTACGTGCAGCGCTCGAACTTCTTGATCTTCGGGTTGATCCTGGTGACCATCATGCTGATACGGCCGCAGGGGCTGATTCCGAGCGCCCAGCGCAAGGTCGAACTGGAGCAGGGGACGTCCGACGAAGCGGTCTCGGACCTCGGGTCCGCCTAGGCCGCCGATGCCGCTCCTCGAGACCCGCGGACTCAGCAAGCGGTTCGGGGGCCTGCTCGCCGTCAACAATGTCGACCTGACGGTGGAGTCGGGCGAGATCTTCGCCATGATCGGTCCGAACGGCGCCGGCAAGACGACCATGTTCAACCTGATCGCCGGCCTCTACAAGCCGACGAGCGGCCAGATCATCTTCAACGGCCACTCCGTCTACCCGGTCCGCGAGTTCCGGCGCACCTACCTGCCGCCGATGGCCGCCTACTACACCGTGGCGGACGGGGTGCGGCGTGCCCTCGGCCGCGGACCGATGCCGCTCGGGCTGCGGCCCCACGCCGTGACAACGCTGGGCATCGCCCGGACCTTCCAGAACATCCGGCTCTTCTCCTACATGACCGCGCTCGAGAACGTGATGGTCGGGCAGCACCCGCGGATGCACGCCCAGGTGTGGGATGCGCTGCTGCGGACGCCGTTCGCCCGGGCGGAGGAACGCAAGGTCCGGGATCGCGCCCGGGAACTGCTGCGCTTCGTAGGACTGGAGCCCCAGGCGGAACAGTACGCGCGCAACCTGCCCTATGGGTTCCAGCGCCGGCTGGAGATCGCCCGAGCGCTGGCCAGCGACCCCAAGCTCCTCATGCTGGACGAGCCCGCCGCCGGCTTCAACCCACAGGAGAAGGCGCAACTGATGCAACTGATCCAGGCGGTGCGTGCCCAGGGGATCACCGTCTTTTTGATCGAGCACGACATGAAGGTCGTGATGGAGGTCTCCGAGCGGATCGTCGTCCTCGACTACGGGGAGAAGATCGCTGAAGGGCCGCCTCAGAAGGTCCGCGCGGATCCGCGGGTCATCGAGGCCTACCTGGGGAAGAGCGCCTAGTGCCCGCGATTCTCGACGTCGAGAAGATCGACGTCTTCTACGGCCGCATCCAGGCGCTCCGCGCGGTCAGCCTGCACGTCGACGAGGGGGAGATCGTCTCCTTGATCGGCGCCAACGGGGCCGGCAAGACGACCACGCTGCGGGCCATCTCGGGGCTGACGCCGGCCACCTCGGGAACCGTCCGCCTGCGCGGCGAGGATATCAGCCGCCTCCAGGCCGAGGACATCGTCGTCAAAGGCGTCGGCCACGCGCCCGAGGGACGCCGGATCTTCGCCCGGATGACCGTGCGGGAGAACCTCGACCTGGGCGCCTATATCCGCAAGGGGGGCGTGACCCGCGAGGACCTCGACCGCGTGTACACGCTCTTTCCACGGTTGAAGGAGCGGCAGAACCAGCTGGCCGGAACGCTGTCGGGTGGCGAGCAGCAGATGCTCACCATCAGCCGCGCCTTGATGTCACGGCCCAAAGTGCTCCTCCTGGACGAGCCCTCCCTGGGGCTGGCGCCGCTCATGGTCGACACGATCTTCAAGGTCGTCCGCGACATCAACACGGAGGGCACCACCATCCTGCTGATCGAGCAGAACGCACTGAAGGCGCTGGGCGTCGCCAACCGCGGCTACGTGCTGGAGACCGGCCGGATCGTCAAGGAAGGGACGGGCAAGGAGCTCCTCGCCAGCCCGGACGTCCAGAAGGCGTACCTCGGCGTCTAGTTAGCCGACCGGGCGGCCGGTGACGGCGGCCAGCACGATGAGGTAGACGCAGATGACGGCGAAGAGGCCGTACTCAAAGAAGATGCGCTTGGTCAGCGAGTCGTCCAGCGTGTGGACCAGCAGGCCCTGCCAGGCGTACCAGGCGAACGCCAGCACGACGGCGATGTAGGGGCTGCCCTGGTTCAGGTAGGTCACCATGCCGAAGGCGCCGAAAGTGACGGTGCCGGCGGTGAGGAAGGCGGTGAGGAGGGCGATGCCTTCGCGTCGGGTCGCAAAGCGGAAGCTGCGATAGCCGCTGAAGAGGCTGATGGCGAAGATCCAGCTGAACTTCAGGATGTTGGGCAGCTCATTCGATTGGAGGACCAGGTAGAGCAGGGCCAGCAAGGAGCAGAAGGTCGTGGCATCGCGCAGGAATCGATGGAGGGGCTTCTCCCGGCCCATGCCACGGGACAGGTCGACGTAGCTGCTGGTGAAGATGACCGCCCCCATCAGCAGCATGGCCAGCACATGGACCCGGTAATCCGGCGCCAGGATGGAAAAGGCGCCGGCGGCGATGATGGCGAGCACGGGCGAGATGTAATGGTCGAGGCTGATCCAGCCCGGGGTTCGGTTCGTGGCATGAAGGAAGAGGAGCCCCAGGGACACCGCCAGGGCGAGCCCGACGGTCGCCTCCCAGACCTGGTTGGGGCTGAGCAGCTCCGACTTGAAGGTGAGGCCGATGGCGATCGCCGAGGCGGTGATGAGCCCGAGGTAGCGGGTGCCCAGCTGGATGGGCCGGGCGGCGGTCCCAACCCGGGTCCGTCCGGTCCGCTGCTGCCCTGGCCGTGGAAGGGTCGTTGAAGAACTCGCCAGGGCCTCCGACATGGCCGGTAGTCTAGCAGGGAAACGTGCGTTTGGGGCTGTTGATAGTGCACGCATCTGGATAGCGAATCTGTATTCAAAAACAAATGTTCGCTGCTTGCGACCGCCACTGTGGATACTGTGGGAAACCGCCGCCAGGTCGCCCGGGTGGTTAGGCGGTACTGGTCCCCTGCCGGCCGTACTTGTCGTCCAGCCGGACCACGTCGTCAATCTCGGGCGAGGACACCTCGAAGAACTCGCATTCTTCCGCCCCGATCATCCGGTGTTTTTGGCCGGGACGGATCCGCCTGGCCATCCCGGGGGTCAGGCGGTGGGTCTGCATCACGCCGGTCTCATCCTCGAGTTGCAGGTCCATGACGCCCCTGGTCACGAAGACCGTCTCGTCCTTGCGCTCGTGGTACTGGAGGCTCAGCATCTCGCCGGCATTGATATGGATCAGCTTGCCCAGGTAGCGGTCCGTGATCGCGAACCGGTTCTCCCAGCCCCACGGCTTCTTGACGAGCTGATCAGACAGGCTGCCGCACTCCAAGGCGTGCTTCGAGGGCGTCCAGTAACTGGTCGACCCGATCCTGGGATGGCGCCTCACTGTAGACGCGGATCAGGGGCTCCGTCCCGCTGAACCGGACGAGCACCCAGCTGCCGCCTTTGAGGTAGTACTTGAACCCATCGTCGGTCCGCGACCGGACGACCGGTTCGCCGGCGATCTCCGTCGGCGGCTCCTTCTCCAGCCGCCCGTACAGCTCCTTGCGTCGGGCTGCATAGTCCTGTCGCTCCAGGTGGATGTCGTGGCGAGCGTAGAAGTGGGGCCCCACGAGGTCGATCAAGTGATCGAGGATCTTGGAGAGCGGCTGGCCATATTGCACGATCATGTCGGCAAAGAAGATGCCGGAGAGGATGCCGTCCCGCTCCGGGATGTGGCCGCGGAAGGCGAAGCCGCCGCTCTCCTCGCCGGCGAGGATGGCGTCCACCTCGGTCAGCTTCGGACCGAGATACTTGAAGCCCACCTTGAGCTCGTGGACCGTGACGCCGAAGCGCTCGCCGAGCTTGTCGGCCATCGAGGTGGAGGTCAGCGACCGGACGACGTCGCCCTTGATCCCTCGCTTCTCAAGCAGGTACATCATCAGCAGCGCCATCACCTGCAACTGGTTGACGAAGTGGCCCCGCTCGTCGATGATGCCCACCCGGTCGGCATCGCCGTCGTTCGCGATGCAGAGGTCGTACTTGCCCTTGCTCATTTTGGCCATCGCCTCGGGCATGTACTGTGCGATCGGCTCGGGGTGCATGCCGCCGAACGAGGCATTGCGCTCGCCATGGATCTCGTCCACCGTCGTCTTCCCCCCGGAAAGGAGCGCCCGCACGTATCCCTGGCCGGCGCCGTACATGGGCTCCGCCAGGATCTTCAGCCCGGCCGACTTGATCCGGCCGAGGTCGACGAGCCGGTTGACCTGCGCGGCGTAGGCCGGTTGCGGATCGAAGGTCTGGATCAACCCCTGGTCTTTCGCGTCGTCGAAGCGGACCTGGCGGACCCGACCGCCGCGCTGGACCTTGATGATCTCCTGCTCCAGCCGGGCCGTCACCTCGGGGGAGGCCGAACCGGCGTACTCGGGCTTGTATTTCAGGCCGCTGAAGTAGTACGGGTTGTGGCTCGCCGTGATGACGAGCGCCCCGCTCGCCTTCTTATCGAGGATGGCGAAGGTCGCCACCTGGGTCGGCGCCGGCGCATTGATGATGAACACCCGCACGCCGTTGGCGGCCAGCACCTGGGCCACCTCGCGCGCGAACAGGTCGGAGGCGAAGCGAGTGTCGAACCCGACCACGGCCGTCGGGTTCGGGCGGCTCGCCAGGTACTGCGCGATCCCCTGGGTGGCGACCCGAACCGACTCGTAGGTGAAGTCGTCCGCGATGATGCCGCGCCAGCCGTCGGTGCCGAACGTGATCGCGGTCGGAAGGCTCACGCGCGTTCCGGCGCTTCGGCGCGGACGTAGTCCTCGGCCTTGACGCCCAGCGCGGCAAGGTCGTGCTCCAGCATCTCCCGGATCATGTCCTCGAAGCTGGTCTTAATGGTCCAACCGAGTTTCGCCTTCGCCTTGCTCGGGTCACCGCGGAGGTCCGGGACCTCGGCCGGCCGCAGGTAGGCCGGATCCAACTCGACGTACTTCCGCCACTCCAGGCCGACCAGCGAAAAGGCCACCGTGACCAGGTCCTGCACGCTGCGGTCGACGCCGGAAGCGATGACGTAATCGTCCGGGGCGTCCTGCTGCAGCATCAGCCACATGGCCTCCACGTAGTCACGCGCATGGCCCCAGTCGCGCTTGGCGTCGAGGTTCCCGAGCCGGATGCGGGTGCTCTTGCCGGCCACGATCGCGGCCACGCCACGGGTGACCTTGCGAGTGACGAAGTTCTCGCCGCGCCGGGGCGATTCGTGGTTGAAGAGGATGCCGCTGCAGGCGAACATCCCGTGCGCTTCCCGGTAATTGACGGTGATCCAGTGACCGTAGACCTTGGCGACCGCATAGGGGCTGCGGGGATGGAAGGGACTCATCTCGTTCTGCGGCGGAGGCGTGAGGCCGAACATCTCGGACGTCGACGCCTGGTAGAACTTCGCCTTCGGTGCGGCGGTCCGGATCGCCTCCAGCAAGCGCGTCGTCCCCAGCCCATCGGTGTCGCCGGTGTACTCGGGCTGGTCGAAGGAGATGAGCACATGGCTCTGCGCCGCCAGGTTATAGATCTCATCAGGGCTCACCGTCATGACCAGGCGGTTCAGGCCGCCCGAGTCGGTCATATCGCCGTAGTGCAGGACGAACCGCGCGCCCTCCGCATGGGACGGATCGGTGTGCTCGAGATGATCGATGCGGGCCCGGTTCATGGAGGACGAACGCCGCACGACGCCGTGGACCTCGTAGCCCTTGCCCAGCAGCAGCTCCGCGAGGTACGAGCCGTCCTGGCCCGTGATCCCCGTGATCAGCGCGCGCTTAGCCACGGCCCAAGTGTACGAACATCACAAATATTCTTTGCGGCCCATCTGTTTCAGCCGGTCGACGATCAGCTTGACGTCCTGGGACCGCGCCTTGGGACAGATCAGGATGGCGTCATCCGTCTCGATCACGACCATGTCCTCCAACCCGACGGCGGCGACGAGTTTCTTGGGGGAGTGGATCATGCAGTTCCTGGTGTCGATCAGGACGTGGTCGCCCTCGACGAAGTTTCCCGCCGCATCCTGCTCCAGGATGTCGTGGAGGTCCGCCCATGAGCCGAGGTCGTGCCACTCGAAGGTGGCCGAGACCATGAGGAGGTTGCGCGTGCGTTCGAGCACCGCGGTGTCGATGGCCTCGGTCGGCAAGGCGCGATAGGCGTCGTCGGCGTCCTCACGACGCCCGGCATCACGCGCCTGCTTCACCCGCATCAGGCCGGCGTAAAGCTGCGGGGCGTGCGCCTGCATCTGCGTGAAGAGCACGTCGATCGGCCAGCTGAAGAGCCCCAGGTGCCAGAGATAGTCGCCCTCGCGCACATACCGCTCGGCCGTCTTGAGATCGGGCTTTTCCACGAAGGCCCGGACGCGGTACGCCGGGACCGGGTCGGCCGAGTCGACCGGCTCGCCGAGCCGGATGTAGCCAAAGGCGGTCGAGGCGTAGGGTGGCGTGAGCCCGACCGTCACCAGCGATTGCTGCGACTCGGCCCAGCGGGCCTCGGCGTCGAGCGTCTTGATGTACGCGTCCTCATCCTGGCCCAGGTAGTGGTCGGCGTGGACCGACAGCATCGTGGCCGCGGGGTCGACCCCGGCGATGGTGAGCGCCGCCAGGCCGAGCGCGGACGCCGTGCCGCGGCGGGCAGGCTCGACGATGAACCGCTCCTCCGGCAGCTCGGGCAACTGCACCCGGATGCTCTCCACCTGGGACTGCTCGGTCACCACGTAGACGTGGTCGGAGAGGCGCCGCACGCGATCGAAGGTCGATTGCAGCAGCGATTGACGCCCGTGCAGGGTGAGCAAGTGCTTGGGCGTCCGTTCCCTGGAGCGAGGCCAGAGCCGCGTGCCACTGCCGCCCGCCAGGATGACGACGTGGCGGCTCATCCCCCGGCGCCCGCCTCGCAGCGACGCCAGTAGTTCAGCGTGTCTTTCAGCATTTTGTCGAGCGAGATCTGTGGACGCCATCCGGTCAGGCGATGGAAGCGCCGCGGGTCGCAGACGTAGACGTCCGCCTCGGCCACCCGCCGCTGCGTGGCGTCGACCTCGAGCGTGATCCGCTTGCGGCTCATCTTGATCAGCGTCTCGACGATGTCGGCGAGCCGGACCCCTTTGCCGGACCCGATGTTGTAGACCTCGCCGGGCTTCCCTTTCGACAGGGCCAGCACGTAGGCTCGCGCCATGTCGCGGACGTCGGTGAAGTCGCGGCTGGCCTTCAGGTTGCCCACCCGAAGTAAGGGCGCCTGCCGGCCCAGCTCGATCCGCGCGATCTGCTGGGCGAAGCTGGCGATCGCGAACCGCGGCGCCTGGCGCGGTCCGGCGTGGTTGAAGGGGCGGACCCGGATAGCGTGCAGATCGTGGCTCAGGTGGTACTGCAACGCCAGGAAATCCTGGGCGATCTTGCTGACGCCGTACGGCGTCAACGGCCGCAGCGGCGTCTCCTCGTCGAGGCGGCGGCGACGGCCCTCCACCCGGCCGTACTCATCGGTGGAGCCGACCACGAGGACACGCGGCTTGGGATCGAGGCGGACCGCCGCATTGAGGAGATTCGCCTCGCCGCCGACATTGTTCGCGATGGTGCCGGCCGGGTCATCCCACGAGGCGGCCGGGCTGCTCAGGGCCGCGAGGTGAAAGACCCATCGGGGACGGATCTCATCGACCAGCGTGTCGACCCGGTCCCGGTCCAGCAGGTCGACCTGATGACATTGCACCTGCGGGCGCAACTCCGCGCGTTGGTCGGGGCGGTCCTGCCGCGTGGTGCCGTGCACCGGGTAGCGCTGACGGACGAGCAGGTCAGCGAGGTGACTTCCGGCGAATCCGTCGACGCCAGTAATGAGGACGGTCGGGCGTTCAGCCGTCCTGCGACTCCACCACCTGGAGCCGTTGCACACCCGC
>DATCOB010000016.1:0-4098 GCA_036564925.1 Candidatus Dormiibacterota bacterium | reverse complement strand
GAGCGCGAGCGCGCTCCGGGCCCTCGCTGCGTCTGTGGACGGGGGTTGGGGGAAGGAGTGGGGAGAGGGGGAAGCGCCCGGGCGTCTGCGGGGGAGCGGCGCCGCCCGCCCGGGGCTGGGGGAGGGCCGGCGCCCAGGTGGGCCCCGCCGGCCGCCACGCCATACAACGTCACACGCGACGTGCGGTGGGCCTCGCGCATGACGTTAAGCGCAACGGCTGGGGCGTCCCCCGACGGCGCCCGCTCCAATCCCGGAAACGCTCCAACGCTCCAAAACGGCCGGCCCCGCCCGCACTCCTCGCTTGCGCGGCGCCAACGGCCCCCTCCAACGCTGTCCCCCCGGCCCTCGCCCATCGAGGATCGGCTATCGCCTCACGGCGAAGATCAATTGTTCGGACCGAGGAGGCGTGCCAGCATAGATCGTGGCAATCGATACAAGGAGCCTGATCCGTATGACACCCCTCCGCGTTCTACTCGTCGCGAACCGAACCGCCACCAATGTCGCACTTGTGGAAGCCGTTCGGCGCCGGGCTCGGGAGGCGCGGGGCCAGGTCGTGTTCCACCTCGTCGTGCCGGCCACGCCCGAGGGCCTACACCGCGTGGTCGATCCCGAGGTGGCGGGACGCATGCCGGCAGCCGAGCGTCTCCGGGGGGCGCTCCCGCCGCTCAGCGAGGCCGCCGGCGGCGAGGTCACCGGGCACGTGGGCGATGCGAATCCGCTCGCCGCCGTGGCGGATGCGCTGAATCTCGAGGGGTTCGACGAGATCGTCATCTCGACGCTGCCGTGGCGCCTGTCGCGGTGGCTGCGCATCGACCTGCTGAGCAAGCTTCGCGGGCTCGGAGTGCCGGTGCAGCACGTCACCAGCTCGCAGACGGGAGAGATAGCGGCCGGGCTGGCCGACGCCGCTTAGAGCCGGGCTGGCCGACGCGGCCTATGGCCGCACGGCGGCGCAGGCGGTTTCATGATTCCACGGCCGCGGCTTCCCTTGGCTCCTCGGCGGTGGCCCGGGCGTCGGCGCGGGGCCCGACGCCGCCCAGGGCGATCGCTGCCTTGGCCGTCACGAGGTGGTAGAGGATCAGGAGCTGGACGAGCGCCAGGGACTCCGATCGGTGCAGGTCGGTCCCGACGGTGTACTCGCCGAGCCGGTCCGAGCGTAGGTGTGTCGCGAAATGCAGCTTCGCCCAGATCGCTTCCTCGATCTCGGCGGCGACGTCGCGGTCCATCTGGCCGGGGACGCGGATATGACGCTCGGTTCCCCGCTCCTGCAGGGTGATGCCGCGATCGCCAACCCCGATGAAGGGCGACAGGTCCGGATGGGGAAGCATGTCGCGCAGGATCATCTCGGCGTCCAGCGCGTCGGGGTCGCCATCGTCGCCCGGAGGCTGGAACGAGACGACCATGTCTGCGTAGCGCTCCTGGGGACGGATGAACTCCGCCGAGTCAGACTCCCGTTTGTCGAGCTCCTTGAGCACCTGATCGGTGGTGTACCCCCGCCGTGAGGTATCGCGCCGGACTTTCCATCGCCGCCGCAGCTCTTCCGGGGGCGCCAGGTAGACCCGAACGTCGTAGCAGCGGCGCATGTCCGCCGTGTGGTAGCCCAGCAGGCCCTCGACGATCGTGAACGGCCCGGGTTCCAGGTAGACCGGCGGCCCGAAGGTGCCGTCGGCGTGCACATAGACCGGCTTGAGGATCGGCTCACCCTGGCGAAGGTGCCGCAGATGCTGCGACATGATGTCCAGGTAGTTGCAGTTCGGATGCAGCGGTGTGATCCGGCGCTCGGAGCGCTGCTTGCGGTCAAAGCGGTGGTAGTCGTCGGTGGAGAGAGCTGTCACCTGCTGCTCGCCAAGGATGCGAACCAGACCACGGGTCATGGTTGTCTTTCCTGCCGCCGAATCGCCGACGACGCCGAGGATGATGGGGCGCGGC
This sequence comes from Candidatus Dormiibacterota bacterium, assembly GCA_036564925.1. Classification (GTDB taxonomy): domain Bacteria; phylum Chloroflexota; class Dormibacteria; order CF-121; family CF-121; genus JALYYC01. The sequence goes on along the minus strand of DATCOB010000016.1, from coordinate 2,172 downwards.
ATGAGTTCCTCCTAGCTGGTGAACGGTCCGCGCCGGGGCGCTAGTGGGCGATGGGGTGTCCTACGGTCCGACACTGGCTCCGGCTTCCGTTCCCGGCGCGTGATTGGCGTCAGGCTCATCCTCGGTGTCATTGAACACGGAGCTCTGGAGGATGTCATCAGGCTCGATCGTGACCAGGTCGCGCTTGGTCAGCTTCCGGTGTGAGTCAAACAGACGGGTGGCCTGGCGCAGCCGGGCACGCTCGATCGCGTTGCGGATACTGCGCCCGTGGGCGAATCGGGGCCGCTGCACGCGCACTTCGATGTAATCGCGCAGTGCGCGGTCGGCGTCTTCGCTCATCGCGTAGCCCTGGCGCTCGACCATCAGCCGAGCTATTCGGAGCAGCTCATCGACGTCGTAGTCGGGAAAGCGGATGTGGTGAGCGACCCGCGATCCCATGCCGGGGTTGGCCTGGAAGAACTCCTCCATCCGGTCGTCGTAGCCGGCCATGATGACCACCAGGTCCTGACGCTCGGACTCCATCACCTGCAGCAGGACCTCCACCGCCTCCTGGCCGTAGTCGCGTTCGTTCTCCTGGCGGTGCAGGTAATAGGCCTCGTCGATGAACAACACTCCGCCCAGGGCGCGTTTGACGACATCCTTGGTCTTCGGCGCGGTGTGACCGACGTACTGGCCTACGAGGTCGTCCCGGGTCACCGAGACCAGGTGCCCCTTCTGGATGTAGCCGAGGCTGTGGAGGATGCTGGCCATGCGAAGGGCAACCGTCGTCTTGCCGGTCCCGGGATTACCGGTGAAGCTCATGTGCAGCGTCGGCCGCTGGGAGCCGAGGCCCATCTCCTGGCGCAGCCGGTCGATCACCAGCAGCGCAGCGATCTCCCGGATCCTGCGTTTCACCGGCGCCATCGCGACCAGGTCGCGGTCGATTTCCTCGAGTACGGCGTGCACCCGCGACGCGCGCACCACCGACTGCACGTCGGCCTCGCCGCCGGAGACCGCCTCCGAGAAGTCCACCGACTCGACCGCCGAGCCCGTCCGTGTCCCCTCGGCGGGACGCACGACGATCCCGCCGAACTCGTCGGAGAAGGATGGAGATCCGCGATCGCGCGATCCGAAGCCACGCGTCCCGGCTTCAGGCCCGTCTTCGGCCTGTGGGTCGAGCGGCCTGCCCGTGGTGTCCAGGCCACGGGGAGCCACTACGACTCGCCGATCCCATCGTCGCCCAACGCACCGATGCCGTTGGCGGCCGAGGCGCCGCCCGAGCCGCCCCGGTGGGAGTCTCGGCCCGGGGTGGCGTTCTGGACCGCCGCCGGATCGCGCGTGCTCGCCAGGTCGCCGCGGTTGCCGTAGCGAGCCCCGACCGGGTTCTCGGTCGCGTACGGATGGATCGTGTAGCGCATCTGGCGATCCGCCTTCTCCTGGCGCTCGAGGCGGAACCCCGGCTCCTGGGCCGGGCGGTTCACGATGAAGCTGAGCCTCGAGGTCTGGCGCCCGAGCGAGCTGTCGTAGCAGACCACCTTGATGTAGTGGTTGGGATACGCCTGGCGGCACGCCTGGACGTCTCGCATGGCGACGTCGGTCTCGTCGGGAGTCAGATCGAACTCCGGCTGATTCCACATGTCCCAGAAGCTGTTGCGGGGGTGCGGATCGTCGGTGTACTCGACCATGATCGCCCAGCCGTTCTGCAGTCCGTAACGGAGCTGCGCCTTGATCTCTTCGTCGGTCAGGTCCTCCAGGTAGGAGAACGTTCCCTGTGTGATCCTCATGGCTGTGAGCCTCCCGCGGGCTAGCGGCTGACCGTGGGCGTAGCCACGGTGTCGGGGGTGTCGGTCGACTCGAAGTCGAACGTGATGTCCTTCCAGACCTCGAGCGCGGCGTCGAGCTCGGGGCAGCCCTTGGCCGCGTCCCTCAGGATGTCGGGGCCCTCGGAGTAGTAGTCCTTGCCCTCGTTGCGGGGCCTTGATCATCGCCTCGACGGCCACGCGGTTTGCCGTGGCGCCGGCGGCGATCCCCATCGGGTGACCGATCGTGCCGCCGCCGAACTGAAGCACCACATCCTCGCCGAGGTAGTGCAGCAGCTGATGCATCTGACCGGCGTGGATCCCCCCGGAGGCGACCGGCATCACCGGGGCCAGCGAAGCCCAGTCCTGGTCGAAGTAGATCCCGGTCTGCGGG
>DATCOB010000015.1:0-4434 GCA_036564925.1 Candidatus Dormiibacterota bacterium | reverse complement strand
GAAGGTCGAGGTTGTGGAGCGGCTCGGTTCCGACCTGTTCCTCTACGGGCGGGTTGGCGAGGCCACGATCACCGCGCGCGTTGATCCCCGCATGGACGTAAGCGTCGGTGACGACGTGAAACTCGGCCTGGACACACGTACCCTGCACCTCTTCGACTCAGAGACCGAAGCCGCGCTGCTGTAGCCGCGCGCAGCGGCATAGACGACCTGCGCGCGCGGGAGGAGTTCGATGCCCGGTACCGGGCATTCCGGCGCGGCGTCCGTGCGGTCCTGACCCGGAGAGCGCGCCGGCGGGCATCGCTCGACCATGTCCTGGAGGCGGCCAGGCTGGACGCGCGGGCCGATCTCGGAGTACAGGAGATCCCGATGATCGCCACCGGGAAAGAAGATGGGCGAAACCACGTACGAGTCGGTGGTCACCGCCATGGTCGTACCATCCACCTCGAACGCCGCCTGGTCCCCATGTCGTTGCCGAAGGCGGGCTGGAACAGGGCCGCGATTAGCGTGTGCGTAGCCTTGCCGCCGGCGCCGTGGGCCATGTTGATGGCCTCGTCGCAGATGCGGGGGCCTGTCGGCGGACGTGCTCGATCCAGTCCAGTACCTCTGCCTCGCTCCATTTCCCAACGTTGTGGGACGGCAAAAGGCCATCCGAGTTCAGGCCACACGCGCGTAGGCACGGTGCAGGCCGCCTAGCACCGGCGTCGAGACAACAGGACCGTGCCCTGGATTCGCGTACGGCTGTGGGACGGCACAAAGCGATCCGCTACGCCCAGCGGCTTTCGCTACTCGTTCATCGCTAACCTGACGGATGTTCGAAATCTTGCTTCTGCTTCTTCGCACCCTGAGTACTAGCCTACGGTCTCGTCGTGACGTCACTCGTGAGAATCTCGTCCTTCGCCATCAGCTTCACGTCGCCCTTCGCGCCAACCGGACCCTGGGCTCCGCAATCGAGATCGAGTCCTTTGGGTCTGGGTTCGCGTGCTCTGGCCAAAGGGATGGCGCCAACCTCTGCTGGTAGTCCAACCCGAAAGCGTCCTTCGGTGGCACCGGAAAGGGTGGCGGCTGTGCTGGAGTTGGAAGTCACGGACCAGCCTCGGCAGCCCGCGACTCAACGGCGAGGTGAGGGATCTGATCGCCCGGATTACCCAAGAGAACCGGCTCTGGGGTACCGAGCGCATTCGCGGCGAACTGCTCAAGCTGGGGATCGTCGTCAGCAATCGCTCGATCCGCCGATATCGGTGGCGCAAGCCGACGCGCGGCGGAACCCAGAGATGGCGGACCTTTCTCTCGAATGAGCTCAGGGCCATCTGGGCAGCCGATCTGCTGGTCGTCCACACCATTAAGTACAGGATCCTGTACGTCTTTATCAGCCACGAGCGCCGTGAGCTGATCCAGTTCAACGTCACGACCCGTCCGACGGCGGCCTGGATCTGGCAGCAACTGCTTGAGGCGACACCGTGGGGTCGCAAACCTGCCTACCTCATCCAGGACCGGGACAGCGTCTACGGCCGCGACTTCGATGTGCGGGCCAGCAGCCTCGGTATCGCCTGCATCCGGACGCCGCCTCGGGCGCCGAAGGCCAACTCGATCGCGGAAAGGCTCGTTGAGACCATCCGCACAGAATGTCTTGATCACATCATGGTGCTCAACGAGGGCCATCTCCGAAGGGTGCTGGCTGAGTTCATGCACTACTACAACCATGACCGGCCGCACCGAACGCTCTCCCTGCAGAGCCCAGTGCCGCAGACGAGTCCAGGGCACGGTCTCGTTGTCTCGACGCCGGTGTTAGGCGGGCTGCACCATGCCTACGCGCGGGCGGCCTGAACTCGGATGACCCTTTGCCGCCCCACAACGCCGAGAAACGCGAGTGTTGGGTTGGTCCGAAGTCTTGTCCGGTCCGGGCACGGCGACTTTTGCCGCCCTACAGGTCATCCGTATTCGGACCTACTTTTGCCCCTCGACAGCCGCTGAAGGCGTTCGTGTCCGGCGGCGAGGGGTCCGATCGCGGCCGCGCGGCCCGGCAGATCGCCGACAACTACCGCCGCTTCGTTGCCGTCTGGGACGCGGCGGCGGAAGCGCCGGCTCCGGCTAGTCCTGTGACCCCGGCAGATCCGGATCTTTGGCCGCACCGGCGAAGCGCGCGTCTGCCGGCAGTGGTACCCCTCCAACCCCCGCAGCCACCGCCCTGAGGCGGCTGTAAAGTTCGGGCCGGCGATTGACGAAGATCGGTTCCTGGCGCCGCTCGGACTCGATCCTGGAGAGATCGATCCGAGCCCCGATCACACCCTGGTCGGGCCCCGCCACGGCCAGCACGTCCCCCCGCGGACCGGCGATCAGGCTGCCCCCGCACCACCGGGTTCGGCCATCGAACCCGCTCAGGTTGGCGGCGGCTACGTAGACCTGGTTGTCCTGCGCCCGGGCTCGGGTGCGCAGGTCGAGCAGGTACTCATAGCCCTCGGGCACGGCTGAAGGGATGGCGATCACGTTGGCGCCCGCCAGCGCCAGCTCGGCAAATATCTCGGGAAAAGCGTGCTCGAAGCAGATCGCCAGGCCGAGCCGGATCCGCTCGCTCAGCCGAGCCACGACCACCCGGTCCCCGGCGCCGAAGAGCGCCCGTTCGGCCGGGTAGAGGTGCGACTTCCGGTAGCTGGTGACGAAGCGCCCGGCGCTGTCGATGACGATCGCGGTGTCATAGACGGTGTCGCCCGACCGCTCCAGGATGGTGCCCACCACCCCGACCCCAGTCTCGGCGGCCGCGCTGCACAGCGCTGTGACGGTCGGTCCGTCCGGGATCGGCTCCGCAAGGCCGACGTGGTCCAACTCCTCGCGGTTGTAGCCCGTCGTGAACAGCTCGGGAAAGACAGCGAACTCAGACTGGCCGGCCAGCCCGCGGAGGGTCGCAATCGCGGCCGCCAGGTTCGCCGCAACCTCGCCAAGGGCGGGGCTGGTCTGGACGACCGCGAGCCGGAGAGCCGGCTCGCCGGCGCCCCCAGCCTCGCCCGCGACCGCCTGCTCGACGTCTCCCACGTTGGTCCTCCCGCTGAAGACGATGCGAAAACGCCAACTCCGTCCAGTAGCGGTCTGCGTATCGCAACGCTTGTCCTCTCACATCGAGGCGCTTGACCGACAAACAGCCTCGGGTGCTACGGTACATCTAGTCTAGTCCAGCATGACGCGGACTGGAGTCAGACATGCGCTGCTGGACAAGGGCGCCGCGACTCAGGAGGAGGCGTGCAATGGGTTTCCCGTGTGTCCGTCGATTGAGATCGAACCTCGTGGTGCCTGGCGACGAATCTCGCCCTCGTCCTGGTCAGCGCCTGTTCCAGCGGCAGCGCCCAATCCAGCGGCAGCGGCGACCAGCCCCAGGGCGATCTGCGCGTCGTCAACACCTGGTCGGGCAGCGAGCTCGACGCCTTCAAGGCGGTGATGGCGGGCTTCTCGGCCAAGCATCCCAAGGTCCACGTCGACCTGACCGACATCTCCTTCGACTCGATGAACTCTCAGATGGTCCAGCAGTTCGCGGCGGGCACGCCGCCGGACGTCATCGACACCCTGCCCGGGCTCACCCACATCCCGGCCGGCCAAAACCAGCTGAGCCGATCGACGACCTCTAGAGCCAGTGGATCGCCGACGGCTCCTACAGCAAGTCCCTGGAGGCCAGCGCTTCGCACAAGGGCCACGCCTACGGGGCCTGGTTCAAAGGCAACGTCAACTGCCTCGTGTGGTCGACCTCGGCCACCAACAAGAAGCTGGGCCTGGCTTCGGCTCTTCAGCCAGGTGGTTCTGCCGCTGGCGATGCCGGGCCTCGTCTCCTTCGCGATCATCGACTTCGTCTTCGTCTGGAACGACCTCGTGATCGCGTTGACCCTGCTCGGCCAGGACCATCAGCCGCTGACCGTGGGCCTGGCCAACCTGCACTCGCCCCACTTGGCCCAGCAGGACATCGTCTCGGCGGGGGCGATCATGGCGATCGTCTCCCCGCTCCTGCTCTTCGTGGCCCTCACCCGCTACTACGTGCGCGGCCTCTTCGCCAGCGCCATCAAGGGTTGAGGCGGGAGGCTCGCGGCCGCAAGCTCGATTCGAGGCGCGCCTACAAGCCGCTCGACGTCGGCGCGGCGGGGGTCTCGGCGAGCGTCGCCGGCGACGGCCGGCTCCTCTATGTGGCCCAGGCCCATCCCGACCACGGCCTCGTCACCCTAACCGCGCTCGCGCCCTTCGACGAGGCGCTGCGGGCAGACGTGCCGGGCATCCGCCGCTACCGGCGCAAGATCGCGCAGCGGCGGGCGACCGGCTTCGGCCTCCAGCCCGCCGCCGGCCCCCGCCCCGAATCCTGGCTGCTGGAGGACGCGATCCCCTCGCTCCGCGGCGGCGCGGGCGCGCTGACCACCTTCGTCCCCCACCCCGACGACGTCGAGGGCGCAGCCGGCCTGGTCC
>DATCOB010000014.1:0-2335 GCA_036564925.1 Candidatus Dormiibacterota bacterium | reverse complement strand
AGCTGGCGCTCAATCTTCTTGATCTCCCCGTCGGGCAAGCCCAGGAACAGCTTGGACGATTTGATGTCGGTCATGTCCCAGATACTATGCGGCCTCCGGAGATTCTGGACAAGATCAAATCGTCCGGGTGTCGACCTTGATACCCCGGGGCAGCGTGCCCAACTTCACGCTCCTGCCTTCGACCGAGAAGTCGATGCGATGCCCGGCGAAATGCAGGCCGGTCACCTCGAGCCGCCCCCACAGCGGCGTCTCGACCGGTGCGATCCGCAGGCGCCCGCGGCCGGCGTCGGCCTCGAGCCCAAGCAGCGCGGTGATCAGCTGGAACGCCGAGCCGGCCGCCCACGCCTGGGGGCTGCAGCTGTTTCGGTAGCCCTCAGGCGGGGAGTCCGACTCGCGGTCGGTGCCGCACCACAGCTCTGGCAGCCGGCGCTCAGGCAACGCGATTCCGGCCTGGAGGACCGCGCGAGCGATCCGCTCGGCCTCACTGGGAAAGCCTGACCGCCTCAGGCCGGCAGCTGCCATCGCGCTGTCGTGCGGCCAGACAGAGCCGTTGTGGTAGCTGCACGCGTCGTAGGCCACCTCGCGGGTGGAGAGCGTCCGCACGCCCCAGCCGGAGAAGAGCTCAGGCGACAGCATCCGGGCCGCGACCGCGGCGGCTCGTCTCTGGGGGAGGATCCCCGCCCACAGGCAATGACCGGGGTTGGAGGTGATCTCCTCAACCGGTCTTTTCGCGCCATCCAGGGCGTAGGCCACATAGGCCTCTCGCGCCACCCAGAAATCAGCGTCGAACCGCCGTCGCAGCTGGGCGGCCCTGGCCTTCAGATCGGGCCGCTGCCTTGCCATCCCGAGCAGGCCGCGGTACAGGTACCCCTGGACCTCGCAGAGCGCGATGGGGTGCGGGGCCACCGAACCGTCGACATGATTCAGCGAGTCGTCGGAGTCCTTCCACCCCTGGTTGCGAGCGCGACCCCCGGGATATTCGATGTAGCCGTCGCCATCCCGATCGCCAAACTTCTCGCACCAGCCGAGCGCTCCCTCGGCGGCCGGCCACAGCTCCTCCACCATGCCGGAATCGCCAGTCCAATCGAAAGCTTCAGCCAGGACGCAAAGAAAAAGGGGTGTCGCATCGATCGTCCCGTAGAGGATGTCCGGCCATAGCCCGCGCTCAACCGCCTCGCCCGACCGGACCTCGTGGAGGATCTTGCCCGGCTCCTCCTCGCGTTCCGTATCTATGCGCCGTCCCTGGTGCGCGGCGAGGTAGCGAAGGACGCCGCCGGCGACCTCTGGGTTGGTGGGCAGCATCTGCAGCGCCGTGATGAGCCCATCGCGTCCAAAGGGCACGGCGAACCACGGCAGCCCCGCGCTCGGATACAGGCCCGTTGGCTGGCGTTCGACGAGCATCCGCAAGTCGTCGCGACTCTGTTCGAGGAGCTCGTTGAGCGCAGGGTTGTCAGTTCGAAACGACGCACAGTCGCCAGCCCATCCGCGATACGAAGCCACCACGCGGGCAAGGCCGGCATCAAAGGGATCTCCCTCCCCCCTTGGGGGGGAGGGTTGGGGAGAGGGGTCGGAGTTGGCACGGCGGCCAGGCTCCGGCATCACCTCGACGTCGAGCGTGAATTTCTCGCCCGGCGCCAGCTTGAGCCGGTGCCTCGTGCCGGCGGGGGCGATGACGATCTCAGTGGACAGTTCGTTATCGTCGTGCGGCCGGATGAGCAGGCCGTGGGGCGTCTGGGTTGCCGGCGCGGGCGTGCGTGGCAGGTTCACGGCGCCCCGGACCGCCATCATGGCGGCGAAGTCGGCGGCGAATATCAGCTCGAGGTCGGCCTCAACGTGGCTGGCGCCCGAATTGGCGATCGAGATGCGCTCGTGCAGGCCGCCCTCGACGTAACGGTCGCGCAGCACACGCAGAGGGCCTGCCGCCAGCTCGAACGACATGCAACCGTCTGCGGTCCGAAGGTCGACCATCGTCGGCTCCCGGCCATCGAGCAGCAGCCGGTACTCCGACAGAAACCGAGTGTCAGCGAACCACAGTCCGTGTCCGTCGATGCTGTCGAGCCGCATGGAGCCGTCGAGGCCGGACGCGGCGAAGTCGCCCTCCTGCTTGAGAATCGCGCGTTGGATGGGCGGCTGTGGCGTCAGCGCGTGGCGCCGTCCGTCATTGACGGGCCGGTCGTCCCAGTTGTCACTGCATGCTTCGCATCGAACGCCGGTCGCGTGCCGATCGCGTAGCTCGTGACCTCGCCTCGCGCCAGCAGGTCCACCGCCATCCCCTCCAGCTCCCGCACCCTCTGGTTGGCGCGTATCGCCTCGCGGATCGAAAGGATGCCCACTG
>DATCOB010000013.1:0-7366 GCA_036564925.1 Candidatus Dormiibacterota bacterium | reverse complement strand
GTGGATACGGTGGCTACGGCGGAGGTGGTTTCGGTGGCGGCGGGCTCCTCCTGCCCTTCTTCCTGTTCGGGGGCGGGGGCGGGGGATTCTTCTTCTTCCTGTTCATCCTCTTCGCCTTGTTCCAGGCCTACCGGCGAATGCACCTTGGCGCCCCCATGCAGGCCTCCAACTGGGGTGCCGGCTACGCCCCGATGGCGCCCCCGCGCCAGACGTTGCCGGAGGACCTCGCCGCGCTCAAAGCGAAGGACTCGAACTTCAACGAGCAGATGTTTCTCGATCGGGCCCAGGCGACCTTCTTCGCGCTGCAGAAGGCCTGGATGGATCGCAACCTCGAGCCCGCCCGGGTCTACGTGTCGGACGGAATCTACCGTCGATGGAAGGTCCAGATCGACCAGATGATCGCGGCGCACAAGCGCAATATCCTCGACAACCTGGTGGTCGGTGGCGTGCAGATCGTCAAGATTGGAATCGACGCCAATTTCGATTCCATCACGGTGCGGATCGACGCCAGCGCGGCCGACTACGAGGTGGATGAGACCAGCAACAACAAGGTCATCTACGGATCGCGAAAGGACCAGCCCTTCACCGAGTACTGGACCTTCATCCGTAGCGCGGCCGCGCGCACCAAGGCCGGTGAGGGGGCGGAGGTCACGCAGTGTCCCAACTGCGGTGCCCCCCTGTCGATCAACGAGTCCGGCGTCTGCACGTACTGCAAGGCGACCGTCACCAGCGGCCAGTTCGGTTGGGTCCTCGACAACATCACGCAAGCTTCGGAGTGGCAAGGATGAACGAGCAAGATCAGCCCTCGCTCGACCCGCAACCTCGTGTGCCCGACCCGGCGCTCTCCCAGCCGCCGGCTGCGCCCTCCGGCGCCGGCCCCAGCGGATGGTCGCAGCCACCGGCGCCGCAATCGCCCGGTCCGCCGGGCGCCTTGATCGACCGTCCGGGTGCCCCACCTGGCCAACCACTGCCGCCGGGCGCCGGATCGCCGGTCGCGCCCGGTCCGGCCATGTCGGTCCAGCCGCCGATCCGGGATAACGTCTTCAACTTCGGCGGCCTGGTCCTGCTGGCCGGCATCGTCGTGGTGGCGATCATCGTGATCGCCGTCCTGATCGCGGTGCTGCACCACTAAGACGGTGGCGGCCGCGGCGTTGATTTGCCGTTTCCGGATTTTCGCCGCTGAAAACGGAAAACCGACCATCGCTCAGTGGTCGGTTTTCCTGCCCCGCGGTGGGCCGTGCTCGCCGGCAGGCGAGCCCCCCTATTCTCTCACCAGCCGAGGCTCAACGGTTCGATCAGTTTGAATTTGACAGCGACAGTATCATGTTCTAGGCTAGTGTAGCTGCCCCATCAGAGGGCCCCGGCCTCGCGCAGGCTCTTGAAGCGCTCGGCGCACACCACCAGGTGATCAAGGACCTCCACTCCGAGTAACCGGCCCGCCTCCTGCAGGTGGCGGGTCACCGCGAGATCCTCGGGGCTCGGCGTCGGGTCACCGGAGGGATGGTTGTGGGCGAGGATGACGGCGGCGGCCCCCAGCGTCAGCGCCGGCCCAAAGACTTCTCGCGGCTGCAGGGCGGCGACGTTCAACCCACCCACGGCGACTTTCTCGCAGCCGACGGGCTGGTTGCGCGTATTCAGATAGAGGACCGAGAAGCACTCCCTTTGGCTGGACCGAAGCTCCTGGAGCTGCAGCAGGGCCTCACGGGGTGACGTGATCGTCGGCGCCGCGCTGTCGGCCGGGACATGCCAGCGGCGTGCCAGCTCGCGGACCATCAGCAGACGGCGAACCTGGCCCGGTCGCAGCCCGTGGCGCCGCCCCGCCTCCCGCAATGCGGGGACACTCCGGTCGACGACGCCACCCTCCGCCAGCAGGGCCCGAACCCCGGCGACGCCGCTGCGCTGCTGGCCGACCAGCGCGGCCAGCAGTTCCGGTTCGTCGATGCTGGCCATGCCGCAATACTAACACTACAATGTATATATGTCAAGACCATAGTCGTTAGACGCGGTCGATGCGGGTCAGCGACCAGCCGAATTTGCCGCTGATAATGGCGGCATCGCAAAACGGGCAGATGCTGGTGACGTCCACATTGACCGGTGCCCCGCAGTTGGGGCAGGCCTGGGAGGTGATGGTGCCGGGTTGGCCCGTCATGGCGCTCGCCGGGCGCTGAAAGATCCAGTCTTCGGTCCAGTCGAAGGGCCGGCTGTCGCCGCGCAGAAGCCGGCCGGTCCCGGTCTCCAGATCGTAGTCGCCCGAGGCGGCGTTGATCCGGACCGTCGCCGTATCAAAGCCACTGTCGGAGGCCGCCCCGGCGATCACCGCGCTGGTCAGGGTCAGCCCCGGCAGCACGTTCCGCCAGCCCCGTGCGCGGTAATCGGCGATTTGCGCCCGCTGCTCTTCCCAGATCACGGAGGCCATGACGCCCTGGCTCAGCGCCGGCTTGAGGGCGGTCCACGCTTCCAGCACGGCAAAGAACAACCGCTGGACCTCACCAAGAAAGACGTTCTCGTCGAACGCCGGATCATGACTCCGGATCGCGACGACACCGGCCAGCTTGCCATCGACGCCGTCTGAATCGATATTCGGCGCCCATGAGCCCGGCATCACCTGCCCGAACCATCGGCGGCCGGGCGCGTGCCGGGGCAGCGCGCCTGGGGGATCACCCGGGCCAGCACTCGACGATCCGTCGCCCAGCCAGTCCGTCAGGTCGTTCAGGCGATCAAGGAGGCCGATGGGATTGCGACGCGCGGACGAGCGCCTTCTTTCGAACGAGCCCCGGCTAACCCGTTCGAAAGATCTCCACCACCTGGCCGGTGCCGTAGTCACCAACCAGGAGGCCGCCGTCCGGGCCGACCGCGATGGCGAGCGGATGGCTGAACCCGGTGGCGAAGTCGGTCACCTGGCCGCGCTCGCTCGTGCCGGATCCGGAAAATACGACCCGCACGACCCGCCGTCCCACCGTGCCCCCGCCGTTCGCGCCCCACTGGGTCACGAAGGCGTTGCCGGCATACTCCGAACCAAACTCCGCCGCTTCATAGAAGGTGACGGCATCGCTCGACGAATGGGGGGTGAACACGGCGATCGGGGGGCTGACCCCGGCGCAACTGCCCTGCAGGCCACCATCCGGAAAGCTCGGCCAGCATCGAGGCCAGCCGGCGTTTTCGCCCTCGACCACTCGAAGCAGGTGGTCGGCCGGCTGGGCGCCGAGGTTGTCCTGGCCGTTGATGGTCACGTAGGCGTCGCCGGTCGAGTGGCGCAGGGCGAGGCCGTAGGGATTCCGGGTGCCGCGAACCACGATGCCCGCGTAGCTCCAATCGCTGTGAAAGCGCAACACGCTGGCGCTCCGCTCATCCGCCTCGGTGCACACGTCGCACGTCGATCCCACCCCCAGCAGGAAGTCGCCATTCGGCATCAGCAGGGGGATATCGTTCTGGTGGCGGTTCACCGGCAGGCCGGCGACGACGGCACCACCCCCGGAAAGGTGCCCACCCGCGAGCTGGAATGCGCGCACGCCCCCGCGCACCGAGACGAACAGATCGTTGCCCCGCCAGACCAACCCGAGCGTGGTAGGGAGGCCCGAGATCAGGATCTGCGGTGACGCGCCGGGGGACGGGACCGCCGCCACGCTCCCCGCGGCACTGGTCACATAGAGCCGGCCGTCGGGTCCGAACGCCATCGCCGTCGCGGTGCCCAGGCCGCTCGCGTAACGGTAGGCGGCGAACCCGACCGGCACCTGGATGCCGATGCGTGGAAGGTTGGGCGGCGGTGTCGGAGTCGGAGCTGGACTGGCCGTCCCGGAGACGGACGGCCCGGCCGCTGCTCGTGATGACGGACTCGGCGACGTTGGCGCCGTCGGCTGCCCGCAGGCGGCCAGCCCCAGCAGCAGGACGGTCGTGACCGCGGCCATCCTCATTGCAGCGGCGGAATCGTGAGGACCAGCTTCCCGAACTGTTCTCCCTTCGCCAGCGTCTCCTGCGCCCCGGCCGCCTCCTGAAGCGGGAAGGTCCGATCCACCACGGGGCGCAATGCCCCGCTCGCGGCGAGCCGGGTCAGCTGCTCCCAATCGTGGCGGGTGCCCATGGTCGAGCCGTAGATCGTGATCTGTTTGCTGAAGATCCGGCGGATGTCTTCGTCGGGCTTCGGCCCGCTGGTCGCCCCGCATGTCACCAGCCGCCCGCCACGAGCCAGGGCGCGGATGCTCCGGTCCCAGGTCGCCGCGCCCACGTCGTCGATGACCACGTCAACTCCGCGCTTTTGTGTCATCGCCCAGACTTCTTTCGAAAAATCGGTTTGTTTGTGGTCGATCAGGACGTCGGCGCCCATCTCCTTTGCACGGGCCAGCTTGTCCGTACTGCTCGAGGTCACGAAGACGCGCGCCCCGGCGCGTTTGGCGATCTGGAGGGCGGCGATCGCGACCCCGCCGCCGATGCCCAGGATGAGGACGGTCTGACCCGGCCGGACCTGTGCCTTCGAGACCACCATGCGCCAGGCGGTGAGGAACACGAGCGGGAAGGCGGCGGCTTCCTCGAAGCTGAGCTGCTCCGGGATCGGTCGGAGGTTGACCTCGGGCATCACCACGGCCTGGGCGTAGGTGCCGTCCCGTTGCTCGCCGAGGATCTGCCAGCGGTCACACAGGCTGTGCTCGCCCGCGGCGCAGTAATCGCAGGTGCCGTCACTCAGCCCCGGATCGAAATAGACGCGGGTGCCGGCCGGATAACGGCTGGCCCCCGGTCCGTTTTCGGCCACGATTCCGGCGCCATCGGCGCCGCCGATGTGGGGGAGGGGTACGCCCGGAACCCCGGCACGGACGAACAGGTCGAGATGATTCAACGCCGCGGCCCTGAGCGCGATCAGCACCTCGCCGGGCCCGGGCGACGGCGTGGGAACGTCCTCGTAGCGCAGTACTTCCGGCCCGCCATGCTGGTGGAAGCGAATGGCCTTCACAGCCCAATGCTCTCACGGCGCGCCTGGGTCAGAGCAAGAAAGTCACAGAGCGTGACGTTACAGTCGCGAAACCTGTTAGTGGCAACTGCGGGTGTGTCAAAAAATATGACCTATAATCCTGCGCACGTGAGCGCCGACCCCGAAATCCAGCTGCTCAACCGACTTGGGGGGCTCTTTACCGCTTCGCTGTCGCTCAACGAGAACATCGAGGCGATGCTGCGCGCGACGTCCCAGATGGTGCAGTTCGACAACGCGACGGTCTTTCTGCTCAACGAAGGCAGCAAAGAGCTCACCGCCTGCGCCACCTTCCCGCACCGGGACGAGGTCCCGCACATCGCGCGGTTCGTGATGGGGGAGGGGATCCTCGGCTATGCGGTCGAGCAACTGGAAACCCTGAACATCACGGACGCCACCCTCGATCCGCGCTTCAAGAGCCTCGACCAGAGCCGCTCGCCCCGCTCGTTGATGGTGCAGCCGCTGGCGACACCCCAGCGGGTGGTCGGCGCCATGACCATCTCGCGGGAGCGGGTGGACCCCTTCACGGAGCTGGACGCGGCCATTCTCAAGGTCATCACGAACCAGGCCTCCATCGCGATCGAGAACGGGCGCCTGTACGAGCAACTGCAGGACCACCTGGGTGAGCTGGAAGTCGCCAACGCCCAGATCGCCGAGGTCAGCCGGCTCAAATCCGAGTTCCTCGCCAACATGTCGCACGAGCTGCGGACGCCCCTGAATGCCATCCTCGGCTTTTCCGAGCTGCTGCGGGATGACCTGGCAGGGAAGATCAGCGAGAAGCAGCGCCACGACTGCCTCGACAACATTCACAACAGCGGCCGCCACCTGCTGTCCTTGATCAACGACATCCTGGACCTGACCAAAATCGAGGCAGGCCGGATGGACCTGGTCTACGAGGAATTCGGGATCGATTCCGCCGTGCGCGAGGTCCTCAACGTGGTCCGCTCCCTCGCCATGAAGAAGGAGATCGACATCTCCGCCGCCGTCGATCCGCAGACCGCCCTGCTGGTTGCGGACAAGAACAAGTTCAAGCAAATTCTCTACAACCTGCTGTCGAACGCGATCAAGTTCACTCCGCCGGACGGTGTGGTCACGGTCCAGGCGAACGTGACGGGCGACACGCTCGGAATCACCGTGCACGACAGCGGGATCGGCATCCAAAAGGAGCTCCAGCACAAGATCTTTGGGGCGTTCTACCAGGTCCAGAGCGCCAGCAACCGGGAGTATCCGGGGACCGGCCTCGGCCTGGCCCTGACCAAGAAATTGGTCGAGCTTCACCAGGGGACGATTGGGTTCGACAGTAAGGCAGGGGAGGGGACCACCTTTACCGTCGAGCTGCCCCTGCGGCCCGGCCCGAGCCGGCGCAACCGGGTCCTGGTGGTCGAGGACAATCCGTCCAATCTCGATCTGGCCCGGATGGTTTTGGAGGGCAACGGCTTCGCCGTGGACACCGCCTCGAACGGGGTAGAGGGCCTGGAAAAGGCCCGCCACCTTCAACCTGACCTAATACTGATGGATATGCAGCTCCCCGGCGTTGATGGGTTAGAGGTCACGCGCCAGCTCAAGGCAGACCCGGCCACGGCGAGCATCAAAGTGGTCGCCCTGACAGCGAATGCGCTGAAGGGAAGCGAGGAGCAGGCGCTGGCCGCGGGCTGTAGTGGATACATCGCGAAGCCGATCGAACTGAAGAAATTCATGCTGCAAGTGACGAACTTTTTGGAGAAGGAGTAGACCCGTCAAAATGCCGTTCCCGAAGACAATCCTGATGATCGAAGACGACGCTCCGACCCGTGAGGTCGTCCGGATGGCATGCGTGGGTCAAAACCTCACCCTGATCGAAGCCGACAGCGGCGAGAAGGGCATGGAGATGATCGAGAAGTCGGAGCCCGACCTCGTCATCCTGGACCTCAACCTGCCGGGCGTATCCGGCATGGACGTCTGCCGCCAGCTGCGCGCCGATGGCACCCAGGTGCCGGTGATCATGCTGACGGCCAAGAACGACACGATCGACGTCGTCGTCGGACTCGAGGTGGGGGCCGACGACTACCTGACCAAGCCGTTTGAGGTACGGGAACTCTTAGCCCGGGTTGGAGCTCATCTGCGCCGCAGCGAGCAGGCGGTCACGACGCAGCAGCCCAAGACGCGCTTCGAGTTCCCAGGCCTCATCATCGACATGAACTCCCGCCAGGTCTGGCGCGAGGGCAAGGAAGTTTCCCTGACGCTGACCGAGTTCAACCTCCTCTCCTTGCTGGCCTCACAGGCCGGCCAGGTGGTCAGCCGCGGCGAGCTCCTCCGGAAAGTCTGGGGCTACGAGGTCGAGATCGAGACCCGCACCGTGGATGCGCACGTCTACCGGTTGCGCAAGAAGATCGAGCGCGACTCGGACAAGCCGCACTTCATCCACAGCGT
>DATCOB010000012.1:0-4567 GCA_036564925.1 Candidatus Dormiibacterota bacterium | reverse complement strand
GGTTGATCCTCGACGAAGCCAACAAGGTGCGGGCAAATGAGGCCCTCGCTTTAATGCCTCTCGCCAAGCGCTGGGTGATGATCGGCGACCTCAAGCAGCTGCCACCGGTGATGGAGGAGGCTGCCTCCACCTTCAAGGTCGAGCAGCCTCTCGACGAGATGGTCAGGGACGAAAGCTTCTACGGCTGGATCTGGGACAAGGTGCCGGCCAGCTCCAAGATCATGCTGCCCCGGCAGTACCGCATGCGCGAACCGATCGGCCGCGTCGTCTCAGACCTTTTCTACGACGGCAAGCTGATGCA
The DNA here is from genome assembly GCA_036564925.1 of Candidatus Dormiibacterota bacterium. GTDB lineage: Bacteria > Chloroflexota > Dormibacteria > CF-121 > CF-121 > JALYYC01. The sequence continues at coordinate 4,266 of DATCOB010000012.1, read as the reverse complement.
CGAAGCCCCTCATCCGCGCATGCCCCTGCCATGGCCGTTCGATCGGGAGCTGGTCTGGGTCGACACCGGGGCGCAGGACGAGTACCGGGATGCCCAGCGGTCGGTCGCCAACGAGTTCGAGGTCGCGCTCTGCAAGGACATCACCTCGATCATCCGGCGTCGTGTGCGCAAGGCAAAGCTCGCCGTGATCGCGATGTACGCCTCACAGGTCAACCGGCTGTCTTCTGCCTTGAAAGGCATCGTGCCGCCCGAGGACATCGAATCGGTCGACGCTTTCGAAGGCCGCGAGTCGGACGCAGTCATCCTCTCGCTGGTGCGTTCCAACGATCGCGCAGCGATCGGATTCCTCAACGACCCCAACCGTGTGAACGTGGCCATCTCCCGCGCCAAGAAGCTGCTCGTGATCGTCGGTGACTCCAAGACGGTGATCGGTGGCGCTCCGGAGCTGTTCGGGCCGCTCTTCGAGCACGCGAAGCAGGAGGGACTGGTGGCCGGAGTGGGGGCCGTAGTCACCGCCTGCCAGCGAGTCGGCATTCGCTCCCAGGTTCAGCGCCTGTCCCGGCCCCATCGCGGAGAGCGGCGCGCCCGTCGCCGACGGCGCGGCCAGCGCCAGGACGGCGCCGCCAATGGCGAGGCAGCCGCTACCGACCACGTGGACGGCGTCACTTCCGCGGTCGACGATCAGGTCGAGGTCATGTCCAATGGGGGCACGGAGTCGTCAATCTCCCTGGCGGACGCTCACGCGGATGCGGCGCCGAGCGCACCGATTCGCATACAACCGCCGACGGAGGCCGACTCTCCGCTTTAAGCTTCGCGGTGCCCGATGGCTGAAGAGTGCGTGTTTTGCGAGATCCTCCGCGGCGATTCGCCTGCCACTTTTGTCCACCAAGACGACACCGTCGTCGCCTTCATGGACATTCAGCCCATCACCCATGGGCACATCATCGTGGCCCCGCGTGAGCATGCGGTCCTGATGTCGGACCTGAACGAGACAACGGCGATGCGCACGTTTCGAGTCGCCCGCCAGATGGCCCAGGTCGTCCGCGACTCCCTCGGCGCCGGCGGCGTCAACCTGTTCGTCGCCGACGGCGAGCTTGCGTTTCAAGACGTTCCGCACTTTCACGTTCACGTCATCCCCCGGTATCCGAATGACGGATTCGGCCTCACGTTTCCACGGGACTACACGGACACCAGGAGCCGCGCCGAGCTGGAGGCTATCGCCTCCGCGATTCGGAACGCCTCAGGCCAGTAGTTGCCTTTTTGAGGGGGACTCCCCCCCTTGAGGCGGCGGGCCTGGCGGAGCGCCGGCGCAGCCCCTTGCTATTAAGCGGCGTTCACCGTCACGTCGATCGTAAGCACCATCAGGTACGCCGGGCACGCCTGGCCAGGCGAGCAATCGGGCCCAGCCGTGGCATCGATTTGCGCCTTGCCCGGAGCGATGGCCTTGAAGGCCGCCAGCGTGACGCCGCGGGCGGCCGACGCGGCAGGGTTGACGATGGGGGCGAGCACAGAGGGATCGCTCGACCGCACCCCGTTCCAGTTGGTCATCCCGGGCTTGGCCTCGAGTACGACCGCCAGGGTCTGGCCCGCCCGCAATGTGACGGAACGAGCTTTCTCGGTGACTGTGACGTCGAAACCGGCGCCGGGGCTGGCGGAGGGACTGCCAGGAGGCGGGGCGGTCCTGCCGCCGGATGCGCCACAGCCGTTGAGAATGGCCGCCGTCAGCAGCAAAACGAATACGGCTTTCATCTCAAACGTAACGCTCGCCGCGGAATTCGCGTAACACACCAGTGGCAATGACACCCGCGACCCAGTCGGTAGCCTCTCTCTTGAGGAAGCTCAGCCTTTCCGCGCTGCTGATCCTGCTGGTGGCTGCGTGCGCCGGCGGTGGCGCTCCCGCCGTGCAGGTCACACCTTCCCCTGTGGAGGGGGCGCTGGGCCAGGGCCTCATTGCTTACGTGGCGGCCAACGGCCTTGGTGTGCTGGACCCCGCGACCGGCAAGAACACGGTGGTGTCTCCGCTGCCGGCAGGGGGCGCGTTCAGGATCTCCGGGCCCGTATGGGCGCCGGCGCCGGGACTGCCATATCCCGTCCTGTATTTCACGATCCACGATGACCGGCCGGCCGAGCGGCGAACGACGGCCGGCGTGGTGCCCTATGACTGGCTCTTCCGGGTCGACCCCTTCGCCGGCACGATCGTCCCTCTTGCCGCTTCGTACGACTTCCAGAGCGAGGGTCCTTTCGGCATCGTCGCTAACGGCCACTACCTGGCGCTGACCGTCGGATGCTGCACCAGCTACGAGGTGGATGCGCTCGACCTGACCAAGTCGACGGCCGGGATCAAGGTGATGACCAAGCCGCCGACCCAGGCGGCCCTGTTCACCGAAGGCTCGGCGCCAGGAGACAGCGGGCTGGTCGCGGTGCGCGCCTTCGCCACCGGCCTGTGGTACTGGCTCAACCTGGACGCGAACGTCCTGCATGCCTTTCCGCTCAAGCTCGGCCCGGACGACGGTCCGATCGCAATCAGCCCTGACGGCACGACCGTTGCCGTGTCCCGACCGGACCACGGACCGGTCATCGAGCCCATCGATGTCAACGTGCCGATCGCCGGCGCCACCAGCTCTCCTTCGACCACCCCTTCAACCGGCACACCGTCGCCATCCGCTACCCCGCGTCCAGTCAACTCGAAGCTGCCCCACGCCGACGCTCTGGCCTGGAGCCCCGACGCGACGCTGCTGGCCCTGGCCGTGAACGGCGGGATCCAGATCTACCGAGCGTCGGGCAAGGATGGAACCCCGCCCGTCAAGGGTTACATCGGGCGCGCCGGCGTGAGCGGAGTGGACTGGTCGGGCCCGATCCAGGGTCAAAGCTTCGTTTCGGTCAAGGCGGCGCCCGGGCCGCAGGCCGCGGTGGACGCGCTGCTCAAAGCGACGAAGCTCCCTGCGGCGGCCGATAGCGCAGCCGGCCGGTACCTGACGAAGATCTACCTATGGCAGTTCGACTCCGGCAAGGCGTCGCCAATCGCCTCGATCACGGATGGGACACCGAGCTTGCTGCAGCAGTACCCGTCGATCGCAGCAACCGTCGTGTTCCACCATTGGGCTCCATCGGCGTCGTGGGCTCTCCTGGGGGGGTGCTACCGCTACCGCTTCGTGATCAAGGGCAGCGTCCCACCGACAGCTTCCACCTTTGGGCTGGGGACTAACGCGCTCTGTAACAAAGCAACGCCTTAGCTCGGTCCGAACCGCCCTTGGCGGACCTAGGATGGAGGCATGGCCGACATCGATTTTCTCGCTCGTCATGCTGCCGCCACCCCGAGCCGGGTGGCGCTGATGTCCGGCGATAGGACCATCGATTTCGATGGCCTGAACCGCCGCGCGAACAAGGCGGCCAATGTTTTCGGGGATCTCGGCTGCGCGCCGCAGGACAGGATCGCGGTGATGTCGTTCAACTCGGTCGAGGGATTCGAAATCTCGAACGGGCTCCGCAAGGTTGGCCTCGTCGGCGTGCCCGTCAATTACCGCCTGCTGGGTTCAGAGATCGCGTACGTGCTGAACGATTCCGGTGCCCGCGTGGTGGTGGCCGGCCCTGAACACGTCGACGCCGTCGATGCAGCACGCAGCGAGGTTGCAGGTGACCCAAGCTTCATCGCGCTCGGCGGGCGATCACCGGCGGGTTGGCTCTCATATGAGCAGCTGATGGCAGTTGCGTCAGACGAAGCGCCAGACGAATCGGAGGCTGGAGCCCTTGGCGCTTCGATGATCTACACGTCCGGGACCACCGGCCATCCCAAGGGTGCATGGCGTCCCAATGGCGTGAACATCGAGAACATCCTGCAGGTCATCTCGATCTTCGAGCTGAGCGACTCGGACGTCCATCTGATGTGTGGGCCTGGATACCACAGCGCCGTCTCACTGTTCAGCGCGCTGCATCAGCTGCTCGGCGCCACTGTGGTGGTGCAGCCCAAGTTTGATGCTGAGGAAGCTCTCGACCTCATCGCTCGGCATCGAGTGACCACCAGCTTCATGGCGCCCACCCTGCTGCAGCGACTCGTTGACGCTCAGGTTCGGAAGCCGCGCGACGTCTCTTCCCTGCGCGCTCTGCTACTCGGGGCTGCGCCGTGTCCGCCGGCCCTGAAAGAGAGGGCCGAGGTCGCGTTCGGGCAGGTGTTGTGGGAGTTCTATGGCGCCACCGAGACCGGGATCAACACCGTGCTGCGGCCCGAGGACCAGCTGCGCAAGCCGGGGTCCTGCGGCACGGTGGTGC
>DATCOB010000011.1:0-1520 GCA_036564925.1 Candidatus Dormiibacterota bacterium | reverse complement strand
CGAAGCCATGACCGAGCATCCTCGCCCCGATCACCCGGGCCTGGAGATGAAGGTCGAGGTGGCCGAGGTGCTCGGGCCCGACCAGTTCATCTATGGACAGGTCGGCGGGGATGCGATCACCGCGCGCGTCGATCCGCAGCTAAAGGTGGACCCGGGCGACCGAGTCCGCCTGGGCATCGACAGGCGCCGGCTCCACCTATTCGACCCAACCACCGGCGCGGCGATCCTCTAGGAAATATGAGAGGGAACCAGACTGTTCCCTCGGCGCGCAAAGCGGCGTTGAGGATGGGCCTTACTGAATGCATCGCCAGGCGCTTCGCGCGTGGCTGCTCTCCTTCCCGGGATTGGATTTATTGAATTAGTTTCTCCACGCCACGTCTGGGTGGGCCATAGAAACAAAGTCATGGCCGGGGGGACCCCGGCCAACCCTGCCACGCTAGCGAATAACTCGACGATTCTTTAGCTCAGGGTTACGATCCGGCCGACCTCCAGCGTTCTGATTCGGATTCGCGTGCTCAGCTTGCGGAGCGTCGACTCAAACAGCTTTGGGTCAGGCGTCGCATCCGGCGCGGCGCCGCCGTAGCGATAGTCCTTGGCCGCCCACAGACCGTAGTGCATGGGCACGGCAGTCCGCGGCTTCAGTTCCGAGGCGAGGAGGGCCGCCTCGTGCGCATTCATGTTGCCACCGCCGCCATTGATGCAGATGAAAGCGACGTCGATTTTGGCGGTCGCCAGGGCGCGCAGGCGCTGGTCGTACTCGGTATCTCCCGAGTGCCATAGGCGAAGCCCGTCGATATCGAGCAGAAACCCGATCGCATCTGGCCATGTGTGCCTTGCAAACGTCGCGGTTATCCGCAGGCCGCCTTTGGTGGCGGATCTACCGGGCTCGAGTGATCGCACCCGGGACGCCGGCCAGCCCAGGCCTTTCGCCCGCGAGATGCAGGACGCCGGAGCGACGAGCAGAGTTCCTCCTGAGGAAGCCAAGGAACTGATCGTCGGCTCGTCGAAATGGTCGAGGTGCCCGTGCGAGACGAGCAGCACGTCAGGCCGCAGCTCATCGGCGGTGATCGGCGGCGGGAACACGCGCTTGTGCCCCTCCAGCTTTTCGACCTCGTCGGAGAAGTAAGGGTCGATCATCACAGTGAGACCAGCGCTCGTCTTCATGAGATAGCCGGCCTGCCCCAGCCATGCATAAGCAATAGCCCTGGGCCGGACCGCCAGTTTCGCAAACCGCGCGGCCAGCCTCATCCGCGGAATCGTCGCACGGTATCAGCGGGAATCAGGAATAGACGGGGTGGCGCCGCTGCCGGCAAAGGCAGCGGCGCCACAAACCAACTTTGCCTCAGGCCCGAGAGCCGGTGGCCGTCCTTGCGCTGGCCGTCTGGTTGCGGAGGTTCAGGTTGAAGACGTAGTACAGAACCGCGGTGATCACGAAGCCGACGATGAAGGTGATGTCGCCGATGTCTGGATTGTTGGTCGGGATCGGTCCGACATACACGCCGAAGACGTTGGAGAAGAGG
>DATCOB010000010.1:0-7925 GCA_036564925.1 Candidatus Dormiibacterota bacterium | reverse complement strand
GCCCGAGCCGGTGCCGCCGCTACCCGAGCCACTGCCGGCGCCGACCGTGCCGGTGGTCGTCGTGGTGCCGTTCGAGCCTGAGTTGGAGACCGCGGCCGCCCCGTTCGAGTTGGGCGAGGCCTCGGCGCTGGAGTTGCCGGTCATGGCGGCGCTGGTGATCTGGTAGATGACGCTGATCACGCCGCAGGTGGCCAGCACCGTGTTGTTGGTCGTCGACGTCTGGGTTGCGGACGATCCGCCCTGTGACCCGTCACCGCTCTGGCTGGGCGTGACGTTGGCATCGTTGCTGCCACCGTTGGCGTTGCCCTCGGCCATCGGGTTGCAGGTGATGTCGATGTTGCCGGCGACGATCTCGCTGGTCGCCGACGGATTCGAGGTCGCGTTCGAGTTACCAACCGTCGAGCTCCCGTTGGCCGTCGGCGTCGAGGACGAATTGGCGTTGCCGCCGTTCGTTAAGCCGTTGGTCGTGGAATTGCCGCTGGCGCTCGATCCGCCGGAGCTCTCGCTGGTCGACGAACCAGAGGACGATCCGGACGCGTTGGCGCTGGCGCTGCTGCCATTGGTGGTGCCGGTCGTCGAGGTGGTCGCGCTGGAGCCGGAGCCGGTGATGGCCGCGATGCCGTTCGAAATGGCCTCAGCCTCCGCGTTGGACATTCCGACGATCGCCTGGCCGTTCAGCGTGTAGCTGACCGTGATGGTCCCGCAGCTGGCGCTCACCCCGTTGGTGGTCGTCGCCGTCTGGGTCCCACTCGAACCGGCCTGCGAGCCGGTGCCGCCGCCGGTCGGGGAGACATTCAGCTTGTTGCTGCCGCCGTTGGCGGTGCCGTCAGCCATCGGGTTGCAGGTGATCGTGATGTTGCCGGCGTGAACGGTGCTCAACGCCGATGGCGAGGAGGTGGCGTTCGAATCGCCGACGGTCGACGAGCCCGTCGCCTGAGGATTCGACGTTGAGCTGGCGTCCCCACCGGTTGTGGATCCGTCAGTCTTCGACGTCGCGCTCGCGCTTGACCCGCCGGACGAGCTGTCGCTCGAGGAGCTGGCCGCCGAGCTGGATGACGAGTTGGCGCTGCCGCCGGTCGTGGAGCCGTTGGTGGTCGACGAGGCGTTCGAGCCGGAGCCGGTCACGGCCGCGGCGCCCGTGGAGCTGGGGGATGCCTCGGCGTTGGAGCTGCCGGTCGTCGCCGCGCTGCTGCCGTTCACCGTAACGGCGATGTTGCCGCCATTCGCATTGGCGCTGTTGGTCGTCGAGGGCGTCTGGGTCGCCGTCGAGCCGCCCTGCGAGCCACTGCCACTCTGCGTGGGCGAGACGGTCGTGGTGTTATTACCGCCGGTGGCGGTCCCGGACGCGGTCGGCGAATTGTTGATGCTGACGTTGCCGCCGGTGAGGGTGCTGGTGGACGATGGCGACGAGGTCGCGGTCGAATTCCCCACCGTGGAAGTCCCCGTCGCCTGCGGCGACGAGGTCGAGGTCGATGAGCCGCCGGTCGCGGTGCCGGTCGTCGATGAGTTCGAGCTGGCGCTCCCGCCGGACCCGCTGCTGGTGGCGGTCGCCCCGGCGCCGCCGGTCGTCCCGCTGGTCGTTGTCTGCGCCGTCGATCCGGAACCGCCGATGGTTCCCGTGGCATCGGCGAATGCCGGTGAAACTCCGGCCACCACCAGGCCGGCTACGGCGACGCCGGCCAGTGCCGACGCCCTCGCGCCCCTGAGGATGGTCCGGAGGTCGAACGCGTCACGACTGAAATACTGCATGCGCATCGCCTCCATTGAAAACTGGGTTGCGGTCAGTTCCCGCAGGGGAGACGTTATGGCGCCGCTATCGCATTACGGGCACTTGAATACGGCGATGCGAATACGAATTAAATAAAGAACATAAACATGGAAGGGCCTCCGGCTCACTGCGGGCCGCTCGCCAGGGCAACGGCTGTTCGGCCGTGGGTAGGATGGAACACGTGCTGAAATCAGCGCGGCTCAAGGCCGCGTTATGGCGACACCGGGGTGCCTGGGCGATCGGACTCGTCGCCATCATGGCGGCCAACGGCTTCGCCCTCGTCCAGCCGTACCTGCTTGGCCGGGGCGTAGACGCCGTCACCCGGCACCAGGCCCAGCGCCTGCCACTGATCTTCCTCGCCATCCTGGCGGCGGCCTTAGCAGACGCCGTCGCCCGATTTGTGCAGCGGTTCACCGTGAACAAGGCATCACGGCAGATCGAGAACGAGCTCCGGCGCGACCTGTTCCAGCACCTGGAACGGCTCGATCAGCGGTTCTTCCAGCAGATCCGCACCGGCGACGTGATGGCGAGGGCCACGAACGACCTCAGCGCGGTTCAGCAACTCCTCGGAATGGGACTCAGCAACGTGATCAACACCGCGGTCATCTTCGTCGCCGCCGTCATCCTGATGATCCTGATCGACTGGCAGCTCACCGTCCTGACCGTCTCACTCCTGACCTTGCTGTCGCTGGGCTTCCTCCTCCTGGGTCCGCAAATTCAGAAACGGTTTCTCAAAGTCCAGCAGGAGTTTGCCGCCGTATCGTCCAAGGCCCAGGAAAACTTCTCGGGTATTCGCGTGGTCAAGGCCTACGTCCAGGAAGCGGCCGAGGAGCGCGCCTTCCGGGCCATCAACCAGGACTACGTTCGGGCGAACGTGGCCTGGGCTCGGATCAACAGCGCGCTGTGGCCGCTGTTCGGATTGCTGGCCGGCCTGGCCGCGGTGGTCCTGCTCTACGTTGGAGGGAAGCACGTAATCCAGCACCGGATCACGATCGGCCAGTTCATCCAGTTCAATACCTACCTCATCCTGCTCTCCTGGCCGATGATCGCGCTGGGCTGGGTCGCCAACATGTTCCAGCAGGGCGCCGCCTCCATGGGACGGATCGAGGAGGTCCTACATCGCGCGCCGGCCATTGCCTCGCCATCTCATCCGCTGGTCCCGCAGTCGATCCGCGGTGACGTGACGTTTGAAGGCGTGACCTTTGCCTACGGCGGCGCCCCGATCTTCCAGGACCTCACCCTCCACATCCCGGCGGGATCGACGCTGGCCATCGTCGGTGCCACGGGAAGTGGGAAGAGCACGCTCGTCCGCCTTCTCGCGCGCGTCTACGATCCACAGGCCGGCCGCATCCTTCTCGACGGGACCGACGTCCGCGATCTGCCGCTCGATCTCCTCCGGCGCCAGATCGGCTACGTACCACAGGAGGCGTTCCTCTTTTCGCAGACACTGGCGGAGAACATCTCGCTGGGCGCCCCGCAAGCGCCGGCCGAAGCGGTCACCAGGGCGGCCGACCTCTCGCAGCTGTCCGCGGATCTCGAGCAATTCCCCGATGGCTTCCAGACGATGATCGGGGAGCGTGGAGTGACCCTCAGCGGCGGCCAGAAGCAGCGGACTGCCATCGCGCGGGCGGTGATCAAGGATCCACGGGTCCTCGTCATGGATGACGCGCTGTCGAGTGTCGACACCCGAACCGAGGAAGCCATCCTCCGCGGCCTCCACAGCTTCATGGAAGGGCGGACGAGCCTTGTCATCGCGCACCGCGTCTCCACCATCAAGGACGCCGACCAGATCGTCGTGCTGGAGGAAGGCCGCATCATCGAGCAGGGCACGCACCTGGAGTTGCTCGCGGCCCGCGGCGACTACGCGCGCCTGTATGAGCGGCAGCAGCTCCGTCGCGAGCTGGAGGAGGAGGGCGTCCTCAATCCTTCCGAGGACGTCACGCCATGAGCACGCGTGGCGCGCGGTGGGCTGGTGGCAACGACGAGGTCCTCGGCAAAGCCTATGACGCCCGGTTGATGCGGCGGCTGTGGGCCTACGTCCGCCCCCACCAGCTGCTCGGGCTGCTGGGACTGGTCCTCCTGCTGCTGACATCGCTGAACGATCTGGCCGGGCCCTACTTCACCCAGCAGGCGATCGATCACTACATCCGCCCGGGCCGCCTGACCGGATACGGAAGGCTGGCCGGTCTCTGGGCGCTCGTGCTACTCCTCAACTTCGGCGCCCGGTACTGGCAGAGCTACCTGATGAACCTGTTAGGGCAGCGGGTCATGTTCGACCTGCGCAACGCCATCTTCGCCCATCTGCAGCGGATGTCCCTCCAGTACTTCGACCATACGCCGGTGGGCGTCCTGGTCACCCGGATGACGAACGACGTCGACGCCTTGAATCAGTTGCTGACCTCCGGATTGGTCGCCGTCATTGGCGACCTGTTCTCCCTGGTGGTGATTGCCGGCTTTTTGCTCTGGGTGAACTGGCAGATGGCCGTCGTCGTCTTCCTGATCATGCCGGTGGTCGTCGCGGTGACCGCGGTGATGCGCACGCAGATGCGCGAGACGTACCGCGCCATTCGCACGCGGATCGGCCGGATCAACGGGTTTTTGCAGGAGGCCGTCTCGGGGATCCTCACCCTCCAGCTCTTCAATCGCGAGCAGCGGGCCCTGGAGGACTTCGACCGGCTCAATGACGACTACCTGCGGGCCAATCTTCGCTCTGTTGCGCTCTTTGCGGTCTTCATGCCGGTGATGAGCTTCATCGGGTCGCTGACGTTCGCATTCATTCTCTGGGTTGGAGGCGGCCGCGTGATCCAGGGCGCCCTCACCTTAGGCACGCTGGTCCTGTTCCTTCAGCTTTCCGACCGGCTGTACCAGCCGATCCGCGATCTGTCGGAGAAGTACAACATCCTCCAGGCCGCCATGGCCGCCTCGGAACGGATCTTCGGCATCCTCGATGAGCCGGCTGGGGATCTCGACGATGCCTCGGCCGCCTGCATGCCGTCACTGCGGGGAGCGATCAGCTTCGACCACGTCTGGTTCGCCTACCAGGATGAGGATTGGGTGCTGCGTGACGTCTCGTTTGCGATCCAGCCAGGAGAGAAGGTCGCGGTGGTGGGGGCCACGGGCGCCGGCAAGACGTCCCTGATCAGCCTGTTGACCCGCTTCTACGACGTTCAGCAGGGGACGATCCGCGTTGATGGCCGCGACATCCGGACACTGGCGCGTGCCGACCTGCGCCGCCACGTCGGCGTCATTCTCCAGGATCCGTTCGTGTTCACGGGGACGGTCGCCCAGAACATTCAGCTGGGCGAGACCATGACTCGCAGCCGGGTCGAAGCGGCGGCGCGGGCGGTCAATGCGGACCGGTTCATCCGCCGGCTTCCGGGGAGGTACGACCACGAGCTGCACGAACGCGGGTCCGACCTCTCGACCGGACAGAAGCAATTGATCGCCTTTGCCAGGGCGCTGGCCTTCGACCCTGAGATCCTGATGGTGCTCGACGAGGCGACGGCCAACGTGGACACCGAGACGGAACTCGTCATCCAGCAGTCGCTCGTTACGTTGATGGAAGGTCGGACCTCGATCATCATTGCGCACCGGCTCTCGACCATCCGGCACGTGGACCGGATCATCGTGCTGCATCGGGGCCGCATCGTGGAGAGCGGCACGCACGCTGAGCTATTGGCGCGCCGGGGCGTGTACTTCCGGCTCTATGAGCTCCAGTACAAGGACCAGTCCGCCGCGCTCTCGGCGTGAGCGTCCAGCTCGACGCGCTCGCCGAGGAGGCCTGTGCCGCGGCGGCCGCCCAGAACCGCGCCTCTGGCGAATCCACTCGGAAACGCTACGGAGAGATCCTCCGGACCCCCGCATACCCGGACCTCACGTTCCTGAATGCCATCGTCGACCTGGTGGCACCGTCCTGGCAGGTTGCCGACCTGGAGGAGGCTGTCGTCGACGCCATGCCGTCGATCGGATACATCCGGGCCTCGAGCCGCGACCGGCAAACGATCACCGCGCTCGGGCCCAGGCTGGTCGATGCTGGATACGCGGCCGAGGCGCGGGTCGCGATGGTCCAGACCTTTGGCCCGGAGGAGCGACCATCTCTGGCGCGGATTCGCCCGGTGAAGGATGCCGCCACCTGGGTCGACTTCGAAAACCTGATCCGCCAGGACCTGCGCGACGGCTGGACGCCTGCGATGACGGCCCAACTGATCGGTCTGTACCGCTGGCGCGATGCCAACCTGCCGCAGCGCTTCTTTCTTGCCTACGAGGATGGCCGGCCCCTGGGGCACGTCGGTCTCTACCAGCATGGAACCACCGGCCTCATCCATGCCCTGTTCACGGACGCCCAGGCCCGGCGTCGTGGGGTGGCCTCGGCGCTCCTGCACGCGGTGCGTAACCATGCGACGGCAGCCGGTTGCGACCGGATTGCCCTGCACTGCGCGCGTGACTCGGAGCTTCCGGCCTTTTATCAACGGCAGGGATTCCGGGCGGTAGGTGAGGAGCTGATCTGGGTCCGACCGCGGGCCGCGTGAGCTCGGGGGATTGGTCGGCGGAATTCCCCCTTGAGGGACCGGCGGGCGAACCGATTGATCTGGCACGGGTGTTTCGCTCACACGGGATCGCCTCGCTGCCGCCGATGCGGCTCGACCAGCGAACCGGGACGTTCGAGATCACGGTGCCGCTGCCGATCGGCGGGGCCCGCACGATCCGGATCTCGCCAGGGCGCGCGGGCCATGGCCTGGTCACTGTCGCAGGGGTCCGTCCTGATCGAAGGACGGGTGACGAGATCATGGCCCAGGTTCGCCACCTCCTCAGCCTTGACCTGGACCTATCGCCCTTCTATGCGGTCGCGAAGACCGATCCAGACCTCGAATGGGCCACCGCTGGGGCCGGCCGGATGGTGCGGAGTCCGACCGTCTTTGAAGACGTCGTCAAGACGATCTGTACCACCAATACGTCGTGGGGTGGGACGACACGGATGGTCAACGCGCTGGTGGAGCATCTTGGGGCGAAGGCGCCGGATGCTCCAGCCGGCGGCCCCTACGGCCACACCTTCCCGACCCCGGCGGCGATGGCCGCGGCCCCGGAAGCCTTCTACAAGACAGTGGCCGGGGCCGGCTATCGCGCCGGCTACTTGCGCCAGCTGGCCGCGTCCGTTGCGGCGGAGGAGGTGGACCTCGAGGCTCTCACCCAGCCGTCCGCAGCCGCCCTCTCGGACGAGGAGGTCGAGAACCGGCTCCGGGTCCTTCCGGGGGTCGGCCCCTACGCAGCGGCGCACATCATGTTGATGCTCGGTCGGTACTCGCGGCTCATCCTGGATTCGTGGACCCGTCCGACCTACGCGAGGCTTGCGGGGCGGAGCCGACCGGCCACCGATGGGATGATCGTCCGTCGTTTCCGACGGTACGGCCCGTATGCCGGGCTGGCCTTCTGGCTATTTGTTACGCATGGTTGGGTCGAGGACGCGCCCGGTGGCGGATGAATTGAATTGACCACTTGACGGCCTCCAGTAATACTGATAGCGTCGATATCAGTAATAACTCACCGTCCATGCGCATGCCGCAGACGGTGATGGGAGGTCAAGCGAAATGGTTCGTACGCGAGGCGGTGTTCCGGCGGTACTTTCGGCAGCCTTCATCCTTTCTCTGACCGCGGCGATCGCGACGCCGGGGGTGGCCATGGCGGCCCAGGGTGGCGATAGCAACCGGGGCGATGTCTGGCTCGACAACGTCGGCCAGCCGGCGGGCCCCGGTCACGAGATGGATCCGCACCTGCAGTGCGTGGACATCAACCTGTGGGGCGCCAACATGGGCGACCCGATGGGGACCTACATCATCGACGGATGGCCGCCGTCCGGCCACATGGAGCAGGACTATCCGCCGTCGGGGCGGGCGACCTGGCACTACAGTGGCGGGAAGCAGCCGCAGGTGATGTCGGTGATCCCGGTGCGGACCTTGATCGCGGACGCGGTCGCCAACGGCGACACGCCCGCGCACCAGGGCTACCACTTCAAGTTGCAGCTGAGCCAGGACCCCCAGAAGCACAAGACGTTCTGGGTCGACTGCCCCGCACCCGCGAGTGTCGGTGGCGGCAACACGGGTGGCACCACCACGCCGCCCTCCACGACCAGCACTCCGCCCCCCACGACCACCACGCCACC
>DATCOB010000009.1:0-19197 GCA_036564925.1 Candidatus Dormiibacterota bacterium | reverse complement strand
GGCGCCGGCGGGCAAGCAGCTCACCCGTCGGGTCGTCGGGCGGCTTGGGCGGCAGCGGGGGCCGCGCGGCGCGCACCGCGCGGACGTCGGCGACCCGCTCGCGTAGTCGGGCGACGGTCGCCTCGGCCGGCATCGCCGGCGCCGGTGCCCGCTGCACGGCGGCCCGCCAGGCGGGCAGATCCTCGAGCCGGAAGATCAGGCGCCGCAGCGCCACGTCGACGGGGAAGAGCAGGATGGCCAGGATCAGCAGCAGCTCGGCGATGGGCTGGGCGGCCTGGACAGCCGGCACCGGCAGCCGGAAGGCCGACGAGACGTCGGTCAACAGCGTCCCGCCACCCGCTCGCGCGATGGCGCGAAGGCTGGCGAGATCGGTGCCGAGGTTCCGATACTCCGGCGAATAGGGCACCACCAGGCCGGTGGTGTTGGCGTGCTTCACGGCCCCGCCGGCCGACTCCGTGACATGCAACAGGTAGCTGCCGACCTGGTCGGTCTGGAGATCGCCTTCGAAGCGCCCGGGGCCGGTGGGCGCCAGGAGCACCGCCTTATCTTCGAGGTCCGGCGTGACCGCGCTCACGGTGACGCTCCCGCCAGAGATCGCCGGCGCCGTCACCAGGACATGGGTGTGGTCGCCCTGGACCTGGGTTTCCACCTGCAGCGTCGGATCGCCCGGTGACGGCAGGCTGTAGCGCACCATGTCGCCGAAGAAGCGGTTGGCGGATGGCCACTGCAAGAGCGCGGCGCTCCAGCGTCCCTGCGCGTCGCTCGTCCAGGCGACCACGCGCCCGAGTCCGTACTCCCAGGTCGCCAGCAGGGGGTCACCCTGCGGGCTCTTCAGCACGACGTCGGCGGCGGCCCGGGGCGTTGTCGCGACATACCCCCGCAGCGACGGGAAGCCATCGAGCGGCACCCCGGGCAGTACATCCGCCAGCGACGACAGCCGGGGGGGAATGGTGCCTTCCACGATCCAGGGCTTCAGGGCTTCGCGCGTCTCCTTGAGAAAGATCTGCGGCACGTCCTGCAGGCTATTGCTCTGGTAGAAGCGGCCATGGCCCCAGCCGGCCATCGCCTGCAGGCCGGACGCGTCGGCGCCGTTTGCCCCGATGGCGACGGTGGACACGGTGATGCCGTGCGCGTGGATGCCCGTGATGACCGATTGGTAGTTGTCCGGGGCATCCCCGTCCCCGAGCAGGATGATGTGCTTGATGGACGCGGTGGTGTGGGTCAGCGCCTGGTCCGCGGCGTTGAGGTCCGGCGTGTAGGTCGGGGGGTCGCCGAGGTTCATGCCGTCGATCTGGGCCTTGACCTTCGCCTTGTCGCTCAGGGGTCCAAGCGGCACGACGACGTTGCCCATGTTGCCGTTCGTCACCGCGACCTTGTCGCGAGGCGTGAGCTGGTCGATGACCGCGTCGGCCGCCCCGCGCACGATCTGGTCGCCCTGCGCGCTCTCGCTCGACTCGAGAACGAGGACCACCGCCACTGGCGGTTTCTGCATGTCCTGGGGAAGCTGGATCTGTACCGGAAGCGCCGTTTCGAGTGGCGTGCCGGCATAGCCACCGGGTCCGTAGCTATCCGCGCCGCCGATCACCACCATGCCCATCCCCAGGTCTCGCACGGACGTCTGCAGCAGCGTCATCGCGTCGGCGCCGAGACTCGAGGCCGGGAGATTCACCAGCACGACCGCGTTGTAGGCGGCGAGGTCCGCCGCCGAGCGCGGGACCTGCGCGGCCGCGATCGTCGTACTCAGGATGCCGGTGGACTGGAGGGCGGACTCGAGGCTGCGCGCATCGCCGGGGTTGTCTTCGATGAGCAGGACGCGTGGTGGCCCGACCACCTGGATCAGGGCTTCACCCAGGTTGTTCTCGGCATAGGTGTCCCGGACCGGGTCGATGACCAGGCGCACGGCATGGAAGCCGGGTTCGACCGGCTTCACCATCTGGGTCAGGGTTATCTCGCCGGCCGGGAGATCGAGATGGACGGTGTTGATCAGCGTGCGGTCGAGGTACCAGCGGGCCGTCGCCGGCGTGGCACTGTTGCTCACGACGGCGGCGCTGGCGTCGGCTTGCTCGCCCTGGGCCAGCGTCTTCGGGGCATTGAGCCGGTCGACGTAGGCTTCGACGCCGGTGGGCACCTGCAGGGGAACCGTGTCCACCCGGACGCCTTCGGCGCGCAGCAGCCGAGCCTCGCCAACCGCGTCGCCCAGGTTGGCCCGCCCGTCGCTCACCAGGACGATGTGCCGGCGGCGATCCACCGGCAGGATCGAGCCGGCCAGGCGCAGGGCCGCCGCGATGTCGGTGTAGTGCGGGTTGGGCTGGCTCTGGAACTCGCCGAACTGGGGGGCCGACCCCACGTTGACCTCCACCTGCGGATCGCGGCCGAAGCTCAGCACGCCGGCGCGGTCCTCGCCCCGTCGCATCGCCAGCACCGACCGGACGGTGGCGGCCTCGCGGTCGAGCGCGCTCTGCACGCTGGCTGAAAGGTCGGCGGCGACGATCAGCGACTGCGATGACGGCGTCGTCTGGATCCCCAGGCCGGCCAGCGCCGCGGTGAGCAGCGTGACGATGGCGACCCGGACGCCGAGGGCGATGCGGGCACGCCGGACCGGCAGCGGCGGCGGAATCCGCAACCAGGTCGCGACGATGATGACCAGCGCCAGCGCGCCCGCTCCGACAAAGAGCGGACGCGTGAGTTCAAAGCCCACGGTGAAAGGCCAGCCACTCGACGACCAGCAGCCCGAGCGCGGCCAGCGCGATCCATGGCCAGATCTCGAGCTGGCCATGATGGCCGGCCTGGATGGCGCCGACGTTCCGCGTGGGCGGCAAGGTGAGTCGCTCCGCCGGCTTCAGCTGGGAGATCGCCGCCGAAAAGAGGTTCACGCTGAACCACGATCGATGCATCGTGCCGTTCACGACCTGGTCGACCGTGTACAGACCGGTCAGGTCCGTGTCGCCAAACGTGGCAATGGCGGAGCCGGGCAGCGGCCGCCGGGTCCCGTCGGGGCGGGTGACGGTCACTGCCGTGGCGCCCGCCTCCGGCACGATCGTCACCGGCTCGTCGGGGTGAAAGCTGTGGCTGGGAACGCTCGAGGGCAGCATCCACTCGCTGAGGTTCTGCGTCAGGATGGGAAACGCGATGCGGAGCGGCAGGTCCGACTCGTGGAGGTCGAAGCCGATCAGCACCTGACGAAACGGTTCGTCCCGCACGAGCACGAGCGGCGTCTGCACGCTGGTGATCAGCGCCCGGCCGAAGGCGGAAGCGCGCAGGTCCTGGCTGCGGGCGACATGGACATCCTGCAAATCGACATTGGCCAGGAGCGGATCGCCCGCATCGATTGCGCTCACGCGTCCGATGCCGACCGGCTGGGCGCCGGCCAGGCTGCTCCCGGCCGGCGGGTCGACGATGAGCAACGGCGCATCGGGAAGGACCGGCGGGAGGTAGCGGTCGAAGACCGTCATGGCATAGGCGGATCCCGCGCGGTAGGCCGCGGGCGCGACGACATCGACCTGCAGATCGGGGCGCAGGCGCAGGGCCTGTTCGAGAAAGACGTTGCCCGGCGACACCAGGAGTACATGGAAGGCCCGCGGGGTCCTGGCGACCGCCGTCGCACTATTGTCCAGGGCGAACACGTCGCCGGTATCGATGCGGGCGGTGACGGCGACGGCGTCCGCCGGGACCGGCAGGGTCATGTCCTGCGCCTGTCCCGCGTTGAGCGTCACCGGGCGCACGTCGACGAGTCGGTTGTCGGCTCGCCACTCCATACTGAAGGTCCGCGCCTGCTGGCCAAAATTCTGCAGATGCAGGTAGGCGGCCCGGGCCTGGGCACTGGTTCGCACCGTCAGCGAGGTGAGGCCGACGTTCTCGCCCGAGACGCCGACGCGGTGGTACTCAATGGGGAAGGGCAGGCCATCGCCGAATGCCGCCCGGAGCGGCTCCGCGATGCCATCGCTGTAGAGGTAGGCGCGTGCGTCGTCGCCGGGGCGCACCAACCCGGCGGCCAGCGCCAGCGCCGTGGACAGGTCGGCGGGCCCGTTGCTGGCGGTGACGCTGTTGAGCGCCCGGTGCAGGGTCTCGCGATCGCCCACCGACGAGGCCGCGATCCGTGCCGATGGTCCGGCGATGATCAACGTCATCCGATCATCCGGTGAGAGTTGATCGATGACCGACGCGATCTGGCGTTTGGCCTCCCCCAGGCGAGATGGGGCGATGTCGGTCGCCTGCATGGAGGCCGAGGCGTCGAGCAGGACGAGGCTGTGCCGGGCCAGGGTGGCGCTCGCCGTCAGCGTCGGTTGGATGGCCGCCGCCACGAGGACGGCCGCCGCGAGAAGCTGGAGGACGAGCAGCCAGCTGGGGCGAAGCCGCTGCCAGGGGACGTTGGCCTGGCGGTCCCGGATCTGATCCGGCCAAAGGTGCAAGGCCGGCACGACCCGGGTTGGCCGGCGGATGCGCAGGAAATAGAGGGCCAGGATCGCCGGCAAGGTGATGCCGAGCACAGCGGCCGCCGGCGCAAGGATGGTCATTTCAGGAGACCGACCTGGTGCAGCGTCGTCTGCACCATCTCGTCGATGGGTTGCGCGGTCGACAGGCGGGCGAACCGGAGGCCGCGACGGTGTGCGGCCCGCTCGATCTCCGCGGTGCGCTGCGCCAGCGCCTTGAGGTAGGCGGCCTGGGTGCGTGGGGTGGCGGTGAACTCTCGCTCCAGTCCCGACTCGGCATCCTTCAAGCGGGCGTCACCGGTCCACTCGGGCGCCATCTCCTGCGGGGCGAGGAGTTGGAGCACGGCGCCCTCCTGCCGTGCGCGTTGCAGGGCCGCGATGGCCGGATCCATTCCGGCCTGCCCCAACCCGTCGCTGATGATGACGCTCATGCCGGGCCGCTGGCGTCCGATCGGCCAGACGAGCTTGCCGTAGTCCGTGACCCCACCGGCCGGAAAGGATTGCAATCGGGCAAAGAGCTCCGTCGCGCCGCGCCGTCCGCGATAGGGCGCGCCGCCCGACGTGGGTCCCTGCGCAAAGACGGTGAGGCGCACCCGGTCGAGGGCGGCCAGCGCCACGTAGGCGATCGCGCCGGCGAGTTGCCGGGCCACGTGCGCCTTGTTCGGCGTGCCCCAGTCCATCGAGCCGCTCAGGTCGAGGAAGATGCTGAGCGGAAGTTCCTCCTCTGCCACGAAGAGGCGGAGCATGAAGCGGTCCAGCCGCGCGTAGGCGTTCCAGTCGATCAGCCGGAAGTCGTCGCCGGGGGTGTAGTTACGGAAATCGGCGAACTCGACCGACCGCCCACGCCGGCGGGACCGACGCTCGCCGCCCATCTGGCCGCTGACGGCCCGGCGGACCTGCAGGGCAAGCGTTTCCAGGCGCCGGAGCATCGACGGTTCCAGTAAGACCGCGGGCACTAGGCGCGCGCGGGGTCCTTGACGGTGTGATCCAGCAGGTCGCCGATGATCGTGTCGGCCGTGACGCCATCGGCCTCCGCTTCGAACTGCAGGAAGATGCGGTGCCGCAGGGCGCTCGGGGCGACCGCCGCCAGGTCCTCGAAGGCGACGTTGTAGCGTCCCTCGAGCAGCGCCCGCACCTTGCCGGCCAGGATCAGCGTCTGCATGCCGCGCGGGCTGGCCCCGTAGCGGACATAGCGGCGCACCCGCTCGATGTCGGTCCGGTCGGGGTGGGTCGCGCTGATGAGGCGGCCGGCGTAGGCCAGCACGTGCTCGGCCACCGGCACTTCCCGGGCGACTCGTTGGGCCGCAAGGATCGTGTCGGCGTCCGCCACGGCCTTGAGCTGCGGCGTCGAGGCGCCGGTGGTCCGCCGGGCGATCTCGAGCAGGTCGGGTTCGGTCGGGAAAGGGACCAGGATCTTGAAGAAGAAGCGGTCCAGCTGGGCTTCGGGGAGCGGATAGGTCCCCTCGAGCTCGATCGGGTTCTGCGTCGCGAGCACGAAGAAGGGCGTCGGCAGCGGCCGCGTCTGTGTCCCCACCGTCACGGTCCGCTCCTGCATCGCTTCCAGCAAGGCGCTCTGCGTCTTGGGGGTGGCGCGGTTGATCTCGTCGGCCAGCACCAGGTTGGCGAAGACGGGGCCGGCCTGGTACTGGAATTCGCGACGGCCGTTTTCCTCCCGAATCACATTCGTGCCGACGATGTCGGCGGGCATCAGGTCGGGGGTGAACTGGATGCGCGCAAAGCTCAGGGTCAGCGCCTGGCCCAGCGAGCGGACCAGCACCGTCTTGCCAAGCCCGGGCACACCTTCGAGCAGGACGTGCCCGCCCGCGATCAGGGCGATGACGGTGTTGCGGAGTAATTCCTTCTGGCCGACGATCAGCCGCGAGAGTTCGGTCTCCAGTGACTGGGCCAGGTCCGTCACCCTGGTGGGGTCGATACGCGGTTCTTCGGCGATCATGATCCTCCCTCACCTAATTGCGAGAAGTACTGGCGGACGAGGTCGCGTTCGCTGCCTGGGATCAGGCTCTGATCCGCGGCGTCGAGGGCCGCCTGCTGGTAGGCGTTGATGACCTGGCTGTACGGACTCAGCGGGACATCCTGGCCGGGCCCGAGGGGGGTGGGCTGGTCCTCGGATTGTCCGGGGACCGGTTGACCGGGGACGTACACGCGCTCCGTGCTCCGGGTGCCGGAGCCGCTGCCCGAACCGCTGCCCACGCCGGAGCCGCTGCCAGTGCCACCGTTTCCGTTCCCGCTGCCACTCCCGCTACCGGTGCCCGTCCCGTTGTCGTTGCCATTGCCGTTTCCATTCCCGTTCGCGCTCCCATTGCCGTTGCCGTTGGCGCGGGCGCTCGCCGCGGCGCTGGCTGATGCACTGGCGGAGGCACTGGCCTGTGCTGACTGGCCGGCGTCGCGGTCCGCCTGGCCGGCCAGCTCCTGGCGCGCCGCCTCGAGGCCGTTGATGGCCGAGGCGACGGCCTGATCGTTGCTCTCCTGCTGCTGCAGGGAGTCGAGCTGGCCCGCCGCCTCGTTGAGGGCGTTCGATGCGGAAGCGGTGTCGCCGTTCTTTAGGGACTCGGAGGCCTTGTTGAGCGACGCACCCGTCTTCTGATCCTGCGCATGCTCGGCCGCGTTGGCCAGTGCCCTGGCCAGCTCGTCGCGATCGGCCGGCGAGAGGCGCTGGAGTTGCGAGGCGAGGTCGCGCAAGGCCTGGGCGCCCTTTGCCGGGCTGCTCGCCAGGGCCTGGCCGGCGTTTCGTCCGGCGGCGGTCCCGCGCAGCGCGTTCGCCAGGTTCTGTGCGGTGCTGCTGCGGGCCGGGGTCTGCGGGTCGCTCAGCTGTTGCAGCTTCTGTTCGGCCGGGGTGATGTTCTCGAGGGCCTTTCGCGGGCTGTCCGCCTGGCGAATCCTGGCCTGGGCATCCTGGAGGATCTTCTGGATCTGGGGGTCGAGTGGGGCGGGGGTGGCCTGCTCCGCGATCTTTTTCTTCGTTTTCTCGAGGGCCGCGGCGGCGCGTGCCTGGCTGACCTTGTCGGCCTGCCGTTGCGCGAAGACCTGGTCCATCGGGTTGGGAACGACGGCCAGGGCGAGGGCGAAGATGGACAGCGCGGCGATGATCGAGGCCTCGCCGCGGTGAACGCGCACCGGGAAAGCGCCCGCCAGCCGGGCCGTGCCGGCGTGACGAAGCGCGTCATGGCGAAGGCGGTCATCCAGCGGACCGGCCTGGCCGCGCCGCTCCCACGCCGTGGAGAGGCGCTCCTTCATGCCCAGGCGGAGGTCGGCAAGGCGGACGAGGACGCCGGCCTGCGGCCTGGTCACCATCCAGGCGATGCCCGCGACAAGGAACGCCACCGGAATCCCAAGCGCGGCGATGATGGCGCGCGGCTCGACCGGGGCCAGCCGGGCGGCGAGCAGCACGGCCGTGACCCAGGCGGCCGAGCCCAGGAGGGCATGCAGGAAATAGCGGACGCCACGGGATCGCGCGGCGGCACGCCGCAGCTCGGCGACCACGACGTCAAGCGGGTTCATTGGCCGTCCATCCCGCAAGCGGTTTCTTCTTCCAGCCAACGCGACGAATCGGAGGCAGCAGGACGGCGCTGACGGCGAGGGCGATCACGCAGATCACGAGTTGCATGACGATCGTCGCCTGCCAGTATTGCCAGCCGGAAAAGAGTCCACTGGCGATGGCCGTCCCGCTCGCTTGCGGCGTGGCGCGATTGATCGGAGCGGTGGAAAAGCCTTTGCCTACGGGAACCGTCGCGCCATTGGGTCCAACGGAATAGCAAGACTGCGGTCCGCCGTTGCTGCTGGAGCATGCCACGCCACCGCCACCGAAGCCGCCGCCCTGATTGCGGACGCCGAAGCCGTTGATGGGACCATTCGTCGCGATGGTCAGGAGCGGCAGAATGGGACTGAGGTAGGTGATGGCCGGCGGAGCGGGCGCGGTGGTCGCCTGCGGATCGACATCGGTGGGAAACAGCACGCCGAAGAGCAGGCTTCCGGCCACCAACACGAAGGCAACCCCGTAGGCGGCGACCGTCGCCGGCAGCGTCTTCCGGAAGGCCGTCGAGCAGGTGATGCCCAGGATTCCGAGGGTCAGCGCCGCGACCGCCGTCGTAAGGAAGGCAACGAGCACCTGGTCCAGCTCGATCCCCCCGAAGAGGAAGACCAGGCTGAAGATCGGCACCGACAGCAGGAGCAGCAGCAACACGAAGGACATCGAAGCGAGCAGCTTTCCCCAGAGGATCGCGAACGGGGGAATGCGGGTCACGAATAACAGGTCGATCGTCTGATGTTCGCGCTCGCTGCTGATGGCGCCGGCCGTGAGTGCCGGGGTGATGAAGGTCAGCAACACCATCTGGAAGATCAAGAGGTAGACGAAGAGTCCCTGGCCATAATTCGCGGCCTGCCCCCCGTTGTAGGCACCGCGAGACGATGAGGCCATCGCCGAGAAGATGGCCCAACCCAGGCCGCCGATCAGCAGGATGTACACGGTCATGGCCAGCGGAGATCGCCAGGTCCGCATCCGCGACCGGTATTCCTTGGCGACGATGGGGTTCCAGAAGGCCCCCGTCAGGCGGCTCATCCCACGTCCTCGGAGGTGGCCTTGAGGAACGCGTCTTCGAGACCGCCATCCAGCTCGCTGAAGCCAGAGACTTTGACGCCGGCTCCCATGAGCGAATGCAGGATCGAGGCCGCCGCAGCCTCGTCCCCCTCGTATTGCGCCTCGAGGGCATCGCCGGTGGCGTCGACATGGCGGACGGCGGGCAAAGCCTTGAGGACCGCGACCGCTTCCTCGCGTTGTCCCAGGACCGTGATGCGGAGCCGGCGCCCGCTCGTCAGTCGCTGGATGACCTCATCAACCGGGCCGGTGGCGCGCATCTGGCCGTGGTCGATGATGCCGACCATGGTGCAGAGTTCGGTGAGCTCGGGAAGGATGTGGCTCGAGATGACGATCGTCTTCCCCAGCCCCTGCAACGTTTTGAGGATCTCCCGCATCTCGACGCGCGCGCGCGGGTCGAGCCCGGAGGCCGGCTCGTCGAGGAGCAGGACGGCGGGGTCGTGGACCAGGGCCCGGGCGAGGCAGAGTCGCTGCTTGAGTCCGCGCGACAGGGTATCGACGGCCTGGTCGCGGCGCTCCGAGAGGGCCACGAGTTCCAGCAGGTCGTTGACGACCTTGGTCCGGCGTTCCCTCGGCTGGCGGTAACAGGCGGCATAGAAGTGGAGATACTCGGAGACCGTCAACTGATCGTAGACGCCGAAGAAGTCGGGCATATAGCCGAGTCGTTCATGGACGGCGTCTCTCTCGAGCGTGACATCCGCTCCATCGATCAGCGCTCGTCCCTCGGTCGGTTCGAGCAGCGCGGCAAGGATTCGGATCGTCGTGGTCTTCCCGGCGCCGTTGGGCCCGACGAAGCCGAAGATCTCGCCTTTCGGCACTTCAAACGAGACATGATCGAGCGCCATCCGGGCGCCGTAGGTCTTCGTCAGCCCCTCGACCTTGATCACTGGACGGTCCCTGTCAGTGAGACGCCGCCCGTCATGAAACTCGCGTTGTTCCCGCTCAGCCGCAGGCGGACCTGGCCGGTGGTGGGGTTGACGGCGGAATCGGGGACGGCGGTGGTGCCATTCTCCTGGTAGGCGACCTCGGTCCAGGTTGACGACGGCCAATTCCAGACCTCCGCCTTCGTCGTGGTCTGTGGCGTGCCGTTCGAGCCAGGCGGGCCGACGAACTTACCCCCGAATGGGTTGGACACCGTGATGGAGGCTGCCGTCAAGCGGGTCGCGGCGGCCAACGGCGGCGCGAACTCGTAGGTCACGCTCCCGTTTTGCAACAAGAGGAGTCCCGGGGGTCCGGCCGGCTGCGTGTCACCAACGACGTCGATCAACCGCGCGCTCACGGCCCCGGCGGGCACCGTCCCGGCGCCGATCGCATCGATCGGCAGCGAGAGGGCCACCGCGGTCTCGGCGGTGGGGCGAGGGTGATTGCCGTTGACCGTGATGGTCTGAAACGGTTGCCGGGACCAGGCGACGATCATCGGTTGGATCGCTGCCGAGGTCGGACCCTTGAAGCCCAGGCCCGGTTGAAGGAGCGAAAGGATCTGGGTTCGGGCCTGGCCCTCGCGGTCAGCGGCGGTGGGCGCGTTGGGCGGCGGGCCAAACGTGAAGCTGCTATAGATCCGGGTGTAAACGGGGGAACCTCCAAACGGGTTGCCCGCCTTGGCCGTGAGGTTGATCGCCACGCTCGCGCCGGGGGCCAGGGCACCGAGCTTCTGGTAACTGTCGCCGGCGATCACGAGGGCGTCGGTGAAGGCCATCGACGAACGGTTCTCGACCTGCCCGGTGAGGTTGCCGTTGACGAGTTGGAGGTGGCCGGTCAACGCCGGGGCTTTCGCAAAGCCCTCGCTCGCGAAGCCACGAAGGGTAAAGGCCGTGATGCCTTCGAGGGTCACGGCGTTCGACTCCGGGTCGATCCGCGTCAGGCCCGAACTCGATCCGAAGTTCCCATTGGCGCTGAGCGGGCTGATGAAAAGCCGATCACCGGGAACGCTGACCTGGTAGTCGCCGCGTGTTGGCGTGAGGATACCGGTGTACGTCTCCTGGTAGGCGAGATCGGAGCCGGGCGACAGGTGGACGATGGCCACCTGGTTGCTCTGGACCGATCGGCCCTTGGTGCCGATGCCGATGCCATAGGCGCCGCCGGCCACGAGCACGGCGATGACCGGGATGGTGATCCAGGACAGTTCGCGCCGGCGCATGGCGCCGAGGACGACATAGTTGATGGGTCCGACCAGCAGGACGTAGAGGAGCACGAGCGCTCCGGTGAGCGGCAACGACGGGAGATCGAGGGCGGGCAAGTTTCCCAGCACCGACTCCAGCGCGTTGCTGCGCTCGCTGATCGACGTCCCGGAGCCGCCGAACGGGCCAGGGCCGCCGATGCCGATGGCCGAGTTCTGCTGCGAGTTCGGTCCCAACAGCCCGCGGACCATCACCTGGCGGAGCAACGTCTTGACCGCACTTGAGCCGGCGATCGGTTGTTGGTTCCAATCGAAGGTGGCGAGCGTGACCAGCCCGCTCCCCACATGGCGGTCGATGAGCAGGGCCTGACTGCCCTCGGCAAGCCACGGCTGACCGCTCAACGAACCGGTGGCGACCTCCACGCCGCTCGCGGACAGCGCGTGGCTGGCCGCAACAGTCGAAGTACCGGTGATCGACATGGGCAGAATTCCGGCCGGGACGCCGCCGAGCGTCTTCCGCCAACTCGCCCCCGTCCCGATCAGCAGCGAACCGCCGTTGCGAACGAAGGCGCTGATGGCAGACCGCTGGCCGCTGGTCAATGTATCGGTGGCGAAATCGTCGATGGCGAGAAGGTCGAACGCCCGGAGCACGATGGCGGACTCGGCAATGTCCGCAGCGTGCAGGTGCACCACACGCGCCTGAAGGCCCGCCGGATGCAGGGCGGCAAACTCGTCGAGCGCGGTGGGGTCGTCCGAGAGCACGCCGATGAGCGTGCCGGTGTTGCTCCCGCTGCTCGCCTGCTGGCTCGCGACCACATGGCCGTTTTGAAGGATCCGGACCGTGAGGTTGAGGCCGGCTGCCGGATTGACGGTGGCGTAGGTGCGCAGGTGCTTCGAGGCCCCGGCGCCCAGGCTGAGGGGAAACTGGTAGAGGGCGGGGTTGGGCAGGCCCGGTTGGGATGTGAAGACCGACTCCACCTGGATCGACCCTTCGAGGTCACCGCCGGCGTTCTTGACATCGATGGAGACCGGCATCCATTCCTGGATCTTGAAGACGCCTTCGTACCCAACATGCACGGCCAGGCTGACCGGACTGGTCGCGGCGTCGCCCCGCATGGCCGTGGCGGGGACCAGGCACGCGGCGATCAGCCCGGCGAGGGCGATCCGCGCGGGCAGGCAGAGGCTGGGGTGACCCATCTTCAGTTAGACGCCGGTCGAGGTGGAAAGGTTCCACTCCAGCTCAGCTTCGTGCGCAGTATGGCCGCTGGCGGAGACCGGGTCAATTGAATTGGACTGGGAGTGAGATCTCCGCCTGCGCGGCGGGCGGAAGTTGGGAGGTCGCGCCCACGCGGCGGGCGGAAATTCGCGAGCCTTGTCGCGGCTCGCGAACTTCGAGGGACGCCCCGCGCTCGGCCGGGTAGGGGGAAACGTGCGAACGTGAGGGGAGAAGTGCGCGTACCTTACTGAGGATGGAACAGGCGGGCCGAGCTTGGATCGATCGCCTTTTCGGCGATCGATGCCGGAGGAGGGACTCGAACCCACACGGACTTACGCCCAGACGCTTTTGAGGCGTCCTCGTCTACCATTCCGACACTCCGGCGCCGGGGCGAGTATATCCGAGTACGCTCGTTGGAACTTATCAGGGATGCTGACGTCTAAAGGCAGGACTCACTAATGGACGATCGTGACCTGGTCGGCCGGGCCCGCCAGGGCGATCGGGAGGCATTTACCCAATTGATCGTGCAATACCAGGTGCCGCTCTACAACATGGCTCTGCGGATGGTCTCATCCCGCGAGGACGCGGCCGACATCAGCCAGGAGGCTTTCCTTCGTGCCTGGGAGAAGATCCGTACGCTGCGCGACGCCCCCTTCAAGTCGTGGCTGTTCCAGATCGCCGTCAACCTGTGCTACGACCACTTCCGCCGAGGCCGCCGCTATGGCGCGATGCCGGACGAGGAGCAGGGCGGCAAGATCGTCGGCCTGGGCGTCGCGATGCCGGATCCGCAGGAGCGGGCGGAGGCCAATGAACGCAACCGCGTCGTGCGCGACAGCATCGCGGCGCTGGAGCATGACATGCGGACAGCCCTCATCCTGCGGGACATCAACGGGATGGCCTACGACGAGATCGCCAGTGTGCTTCGAGTTCCCCTGGGGACCGTCAAGTCGCGGATCGCTCGCGCCCGCGCCAAGGTGCAGGAACAGCTGCAGCGCAATCCGGACCTGTTCAACCTGCCCGCGGCGCAGGAGGACGCCCATGGTGACTGAGCCCAGCCTCGAGGAACTGTCGGCGTACGTTGACGGCGAGCTCGACGCGAGCGCTCGGGCCCAGCTCGACGCACACCTGGCAACCTGTGCCGAATGCCGCGCCCGCATCGAGGGGCTCCGGCTGACAGTCAACGCGGTTCGCGCCCTGCCGATGGAAACGCCGCCGCGAACATTCACGGTGCCGTTGCAGCGACGCCAGTCCTGGAGCTGGGCGCCCGTGGGATGGTTGGGTGGCGCCGCCGCGGCGTTGCTCGTTGTCGCCCTGGGGCTCTCGCAATTTCACGGTCTGGGCGGCGGCTCCGCGAATTCTTCCTCGGGAACCACCGCAATGAACCACGCGGCGGCTCCTGTGCAGGGTGGCCTTGCGGCGCCTGGCTCGTCCCCGGCCGACAAGCGCGCCTACGCGCTGGTCGAGAACGGATTTCCCAACCACGCCGACGTAACCGACCCGACCGACGGCACGCGCCAACTATCGATCGGCGCGGATAGCGCCGCCTATCCCAGCAACGGCGCCTTGAAAGTGAGCGTGGTCCTGCAGGGCTCACCGTCGAGCTCCATCAACGTGTCGGACCAGGGCCTGAAACTGGTGCTGATGCGCAATGGGTACGGCGTCGCGCTCCCTGATCCGGTTGGGATCAGCAGCTATAACGGCACGCCGGTCTTCGGCGCAACGTACAAGCTGGGCAGCCTGCCCCTGGCCCAGCCGCGCGCCGGCGACTACCTGCTGGTCGCGACCTGGGTCATCCCCGACGGGTCCGGGCACGTGCTACAGGCCGGCATCCCGATCCGACTGACGGGAAACTGACCTAGCTCTTGTCCGGCGGCGGACCTTCCAGGTCGGGCAGGTCCATGCTGTTGATCAGCTCTTTGAAGATCGAGAGCTTGTCGTCCTCTTCCTCTTCTTTTTCGGGGAAGACGCCGGCCTTTTCCAGGACGTCCGAAGAGACCAGGATCGGGCAGGTCATCCGGACGGCGAGCGCGATGGCGTCGCTGGGCCGGGAGTCGATCTCGACCTCCTTGCCGTTCACTCCCAGGAACAGGCGGGCGAAGAAGACCTCGTTGGTGAGCGACGTCACCTGGATCTTCTTCAGTCGCATCTCGGCGCTCTGCAGGATGCTGGCCAGCAGGTCATGGGTGATGGGTCGCTCGGGGGTGATCCCGGTGATCTTGAGGGCGATGGCGTTGGCCTCATAGATGCCAATCCAGATTGGCAGGTAGCGATCCGTTTCCTTCTCTTTCAGGATCACGACATGCTGCCCACTGGGCATATGCACCCGAATGGAATCGACCTGCATCTCGACGAATTTAGCCATCGTGCAGTTCCAATTTATCCTACCATCGGGTTTTCCGGGGCCTGACTAAACTTTGAAGGTGACGGAACCCGACAAGAAGGAACGGCTGATCCTGATCGACGGCCATTCCCTTGTGTATCGCGCCTTCTTTGCGCTCCCCTCGCTGACCGATCGAGATGGGCGCATGGTGAATGCCGCCTACGGCTTCACATCCATGCTCTTGCTGGCGCTGCAGGAGCACCCGGACTACGTGCTGGCCTCCTTCGACCTCGGCGGCGTGACCTTCCGGCACAAAGAGCTCGAGCAGTACAAAGCCACCCGGCGCCCGACGCCTCCGGAGCTGACGCCACAGTTTCCGTTGACCCGGGACATCGTGCGCGCGTTTGGCATTCCCATCTACGAGGTCAAGGGCGTCGAGGCCGACGACGTCATCGGGACGCTGGCGACGCAGGCGCGCGCTCGCGGCCTGCACAGCACCATCCTCACGGGCGACCTGGATGCCCTGCAGCTCGTCAACGACGATGTCGACGTGCTGACCAGCAAGCGCGGCGTCTCCGAGACCATCCTCTATACGCCGGCGCGCGTTCGGGAGCGGTATGGCCTCGAGCCGGTGCAGACGGTGGATCTGAAGGGACTGGTCGGTGACGTCTCGGACAACATTCCCGGGATTCGCGGGATCGGGGAGAAGACGGCGATCAAGCTGATCCAACAGTTCGGCTCGGTGGAGGCGCTGATCGAGAATCGAGAGACGGTCACACCCCCGAAGGTGAAAAAGCTCCTCGACGAAAACTGGCAACAGGCGTTGCTGAGCAAGAAGATGGCCACCATCGTGCGCGACGTGGACATCACGCTCGACCTCAGTCACGGTTCGGCGCAGGAGTACCGACCCGACGCGGTGCGCACCTTACTCGCCGACCTTGGCTTTCGCAGCCTGGCCGCACGCGTGCCGAATAGCTGGCGAGACGGCAGCGCCATGTCCGCCCCGCCGATCCTGGCGCCGGCCCCCGCCGGGAGCGCGCACCCGGCGCAGACGACGTTGCCGCTCGAAAGCGGGCCGGCGGAGGCCGTCACGATCGTTCGGGACGATGCCGCGCTGGGTCGCGCCGTGGCGGCCTTCGCGGGCGCCGAGCTCGCGGGACTCCAGGTGGTCATGCTCGACGACACGCCCCGGCGCGGACGGATCGCCGCGCTCGTCCTCGGCATCGACGAGCACCAGGTGTTCTACGTGCCGGTCGCCCACGAGCAGGAACGCTGCCTCGAGATGCGGGTCGTGCTCGAGCGGTTTCGGAGCAGCCTGAGCGCCGCGCGTCCGTCGAAGATCGGCTTCAATCAGAAGGCGGACACGCTGGCCCTACGGGCGCACGGGATCCAGCTCCAGGGTCTTTCTGCCGACCTCCTGATCGCGGCCTACCTGCTCAACTCGGGAATCCGATCGCCCAGTCTCGAGGCGCTCGCCTCGGATGTCCTGCACCGGTCGATCGAGGGTCCGGAGGCGCTTTTCGGGACGGGGAAAGCGGCGCTGACCTGCGACCAGGTCGACGTGGCCCGCGCCGCCGCCTTCTACGGCGCGCGAATGCGCGTGCTCCTGGAACTGGGGCCTCGCCTGCTGGCGGAGCTGGACCGGCTGGGCAACGGCGCCCTATTCCGCGAGCTGGAGATGCCGCTCGTTCCGGTCCTGGCGGAGCTGGAGATCGCGGGTGTCGCCATCGACACCCCGTACCTGCAGGAGGTGTCCCGCGACCTGTATCAGCAGCTGCAGCGGCTGGATGCGGAGATCGCCGACGTGGCGCATGGGCCGATCAACGTGAACTCGCCGCAGCAGCTGGCCCGCTTCCTCTTCGAGGACCTCGAACTGCCCGGCGGCCGCAAGACGAAGAGCGGCTATTCGACCGACGCCAACGTGCTCGAGGGGCTCCGCGACCTGCATCCGGTGGTGCCGAAGATCCTCGAGTACCGCCAGCTGAGCAAGCTGAAAGGCACCTACGTCGACGCGCTGCCGCTCCTGGTCGACGCCCGGTCGCACCGCGTCCATACGTCCTTCAATCAGACCGTCGCTGCCACCGGGCGGCTGTCCTCGTCCGACCCCAACCTGCAGAACATCCCGATCCGGACGGAGTACGGCCAGAAGGTCCGACGCGCGTTCGTGCCCAGCCGCGCGGGCGACCTGCTGCTCTCCGCGGACTACTCGCAGATCGAGTTGCGCGTCCTGGCCCATATGACGCAGGACCCGGTGCTGGTGGACGCCTTCGCGCGCGGAGAGGACATTCATGCGCGCACGGCCGCCGAGGTCTTCGCCATCCCACAGGCGCAGGTAACCCCCAACCAGCGGCGGCTGGCCAAGGTGGTCAACTTCGGCCTCTTCTACGGCTTGAGCGACTTCGGCCTGGCCCGGGATACCGGCATGTCCACCGAGGAGGCGCGTACCTTCATCGACGCCTACTTCCGCGCGTACCGTCGCGTGCGCGAGTTTCTGGAAGGCATCAAGATGCAGGCGCGCGAGCAGGGCTACGTCGAGACACTGCTGCATCGGCGGCGCTATATCCAGGACATCCGGTCACCAAACCGGATGCTGCGCCAGGGCGCCGAGCGGATCGCGATCAACATGCCGGTGCAGGGATCGGCCGCGGACATCATGAAGCTTTCCATGATCCGGCTCGACCAGTACCTCCGCGAGCACAACCTGGTCAGCCGCACGATCCTGACCGTCCACGACGAGCTGGTCTTCGAGGTGGCCCCGGCGGAGCGCGAGCGGCTGGTCGACGTGGTCCCGGACCTGATGGCGGGCGTCTTTCCATTGAACGTCCCGCTCCAGGTGGATCTCAAGATCGGGCCGAACTGGCAGGACATGGAACGGATCCGTATCGTGGCGGCCCAGGCCTAGGCGCCGGCGTGCCCGAGCTTCCGGAAGTCGAAACCGTGGTCCGCGACCTGCGCCCGCAGCTCAGCGGGCGCACGATCGAGTCGGTCCGACTTCCCGGTGAGCCGGCCGCGCGGCTTCGGGTGATTCGTTACCCGACGCCCGACCAGCTCGTTGAACGGCTGGTCGGGCACGCGATCCAGACCGTCGAACGCCGGGGCAAGTACATCGTGATGCCGCTCGACGGGGCGGACCAGCGGTTCGTCGTTCACCTCGGGATGACCGGGCACCTGCGGGTCTGGGAGCCGGAAGAGACGCCGGTCAAGCACACGCACTTTCGCGCGTTGCTCGACAGCGGCGTCGAGCTTCGGTACGACGACCCGCGGCAGTTCGGCCGCCTGCTGCTGGGCACCCAGCCCGAGATGATCGCGGCCCGGGCGTTTCCGGCGAAATTGGGCCCCGAGCCGATCCACGGCGATCTGACCGAATCCGAGTTCGAGCGCCTCATTCGGGCTCGGCGACGCCCGGTGAAATCGGCGCTGCTGGACCAGTCCGTGCTTGCCGGGGTGGGCAATATCTACGCCGACGAGGCATGTTTTCGGGCTGGAATCCGTCCTAGCCGTTGGACCAACCGTTTAACCCTGCGTGAACGGCGGGCCCTGTATTCGGCCATTCAGGAGGTCCTGGAAAACAGCATTGCGTCACGAGGCTCGTCGATCATCAATTACGTCGACGCCTTTGGTCTTCGCGGACAAAACCAGGAGCGCTTGCTCGTCTATGGGCGAAGCGGCCAGCCCTGCCTGACATGCGGGACGCCACTGCAGGGAACGCGCATGGCCGGCCGCGGCACCGTATATTGCCGCAAATGCCAGCGCTGATGCACCTCGCGTGGCCAAAGCTCAGCCGGCGACTGCTGGTGACCGGCGGCGTCTTCCTGCTGGCCTTCCTGGTCGTGACGGTCCTGGTCCAGACGGGAAGTTTCGCGAAGCTCAACCTCAGGACGACGCACTACCTGCAGGCGCGTGGCAGCGACGGCCAGAACCTCGCCCTCGGCCTTTTCGCGTACCTCGGCAGCATCGAGGCCACCCTGGTCATCGCGATCTTGATCGGCGTCGCGCTCTTCCGCGGGTTGCGGCTGCTCGCCGTCCTGCCGGCCGCCGTGATCCTCTTCGCCTCCGGCCTGGAGTACGTCGGCAAGCGGCTCGTCGTGAGCCACGGGCCGGGCGCGGCGTTAGACCGCTTTCCGAGCTTCTTGCCCACCTTGAGCCACAAGCTGGCCGCCTACTCGTATCCGAGCGGGCACGTCCTGCGAGCCACCGTGACCTACGGATTGGTGCTCTACCTGGCCGAGCGATGGGAACTCTTCGGGCGAGACAGCTCCCGGCTGAGCCCGGTGCTGGCTTTGCTGATCTTCCTCATGGGCTATGCCGTCATCTATTTGGGCTGGCACTGGCTCGCTGACGCGATCGGTGGGCTGCTGTTAGGCCTGACCCTGTTGTTTGGCTTGATCGCCTACCTCGAGCGCAAGCGCACCGTCAATCCCGGCCATGCGCACACCGACGACTAGACGGTCCTAGTCGCTGAGCAGCTTGCTCAGGCGCTCCAGCTCCTTCGGGTCGCGAATG
>DATCOB010000008.1:0-72539 GCA_036564925.1 Candidatus Dormiibacterota bacterium | reverse complement strand
GTCTACAAGAAGGGCGACAAGGTCGCGACCCGCAAGGCGTACGGCGATGCGCTCAAAGCGCTCGGCGCCCGCCCCAACGTGGTCGCCATGGATGGCGAGGTGAGTAACTCGACCCACGCGGACGAGTTCGCGAAGGCCTATCCGGACCGATTTTTCGAGATGTTCATCGCCGAACAGCAACTGGTCGCGACCGCCGTCGGCATGAGTGTTCGTCATTACATTCCCTTTGCCTCGACCTTTGCCGCCTTCTTCACGCGCGCCTACGACTTCATCCGGATGGCCGCGATCTCGCAGGCGAACATTCGTCTCTCCGGGTCGCACGCCGGGGTCGAGATCGGCGAGGATGGCCCATCCCAAATGGCCCTCGAGGACCTGGCGGCGATGCGGGCTGTCTCCGGTTCGACGGTGCTGTATCCGTCCGACGCGACCTCGACCGCCCAGTTGGTCCAGGCGATGGCCGACCAGCACGGCATCGTCTACATCCGGACCACGCGGGGCGCGTACCCGGTTCTCTACGACGGCACCGACGCCTTCCACATTGGCGGCTCGAAGGTGGTGCGGAGCGATCCGCACGATCAGGTCACGCTGATCGGCGCGGGTGTCACGTTGCACAACTGCCTGGCCGCGGCGGAAGAGCTGAACACGGACGGGATCAAGGCGCGGGTCATCGATCTCTACTCCGTCAAGCCGGTCGACACGGCGACCCTGAAAGAGGCCGCTTCGGTGACCAAAGGCAAGTTCGTCGTGGTGGAAGACCACCATCCGGAGGGGGGCCTCGCCTCGGCCGTGATGGATGCGCTGTCGACCGAGATGACCCCGCCGCGGGTCGTCCATCTCGCCGTGCGCCATCTCCCCGGGTCAGGGAAGCCCCAGGAATTGATGGACAAGGCGGAGATCTCGCCTCGCCATATCGTCGCCGCCGCGAAGCGACTGTACGAGCAGTAAAAGGGCCGCATGCTCCAGGGCATCTTTGGTGGCGGTCACGAAGGCCGGGTGTTTGTCCGGCCCGGCATGGAAGTCGCGCGCGGCATCCTGGATGCCCACCGGAAGCGCCACCAGGCGGTCGTCGGCGAACGCCTGGCCGGAACCACGACGAATTTTGTGCTCTACTCCGATGGGTCAGCGGACGGCGACGCCGCGGCGCAGGCGATGCTCCAGTCGGCCGAGCCCGATTTTGCCGCGGTTCAGCAGTGGTTCGGCAATCTCACCCCGCCGACCCTGCCTTTCAACGTGTACACGGACCCGGATGCGGGCGGCGCCTATCACATCACCTGCGCGGGGACGGACATCCACGTTCTGCCCGACCCCACCCAGGCGCCCGGCTTTCTTGCCGCCGAGATCGTCGAGGTCTTCCAGGCCGCCATCAACAATGGTTGGGATTGCGGGCACACGAACGGCGAGTCGCTCTCCCGGGTGCTCGCCTTCGAGCTTCATTCGGAAATTGCGGCGGAGTTCAACGCGACCGAGCAGGACTGGTGGGCGCAGGGCCATCCAGACCATGTCAATGACAACGCGTCGGGCGACACGGACCAGGTCGCCAGCGGCTGCGGTGACCTCTTCCTCTATTACCTGCACAGCCAGCTGACCTTCGGCTGGGACGCCATCGTGTTAGCGGGCGGGCAGACGCTGGGCGCCTGCTACCAGGCGCTGACCGGCTACGACCCCGCCCAGGGATTCACGGATTTCATCACCGCCTTATCCACCATCGACCAGGGCGGCACGCTCGCCTTACCGCCATCCGGGAATCCATTTCCTCTCACGACCTGATCGCGCGCGCCCGGCGCGGCGCCATCGTCGGGCTCATCGCCGGGACCGTGCCGCTGCCACCAACGATCGCGGTCCTTTCCCGCTGGTACCCGGAGAACTACGGGGACCCGTTCCAGCCGCTGCGCGTCATCGGCGGGGTCGTGCCGGGGCACCGCTCCGGTCGCCAGAATCTGCTCATCGGATCGGCCGTTCATCTGCTGCTCTCCGCGGTGCTTGGCTCGCTCTTCACGCTGGGGGCGGATCGGCTCGCCGGCCGGTCGCGGGCTGGTCGTGCCGCGGCAGGTGCGGCGCTGGGTACGGCCCAATGGTTGCTGACCTACTACGGCGTCCTGATTCGGGTCTACCCTGAACAGGTTGACGCGGACCCGCTCTGGGTGGCCGGCTCCAGCCACGCGGGATTCGGCGCCCTCATCGGTCTCCTGACCTAATACGGCAGCTCGTCTTCCTCCATCCCGAAGTGATGTCCGATCTCGTGGCGCATCGTCTCCGTGACCTGCTGGGCTAGCTCGCTTTCGTCGCTCGAGATGTTCTCGTGGTTGCACTGATAGAGGACGATCCGTTCCGGCAGGCCCCGGTCCATCGCGGTTGCGCCGTCGTAGACCCCGAGGACATCGGGATCTTCGCCTTCGCGGACCGCCTCGAGGTCGGGCAGGTCGTCGACCACCACCAGTGTGTTGTCCAGTTGCGTCAGAAACGCGGTCGGAATGGCCGCGAACGCCGACTCGGCCAGCGACGCGAATCGATCGCGGCTGACCCGCTGCGGAAGGAAGAACCGATCGGGGTCCATGGCGGCGGCGCGACGGAAGGCGGCGTCCGCGTCCTCTCGTTGGAGCCAGATCCGGAGCCGGCCCAACAGGTGCCAGGTTTCCGGGTCCTCCTCGGCCGCCAACGCCTGCTCCGCCGTCTCGGCCGCCTCTATCATCAGGCCGCATCGAAATTGCAGGTGGGCGGCCAGGCGCCGCCACGGCGCATCGACGGGCCCCGGCGTCGCCCGCAGCTCGTCCAGGGCCTCCCCAAACCTTTCGGAAATCGTTGCGATGGCGGCCTGCGCATTCCCCTCGCGGGACTCCTCCAGCGCGCGTCGCACGCGTTCCCGCAGGTTCGGGGCCCGTCCGCCAAACAGCTTGCTAAAGGGCAATGGCGACCCTCTCCGCGTCATGCAAGCCTGCGTCGGGGGTCCCGTTACACCGGCAGCGATGGGGCAGCAGACGACGATGAACGCGCACGACTTCGAAAACCATGTGCTCAAGCGCCTCGTCGCGCTGCGGCCGGGTTGGACGGTCAAGAAGGGCCCGGAGGCATTCCAGCTCACCATCCGACGCGTTCGGGAAGGGGACCTCCGCTTCAACCTCGAGAGTTTCTATCACCAGTACCGTGAGCAACCCCAGTCGCTCGACCGGCTCTTTGCCGCGCGGCTGCGCCGCCTCGACCAGGAATGCGACACGGAAGCGGAATTTGGCGCGCCGCTCATCCTGCCGGTGCTGCGCCCGGCAAGCTTCCTCGAGTCGGCCGGCGGGCCCGTCGTCTACCGCCGGCTGCTCAACGATATGGTGGTGACCTACGCCGCCCACTACGCCCAGGGGATGCGCTACCTGCTGCCGCAGGACCTGACCGCCTGGAACGTGGGGCGTGACCACGTCGAGGTGATCGCGCTCGGAAACCTGGCCCTGATGTTCCGGGCCGGCATGAAGTTCACGGGCCTCGAAACCGACAAGACGGGGCGCTCGCAGATGCTGATGTTGAGTTACGTTGACCCGCGGCCCTACGGCGCGGCGCTGATGCTCCTGCCAGAGGTGTGGGCCTGGCTGGAAGAGATGCTCGAGGACGTGCCGGTGGTCGGCGTCCCCGAGCGCGGGTCGCTGATCGCGGCCGGCGAACGGGCGCAGTTGCTGGGCCGGCTCCGCCACGATGTCCAGGAGCGGCACAAAGAAGCTGCCTTCCCGGTCTCCCAGAACCTCTACTACGTCGAGAACGGCCGCATCCGCCAGTTCAGCCGTTAGAGTCGGTACCCGAGCGACGGCTCCGGATGGCGGGCGGGCCGCAGCAGCAACGCCAGGATCAGCCCGGCGCCAAAGCCGCCCACGTGCGCAAAGAAGGCGATCCCGCCGCCTGTCACCCCGATGTTGAGGAACGCCTGCAGTGCCTGCAGCGCGATCCAGTAGCCGATGAAGACGAAGGCGCGCAGGGTGACGAAGAAAAATGGGGCGATGAAGGTCAGGACGCGAGCGCCGGGGAAGTACAGCACGTAGGCGGCGAGGATCCCCGAGATGGCGCCGCTGGCGCCCAGGTTCGGGATGGTCGAGGTGGGGTTGATGAACACCTGCAGCAGGCTGCCGGCGATCCCCGCCGCGAAATAGATGGCGAGAAACTTGATCTCGCCAAGCCGGTCCTCGACATTGTTGCCGAAGATCCATAAGAACAGCATGTTGCCGCCGACGTGCAGCAGGCTGGCATGGAGGAACATCGAGGTGATCAGGGTGCTGAGGTGCCGGCCCGCCGAAATGTCCGCCGGGATGAGGGCATAGCGCTGGATCGCGTCCGCGTCCATCACCGGGTTCTGGCTCAGGTAGAGGTAGACCGCCACGTTGATCACGATCAGGCCCCAGGTCAGCAGCGACCGCCGACTCGTCGGGTTGAAGTCGCGAAGCGGGATCACGAGGGGAGCGGCTCCGGCAGCCGCTGGGCGGCGTTGAGGAGCTGCCGGAGGTGCGGGAGTTCGGCCTCGTCGAGCGCCGGCAAGGGCGCCCTGGGCGGCCCATGATCGAAGCCCTGCAGCCGCAGTGCCGCCTTGAGTCCGGCAACGCCGTAGCGCTTGCTCAGGGCTTCACCCAGGGGCGCGATGGTGCGCTGGACCACGGCCGCCGATTCGACGTCACCGACAAGCATGTGCTGCCGGATCCGCGCACAGGCCGCCGGCGCCAGGTTGGCGAGCGCCGCGATCGCCCCGTCGGCGCCCGAACCCATGGCGTCGACCATCTTCTCGCCAGCCCCGGCAAGGATGATGAACGCCGGTCCCAGTTGGGCCCGCAGGCCGGGCAGGCGGGTGGTGTTGCCCGATGAGTCCTTGAGTCCGACGACGTTCGGATGCCGGGCCAGCTCCGGAATCCACTCGTCGGGCAGGTCGTAGCCCATGTTGACCGGAACGTTATAGATCAGGATGGGAATCGGGCTCGCCTCGGCGACCGCCTCGTAATGCGCCGCCAGACCCGCCGCCGTGAGGTCGCGGCGGTAATAACTGGGCGCGATGACGAGCGCCGCCTCCGCGCCTTGATCGGCGGCCGTGCGGGTCCGCTCGATCGTTGCCCGTGTCGAGTCCGCCCCGGTGCCGGCGATCAGCCGCAGTGGGGCGGGCAGGGCAGCCCGGAGCGCCGCCAGGGCGCGAGCCCGCTCGCTATCGGTGAGGTGGGCGGCCTCGCCATTCGAGCCGAGCCCGACCACGCCGTCAACGCCGCCCTGGCCGAGATGCTCGAGGAAGGGACGGACCGGTTCGGCGAGCTCACCGCTCTGCGTGAACGCCGTCGGTATCGGTGGGAAAACCCCCTGCAGCCAGTGGGCGTCCATCTCGCGATTGTATGGAGTGCGGGGTCGGGCGCGCGCGCGGCCGAACGGATGGTCGCCTGGCGATCATCGTTACGAGGTCGAGACAAACCTGTGACGCGGCGTGGCCCCTTGCCGATGGGCCCGTTAACAAACCGCTGATAGCCTCGGAAAGACGTGCCGACCACGCCATCTGCCTTGCCGCGCCGCCCGAGCCGACGCACGTTTCTCGATCGCGGCCTGAAGCTGACGATGGGGATCGGCGGCGGACTGGCCACCGCGTCCTTTTTGGAGAGCTGTGGGCCGTCCACGGCCGCCGTCGCGCCCACGCCACCCCCCGGGGCCACCGTCATCCGGTCGTTGCTCTTCGACCAGGTGGGCTACGACCCGAGCGTCCTGCAGGCGCTGGCGCGGGACTTTCAAGCCCTCCACGACAACAAGGTCTTCGTGTCAATCGAAACCGCTCACTACCGCGAGCTCTACGACAGTATCCTCGCCGCCGGGCTGTCCAAGCCTTCGCCCTACGACGTTGTGGCGGTGGACCAGGTCTGGGTGCCGGAATTCTCGGCCCGCAAGCAGTTGCTCAACCTGAAGGACCAGATCCCGGATGACGCCCGCTCCGACCTGATGCCGAACCTGATCGACGCCTTCTCCTACCAGGGCACCACCTGGGCGATGCCCCATGTCCTCAACGTGCAGAGCCTCTACTACAACAAGGCGCACCTTCGCAGCGCTGGCTTCGCGATGCCGCCGAAGACGCTGGAAGAGTGGTACGAGCAGATGACGGCGCTCCGCAGCCGGCAGACACCCTACACGGATTCCTGGGCGGAGGGTGAGGGCCTGGTGTCGGACTTCGTGCGCACCGCCGCGCAATTCGGCGGCGACCTCTTTGACGCCGCGGGCAAACCCCAGCTCCTCACGCAACCCGTTCAGCGTGCCGCGGCCTTCATGCGCCAGCTGATCGATGAGCACCTGGTGCGGGCGGAGATCGGTGCCAGCAACGAGCCCGATGCGATGCGCGCCTTCCTCGCCGGCAGCGTCAGCTACACGACAAACTGGAACTTTGTCTTCGGCGCCATGAACGATCCGGTGTACTCGCAGATCATCGGCGAGGCATCGGTGGCGGCCATCCCGGCGGCGGCATCCACCGGGCGGCCGGCGGCATCGGTCAGTGGCTTCATGGGCCTGGCCGTCCTTGCCAACAGCCAGCACACCGAGTTGGCGGCCACCTGGCTGCGCTATCTGACGAGCCCGCAAGTCCAGGCCCAGCAGCCATCCCAGCTGCCGATCTGGACCTCACTGCAAAACTCGTCAGAAGTCCGCCACGCGAACCCGCAGATCGATGTCTTCCTGACCAACATGGCGAACGCGCGGCCTCGCCCCAAGCTGACCCACTACGTCGAGGCCTCGTCGGTCATCCAACGCCACCTGCACGACCTGGTGATCGGCGCGACCAGCGCGGCGGGCGCCATGAGTGCGGCCCAGGCGGAGTTGGTCGCCCTGCGCGCTCGCTGGTCTTCCTGAAAGCAGACTACGATTGACCGATGCCGGTCCAGGAGGTCATCGGGTTTTACCGCGTCGCGCTGGTCGAGGCCTTCATCTTGATGCTCTTCTTCCTCCTCGCGTTTGGCGCGATCACCGTGATCGGCCGCCCGCGTTGGCTCTCCCTGGGCGTGACCGAGTCCGTGCTGGCGCGGCTGGCCGCGGCCGCCGTCCTCGGATCAATGGCGGTGGGGGGCACGAGCGGCGTCGTGTTCAACTTGCTGCAACCAACGGTCTTCTCCGACGTCACGACGAGTGGTGACACGGCGCGCAACCAGGCCGTCCTTGGCATCGTCCTGGCCCTGGCGGCCACGGTCGTCGGCGTGATCCGCATCGAGATGCACCACCGCCGGATCGTCAATCCGCAGGTGGGCGAGGACGAGGGCGACTGGAAGGTCGAGCCGCCTGAGGTGGCCGGCCGCCGCTAGAACCCCATCTGCCAGTCGGGCGGAAACAGCGCGTCGAGATCGGTCAGGAGTTGCGGATCGTTGTAGACGTGGCCCCCGGGCCAGTCGGGTGTCACCGTCACCCGCTCGCACCCGGTGCGCCGCACCTCCGCCGTCACCCGCTCGCCATTGGCGTAGACAACGACCGCCCGGTAGTGAGAGCCGTTGTCCACGGCGCAGGTGAATCGCTCAGTCAGAATGAGCGGCGTACGGTGACCGAGGTCCATGACCAGCCGGTCAACCCCGATCGGGTCATGGATCGTTTGGGTCAGCGTGGCCCCCGCCGGGTTGTACGCCGTCACGGAGACCGCCTGCGCGGCGGCAGCGGCCGGCCCCGGGTTCGACGCCAGGCTCGCGACTACCAGGACGGCCGCCGCGGCCACCATCGTGGTGACGACCAGCGCCGACCTCAGCACGATGCTATGGCGTGACGGGACTCGGGTTGACCAGGATCTGCGAAACGGGAATCTCTCCATCGACCAGGTTCCACTTGGTCAGGATCTGCCGATACGACCCATCACGGTAGATGGCCAGCACCGCCTGTTGGACGGCGGCGAGCAATTCTCCATTCTTGGGGTCGACCGCGATCCCCTCCGGGTTGGTCTTAAAGGGAGTGCCGGCGAGCTCGAGCAGGTCCGGTGTCTGCTTGACGAAGTAGGCCGCGACCGGCGAATCGTCCAGCGCCGCGTCGACCTGCCCCTGCTTCAAGGTCAGGACAGCCTGCAGATCCGTCGGGTACACATGCACGTTGATGTGGGTGCTCTTACAGGCATCGCCGTTGGCCTCGTCCAGCGTGTTCTGCTCGGGGCTCTGCACCTGGACCGCGACGTTCTTCCCGCAGAGGTCAGCGAGTCCCGTGATGCCGCCGGGGTTGCCCTTTCGCACCAGGATCGACTGGCCGGCCAGAAAGTACCCGACGAAGGCGACCTGGCGCTGCAGGTCCGGGGTGATGGCGAGTGCGGAGATGATGGCGTCGCCCTTCTTCGCCAGCAGCGCCCCCACGATCTGGGGCGAGTCCGTCTTCTGGATGGTCGCCGACAGACCCATCTTGTGGGCCACCGCCTCGGCGATGTCGATGTCAAATCCGACCGCCTTCTGGGTGGCGGCGTCGATCGATTCCTGCGGCGGGTAGGTCGTGTCCGACAGGAAGGTGATCGTTCCCGGCCGGATCAAGGTGGTGGGCGGTGCGATCGTCGGTGGCGTGGGACTCGCCGGGGCGAACGGGGTCGCCGACGCGACCGGCTTGACCGACTGAGGTCCGGGCGTCGTACAGCCGGCCAGCGCGACGGCGAGGATCGCACCGAGCACCAGGTGCCCCCTGATCTTGCTGCCCACCGCCCCCGCAGCTCGCCCTGGCGGGGTTATAGTCCTTGCCAAAATCAGCCCCCCAATTCTACGACTGGAAGCCGGGGGCGGCGTATTCGCTCCAATCTTCTCTTAGGGAGCCGAGCCCGTCGGTAACATGGGCGATGGATGCTGACCCTCGACGGCCGGGCGCTGCGCCCGATCGATGTGGCGGCGGTGGCACGGCGCGGCGAGCGTGTGACGCTGGGGCCCGCCGCCCGCGATCGCCTGAACGCCGCGCGGGACGTGGTTGACCGGCTGGTCCGCGCCGACCAGGTGGTCTACGGGCTCACCACCGGAGTCGGCGCCCTCAAGAACACCAGGATCGCGGCCGGCGACACCGGGCAACTGCAGCGCAACCTGTTGATGAGCCATGCCGTCGGGGTCGGGCCGCCGCTGGCAGAGGAGCTCGTGCGCGCCGGGATGCTGGTCCGAGTCAACCAGTTCTGCCAGGGCAGCTCCGGCGTCAGCCCCGCGGTGGCCGAGCGCCTGGTCGACCTGCTGAACCATGATGTCTGCCCCTGGGTGCCGGAGAAGGGATCGCTGGGCGCGAGTGGCGACCTGGCCCCGTCGGCGCACGTCGGCCTGGTCCTGATCGGTGAGGGAGAGGTGCTGAGCAAAGGCGAGCGCAAACCTGGGGGCGACGCCCTGCGCGATGCCGGGCTCACCCCGATCGAACCTCACGCCAAGGATGCCCTCTCCATCCTGAACGGGACCCACTTCATGGCCGGGGCCGCCAGCCTGCTGCTCGTGGACGCGCATCGCCTGCTCCTGACCGCGGACGTCGTGGCCGCCCTGAGTGTCGAGGCGCTCCGCGGCTCGCGCACCGCCTTTGATCCGCGCATTCACGCCCTGCGTCCGCATCCCGGCCAGGTGGCCTCGGCGGCCCGGATCTTTGCGATGACCGAGGGGAGCGGGATCGCGGAATCGCATCGCATCGACAACCGGGTCCAGGATGCCTACTCGATCCGGTGCGCCGCGCAGGTCCAC
This sequence comes from Candidatus Dormiibacterota bacterium, assembly GCA_036564925.1. Lineage (GTDB taxonomy): Bacteria > Chloroflexota > Dormibacteria > CF-121 > CF-121 > JALYYC01. The sequence goes on along the minus strand of DATCOB010000008.1, from coordinate 62,913 downwards.
GGCGCCTGTGCCGACGCCGTCGATTACCTGCGCCGGGTCCTCGACATCGAACTCAATGCCGGGACCGACAACCCGCTGGTGTTTGCGGAGGATGCGGCAGTCCTTTCCGGCGGCAATTTCCACGGCGAACCGCTCGCGATCGCCCTCGACACCGCTGGCATCGCGCTCAGCGAGCTCGGCAGCATCTCGGAACGCCGGCTGTTCCGGTTGCTCACCGGCTTCCTGTCGGAGCTTCCGCCTTTTCTCACCCGCCATTCCGGCCTGGACTCGGGCTATATGCTGCTCCAGTACACAGCCGCGGCCCTCGCCACGGACAACCAGCTGCTGGCCGCGCCGGCCAGCGTGCACTCCTTGCCGACCTCCGCCGACCAGGAGGACCACAACAGCATGGGGTGGCACAGCGCCCTGCGCGCTCGGCAGGTCGCCGTCAATCTGCAGGCGATCCTGGCTCTCGAATTGCTCGGCGCGGCGCAGGGCATCGACCTCCTGGCCCCGCTCCAACCCGCCCGGCTCACCGGGGCGGCGCATGCGGCCCTCCGGGAGGCGGTCCCCCCGCTTGACCACGACCGGGTGCTTGAGCCCGAAATCCGATCGGCGATCTCGCTGATCGAGAGCGGTCGTCTCGCCCAGATCGGCGCCACGGCCCACCCGCTGCGACCGTCGTGACCGCCGCCGTTCCAATCCGAGCTGCCCGGGGAACGGAGCTCAGCTGTCTCGGCTGGCAGCAGGAAGCGGCGCTCCGCATGTTGAGCAACAACCTGGACCCCGAGGTGGCCGAGCGTCCTGCCGACCTCGTGGTGTACGGAGGGACGGGCAAGGCGGCCCGCGATTGGCCATCATTCCATGCCATCGTGGCCGCGCTCAAGCGGCTCAAGGATGACGAGACCCTGCTGGTGCAATCTGGGAGAGCGGTCGGGGTATTCCGCACGCATGAGTACGCCCCACGCGTGCTCCTGGCGAACAGCCTGCTGGTGCCGAAATGGGCGACCTGGGAACACTTCTGGGAGCTCGAGCGCCTCGGCTTGATGATGTACGGGCAGATGACCGCCGGCAGCTGGATCTACATCGGCAGCCAGGGCATCCTCCAGGGAACGTATGAGACCTTCGGGGCGGTCGCGCAGCATCGGTTCCAGGGAAGTTTGCGCGGAAAGATCGTGCTCACGAGCGGGCTTGGCGGCATGGGCGGCGCCCAGCCGCTCGCCGTCACGATGAACGACGGCATCGCGCTCTGCGTCGATGTTGACGAGGCCCGCATCGTGCGCCGGGTGCAGACGGGTTACCTGGACCGGGCCAGCGCGAACCTCGACGAGGCGGTCGCCTGGGCGGAGGCGGCGCGGAAGGCGGGCACCGCGACGTCGATCGGGGTCGTCGGCAACGCCGCCGAGATTTACCCGGAGCTGTGGCGACGCGGCTTCCAACCGGACGTGGTCACGGACCAGACCTCCGCCCATGATCCGTTGCGCGGCTACATTCCGGCGCCGCTGACCGTGGCGGAGGCCGCCGATTTGCGAGCACGAGATCCGCAGGAGTACCTGGAGATGGTCAAGCACTCGGTGCGCGCCCACGTCGAGGCGATGCTCAACTTTCGGGGCCAGGGCATCGAAGTGTTCGACTATGGCAACAACCTCCGCGGCCTGGCGCTCGAAGCGGGCGTCACCAACGCCTTCGACATTCCGGGCTTTGTTCCGGAATACATTCGACCGCTCTTCTGCGAGGGGAAAGGGCCCTTCCGCTGGGTCGCGCTCAGCGGCGAGCCCGATGACATCTATCGCACCGACCGGGCGGTCATGGACGTCCTGCCGGACAATCAGCCGCTGCATCGGTGGCTCCGGCTTGCCCGGGAGCGGGTCCCGTTCCAGGGCTTGCCGGCGCGGATCTGCTGGCTGGGGTACGGCGAGCGGAGCCAGGTCGGCCTCCGCTTCAACGAGATGGTCTCATCGGGCGAGCTCCGCGCGCCCATCGTGATCGGCCGGGACCATCTCGACGCGGGCTCGGTGGCCTCGCCCTACCGCGAGACCGAGGCGATGCGCGACGGGAGCGATGCCGTGGCCGACTGGCCGATCTTGAACGCCCTGGTCAACACGGCGTCCGGCGCCAGCTGGGTGTCCGTCCATCATGGCGGCGGAGTCGGCATGGGCAACTCGATCCATGCCGGGATGGTGGTCGTCGCCGACGGAACCGCCGCGATGGCGGAGCGGCTCGAGCGGGTGCTGACGACCGATCCGGGGATGGGGGTCATCCGACATGCCGATGCCGGCTACGAGACGGCCGTCGACTTCGCCCGTGAGCACCGGATCGACCGCGCCACGTGATCCGCGCGGACTTCGTTCTTCGCCACGCCGGCCAGCTCGCGACGATGGTCCCAAGCGGTGCCGATCCGCTGGGGCGAGTGCGGGATGGCGCGCTCGCCGCCCGTGGCGGTGTCGTGGTATGGATCGGAAGGGATGCCGATCTCGAGTCGGTCGTCGCCCTGGATGGTGACCTGCTCGATGCGCAGGGTGGCTGCGTGATCCCCGGCCTGGTCGACGCCCACACCCACCCGGTCTTTAGCGGGGCGCGGGCCGATGAGTTCGCCGAGCGGGTTGCCGGTGTGCCCTATGCCGCCCAGCAAGCCCAGGGCCGCGGCATCCAGCGGACGGTCCGGTCCACGCGCGCCGAAGGGGAGGACGCGCTTCTCGCCCTGGCGCTCGATCGGGCTGACCGATTCCTGCAGCACGGGACGACGACCATCGAGGCCAAGACCGGCTACGGACTGGACCTCGTCAATGAGCGCAAATCGCTGGCGGTCCTGCGCCGCCTCGCGGCACGGACCCCGTTGCGGATCGTGCCCACCTTTCTGGGCGCCCACGTCGTGCCAGACGGCACCGACCGCGGTGTCTACCTCCGTGCCCTCACGGAGGAGATGCTGCCGGCCTTTTCTACGATGGCGACCTTTTGCGACGCATGGTGCGACGGGCCCGCCTTTACCGCCGCGGAGACGCGGCAGGTGCTCAGTCGCGCGAAGGCGCTCGGCTATGGCCTGCGGGTCCATGCGGCGCAACTGGCGGAGGGCGAGGGCCCGGACATCGCCGCCGAGCTGGGGGCCCGGAGTGCCGACCACCTCGAGTTTGCGACGCCGGCGCAGGTGGCGGCCCTTGCCCAGGCGGGCACGGTCGCGGTCCTCTGCCCGACCGCCAACTTCACCGTCCCGCACAGCCGGCGCCCTCCGATCGAGGCGATGCGGGCGGTCGGGTTGCCGATCGCGATCGCCTCGGATCTCAATCCCGGTACGGCCAATTCGGAAAGCCTGACCTTCGCCATGAGCCTGGCCTGTGCCGGGTGGGGGATGACGCCCGTGGAAGTTCTTGCCGGCGCCACCCGGCATGCTGCTCGATCGCTCGGTCTCGAGCAGGCCGGGGTGCTGCGGGTCGGGAGCGTTGCCGATTGTGCGGTCGTCGACGTGGAGGCGCCGGAAGACATTCCCTACTATGTCGGGGTGAATCGGGTCAAGCGCACGATTGTCGGGGGACGCGTCTGGGCCAGCTCGTAGAGTCCGTCCCCAATTTCTCTGAGGGCCGCCGGCGGGACGTGATCGACGCCATCACCGACGCCATTCGCCGGGAGGGGGCCAAAGTGATCGACGTACAGGCGGATGCCGCCCATAACCGGATGGTCGTGACCTTCGTGGCGGAGCCCGCTCCCGCCGTGGACGCGGCGATGGCGGGAGCGCGGGTGGCGCGGGACCGGATCGATCTCCGCCAGCACCAGGGTGAGCATCCCCGGATGGGGGCCACCGACGTGGTGCCCTTCGTCCCGTTTGCCGACCTGCCAATGACCACCTGCGTGCAACTGGCGCGGACCTTTGGCGCCCGGCTGTGGAAGGAGTTGCACATTCCCGTCTACTACTACGGCGAAGCGGCCATCCGGACCGATCGACGCGAGCTGGAGCAGGTCCGCCGGGGAGGCTTCGAAGATCTCGTGAGCCACATCCACGACGAGGACCGCGTCCCCGACGAAGGACCGCCAGAGATCCATCCCAGTGCCGGTGCCACGGCGGTTGGCGCGCGGATCCCGCTGATCGCCTACAACGTCAACCTGAAGACGACCGATGTCTTAATCGCGAAAGAGATCGCCAGGACGATCCGCGCGTCGTCCGGCGGATTGGCGAACGTCAAAGCGCTCGGGTTCTCGCTGGCGGACCGCGGGCTGGTCCAGGTCTCGATGAACCTGACCGACTACCGCGTCACCAACATCTGGAAGGTCTTCACGATCATCCGCGAAGAAGCCCGGCGGCGCGGGGTCGAGGTCCAGGAGTCGGAGATCGTCGGCACGATCCCGTTGGACGCGGCGACGCGTACCATCAAGGACGCCGTGCTGGAGCCCTCCTTTCGGATGGACCAGATCCTCGAGAAGAAAGTGTGGGAGTCGGAATGACCGAGGTCGTCGCAACCTCGGTCGGTGAGTACCTGGACCGCCTGGCGTCGGCGTCGGCCGTTCCGGGCGGCGGCAGCGCCGCGGCCGTCGCGGCGGCGATGGGGGTGGCGCTGGTCGCGATGGTCGCCCGGATCAGTGCCAAAAAGGTGAAGGATGCCGCCGACCGGACGCGGCTTCTCGACGCGCTGCCCGAGCTCGACGAGCTACGAACCCGACTGGCGCGGCTCAGTCAGGAGGACATCGACGCCTATCAGGCCGTGCTCGATATCCGTCGAAAGGACCCGAGCGCGGCGGCCGTGCTGCAGGAGGCCTACGGGAGAGCGGCTGAAGTCCCCCTGGAGACGGCGCAGGCGGCGCGTCGCGCGCTCGAACTCTGCGACCAGGTGAGCCCACGCGCCTGGGCCATGACCCAGTCCGACCTGCAGGCCGGGAAGCGATTGCTGGAAACGGGCCTCCGGGCCGCCCTCGCCAACGTCGAGGTGAATCTTCCCGACCTCCAGGGGAGCACCCGTCTCCGCCTCGAGCGCGAATGGCGTGCGCTGGGCCAGTGATCTGTCCGCACCGGACCGTCGTATAACCAGAGCAGGCAGATGAGCGGGGGTGAGGCTCCTGACCAGGATGGTGAAATGGCGGCGCAGATCCAGCGCGGCGAGAGCGTTGGTCTCGAGGCGATGTACGACCGCTACGGGCGGCGTGCCTACGGCCTTGCGTACCGCATGCTGAACGACCGGAGCGCCGCCGAAGATGTCGTGCAAGAGGCGTTTTTGAGCGTCTGGCGGAATGCAAGGAGCTACGACGCCAGTCGCGGCAACCCCCGAAACTGGCTGCTCTCGATCGTGCGCAACCGCGCGATCGACCGGTTGCGAGGAACGACCAAGACCCGCAAGGAGGCTCAAATCGAAGCGGTGGAACGGCTCGTCGAGGTTCCGGATGCCTGGCAAACGGTCGCCGTGCATCTCGAGCGCCAGCAAATTCTCGAGGGGTTCGAGCAGTTGCCCGATGCCCAGCGTCGAACCCTGGAGCTCGCCTACTTCGGTGGCTACACCCACGTGGAGATCGCGAACCAGATGGACGTCCCGCTTGGGACCGTCAAGGGCCGGATGCGAATGGGCCTGGAAAAGATGCGCAGCTTCCTGCAGGCCCGGGGGGTGACGTCGTGACGAGCATGACCTGCGCCCAGGCCGAGGACCTCATGGGAGCCTACGCGCTGGACGCCCTCGACACCGAGGAGACGGACGCCTTTGACCGGCACCTGGCCGGCTGTGCCGAGCATCGCCAGCTGGCCCAGAGGCTCCGAGAAACGGCTTCGCTGCTGGCACTGACCGCCGAGGAGCGGGAGCCGTCGCCCGACCTCCGCCGGCGGATTCTGGAAACCATTCGATCCGACGCCCCGGAACCGGCCCTGCGTCCGGAACCGGTGCCTGTGGTGGTGCCCATCCGGCGAGACCCCCGCCTGCCGCGGTGGGCACCACGACCGGCATTCGCCGCCATGGCGGCGGGGATCTTACTCGCCCTTGGTGCCGGAACGTACGCCGGCTACCGGATGGGCCAGCGCAACACCCCGCTGGCGCCCAACGGCCAGGCCGTGGCGTACCGGTTCCAGGGTGGGATGCAGGCGCCCACCGCCCTGGCCAACCTGGTGTACCTGCCGGATAAGCACCAGGCGGTGCTGGCGGTCAAGGGCCTGCCGCTGCTCCGGGCGGGCCAGGTCTACGAGATGTGGCTCATCACCAAAAACGGCCTCCCGATCGACGAGGGCGTCTCTGCGGCGCCCGACGGGCGGATCGCCGCCTTGATGGACGCCGATCTGGCTCAATACGCGCAGTTCGTCATTACGATCGAGCCCGGGGAGCGGGCGATCCCGAGTTCGCCGGCGATCCTGGAAGGGCAGCTGGACCGAAGCGCGTAACTTGTCCGGCACTGCCGACCTGCAATAGGGTAGAGAGATAGGCCGGTTTTGGGGTATCGCGGCGCACGCGAAAGTGATCCGTTTTCCATCTCTTTCGTATCACCTGGTAAGGCCCTTTTCGCGGAAGGGAAGTATTTTTTCGGAGGTAGTCATATGGGAAATCGTGCGATGGTACAAACCGTTTCGCTCGTCTTCGGCGTCGTCTATCTGGCCGTCGGTATCCTGGGGTTCCTGCCCTTCCTGGGCGGGTCCTACACGCAGACCAGCACCAACCTGCTCGGCATCTTCCCGATCAACCTGCTCCATAACCTGGTGCACGCGATCATCGGGATCGCTGGGATCGCCGGCGCGGCCAGCCTGGCCAGCGCGCGGACGTTCTGCCAGGTCGTCGGCGTCGTCCTCCTGCTCCTCGGCGTGGTCGGCATCTTCCTTCCGGAGCCGCTCGGCCTTTTGAACATCGGTGGCGTCGACATCGCCCTTCACCTGGTGACCGGCGGGATCCTCGCCTACTTCGGCTTCGCTGCTCCCGCGACCGCACGCCGCGCGACCGCGTAACCGACTCCCTTTCGGCCTGGTAGAGCCCCCGGTCCGCGACCCGGGGGCTTTACGTTTTCCGCCACCGCATCCGCCCCGTACACTCGGAACGTGGCCGACACCTTCCCCTCCTTTGCCAGCAACACCGCCGTCCTGGACGGCGTGAAGATCCACTACCTGTGTGGGGGATCCGGGCCGCCGGTCATTCTGGTCCACGGCCTCGGAAGCTCAGCCGCCGTTGAGTTCTACTACAACCTCGAATCGCTGGCGGGAGAGCACCAGGTGTTTGCCGTCGACCTGCCAGGTTTTGGGCGATCCGATAAGCCGGCGCTGGAGTATACGATCGAGCTTTTCGTCAGGGTGCTCCGCGATTTCATGCGCTCCCTCGGCATCGCGCCGGCCGCCGTGATGGGTGTCTCGATGGGCGGGCGCATCGCCCTCGGCCTTGCGCTCGAGGCACCGGAGCTGGTGGACCGACTCGTGCTGGTCGACGCGCTGGGCGTCGGTGAGCCACGGCCCGTGCTCGCTTACCGGCTTCTCCTGACGAAGGGCCTCGGCGAGATGACGCTCAGCGGGACCGCCAGGGCGCTGCGCCGCATGAATCCGAAGACCATCCGGCGATTATGGGGATGGTACCTGCACCGGCCGAATTCGGTGGAGACGATCCTCAGCGACGACCGGATCAACGATCACAGCACACTCCTTTCCACGCCGGCGTACCGGGCCGCCTATCTCTCGGCCCTCCGATCGATTGCCGGCACCCGCCGGCTTCGGGATGGGGTCGTGGTCGAAAGCCGGCTCTCCGAGCTTCGGATGCCGACCCTTCTGCTCTGGGGCCGTCACGATCACCTCTTTCCCCCAAGCCATGCCGAGGCCGCCCGCGACAAGATCCCCGGCGCCCGCCTGGAGATCTTCGAGGCGAGTGGCCATACGCCGCAGATGGAGGAGCCGGAGCGGTTCAACGGCCTGGTGCTCGACTTCCTCGCTAGCTGACGGGGTGGCCCAGTCGAGCGGCGTAATACGCGAGGATCCAGCGGAAGACGAAAACCGCCCCGCATATAAGTAGGATGAGCCCGGCCAGGGCGGCCGCGGCGGGCCAGACTCGTCGAACCCGGTAGCCGGGGTACTGGGGAAAGGTTTGCCAGAAGGTGCGGCTGAGCAAGCCCAGCCGCCGTCCGCTCTTAAGGGCAACGCGCAGCATGGCGATCCCCGCGCCGCCCAGCAACAGCCCCGCGATCAGCAGCGTCTAAACTCCATATGTTGGGGTCGGGCTGGGCTGGGTACCATACATTTTGTTGTAAACTAGTTGACAGGCCTCATCCTAAGTCATACGATGTGGGGCGCTTCACCCCACCCACGGAGGTCTGATTGATGCCCCGAACCACCCAGAAGACGTCAGCCGAACGACCCAACTTGACCGCCGCCAGTCCCGCCGGCGGGCCCAGGCGGAACCGCAATGGCCTCGCCTGGAAGCGGTATTTCACCCGGCCCGGGCTGGCGCCCTTTGATGAGGTCCAGTGGGAGTCGCGCTCGGCCAGCATCACCAACGAGAAGGGTGAGGTCGTGTTCGAGCAGCACGACGTCGAGATTCCCACCACCTGGTCCCAGGTGGCGACCAATGTCGTGGTCTCCAAGTACTTTCGGGGAACCGTGGGAACGCCGGAACGCGAGCGGAGCGTCAAGCAGTTGATCGGCCGGGTGGCGCGCACGATCCACGGGTGGGCGGTAAAGCAAGGGTATTTCGCGACCCCGGAAGCCGGCGAGATCTTCAGGGACGAACTCGCCCATCTGCTCGTCCATCAGAAAGCCGCGTTCAACAGCCCGGTTTGGTTCAACGTCGGCATCGAGCCACGCCCGCAAATGTCGGCATGCTTTATCAACAAGGTCGAGGACACGATGGAGTCGATCCTCACCCTGGCGAAGACCGAAGGCATGCTCTTCAAGTACGGGTCCGGCACCGGAACCAACCTGTCTCCGATCCGGTCCTCCCGGGAGTTGCTGGCCGGCGGCGGCACCGCCTCGGGCCCGGTGTCCTTCATGAAAGGCTACGACGCCTTCGCGGGCGTGATCAAGTCCGGTGGCAAGACGCGGCGTGCCGCGAAGATGGTCATCCTCAATGTCGACCATCCGGACATCGTCGACTTCATCAACTGCAAGGTGGAGGAGGAGCGCAAGGCCTGGGCACTGATCGAGGCCGGCTATGATCCCTCCTTCAACGGCCCGGCCTACAGTTCAGTCTTCTTCCAGAACTCGAACAACAGCGTGCGGGTCAAGGATGACTTCATGAAGGCCATCGAGGACGATGCGGAGTGGCACACCATTGGGGTGACCAGTGGCCAGATCATGGACACGTACCGGGCTCGAGACCTCGCTCGGATGATGGCCGACGCCGGCTGGGCCTGTGGCGACCCCGGCCTGCAGTACGACACGACGGTCAATCACTGGCATACCTGTCCGAACACCGACCGGATCAACGCGTCGAATCCGTGCTCGGAGTACATGTTCCTGGATAACACGTCCTGCAACCTCGCCTCCATCAACCTGATGAAGTTCCTCGATGAGCGCGGCGAATTCGACGTCGAGGCCTATCGTGAGGCCTGCCGGATCCTGATCACGGCGCAGGAGATCCTGGTGGACAACGCGAGCTATCCGACCGAGGCGATCACGAAGAACAGCCAGGATTTCCGGCCGCTGGGCCTTGGCTACGCGAACCTCGGCGCGCTCCTGATGGCCTCAGGCCTGCCCTACGACAGCGATGCCGGCCGGGACGTGGCAGCCGCCCTCACCGCGGTCATGACCGGCGAGGCCTATGCCCAGTCGGCGCGGATCGCCCAGAAGAAGGGGCCGTTCAACGGCTTTGCCGCTAACCGCGAGCCCATGCTCCGCGTCATGGACCAGCATCGGAGCTCGGTGGAGCACATCAACCCGGCCCATGTCCCGTTGCCCTTGCTGACGGCGGCGAGGGATGCCTGGAGCAAGGCTCGCGAGCTTGGCGCCGCCTATGGCTATCGGAACTCCCAGGCCACCGTGATCGCGCCGACCGGCACGATCGGCTTCATGATGGACTGCGACACCACCGGCATCGAGCCGGACATCGCGTTGGTGAAGTACAAGAAGCTGGTCGGCGGCGGCATGCTCAAGATCGTCAACCAGACCGTGCCGATCGCGCTCGGGCGAATCGGCTACAGCGAGAGCCAGGTGTCTGAGATCCTCCAGTACATCGACGAGAACGACACCATCGAGGGCGCCCCGCACCTGCGGGCGGACGATCTGGCGGTGTTCGACTGCGCCTTCAGGCCCGCCAAGGGCTCACGGACGATCCACTACATGGGCCATGTCAAGATGATGGCGGCCTGCCAGCCATTCATCTCGGGGGCGATCTCCAAGACCGTCAACATGCCGGAAAACGCCACACCCGACGACATCATGGAGGTCTATCTCGAGGGCTGGCGCATGGGGCTCAAGGCCATCGCGATCTACCGCGACGGGTCCAAGCGGTCCCAGCCGCTCAACACCGCCCTTGATACGACCCGAACGAAGGTGGCCGCCGTGCCCGAGGCGACGGCGGTGCCGTCCGATGGGCCCCACGCGGTGCGGCGGAAGCTCCCGGATGAGCGTCGAGCCATCACCCATAAGTTCGATATCCAGGGTCATGAGGGCTACATCACGGTCGGGATCTACGATGATGGCCGCCCTGGGGAGATCTTTCTCGTGATGTCGAAGGAGGGCAGCACCATCTCCGGGCTGATGGACGCCTTCGCGACCAGCATCTCGCTGGCGCTGCAGTACGGCGTGCCACTCGAAGTTCTCGTCAAGAAATTCGCCCACACACGCTTCGAGCCCTCCGGCTTCACCAAGAATCCAGAAATCCCGATCGCCAAGTCGATTACGGACTACATTTTCCGCTGGCTGGCGTCCAAGTTCCTCAGCGGAACCCAGCAGGAAGTCATCGGCATCGTGCGGCGGGACGCTCCGGTCGAGGTAGAGACGTCCGCGCCGCCGGCGGAGGTCGCGCCCACCGCCGCCAAGGCCCCGTCCATCGAAATCAGCCAGACGAAGATCACCTTCCAGGGTCAGGAGGACTCGCCTTCCTGTTCGGATTGCGGATCGATCATGGTTCGCAATGGCACTTGCTACAAGTGCCTGAACTGCGGCAGCACCAGCGGCTGTTCGTAGACGAGAAAGAGGAGGAGACCATCGCGGTCTCTTCCTCCAACGCTGCGCAACACCCGCTGTACGCGCATGAAGGGCCGGAATGTCCCTGCGGCGCCGCAACGGATTGGGATGGCCGCAAGTTTCGGTGCCGAGGATGCGGGCTTTATTACGAGACCTGCTGCGACGGCGGCCGCTGCCCCTGACCGCGATGAAAAAATAATCGCGGGGCCTTCGGAGTGCGACGGTCGGGCGCGCGTCGGCGGAAAAATTGGGCCCATGGTATGCACGAACGGCCGATTCATGCTATGGTCGGGTTTAATGAGCGCCGAGCCGCGCTCTGATCCGCGTGATGATCAGGGCGAGGAAAATGTGAAGGGCAACACTCATAAGGGGTCGGAGTCCATGTCGATCGTGGTGACACCGCACGCTGGTCAAGCCCCTTATCAGAGCCAAGGGTCGATCGCCCCGCGTGGCCGATCCCCTCAACGCGCTCACTTCCATTTGCTTCCGGCATCCGGCCGCGCCGGCGCCCGCGCGTCCACGGATCACGTGGCGCTCACGCGCGTTCGGCGGCGGCGCATTGCGTCAAGCGGCCGACCGGGAGAGTCTCGCTAAGAAGGAGGTGACCTGGGTTGGCCGCAAAGAAGAAGTCGGCGGGTGGCAAGAAGAAGTCGTCCGCGAAGAAGTCCTCGAAGAAGAAGTAGTCAGTTCTGACAACTGACTTCTAAGCAGCCGGCGTCTTCGGACGCCGGCTGTGTCATCGTTACGGCGTGATCGACCTCGCAGGGGCCCGCGATTACCTCCGGACGCGGCAGCAAGGCATCCTGGCCACCCTCAAGCGGGACGGCCGCCCGCAGCTCTCCAACATCCTGTACGTGCTTGGCGACGACGGCCGAATCCGGATTTCGGTGACCCAGACACGGGCTAAGGCACGCAACCTCCGCCGGGATCCTCGAGCCAGCCTGCACGTCCAGGGCCGGGACGCCTACGAATACCTGGTGGTGGACGGCACGGCCGAGTTCATCGAGGGTGAGGGCGTCGCGGAAGCGCTGAGGCAGTATTATCGCGCTGCCCGCGGCGAGCATCCCGACTGGCGGGAGTACGACGCGGCCATGGTCGCGGAGCAGCGCCTGCTGATCTCGATCTCGATCGATTACGCCTACGGCATGCTCCGCTGATACGTCGGGCTATCTGACCGCCAGGCAGGTCACCGTCTTGAAGACCCCGTCGATCTTCTGGATGTTTTCCACGATCACCGAACCGATCCCGGCGACGTCGGGCGCCTCGACCTGGGCGATGACGTCGTACTCGCCTGTGATGGCATCAGCCAGTTGGATCCCCTTCACTCCCTGCAGGGACCTGGCCACGTCGATCGCTTTGCCGGCGGACGCATTGATCAGGACATAGGCACGCATCGCAACCCTCCTATCGCTTTTGTCGTTCAGGATACGGCTTTCGCCATGGGTAAGATTGACGCATGACGTCCATGACGGCGGTGGTCAAGGCCACTGCCGGCCCGGGCGCCGACCTCGAGCAGGTTCCGATACCGGAACCGAAAGGAATGGATGTCCTGATCGAGGTCGGCGCCTCCTCCATCTGCGGAACGGACGTCCATATCTACGACTGGAATGACTGGGCCAAACGCCATATCCATCCCCCCCGGGTGTTCGGGCACGAAATGGCGGGCCGGGTGGTCGCCGTCGGTGACGGTGTCGTCGACCTCCAGCCGGGAGCCTTTGTCGCGGCCGAGACCCACGTCATCGACCACACCTGCCGGCAGTGCCAGCGTGGGCTCTTCCATCTGTGTGAGCATGTGCGCGTGCTGGGGGTGGACCGAGACGGCTCCTTCGCACGCTACGTCGTATTGCCGGCGGAGAACTGTTGGATCAACGCGCCCGGGCTGAGTCCGGAGGTCGCGGCGCTCCAGGAGCCCTTTGGCAATGCCGTGCACGCGGCGACCGCCGGTCCCCTCAAGGACAATGCCGTGGCGATCTTTGGATGCGGGCCGATCGGTCTCTGCGCGATCGGGATCGCCAGGGCGGAAGGAGCGGCGGCCGTTTATGCGATCGAGCCGAACCCATACCGCCGTGAGCTCGCCGAGCGGATGGGCGCCACGGCGACCTTTGCGCCCTCCGATCGGGTTGTCGACGATATCCGGCGGGCCAATGCGGGAATCGGTGTGGACGTGGTGCTGGAGATCTCCGGCCACCCCACCGCGGTCGAGCAGGGCCTCCAGGTACTGCACAGTGGCGGTTGGATCAGCCTGCTGGGGATCGGGGACCGGCCGGTCACCCTTGACCTGAATGATCTCGTCGTGACGAAAGGCATCACCATTCACGGAATCTTCGGCCGCCGGATCTGGGAGACCTGGGAGCGGACGTCCGGCTACCTCAGCTCGGGCCGGGTCGATGTCACGCCGCTGATCACGCATCGGTTTCCGCTAGGCGCCTTTCAGGAGGCCATGGCGCAGATGAAGAGTGGACGCTCGGGCAAGGTCGTCCTGCTCCCAAAGGAGGGGTAAGTGATCACGGAACGCACACAATTCGTCGCCGACGAGATCGACGACCTGAAGCAGCGCGGCCTGTTCCGGCCGCTTCGCGTGCTGGGATCCGCACAGGACACCGAGGTGGTGGTGGATGGGAAGCACGTTCTGAACCTTTCGTCGAACAATTACCTCGGACTCACCACCCATCCCCGACTCAAGGAGGCCATGATCCGGGCGACGCAGGAGTGGGGTGCCGGATCCGGCGCCGTCCGTACCATCGCTGGGACCATGGCGATCCACGAGCAGCTGGAACGGAAGCTCGCTGAGTTCAAGCACACGGATGCCTCGCTCGTCTTCCAGTCTGGTTTCACCGCCAACCTGGGCGTCCTCCAGGTGCTGGTGAAAGAAGGCGACGTGATCATCAGCGATGAGCTGAACCATGCCTCCATCATCGATGGAATCCGCCTCTCGAAGGCCGAGCGATCGATCTTCAAGCACCGGGATATGGACGACCTCGAGCGACACCTGGAACGGCACCGCGACAAGAAGGTGAAGCTGGTCGTCACGGACGGGGTGTTCAGCATGGATGGCGACATCGCGCCATTGCCGGCCATCGTGGAGCGGGCGGAACACCACGGGGCCCTGATCATGGTCGACGATGCCCACGCGAGCGGGGTACTCGGCAAGAACGGCCGGGGCACGGTGAACCACTTTGGCCTCGACGGCCGAGTCGACCTGCAGATGGGAACCCTCTCCAAGGCGATCGGGGTGCTCGGCGGATACGTGGCGTCAGCCCAATCGGTTCGGGACTTCCTCATCTATCGGGCCCGGCCATTCCTCTTCAGCACGTCGCATCCGCCGGGCGTGGCCGCGGCCTGCATGGCAGCCCTGGACGTCTTGCTCGCGGAGCCCGAGCGCATCGAGCGGCTCTGGAAGAACACCAGTCGCTTCAAGGCCGGCCTCAAGCGTCTCGGCTTCGAGACGGGGCCCAGCGAGACGCCGATCACGCCCGTCATCGTCGGCAAGGGCACGGTCGCCATGCAGCTGTCGGACCGGCTCTTCGACCTTGGTGTGTTCGCGCAGGGGATCGGTTTTCCGACGGTCCCGGAAGGTCGGGCGCGAATCCGCACGATCGTGACCAGCGCGCACAGCGACGCCCAGCTCGACCGCGCGCTGGAGGCGTTCGAGAAAGCCGGTCGCGAGCTCGGAATCGTGTCGTAACTTTTTTGAGGTGGTGCGGATATATGAATAGGTCGGCGGCGTGACCGAGCGCTCGGCGGCGGAGCTGCAGGACGAGGCGCGGCTGATCGAAGCGGCCAAGCGGGACCGGAAGGCGTTTTCCGCCCTGTACGATCGGTACTTCGATCGGATTTACTCCTACTGCTACTACCATGCCGGCCGGCGCGAGGAGGCCGAGGACCTGGCAAGCGAGACGTTTCAGCGGGCGCTGGAAGGCCTTGAGGATTTTCAATGGCGAGGGATTCCATACTCAGCATGGTTGTACAAAGTGGCCTCCAACCTGATGGCCAAGCAACGCCGCCGTCCGGCATGGATCGAATTGCCGGACCCGATCGCGGGTCCAAGCGAGGACAATCCCGAGCGGCTCTGGCTGCGGCGGGAGCAGGGCGATGAGCTGCACAAGGCGGTACGACAGCTGCCGCTGGATCAGCGGGAGGCGGTCTTGCTCAAATTCGAGGGTCACCTCAAGAACAAGGAGATCGGTGTGATCATGGGTCGGAGTGAAGGCGCGGTGAAGCTGCTCCTCTTTCGCGCCGTGCACGGCCTGCGACGGCGCCTTGCCGAACAGGAAAAGAAGGGATGAGCCCGCGGGAGGAGGAGGTCGATGCTCTGGCTCGCACCATCGACCGCATCGTCTTTGCGGAGAGTGGAGGCGCGGGCCACACGTCGGAGCCACAGGCCGGAGCGACAGCCCTGATTTCGTACCTGAACGACAGCTTTCCCCGCGTCGTCGCGGCGTTGGCCCGTCGCGAGCGCCTGGAACGGCGAATCAGCCGGGCCCTGGGCATTCCTCGCGGGCCGTCAAATGCAGGTCTTAATCGACTCGAGGCCGAGATGAACCGCCGTCTGGGGAACTTCGACCCTCGATGGGCCCCGGTGGTTGGCGGCACCGCCCTGGTGCTTCTCGGCGTCGTGGGGCTGGCGGTCTGGCGGCAACGGGGCGGCGTCAGGCCGGCGATCGTGAGCCCCCGTTAGCTGAAACTCCCCGCGGGAACCGGCGTTATACGTGCAGCTGATGCGCTGGTCGAACCTTCATGCCGCTCGCGGAGCGATGCTGTCACTGCTTTGTGTCATCGGGGCGGTCCTCCCGAGCGTGGACGGCGGCCGGAGCGCGTCCCCGGTCGCTGCCGCGGCCGACTCGCCCTCGCCGCTGGTCGTCTCGCAGGACCAGCCGATCCCCGGCCTGGCTGTGCTGGGCGCGCCACCCGTCCAGTTCGTTCTCGGGGATCTGGCCTTAAAGAAGGCGCCAGTCCCCGCCGGTCCATCCACCTACGTGCCCATCCTCCTCTACCACTACATCCGCGTAAATCCAATTCCCGGCGACCGGGTGGGGTTCAACCTGTCGACGCCCCCCGTGATGTTCAGGGCGCAGATGCAGTACCTGGCGGAGCAGGGATTCCACGTCATCGCCCTGCACCAGGCGGTTGTTGCCATCCAGAGGCACCGCCCGTTGCCATCGAGGTCGGTAGTGCTGACCTTCGACGACGGCTACGCGGACTTCTTCACGGAGGCGCTTCCGGCAATGCGCAGTCACGGCTTCACGGCCACCGATTTTGTCATCAGTGGCCGGATGGGCCAGTGGAGCTTCATGACGGCATCCCAGGTCCTTAATGCCGATACGATGGGCTTCACCATCGGGGCCCACACGGTCGATCATTACGCGCTCGCGGCCCTTAATCCCGCCCGGGCGTCGTGGGAGATGCGTCAGAGCCGGACCGCGCTGGAAGCGTTGCTCGGCCACCCGGTGCTCGACTTCGCCTACCCGTACGGGAGCTTCAATGCGTATGACGTCGGCCAGGCGAAGAGCCTTGGATTCGAAACCGCCGTCTCCACCCTGGCGGGGACGGTGCACACCCCGGCACAGTTGATGTACCTGTCCCGCGTTCGCATTGGCGGCGCCATGTCCCTGGCCACCTTTGCGCACCTCGTGGGAGGTCCGGCGCCCACCGTCGCCGAGGTCCGGGCAGCCGGCGCGACGCCTGCGCCAGGTCCGTCATCCACTCCGGCGGCGCCTAACCCGCCACCGAGTCCAACAGCGACACCGGCGATCCTCCCGTCGCCATCTTCGCGCCCCTAGTCGCCATGGAGGAAGAACTGTCGCCGAAGGAGCGGGCGCGAATTCGAGCCCGCGAACGGAAGTCGCGCCCGCCAAAGATGGTCGTGGACAACGCCGGCGTGAAGCGCATCCAGCTCGCCCTGCGGGATCGCAAGCCGGGTAAGGAGAAGCCGAAGCGCTGACGCATGGCCGGCGGGACAGGCGCTAAAGTAGGTTCGCAGTGAACGCGATCCGAAAGGCCGTCTTTCCCGCCGCAGGGCTGGGGACCCGCTTTCTCCCCGCCACCAAGGCGCAGCCGAAGGAGATGCTGCCGGTGGTCGACAAACCGATCATCCAGTACGGCGTCGAGGAGGCCGTGGCATCGGGGATCGAGCAGATCATCGTGGTGACGGGTCGGGACAAGCGCGCCATCGTCGACCACTTTGACATCTCGTTCGAGCTGGAGCACTACCTCAAGGACCGCGGGAAGACGAAGGAGCTGCAGGTCGTTCGGAAGATCTCGGACATGGTCGACATCACGTACATTCACCAGAAGGAGCCACTCGGTCTCGGGCATGCGGTCCTGATGGCCAAAGACGTCGTCGGCAACGAACCGTTCGCCGTCTTTCTTGCCGATGACATCATCCGCTCCACCACCCCGGCCATCCGGCAGATGATGGACGTGTACGAAAAGCGTGAGGCTTCCGTGCTGGCGCTCCAGCGGGTCGAACCCGACCAGGTAGCCCGGTACGGGATCGTGAAGGTGGCGAAAACCGATGGCAAGGTCCACGAAGTGGTGGACATGATCGAAAAGCCTGAGGCCAGCAAGGCCCCCTCGAACCTGGCCATCCTCGGGCGGTACGTGCTCAAACCGTCGATCTTCGGCATTTTGGAAACGACCCACGAGGGGGTCGGGGGCGAGATCCAGTTGACCGACGCCTTGCGCACGCTGGCGCAGCAGGAACCGCTGCTTGGGCTCGAGTTCGAGGGCACCTACTTCGACGTGGGGACGGTCAGCGGCTTCCTCAAGACCTCGATTGCCTACGCGCTGGAGCGCCCCGGCCTTCGGGAGGAACTCCTCGCCTACCTGCGGACCATTGACGGGCTTAGCCGCTAGGAGGTTGTCCTCCCTTGGCGGGGCGGAAACGGGGCTATAATGGGTCCATCTCCATCTATGGCTGTAGCTACACCTGTTTTGGTTCCACATATGGCAGTTTCAGGCAGACACAGATCCGACGAGGACCGGGTCGTCAGGTATTTGAATACCGAAGGCGACTTCGAGGTCGAGGTTTCGCACACCCTCAATAAGTGGTGCGTGACCGTCTTTCAGCTGCCTCAGAAGCAGGTCGTGGCCCAGGACTTCTTTCCGGAGCGCTGGAAGGCGCTCGCGCGGGCGCAGGATTTCGTTCGAATCCTGAACACTCGGAATAAGCCCCAGCCGGAGACGGACGAAGAGCCCTGATTCGAAACTCGTCGCGGGCATTCTGGCGCCATGAATGGGGGGCGCTCGCCTTCGTGGCGACCGTCATGCTGGGAATCTTGATCGTCCCCGTCGCCTTACTGCTGAACGGCGGTGGCAAGACCGGCAGCACCGTGAATCAGACCATCCTGGGACCGGCTCCCTCGGTTGCCTTCTGCCTCAGTGCCACGCCGACACCGTCCGGGTCGCCCACCCCGAGTGCCTCGCCGACCGGCTCGCCCAGCGCGAGCGCGTCGCCGAAGTCGACGGCGAGTGGCACGCCGGCTGCCAGCGGCACCGCCCTCGCCAGCGCCTCCGCCACCCCGTGCCCGTCGCCCTCGGCCACCACCAGTCCGAGCGCTAGTTCGAGTTCGACGCCGGCTCCGTCCGCATCGCCGACCCACTAGGGAGGCTGGCAGCCTCCGTTTCCGTGGGAGCGAGCGGGAGCTCCAAAATGAACGTGCTACCCTGGCCCGGTTCGCTGGTCTCGAGCCAGAGTCGTCCGCCCAACTGCTCGGCGAGGGTGCGGCCGATGAAGAGGCCGAGCCCGGTTCCGGGCGGAAATCCCAGGCTCGGATGATCGACCCGCACGAGCCGTTCGAAGATTCGGTCCCGCATCTCCCGGGGAACCCCGACACCGTGGTCCTCGACGCGGAGCGTCGCGTGGCGCGCTTCAGCCGTCACGCGAACCCGGATCCAGGGGGTGCCTGGTGAGTAGATCGAGGCGTTCCGCAAGAGGTTGTCCAGGATCCGGCCAACCGACTCCGCGTCGGCCAACACGCCGACCGGCGACTCCGAATGCTCAACGATAAGGGTTGCCTGCACCAGTTCGGCTGAGGGTCGAAAGCGTTCGATCGCGTCCTTGACGCAGGTATCCAGGTCCAGTCGGTCGGCCCGCACGCCGAGCTTGCCGGCCTCCAACCGGGCCGCGACCAGGATCCCATTGATCAGGTTGGCCAGCTCGGAGGTCTTCGCCTGCAGCATGGTCATCGTCTTCAACCACGACGCTGACGGCGGGCCGAGGCTCCCGTCCATGAGCATCGAAATGTAGCCGGAGAGGACCGTCAGCGGGGTCCGCAGCTCGTGCGCCGCCATGTTCAGGAACAGGCTCTTGGCCCGGCTGGCCTCGTCCGCGCTGACGTACAGGCGGGCATTACGCAGCGCCAGGACGGCGATGCTCGCGATCTGCTGCACGATGGCCAGGTCCTCCTCCGTGAAAGGCGTGTCGCGCCACCGGCTCATGGCGAGGACCCCCACGACGTCCCCGGCGAGCACCAGCGGGACCGCCACCACCCGGCCGACCCCTGGCCGCGCCTCACGGAGGGTCGGGGGAAAACTCTCGACCTGGACGGCGCTGCCCTGCACCGCTCGTTTCGTTCGGATCGCTTGTTCGAGAACGGGTTGGCTGTCGATCGGCCAGCGACGGCCCGGAGTCATGTCCTCGCGGCCACTCGCCTCGTAGGAGTCTTCGACCAGGATCTCGTTGCCAACCACCTGGCAGAGGCTCGCCCGATCCGCCGCGGCCGCGTTCGCCGCGTGCGAGATGAGGCGGCGGATGACCTCTTTCGGGTCGAGTGATGAGCCGAGATCGCTGGCCACGTCGACACCCAGCTGCAGGCGGCGGGCCGTCGATCGCGCCCGGTTTTCTGAGGCGCGTTCGGCCCGGACGGAGCGCTCGTACAGCGAGAGCTGGCCAAAGAGGAGCGCGGCAAATGGCAGAAATTCGAGCAAATGCAGTGCGTACCAGACCGGGGTGTAGCGAGCACGGAGGAAAATCAGCGCCACCGATGCGAAGGCGCAGAGGACGAGCGCCGCCAGGATGCCCGAGATGACCCGCTCGTCGCCACGATTTCCTTGCAGGTACAGGATCATCGCCGCGGCTGTCGGCGCAAGCGCGACCGCGCCGCTCAGGGAGGTTGCCAGGGGAAACGCATTCCCTGCCGCGCTGTGGACGCCAAGGATGGTCAACCCATAGGCCAGCATCAGCCCGAGCGTCCCGAGAAGGAATCCGGCCAGCCAACTCCAACGAACTGATCGCATTGGCCTTGCGGTGTGTCGCCCGCGCCGCGTCAGCGCGATGGCGAGCATCAAGGGCGTCGCCATCGAAATGATCAAGAACGTCCAGGAGGTCATGTCGTTGAATCCCGGCCAGATCAAGGTGGGGAGCACGCCGGGAAACGTGATCAGATGGCCCAACCACAGGACGCTTGCCGCGGTGGCGATGGTGACGATGGGCAACGAGCGCGTGTCCTCGCGCAATTGCGTGTCGAGGCTTCCCAGCACGACGGTGGTCGCCATGGACAGCACCGCAGCCACGTCACACACCGGGACAAACCAGGACAGCACGACGTTGCCACGGAGCAGGAGGCCCGGAAGGAGCAGGAGGGTTCCAACGGCGGCCGTAAGGAGGACGCTCAAGCCCGGGTGGCGGCTCGACGTCAGGTCGGCGTCGCCGGCCAGCACGCGGGCTCGGTGCAAGTCGGTCTAGGCAGTCGGTACGTCGAACAGTACGATCGAGCCGTTGTCCGCGATGATCTGATGCCGGCGGAGTTCGAATTCGGCGACCACCGTCGATTCGTGGAACACCGCCAACTCGATGCTGTCCCGCAGGGCCAGCTCGCCGATTCGGACGCAGTCCTTGAGGAAGGGGAAGATCAGCGGCCGCACCAGGTTGACGATGTAGCGGTACTCCGCCTGCTGGTCGTCGCCGGCGTCGACCAGGCTCTCGTCCCGGAAGGCGAGGATGAAGAGCTCATCGTTCAGCGGGATCAAGTCGGTCCAGCTGTACGCCTCGCCCGGGGCGTCAGGGATCAAGGCGCGCTTCTGGCGGAACAGTTGGAGGCGGGCCTGCAGGGTCCGCATCGGCCGCGAGGGCCCTTCGATGATGAACGGGACGTCTTTGAGGGGCGCCGTCGACGGCTGGGCCGGATAACGGGTGGAGAAGCCGACCTCGGCCGTCCCGGCGAACGGGGCGGGAACCTTGATCACGAGCTCCTGAAGCAATTCCGCGATCCTCCTTCCGCTCTTAATTATAGAGCGGGTGTAGCATTAACGGAAATTCGGCGTCGTTCTTGCGGCCTTCGCCCGGCAATGGTCGAGCACGCCCTCGACGTTCCGCGTGTTCAAAACGAGATCGGGCGTGAGACCCGCGCGCCGTCCGATCGCGCAGCCAAACCGAGCGGCATCGTACTCCACCGGGTAATGGGCATCCGTGTTGATGGCGATCACGGCCCCGGCCTGGCGGGCCCGGCGCGCCCAGCTGTCATTGAGGTCCAGGCGCATCGGGCTGCTGTTGATCTCGATCGCGGTGCCGGTCCGGACCGCCTCGGCAATCACGGCCTCGACGTCCAGGTTGGTCTCACCACGACGGTCGAGCCGGCGGCTGGTGGGGTGGGCCAGCACGTCGACATGGGGCGACCGGAGGGCCGCCAGCACGCGCCGGGTGATGACCTCTTTGGGTTGATCCAGCGCAGTGTGCACCGACGCCACCACCACGTCAAGTGAGGCCAGGCAATCGTCGGGCAGGTCGAGGCGGCCGTCTGGCAGGATGTCCACCTCGGCTCCGTTCAGCACACGAAACCCGGTGAGCCGGGCGTTGAGCTCCCCGATCTCGAGAGCCCGGGCGGCAAAGCGGTCCGGGGTCAAGCCGCCGGCGATGGTCAGCGACTGGGTGTGGTCGGTCATCGCAATGTAGGTCAGGCCCCGGTCCTGGGCCGCCCTGGCCATCTCGGCGATCTCATGGTGGCCGTCGCTCCAGTTGCTGTGAGTATGGAGGTCGCCCTGGAGATCTGCTACCGACACCAGGGTCGGAATCGGGCCGCTCGCGGCGGCTTCGATCTCACCCCAGCCCTCGCGAAGCTCCGGTGGGATCCAGGAGCAGCCGACCGCAGCGTAGACATCCTCCTCGGTCTCGCCGGCGATCCGCGTCCCGTCCTCCCTGAATACGCCGTACTCGTTGATCTTCAGCTTGCCCATCCGCTCCGACCGTGCGCGCAATTGCACGTTGTGCGCCTGGGAGCCGGTGAAGTATTGCCAGGCGGCGCCGAAGTTCTGGGGTTGGACCGCGCGAAGGTCGACCTGCATGCCGGAGCGGACTCTGATGCTCGTTTTGGTGCCGCCCTGGGCGATGACTTCGGCCACCTGGGGCAACTGAGCGAAGGTCCGGCACATCGACTCCGGATCGGCGGTGCCAACGAGCAGGTCCAGGTCCCCGATCGTCTCGCGAGCGCGTCGCACACTGCCGGCAAGTTCGGCGCGCACGACACCGGGGATTTCCCGCAGCGTGGCGAGGAACGACTCGGCCAGCATCCACGCTTCCGGGAAATAGATTCGGCCCTCCGTGCGTTTCAGCATGCCAATGCCCTTGAGGATGTTCTCTTCGGTTTTCGCCTTGATCCGAGGCAGCGCTTGAAGTCGGTGGCTGCGGGCGGCCTCTTCCAGGTCGTCGAGGCTGAGGATCCCGAGTCCGTCGTAGATGTCTTTGGCGGTTCGCGGCCCCAGCCCCGGCACCCGCGTCAACTCCAATAGCGCCGGCGGCACGTCGGACTCCAGCCGGCTGAGAAAATCGAGACGGCCCGTCGTCACGAACTCGACGATCTTCTTTTCGATCGCCTCGCCGATGCCGGGCACCTCGGTCAGGCGGCCGTCCCGGATCAGGTCCTCGACTTCCATCGTCAGGTTATCGAGCTGCCGGACTGCTTCCCGGTAGGCGCGGATCTTGAAGAAGTTCTCGCCCTTGATCTCGAGCAGGTCAGCGATCCGATTGAGCATCGCCGCCACCTCAGCGTTTCGCATCAACTCGCAAAATAGCAGGGATGATGCTCGAGGGCGTTCGCGTAATCGATTGCTCGCGGCTGCTGCCGGGCGGGTACTGCACGCAACGGCTTCACGACCTCGGCGCCCAGGTGCTGAAGATCATGCCGCCGGATGGCGACCCGTTGCGGGACCTTCCCGGCGCCGCGGCGTATTTCCGGGCACTGGACGAGGGTAAGCAGATCATCGAACTCGACCTGAAGAGCGTGGCCGGCCGCGAGCGGCTCAGCGCCGAGATTGCGAGTTCGGACGTGCTCGTCGAGGGATTTCGGCCCGGCGTGATGGAGCGGATGGGCTTCGGTTTTGAGCGGGTCCGCGCGATCAACTCGAGGATGGTCTACTGCGCCATCACCGGTTACGGCTCCAGCGGCCCGGGCGCGCGACGGGCCGGCCATGACTTGAATTACCTTGCGCGAAGTGGGGCACTCTCGCTGATGCCCCGGGCGCAGGGGATCCCGACCATCCCGGGCATCCAGGTCGCCGATCATGCTGGTGGCCTGCAGGCGGCGTTTCTGATCGTCGCGGCGCTGGTCGCGCGGGTCCGGACCGGGGAGGGATGTCGCCTCGAGGTCTCCATGACGGAGCTGATGCGGACCTGGACCGTGTTACCCCGCGCGGCCATGCGGGCGGGTTCCGCCGGGCTCCGCCTGACGGGCGAGGTTCCCTGCTACCAGGTCTACGCCGTCGCTGACGGCTTTCTTTCGGTCGCCGCGTTGGAGCCGAGGTTCTGGCGGAATTTCTGCCGGTCGATCGACCGCGACGACCTCAGCGCCCGGCAATTCGATCCCTCGGCCACCGCGACGGTCCAGCAGCTTCTGCACGGTCGAACCCGCGCCGAATGGATGGAGGCATTTGGCGACCAGGATGTCTGTGTCGAGCCGCTGCGCGAGCTGCCAGAGGCCGAGGACTGAGGCCGCCCCGTTTAGAACCGCCGGACCAGCACCAGGCCGACCACCAGCAGGGCCATCCCGGCCATTCGGCCGGCAGTGACCGGGTGCCGGGTGAAGCCTGCCCATCCGAAATTGTCGAGGGCGATGGAGGCGGCGGCCTGCCCCGTGACCGCGGCAACCACCAGCGTCGCGGCGCCCAACCGCGGAGCGGAGATGATCGTGAAGATCACGTACATGGCGCCGACCAGGCCCCCGATCCAGATCCACCAGGGCGCCTGCAGCAACGCCGCCGGTGCCGGCCCGGGGCGCAGGGGGATGAGGGAGAGGATCACCAGCGCGATCGCGCCAACGAGGAACGAGACCAGGGCGGCGCGGATGGCGTCCCCGGTTCGCGTCGCCAGCTGGGCGTTGACCCCCGCCTGGAGTGGCAGGACCACCCCACCGACGACCATGAGCAGAAGATACGGCCAGTTTCCCATCCGGCGCCTCCTTGGAGTCAACCTTTTATGCAAATCTTGTCTGTCTCTCATCGTGTTCTCATTCAGCCCCATCACGATAGAAGCGTCAACGCTATCAAAGGAGCATGAGAATGAAGCTGAACCGCTGGATCGCGCTGCCGGTTGCCGGGTTGGCCGCCGCCGTTGTCGGTCTTGGCGCGGTCGAGGCCGCGCCATCGCCGTCGCCGTCGCCGTCGGGATCAACCAACTACGCGCAGGTTTTCGTGGACAAGCTCGCCGGAATTTTGCACCTGAACCGCGCCCAGGCGCAAGATGCCCTGAAGCAGGCTCAACTGCAGACCGTCGACCAGATGCTCATGGATGGCCGGATCACGAAGGCGCAGGCCGATGCGATGAAAGCTCGCATCAACGCGGGCCAGGGTCTCAACCCGATCGGCGGATTGGGCCTACGCCACGTTGGCGGGCTGGGTGCGGATCGAGGACTACGCGCTGAATTGCGGACGGCTGAACTGAATGCCGCGGCCGGCGCGCTGCACGTGAGCGCGGCGGATCTTCAGAGCCAGCTCCGGTCAGGCAAGACGCTGCGCGACCTGGAGCAGGCCGGCGGCGTGAGCGATGCGGCGGTGAAGGCCGCCATGACCAACGCCGCCCGGGGCGTTCTTGATAAGGCGGTCAAGGCCGGCACGATCACCCCAGATCAGGAGAATCGCCTGCTGTCGCGGCTCGGGTCCCGGTTGCCGCTGGGCCACAGCCAACCGGTGCCGCAGGCGCCGGCCGGGTTCTTCTCTCCGATCTAGCTAGCGGTAACGGTGATATACGGCCTCGACCTGGCTGCGCGTCTGCTCCAGGGTCCCGGTGTTGTCGATGACATGATCGGCGAGGCCCTTCTTCTCGTCGAGTGACATCTGGGCGGCCATGCGCTGGCGGGCCTCGCTGGCGGGCAGCCCATCCCGCTCGGTGAGGCGGCGCAACTGCGTCTGCGGGTCGACCCACACGACGACGACCTTTTCGGCCTCGTCCGTGCGGGCGTTCTCGAACAGGAGCGGAATATCAAGGATCAGCAGCCCGGACTGCGCCCGCCGTCGCTCGACCTCGACGTGCATGCGCGCGCGAATCCGCGGATGGGTGATCGTGTTGAGTCGGGTGCGGGCCGCCGGATCCGAGAACACGATGGCGGCAAGCTTGCGACGGTCGAGTTGGCCGTCCGCCAGAAGGACGGCGGGGCCGAACGACTGCAGGATGTCGGCCAGCGCCGGCTGTCCGGGCTCCACGATCTCGCGGGCGAGGTGGTCGGCATCGACGATCGCCGCGCCAAGTTCCGCGAACATCGATGCGACGGTTGACTTGCCCGAGCCAATGCCGCCAGTCAGCCCCAGGACTCTCATCAGAACGTACGATTATCAATGATGACGCTATTGAAGTCGATTGCCGTGCTGGCGGTGCTGCTGGCCGCGGTCGCCTACTTCAGCGTCAGGACCCGGCGCCTGTACCGGATCCTACGGTTGGGGCCGAATGAGAATCGGTTCGACAACATTCCAGCGCGATTGGGCGGTGTCGCCCGGTATGTCGGCGCGCACACCAGGATGTTCCGCAACGCTTACTCGGGTATCCTCCACTTCCTCATCTTTTACGGCTTCATCGTCCTCCTTACGGCGATCGTCCAGGCATTTGGCGAGGGAATCTACCCGGGTTTCAGCCTGGCGTGGGTGGGGGGCGCGACGTGGCTGGCCTTTCTCCAGGACCTTTTCGCCGTCCTGGTCCTCGTCGGCGTCGTGATGGCGGCGGTCAATCGCGTGATGATTCGGCCTCGCCAGTTCCGGGAGAGCAACGAGCGCGATGCGGCCATCATCCTGAGCCTGATCAGCGTGATCATGATCGGCATGCTGGGCCAGAACAGCGCCAGGGTCGCGCAGGGGGGCGATCCGTCGGCGCCCTGGCGCCCGGTCTCGTCGGCCATCGCGCGGGTCTTCGAAACCCTCGGTTGGCAGGGCTCTGCGGCGATCCCTGCGCACGAGATCTTTTACTGGATCCACATCCTCGGCGTCCTGGCGTTCCTGATCTACATCCCCAGCTCCAAGCATCTGCACATCGGCGTGGCCATCCCGAATATCTTCTTCCGTAAGCTGGGGCCGAAGGCTGGAGCGGTGCTCGCGCCGATCGACCTGGAGCACGCCGATCACTACGGCGTGAGTAAGGTCACGCAGCATTCGTGGAAGAATCTGCTCGACCTCTACGCCTGCACCGAATGCGGGCGTTGCCAGGAGCAGTGCCCGGCGTTCCTGACCGGGAAGCCGCTCAACCCGAAGATGATCATCGTCGATAGTCGTGAGAACCTGTTCAAGACCGTCCGCGACGCCCCGGCCGATCAGCGCCGGGCGCCGCAGCAGCCGCAAACCCTGATCGGCGAGGCCATCACGGAGGACGAGATCTGGTCCTGTGTCGCGTGCGGGGCATGCCAGGAAGAGTGTCCGGTCTTAATCGAACACGTCCCGAAGATCATCGACATGCGCCGCAGCCTCGTGCTCGACGAGAGCCGCTTCCCGAAAGAGGCGCAGGGCGCCCTGCGCAGCATTGAGACCCAGGGCAACCCGTACGGGCTTCCCAAAGCCCAGCGTGCGGATTGGGCGCAGGGGCTCGGCGTCAAGACCCTCGCGGACAAGCCCGATGCCGAGTACCTCTACTTTGTCGGCTGCGCCGCCTCCTATGACGAGGCCAACAAGGCGGTGGCCCGCGCCTTCGTTCAGCTGCTGCAAAAAGCCGGGGTGGACTTTGCCATCCTGGGTGCGCAGGAGACCTGCAACGGCGATCCGGCTCGTCGCATCGGCAACGAGTACCTGTACCAGACACAGGCGCAGCAGAACATCGAGGCGATGAATGCCGGCACGGTTCGAAAGGTCATCGCCACCTGCCCGCATTGCTTCAATACGATCAAGAACGAGTTCCCGGCGTTCGGCGGGACCTACGAGGTGGTTCATCACACGCAACTGCTCGCCGAGCTCATCGGTCAGGGCCGGCTCAAGCCGAGCAAGACGATCGAAGGGAAGTTCACCTACCACGACTCCTGTTACCTGGGGAGATGGAACGATATCTATGATCCGCCGCGTGCCGTCGTCGAGTCGATCCCCGGTGCCGAACTGGTGGAGATCGAGCGCCACCACAAGCGCGGCTTCTGCTGTGGGGCCGGCGGCGGCCGGATGTGGATGGAGGAAAAGATCGGCAAGCGGATCAACCACGAGCGGGTGGACCAGACCCTGCGGACGCAGGCGCCGCGGGTGGCGACCGCGTGCCCCTTCTGTCTGACCATGTTCCGCGACGGCATCGCGGCGAAGGGCGCGGAGGGTCGCCTTCAGGTTCAGGATCTGGCCCAGTACCTCGCCGATTCCGTCGACGGCGCCTCGGGTCCTGACCCGTCGCCCGCGACGAGTTGACTTCCGCGCTTCGGCGCGGTACTGTACGAAAGCTATGTGGCGGCGCATCTCACCGGGCGGCATCGTCTTCAGCAGAGGCGGAGCCTGCCTTCTTGTGGCCGCACATTATTGAAAGCGACGTAGTCTAGACCCCGTTTCAGACGCTTTCGACCGTGAGGCCCAGGGGCCCACGGTTTTTTGTTGTTCAGGGCGATCCAGCGAGGAGAACAAATGGCAATCCAAATGGCGGAATTGAATCCCATCGCGGTCGAAGTCCGCGATATCCGGAAGGCGTTCGGCGCGCAGCGCCGCCGGCTCCCATGGAACAAGACGCGGTCGGCGAAGGTCGCCCTTGACGCGGTGTCGCTGCAGGTCGACAGCGGGGCGATCACCGGCATCCTGGGGGCGAACGGCAGCGGCAAGTCGACGCTGATCCGGATCCTGGCCACGCTGTTGACTCCCGACGCCGGAACCGCCTCGGTCTTCGGGTACGACGTTGTCCGGCAGGCGGCGGCAGTACGCCGGCACATCAACCGGGTCTCGGTGGAAGCGTCCTTCTTCAAGGAGATGAGCCCCTGGGAGAACATCCTCTATGCGGCCCGGCTCTACGGAAGTGGCGGCGAGGGAACCCGCGGGCGTGTGGAGACGATCCTCGAGCGGCTCGGGCTTCCGCTGGATACCCTTGACCGGCCCATGAAGCAACTCTCGCGGGGCCAGCAGCAGAAGGTCGCCATCGCCCGGAGCTTCCTGACCTCCCCGTCTCTTCTCCTGATGGACGAGCCGACCACCGGGCTCGATCCGCGGTCGAAGCGCGAGGTGCAGGAGCTGGTGACCTCGATTCGCCGCGACCGGGCCGCCACGGTGCTGCTCTGCACGCACGACCTGCAGGAGGCGGAGGTGATGTGCGACCGGGTCATCGTGCTCGACGGCGGTCGTTTGCTCGCCCAGGGCACGCCCAAGGATCTGATCCGGCGGCATGCCGGACGGGCTGACGGCTCGCTGGAGGACGCCTTCATGGCGCTTACCGGCAAGCGGCTGGGCGAAGACGAGGAGGAGAAAGGGGAATGATCGGACATTCGCTTCGGTTCGAGGTCAACGCCTTCTGGGGCTTTGTTGAACGGCAGAAGAACCTCTATCGCCGCTACTGGGCATGGGAGGCCGTCTGGCTGCTGTACAACCTGGTCAGCGTGCTCAGCATTGGGTACCTGGCGTCCGGACTGTCGTCGCTTGGCCTGGAGCAGTCGGCGGCCAACGTCCACCAGACGCAGCTCTACCTGCTGGTCGGCGCGTTGCTCTGGACCTACCTCTCGATGGTCTTCTTTGAGATCGCGTTTGCCATCACCTGGGAGCGGTGGGAAGGCACCATCGAGTACACGTTCATGGCGCCGATCCGGCGGCTAACCCACCTCCTCGGGATGTGTACCGCGTCGCTTGCCTACGGCATCGCGCGGGCCGCGATCATCGGCCTGAGCCTGGTCTTCCTCTTCAAACTGGACCTCTCGCACGCCAACTACCTGGCCGCGCTGGCGATCTTTGCCGCGGCGACGGTGCCCCTGCTCGGCCTGGGCATCTTCACCTCGATCTTGCCCCTGCTGTCACCCGAGAAGGGCGACCAGATGGCCTTCGCCGTGCAGGGCGTGCTGCTGCTGATCTCGGGCGTGTACTACCCGATCACGGTCCTCCCGCTGCCACTCCACGTCGCCGGCATCCTCTCGCCCCTGACCTACACCCTGGCCGGGGTCCGTGAGGCCCTCTTGCACGGGCAGTCGCTTGGAGCCTCTCTTCCCGATATCGCCACCCTGCTGCTGATGGGTGCCATCCTGGTGCCGGCCTCGGTGTGGTGCTTCAGCCGGGCGGAGGTCCGCGCCAAGCGACTCGGCCTGCTGAAGCGAAGCGGCTAATAGATGAAGCCCAGGATGCCCGACAGCGAGGTCACCGTCCGAATGTCCACCCGGCCCCAACCGCCGCCCGGCACGCCCCACCAGTTCATCTCGGAGATCGTAAACGAGCCGTTCGGGTTCACCGACTCGACGTAGCCAACGTGGCCGCTCGGTGATGATCCGCTATACCCCATCACCATGATGGCGCCGGCCCTGGGGACGGCTCCCTCGCTAAAGCCCATCGCCCGGGCGTTCCACCACCACTGGGCGGCATTGCCCCGCCATGGGACGTTTCGTTTGCTGGCCACCCACCAGGTGCAGTACCCGTAGGTAAACCCGTTGCCGATGCGCGCGACCGGAGCGGCCGCGACCACGTGCGCGGGTGCCGGCGCCGGCGCAATACGAAGGACGTGAACGAGGGGCCTTTTCGCGCTCACGACGCTCGGCCTGGCTGTGACCAGCGCGCTGGCGGACGGCTGTCGAATCGCCAGAACGTGAATCATGCCGGCCGTGCGCTCGTCGTGGCCCGCCGAACGCTCCACGGGAACCTCGGCGCTGCGCACGGGCAAGGGGGCTGCGGCGACCGGCGTCGCAGCCAGTGGCTCCGGTCGCGGCACGAGGGCGCCGACCCCCATCATCAACGCGGCTCCGCCGCCGACGGTTCGGCGCAAGGCCTTACCTATATTTCGGTTCACGGTCCAACCTCCTTCCCTTCGGTGGATCGGCGCTTCCGTCGAATCGGTGGCCGTTCAGGACTTGCGGTGCAGAACAAGTCTGACCGTGACGTAACTGACCGTGCTCCACCCTACACAAGGGGTGCACGCGATGTCAAGTCTAGAATCAACCCATGCTGAGCCGGATCGATCATGTCGGCATCGCCGTCCGCGATCTCGACCGGGCGATCGCGATCTACGAGAAGCGGCTCGGCCTCAAGGCGACCCGTCGCGAGCGGCTCGAAGGCGAAGGGATCGAGATCGCCATGATCCCGATCGGCGACAGCCGGCTGGAGTTGATCACGCCGCTCCATCCGCAATCGAGGGTCGAAAAATTCCTTCAAGACCGGGGCGAAGCGGTCCACCATATTGCCTATGCGACCGACGACGTCGCGGCGTCACTCAAACGGGCGGGGGAGGAGGGCGGCGAGCTGCTCGATGAGCGCGCCCGCCCGGGCGCGCACGGAACCCGGATCGGATTCGTGCATCCAAAGAGCGTGTGCGGGGTGCTGACTGAGTTCGTGGAGGCGGATGGCCACCCGGGCCGCTGAACCGCTTCCCGGCGACCCGTCCGACGTGCGGAGCGACAGCGGTCTGCCGCTAAAGCCTTGCTACGTCGCGGCCGACGTTGGCCCCGCGGCGCCACCGCCGGGGGATTACCCATTCACCCGCGGCATCTACCCGGACATGTACCGCACGCGACGCTGGACGATCCGCCAGTACGCGGGCTTCGGATCCGCGGCGGAGACGAACCGCCGCTTTCGCGCCCTCCTCTCCGAGGGCCAGACCGGCCTCTCCGTGGCATTCGACCTTCCGACCCAGATCGGCCACGACGCCGATGCGTCGATGGCGCGGGGGGAGGTCGGCAAAGTGGGCGTTTCGATCTCCTCGCTTGCGGACATGGAGATCCTGTTCGACGGGATCCCCCTCGACCAGGTCAGCACCTCGATGACGATCAACGCCCCGGCCGCCCTTTTGCTCCTGCTGTACGAGCTGGTGGCGGAGAAGGAGGGGGTCCCGGCCGAGCGCCTCAGCGGGACCGTCCAGAACGACATCCTCAAGGAGTACGCGGCGCGGGGGACGTACATCTTTCCGCCTCGCCCCTCGATGCGACTGACGACCGACCTCTTTGCCTATTGCCGGACGCGGCTGCCGAACTGGAACACCATTTCGATCTCGGGGTATCATCTCCGCGAGGCGGGGGCCACCGCCATCCAGGAGCTGGGCTTCACCATGGCCCATGCCATCGCCTACGTCGAGGCGGCGCAGCAGGCGGGCCTCCAGGTGGCCCAGTTTGCGCCTCGCCTCTCCTTCTTCTTCGCCGTGTTCTCCGATTTCTTCGAAGAGGTGGCCAAGTTCCGCGCGGCCCGGCGGCTGTGGGCGTCGCTGATGAAGGAGCGGTTCGGCGTGGCTGACCCGCGGGCCCAGATGCTGCGATTTCACACCCAGACCGGGGGCAGCACGCTCACCGCGCAGCAACCGCATAACAACGTCGTCCGGGTGGCGCTGCAGGCGATGAGCGCCGTCCTTGGGGGAACCCAGAGCCTCCACGCCAACTCGTACGATGAGGCGCTCGGCCTTCCCTCCGAAGAGGCCGCCATCCTCTCCGTGCGTACCCAGCAGATCATCGCGGAGGAGAGCAACGTCGCCAGCGTCGCGGATCCGCTCGGTGGAAGCTACCTCGTCGAGGCCCTGACGGATGAGCTGGAAGCGGGCGCCGGGAGGCTCATTGCCGACGTCGAGCGCCGCGGCGGCGCGATCGCGGCGATCGAGTCCGGCTTCACCCAGGAATCCATCCAGGAAAGTGCCTATCGCCATCAGCAGGCGATCGAGGAGGGGCGGCGGGTCGTGGTCGGCGTGAACCGATACCAGGGTCAAGAGCAGCCGGTGCCGGTGATCAAGATCAGTCCCCACCACGAGCGTGAACAGGCGGAGGCCCTCCGGGCACTACGGGCAGGCCGCGAACCGGCGAGGGTGGCCGATCTCCTGCAGGCGGTGCGAGGCGCCGCAGAGGGAGCGGACAACCTGCTGCCGCCGATGCGGGAGGCGTTGCGCGCCTATGCCACCATAGGAGAAGTGTGCGGCGTGTTGCGGGACGTCTTCGGTGAATACCGCCCGGGCTCGCGAAGCTGAATGGCCACCGGAGCCCGTGAGCACGCCAAGGGACCGCAGCCGCCGACGCCATCGGAGCGGCAGGTCAACGAACTCCGGAAGCGCAAGTACGATGCGATGCACCGGGGCGGCGACCCGGCGAAGAAGCAGCACCCGAAAGGAAAGCTGACCGCCCGCGAACGTATCGACCTTCTGGTCGACCCCGGCTCCTTCACCGAGCTTGACGCGTTCGCCATGCACCGAACGGAAGCGTTCGGGATGGGCGACAGGAGGATCCCCGGCGACGGGGTGGTCACCGGCTACGGCCGGGTGGATGGACGGGACGTCTTTCTGTTTGCGCACGATGCCAGCGTCTTCGGCGGGTCACTGGGTGAGGTTTTCGCCGAAAAGGTCTGCAAGGTCATGGATCTGGCCGTCCGAGCCGGACGGCCATGCATCGGCATCAACGATTCCGGGGGGGCGCGGATCCAGGAAGGCGTCGTCAGCCTGGCCGGCTACGCCGACATCTTCTATCGGAACGTCCAGTCATCGGGCGTCGTCCCGCAGATCTCGGTCATCGTCGGCCCCTGCACCGGCGGCGCCGTCTACTCTCCGGCCATCACCGACTTCATCTTCATGGTGGAGCATCTCGGCTACATGTTCATCACCGGGCCCGAGGTGATCCGCGTCACGACCGGAGAACAGGTCGGCTTCGACGACCTTGGCGGCGCCGAGGTCCACAACCTCAGAAGCGGCGTCGCGCATTTCCTCTCGTTAAACGAGGCGGAGGCCTTTCAATCGGTTCGCCGTCTGCTCTCGTACCTGCCGGGGAGCAGCCAGGAGCGACCCCCGGCCGCCCGGTCCCAGGATGACCCCGAGCGTCGCGACGTGGCCCTCCAGTCGCTGATCCCGGAGAACCCTCAGCAGCCCTACGACATGACGGCGGCGATCGGTGCGGTCGTGGATCGCGACAGCTTCATGGAGGTCCAGCAGCACTTCGCCCAGAACCTGGTCGTCGGGTTCGGCCGGCTTGACGGCGACGTGGTCGGGATCGTCGGCAATCAACCGCGGATCCTCGCCGGGGCCCTCGACATCAACGCGTCGGTCAAGGGGGCCCGCTTCGTACGCTTTTGCGATGCCTTCAACATTCCGCTGGTGACGTTCGTCGACGTTCCCGGCTTTCTGCCGGGGACCGCCCAGGAATACAACGGCATCATCCGGCACGGCGCCAAGCTCCTCTACGCATTTGCCGAAGCGACGGTGCCCAAGTTGACCGTGATCACCCGCAAGGCCTACGGTGGCGCCTACGACGTCATGTCCTCCAAGCACATTGGGGCCGACTTCAATTACGCGTGGCCGACCGCCGAGATCGCGGTCATGGGTCCCCAGGCCGCCGTCAACATCATTTTCAAACGCGAGATCGCGGCGGCGGCCGAACCGGCGATCGCGGCGCAGCGGCTGGTCGACGAGTACAAGGAACGGTTCGCCAGCCCCTACGCGGCGGCCGAGCGCGGCTATGTGGATGACGTGATCGAGCCGCAGGATACGCGTCCCACGCTGATCCGGTCGTTGCGCCTGCTCAAAGAGAAGCGGCGGGATCACCCCCCGCGCCGTCATGGGAACATTCCCCTGTGAAATTTCTCGAGTACCAGGTCAAGGAGCGATTTCGCGCGGCCGGCATTCCGGTCCCGGATGGGCGGCTGGCACGGACTGCCGACGACGCCGCCCTGGCGGCCGGGGCGCTCGGCTCGATCGCCGTCAAAGCCCAGGTGCCCGTGGGCGGGAGGGGAAAGGCGGGCGGCATCAAGCTTGCCGCGACGCCGGTCGACGCCAAGCGGGTGGCCGGCGAGATCCTGGGGATGGACATCAAGGGTTACACGGTCAGAGAGGTACTGTGCGAGACGGCCCAGGAGATCACCCGCGAGCTGTATCTCGGGCTCACCCTCGACCGCGACGCGCGCAAGCCGGTGCTGATCCTGAGCGCGCAGGGCGGCATGGAGATCGAAGAGGTGGCGCTCACGAGCCCGGAGGCGATCGCGCGCCTGTATCCGGATCCCTGGCGGGGCCCGCTACCGTTCGAGATCAAAGACCTGGTCTTCCGGGCTGGACTCGGCCCGCTGACCGCCCAGCTGAGCCCGGTCATCGGCAAGCTGTACGCCCTCGGCCGGGCGTTCGACGCGATCACCATCGAGATCAACCCGCTCGCCATGACGCGCGACGGCGGGCTTGTCGCGGCCGACGGGAAGTTGGAGATCGACGAGAACGCGATGTACCGCCACAAGGATCTGCACGGGGCGGAGGAGTTTGACGACGATCCGCTCGAGGCTGAGGCGAGACGGCGCAAGCTGACCTATGTCCGACTGGATGGATCTATTGGGGTGATCGGCAATGGCGCGGGCCTGGTGATGAACACACTCGACCTCGTTCAACGCGAAGGCGGCCGGGCGGCCAACTTCCTTGACATCGGTGGCGGGGCAAAGGCGGAGGTGGTCCACAGCGCCCTTGAGTTGCTCGCGGGCGATCCGCACGTCAAAGGGATCCTGATCAATATCTTCGGAGGGATCACGCGCGGTGACGAGGTCGCTCGCGGGATCATCGATGCCAGCCGCGACCTGAACCTCGCGCTCCCATTGGTCGTTCGGATGACGGGGACTCGCGAGGAAGAGGGTCGTCAGCTACTGCGTGAGGCGGGCATCGCGCCGGAGGCAACCGCAACCGGCGCCGCGCGGAGGATCGTGGAGCTTGCCAGGCCATGAGTATCTTGATTTCGAGACTGAGCCGGGTTCTGGTCCAGGGCTTGACCGGCCGCGAGGGAAGCTTCCACACCGAGGCGATGAAGGCCTACGGCACCCATGTGGTGGCCGGCGTGAGCCCCGGCAAGGGGGGCAGCTCTCACCTGGAGATCCCTGTCTACGATACCGTCGCCGACGCAAAAAAAGACACGGATGCGGATGTGAGCGGCATCTTTGTCCCGGCGCCATTCGCGGCGGACGCGATCATGGAAGCGGCAGCCGCCGGCATCGGGCTGATCGTGTGCATCACCGAGGGCATCCCGCTCTACGACATGGTGCGCGCTCGCGCCTTCGTCGAGCAGGCGGGTGTTCGGCTGATCGGTCCGAATTGCCCGGGACTTATCACCGCAGGCCAGGCGAAGGTGGGGATCATCCCGAATCACATCAACAAAGAAGGGGCCGTCGGCATCGTGTCGCGCAGCGGGACGCTCACCTACGAGGTGATCCAGGGGCTAAGCCAGGCGGGCGTGGGTCAGACGACGTCGGTCGGGATCGGCGGCGACCCGATCCTCGGCCTCTCCTTCCGCGACGTACTGCGCCTGTTCAAGGACGACCCGGAGACGAAGGCCGTCGTCATGATTGGCGAGATTGGCGGGAGCGATGAGGAACTGGCCGCGGACGAGGTCATCGCCCCCGGCTTCGGCAAGCCGGTGATCGGCTTCATCAGCGGTCGGACGGCGCCCCCAGGGAAACGGATGGGTCATGCGGGCGCCATCATTTCCGGCAACAAGGGCACCGCCGCCTCGAAGCTGGAGGCCCTGACCCGGGCAGGGGCCCAGGTCTGCGACACGATCGAGGACGTGGTCGCGGCGGCCGCCGCCGCCATCGGTCAGCCTTCCACCGCCGGCCGCCGGTAAGGCGAGCAGCCTCCCCACCGTCGGAGGCAAGGCCCGGTCGAACGCCACGAGGCCGGCGGCCCAGGCGCCGTCGTCTCGGCCTCGGGCTCGCCGGGCTGGTGGTCGTCCTCATCATCGACGCCTACTTACCTGCGGGGAGCTTGACGGCGTCGGTCCCCGCCGTGCAGCACGGTCTCGCGGGTGCCGCCCTCCCCTGGCTGCACACCGCGAGTGAGCGGATCGTTGACGAGGAAGGGCGGACCATCTTGCTCCGCGGCTTCAACAACGACGCCCTCGTCTCCTACCCGAAAGATCCGCCGGCCCCGTTTGACGACGCCGACGCCTCCCTCATTCAGCGCGCCGGTTTCGACGTGGTACGCCTGGGTATCGACTGGGCCCAATTGGAACCCGTGCGCGGCCGGTTGGATCCGGCCTACCTGGACCGGGTCGAGGCGGTGGTGACCACCCTCAACCGGTACGGGCTCTATGTTGTCCTCGACATGCACTTTCGACTGGGATGGAGTCCCCGCTTTGGCTACTCGGGCGCCCCGGCGTGGGCGACGCTCGGGATTCCCAACTGGGACCCCCTGCCACAGTTTTCCTGGGGCCCCTCGCTCTCCCCCGCGGCCATCGCCTCGGATACGTACTTCTGGCTTTCGGACGATTGGAAGACGGACTTCTACGACGCCTGGCAGCAGGTCGCCCGACGCTTCAAAGACCGCTCCGGGGTCGCGGGCTACGACATCTTCAATGAGGCGCACCCGCTGCCGATCCCGCCGCGTATCTTTGAAAAGTCGTACCTGTGGCCGTTCTTTCAGCACGCGATCCAGGCGATCGGGACGGTCGACCCCAACCACCTGTTCTTTACCGAGGGCATCCTGCTGCTCACCCTCAACACGGCCGTCGTACATTTGCGGGCGCCAAATGTCGTCTACGGGACCCATCTCTACGAGGGCTCTCTTGTCCCGCCGTTCTGGACCGGGGACTCGACCTTGTTACGCCGGCGGTTTCAGCAGCGAGCGGCCGAGGCGGCGCAAGTTCCCGCTCCGCTCTGGATCGGTGAGATGGGGTATGACTGGACCCAACCGGGTGCGCTGTCCTACGCGGACGCCGCCCTCGATGAAGGCGACGACCTGGGAATCGGATGGGCCTGGTGGCAGTGGCGTGAGAATCGCTACTGGGGCATCCGCGACGCGGCCGGGCAGCTTGTCAACATCAAGGCGCTGCGTCACCTCGCCCGGCCCTACCTGGTCGCAGCGCCGCGCGGCGTCAGGGCCTCGCGGGGCGATGGGCTGCGAGGGACGTTGGCGGTCCATGTCGACGCGTCGCATGCCGCGGGTGCGATCGTGGTCGGCTGGTCGACGCTCACACTGGGGATGCCGGTCGCCTCCGGAGGCTGCGTCAAATCTTCGCACTGGGACGAAGCGGCCGCGCGCCTGCGCCTCGAGCTTGCGGCGAACGCAGGGTGCGACATCCAACTCGCCGAGGCCTAGGGCGGCGGGGCGCCCTTGCCCTCGAGCCTCCCGACGCGCTCGATCCAGAAGGCCAGGCGCCGCTCGAACCGACGCCGTTCGGCCTTGAGCGCGACGAGATCCGTGGAGATGATCTCGTGGCTGGCTGGTTTTTCGATCTCGCCCGCGGTCATGGCCTCGGCGGTGCCGATCATCCGCTCCTTGAAGGTCTTCAGCTCACGATATACGGTCGCCCAGTGGCGTGCGTCCTCCGGGTCGGTCGTGTCCGGGTCTTCGCCGTCGAGCAGCCGTCCGGGATCGACCTCGGCCTCGGCGGCCTTCTCTTCCTTCGAATCTGGCAGACTGATTCGTCGAGTCTAGCTGCGACCGGCTAGACGGGGAAGACGCCGTGTTTGCGGCTGACCCCCGGTCGGTGGCTGGTCGCATAAAGGGCGAACCGGTTCGTCAACTCCCGGCGGAGATCGCCCGGGGCCACGACGGCATCGACGATGAGATCGGAGGCGAGTCGGTAGAGCTCGATGTCCTCACGGTACTCGTCCTGCAGTTTCTTGACGAACGCGGGACGGTCGGCCTCCGGCACCTCCTGGATCTTGTTGTAGAAGACGGCGTTGACGGCGGCGCTGGGGCCCATCACGCCGATCATCGCCGTGGGCAGCGCAAGGGTGGCGTTCGTGTCGTAGGCGGGCCCCGACATCGCGTAGAGGCCGGCACCATACGCCTTGCGCACGATGACGGAGACTTTCGGTACCGTGGCTTCCGAGACGGCCGCGATCATCTTGGCGCCGTGGCGGATGATCCCCTGGCGCTCGACCTTGGTGCCGATCATGAACCCCGGCACATCGGCGAGGAACAGCAGCGGGATATTGAACGCGTCGCAGAGCCAGATGAACCGAGCCGCCTTGTCCGCGGAGTCCACGAAGAGGATGCCACCCTTGACCATCGGCTGATTGGCGACGATGCCGACCACCCGGCCCTCGAGACGAGCCAGCCCGCAGATAATCTCGCGCGCGAACAGTTTCTTCAGCTCGAGGAACGAGCCCTCGTCGACGATCCCGTCGACCAGCTGTTGCATGTTGAAGGCACGGCCCTCCTCGTGCGGCACAAGCGAGTCCAGGGATACCGGCGGGCGGGCATCAGCGGGCGGTCGCGGCAGGGGAATCTCCTGGCTGTTCTGCGGAAAGTAGGATAGGTAGCGGCGAGCGAACGCGATGGCCTCCTCTTCCGAGGTCACAAGGACATCACCGCAGCCACTTTCCGTGCAATGCATTCGCGCGCCACCCATTTCTTCCAGCGACACTGTTTCGCCGATCACCATCTCGGCCATTCGGGGCGAGCCGAGGTACATACTGGCGTGCCCCTCGACCATCACCGTGATGTCACAGAAGGCAGGAATGTACGCGCCACCGGCTGCGGACGGGCCGAACAGCAGGCAGATCTGTGGAACCGAGCCCGACAGTTGGACTTCCGTAAAGAAGATCCGGCCGGCGTGCCGGCGTCCGGGAAACATGGCCACCTGGTCGGTGATGCGAGCCCCGGCAGAGTCCACCAGGTAGAGGATCGGGACGCGCAGACGCTGCGCCGTCTCCTGGATGCGGATGATCTTCTCGACCGTCCGAGGTCCCCAGGATCCGGCCTTGACGGTCGGGTCGTTGGCCATGACGCACACCGTGCGCCCGTCGATCTGGCCGACCACCGTCACCACCCCGTCGGCCCCGTATCCTGGTTCCTCGCTGTGCGCGAGCAGTCCGTCTTCCACCATGAAGTCTGGATCGAGCAACAGCTCCAGCCGGCGGCGGACCGGCAGTTTTCCTTCCTGCTTGAGTTTCTCCGCGTAACTGGCGGATCCGCCCGACCGGGCCCGCTCGAGCCGTGCCGTGAGGTCGCGGGAGGCATCCGTACGGTCCGGTGGCTGCGCGTCGGTCATCGCATCACGCTACCAGCACGTGCCGCCGGAGCGCGAGCACAGCGTCCCTAGAATGGCCTTGTGGAGGATGTGGTCCTGATCGCCGCGGCGCGGACGCCGTTTGGCAAGCTCGGCGGGGGCCTGGCCTCGCTGACGGCACCCGACCTCGGCGCCGTCGTGATCCGGGAGGTCCTTGACCGCGCGAAACTCCCCGGCGGGGATGTCGACCAGGTGGTGATGGGGACCGTCATCACGGCCGGCACGGGCCAGATCCCGGCGCGCCAGGCCGCCATCAAGGCCGGGCTGCCGACGGCCGTCTCGGCGCTGACGGTCAACAAGGTCTGCGCCTCCTCCCTGAAGGCGGTGAACCTCGCGGCGCTGTTGATTCGCAACGGCGACGCCAGGGTCGTGGTCGCCGGCGGCATGGAGAGCATGAGCCAGGCGCCCTACCTGGTCGGGAAGGCGCGCTTTGGCTACCGGTTCGGCGATGCGGTGCTGGTCGACAGCATGGTCCATGATGGCCTGATCGATCCCGCCAACGGCTGCCACATGGCGGTGGAGGGCAGCAACGTGGCGAAGGAGTTCGCCGTATCGCGCCAGCGCCAGGACGAGTATGCCTACCACAGCCAAAAGCGGTACGCGGCTGGACTGGCTGCCGGCCATTTCGCGGATGAGCTCGTCACCGTCACGGTGCCCGGGTCGCGGGGTGCCCAGACGACCGTGCATGCGGACGAGCAGCCGCGGCCTGACACCACCCTGGAGGCCCTCGCGAAACTGAAACCCGTCTATCAGCCGGACGGCACGGTGACCGCTGGTAACGCCCCGGGTGTCAACGACGGGGCCGCGGCGGTCTTGTTGATGAGTGGGTCGGAAGCGCGCCGGCGCGATCTGCCAGTCCTCGCCCACTGGTTGGCCTATGGAGAGTCGGCGGCGGATACGCCCTACCTGGCGACCGTCCCCGCCTCGGCGATTCAGGCCGCGCTGAAGAAGACCGACCTGCGCGTCAACGACATGGACCTCTTCGAGATCAACGAGGCGTTTGCGGCGGTCGCCTGCACCGCGATGGACCGGCTGGATGTCGACCCGGAGCGGGTCAATGTGGATGGCGGTGCGCTTGCGGTCGGACATCCGATCGGTGCCTCCGGTGCCCGCATCCTGATGCACCTGGTCTATGAATTGCGGCGCCGTGGGGCACGATACGGCGCGGCCGGCATCTGCTCCGGCATGGCACAGGGCGAAGCGACCATCGTTCGCGCCGCATGAATTTAGCCCTGACGACGGAACAGGAGGAGGTCCGGCGACTGGCCCGTGACTTCGCCGAGCGCGAGGTCAAGCCTCGCGCGGAGGCGATCGACCACCAGGTCGAGTTTCCCCGTGACCTCGTCAACAAGGCGTCGGAGCTCGGGTTGCTCGGCTTGCTGGTGCCGGAGGCCCATGGCGGCGCGGGTCTCGATCATGTTTCCTTCGCGATCTTCATCGAGGAGGTCGCGCGCTTCAGCGCGAGCACCGCCGTGATCGTCGATGTGCACACGTCCGTAGGGACCGAGCCGATCGTGCTGTTCGGCACGGATGACCAGAAGCGCCGGTGGCTCCCTGACCTGGCCAACGGAAAGAAGCTCGCGGCGTTCGCGCTGACCGAGCCCGAGGCAGGCTCAGACGCCGCGCACCTGAAAACGACGGCGAAGCGAGATGGCGATCACTACGTGCTGAACGGCAGCAAGATTTTTATCACCAATGCCGGCGAGGCGGAGTCTTACATCGTCATGGCAACCGTGAAGCCTGGGTCCGGCGCGGAGGGCGTCACCGCCTTTGTGGTGGCGGGCGACAACCCGGGGCTGAAGGTCGGACCGCCCTTCACCAAGATGGGCCTGAACGGGTCAGCCATCGCCGAGCTGTTCTTCGATGGATGCGAGGTGCCGGCCGAGGACCGGCTCGGAGCCGAGGGCGAGGGCTTTCGGATCGCGATGCGTGCGCTCGACAGCGGACGTATCGGGATCAGCGCGCAGGCCGTGGGGCTTGCCCAGGGAGCGCTCGACGACGCGATCGCGTACGCCAGAGATCGCAAGCAGTTCGGCAAGCCCATTGCCGACCTGCAGACCATCCAGAACAAGGTCGCCGATATGGCGGTCAAGGTCCGGGCGGCGCGATGGATGACCTGGAACGCGGCGTCGCGCTGTGATGCCGGGCTTCCCTTCACCAAGGAAGCGGCCATGGCCAAGCTCTTCGCGACCGACTCGGCCATGGAGGTCACCCTCGATGCGCTCCAGGTGTTCGGGGGCTACGGCTACCTGGAGGACTATCCGATGGCCCGGCGGGTTCGGGACGCCAAGGCCTGCCAGATCTACGAGGGCACCAACCAGATCCAACGCGTCGTCATCGCCCGTGAGGTACTCGGCGGCTGATGGACTTTCAGCTCAACGACGAGCAGCGACAGGTCCAGGCGATGGTCCACGACCTGTGCCTCGAGCGGGTGGCGCCGCGCGCCGCCCAGATTGACGCGTCGGGCGAGTTCCCCTGGGACATCAAGGCGTTATTCGCCGCGCACGACATCCTCGCCATCCCGTTTACCGCCGAGTACGGCGGCGTCAGCGGCAGCGCGGTCACCCTGATCGTGGCCACCGAGGAGATCAGCAAGTACTGCGTCACCTCGTCCCTGATCCTCGGGGTTCAGTCCCTCGGCAGCCTCCCGATCCGCTTGGCGGGTAGCGATGCCCAGAAGCGGCAGTACCTGCCGCCGCTGGCAAAGGGCGATCGGCTGGCCGCCTACGCGCTGACCGAGCCCGGATCGGGGTCCGATGCGGGCGGCATGCAGACGCGGGCCTTACGGCATGGCGACACCTACGTGATCAACGGGTCGAAGACCTTCATCACCGCCGGAAGTGTGGCCGACACCATTGTGGTATTCGCCCGGTCCGACCAGGACGGTGGCGCGTCCACCCGCAACATCTCCGCCTTCATCGTCGAGAAGGACATGCCGGGCTTTCGGGTGGGCAAGCTGGAGAAAAAGCTCGGGATCCGCGGATCCCCTACGGCGCAGCTGTTCTTCGAAGATCTGGCGGTGCCGGCCGGAAATCGGCTGGGCGCTGAAGGCGAGGGATTCAAGCTGGCGATGCGCGTCCTTGATCACTCGCGGCCGGGCATCGCCGCGCAGGCCCTGGGCCTCGCCGAAGGCGCGCTCGACCTGGCCTGTCGCTACGCGAAAGAGCGGCACCAGTTCGGAAAGTCCATTACCGAGTTCCAGGGCGTCCAGTTCATGCTGGCCGACATGGCAACCCAGATCGAGGCGGCACGGGCACTCACCTATGCCTCCGGTGACGCCATCGATCGCGAGCTCCCGGAGATCAACGTCAGCTCCGCCATGGCCAAAGTCTTCGCCTCCGACACCGCCATGCGGGTCACGACGGATGCGGTGCAGATCCTGGGCGGCTATGGGTACTTGCGGGACTTCCCGGCAGAACGGATGATGCGAGATGCAAAGATCACCCAGATCTACGAAGGTACGAACGAGATCCAGCGATTGGTGATTGCCCGCGGGATGCTGAAGGAGAGGGACTAAGGTGAAGCAACTGTATGTGGCCGGGGCCGGCCTGATGGGGGCGGGCATCGCGCAGACC
This sequence comes from Candidatus Dormiibacterota bacterium, assembly GCA_036564925.1. Taxonomy (GTDB): domain Bacteria; phylum Chloroflexota; class Dormibacteria; order CF-121; family CF-121; genus JALYYC01. The sequence goes on along the minus strand of DATCOB010000008.1, from coordinate 19,816 downwards.
GCCATTACCTGCGGGTTCGATGTGATCCTGCGTGACGTCGACGATGTGGTGGTCGGCCGGGGCGTGAATAACATCCAGAAGCGGCTGGAGGGCCAGGTTCATAAGGGCAAACTGGACGCCGGCAAACGCGATGCGTCGCTGGCCCGACTCCACGCGACAACCTCGCTCGAGGCCGCCGGCCGGGCGGATTTCGTGATCGAGGCCATCACCGAGAGCTTCGACGCCAAGCGGGACCTCTTCAAGCGGCTGGACGGGATCTGCAAGGAGGAGGCGATCCTGGCGAGCAATACGTCGTCGATCCCGATCACCCGGATGGCGGCGGTGACCCGACGCCCCGATCGTTTCATCGGGATGCATTTCTTCAACCCGGTCCCGGTGATGCCGTTGGTCGAGATCACCCGCAGCCGGGATACGTCCGAGCAAACCTTGAGCACCACCCTCGAGCTCTCCAAGACGCTGGGAAAGACGCCCATTACCTCCCTCGACTATCCGGGCTTCATCGTGAATCGCATGCTGGTGCCGTTCATCAACGAGGCGATCCGCGCCCTCATGGAGGGCATCGGCACCCGGGAGGACATCGACCAGGGTGCCAAGCTCGGGTTGCACCACCCGATGGGTCCACTGGAGTTGGCCGACTTCGTCGGTCTGGACACGCACCTGTTCATCTGCGGCGTCCTCTACGAGGGCCTGCACGACCCGCGCTTCGCCGCGCCCCCGCTGTTGCAGCAGCTGGTCGACGCCGGGCACTACGGGCGCAAGACGGGTCGCGGCTTCTACCGATATGGCCCGGATGGCACGCGGCTAGCGGAATAACCGAGCGGTCAGCCGCCGGTGGCAGAGCCCCGTGCAGGCGTCGCGGCGACCTTCCGTGGAGGGCGACGCCGCTGGAAGACCGGAGCGAGCAAGATCGCGACGGCGAGCAGGAGCGACAGGATGGCGAGGATTGCCATGGCTCCGGCGATGGTCGCCCATCCGGGCCCGCTCTTGGCGGCGATGTCGCCCAGCGTTTTACCGCCCTTGATCAGGTGCAGGGCCGTGAATGAGAACGAGGTCATGAAGGTGCCCAGCCCGATCAGTAGGGCTCCGGTCCGCCTCGCCCGTCCCACCCAGAGCCCGCCGAAGAGCCAGAAGGTGGCGGCGACCGATGCCGCAAAGGTCCCGTCTTCGGGGCTGGCCGTGCCAAAGTCGTCACGACGGACGCTGTCGGTGGCGTAGAGGATCACCAGCGCCGCGCCCACGATGGAGGTCAACAGCAGTGGGATCGTCGTCCGCGCTTTGAGGCGGCCGCGCGGATGGCTCCAGCAAACGACGGCCGCCATAAAGGCCAGCAGGGACATCACCAGCAGCACCATGGAGATCGCGGCGACGCCCAGTCCTTCCTTGCGGACGTAGGTGCTCATCGAGGCCGGGCCGGTCACGAAATGGCTGGACGCGATCAGGCCAAACTCGAGAAAGGCGGCCGCCGCGGCGAGCACGATGCCGACGCGCGCCCCCCTCCAGGCGAGCACCAGGCTGGCGAGCCATACCATGCCGACCAAGGCCGCGATCACGATATAGATGTTGTCGACCTCACCAACGTGTCGCTCGTGGTACAGGTTGATGGCGCCCAGCGCGATGGCCAGCAAGCCGGCAAGGAGCAGGAGCGTTCTCGCTGGAATCATGAACGGGCCGGTGGGTCGCTGGAGCGTGGATCCTGATCGCATCGCACAGATATTACGGGCATGACGACGTCTTCCTTCGCCATTCGCTAGACTTGGTCGCGGTCTTTGGCAATTGAACCGCGCAGGCGGCGCGCCTCTGCCGCCGCCAGGCATCTGCGACTCCCACGGCTGCTCGGCGGTGGGCTTCTCGCGGTGATGGCGATCGTCATCCTCGGGGCCGGACTGGTCACGTTCCGGATGTGGGCGGTCCTCCATGCCATCTCACCGCGTGCCCAGCCGCAGGATCTGATCACGCTCGTGCATGCCCAATCCGACGAGCCCGGTTCGCTTGGGTGGCGGATCAAGCACGACGAGCGCATCAATATCCTGCTGCTTGGATATGGAGGGCCGGGCCACGACGGGCCGTACCTCACCGACTCGACGATGCTGCTCTCGATCCGTCCGGGTGCCCGAGAGGCCCTCATGATCTCGTTGCCTCGAGACCTGTACGTCAAGATTCCCGCGCTCCCCCGGAACGGATTCATGTGGGGCAAGCTCAACAGTGCCTACGCCATCGGCCTGGACCACGCCGACTATCCGAACGTGCGAAGCGAGTGGAAGACCGCAACGGGCGGTGGCGATCTTGCCGCGGCCACCGTGTCTCAGATCACCGGTCAGCCCGTTGCCTACTGGGTCGGGGTCGACTTCAAGGCCTTCCGCGACGTGGTCAACGCGCTCGGCGGGGTCCGCGTCGACGTCCCCGTGCCACTCGACGATCCCTATTTCCCCCGGGGCGAAACGACGGGCATGATGCATATCCATGTCAATGCCGGCTGGCAGCAGTTCGATGGCGAGCGGGCCCTTGAATACGCTCGGTCGCGGGAAACCACGTCCGATTTCGATCGATCTCGTCGACAGCAAGCGATCATGCTGGCCGTCAGGCAGCGAGTCTTCTCACTGAATGCGGTTCCGCGCCTGTTCAGTTTGCTCTCGGCCTTGCAGGACAACGTGCGGACCAATTTGCGACCGGGGGACCTCCGCCAGTTGGCCGATCTCGCCGGGCAGCTGAAAGACAAGGACATTCGGCGCGTCGCCATCGACACCTCGAACTTGCTGAGAAACACGTTCAGCCGGGATGGCCAGTACATCCTGGAACCGCTCGACCCGACCTACAAAACGCTCCAGCACTACCTGGCGACGGCCCTTCCGGACCGGGCCGCGCTGGCGGCGCAGACGCCCTTCCAGGTGCAGGACGGCAGCCGCCGATACTGGCTTCCCTACGGCGCCGGGACTCCTGCGTCGATTGTGGCCTCGCTCCTGCAGGCTGCCGGCTGGAATGCCTCGGCAGCCGGAGCGGCAGGGCCGGCCGTGCTGCAAACGCAGATCCAGGATGGGTCGTCCGGGAGGGGCGCTTCGACGATCGCCTGGCTTCAGGAGTATTTCAACGCCCAGGTCGTGGTCGTGCCCCCGCCGGCCAGCGGTCCTGCCGTGACCGTCCTCCTCGGCTCCGATTTCACCCTGAAGGCGTTTCCGACGCCGGGAACCCGGCCCGGCTAACTCCCGTTCCGGCCGGATGTCGCTGGTAGCATTGAATTTGGAATGAGTATGGCCGGCGCCGTGCGATCCGGCGATGTCCGGGCGCTCGCCAGGGCCATCAGCCTGGCGGAAGACCGGGACCCCCAGGCGACGGCACTGGTGGCGGAACTCCAGTCCAACACCGGCAACGCCCATCTCGTCGGCGTGACCGGCTCGCCCGGTACCGGTAAGAGCACGCTCGTCGACGCCCTGCTCACCGTGATCCGGGACGAGGGGCAGACGGTCGGCGTCATTGCGGTCGACCCCAGCAGCCCCTTTACGGGCGGCGCCGTGCTTGGAGATCGCATTCGGATGTCGCGCCACACCCTCGATAAGGGGGTCTTCATCCGCAGCATGGGCGCTCGCGGCCACCTGGGCGGCCTGGCGGCGGCGACCCGGGAAGCGATCCACCTGCTCGACGCCTTCGGAAGGCAGGTCGTCATCGTCGAGACCGTTGGCGTCGGCCAGTCCGAGCTGGAGATCTCCACCATCTGCGATACCGTCGTGTTGGTGATGATGCCGGAGTCCGGGGATGCCGTGCAGAGCATCAAGGCGGGCATCCTGGAGATCGCCGATGTCTTCGTTGTCAACAAGGCGGATCTGGGCGGTGCCGAAAAAACTCGGCGGATGATTCAGGACTCCATGGCCATGGGCCCAAAACAGGCCTGGCTGCCGCCGATCCTCCTCGCGTCTGCCGTCAAGGACGAGGGCGTCCGCGAGGTGTGGCAGGCGGTTCGCCGGCACCAGGCGTTTCTCACGACTAGCGGGACCTTCGAGGCGCGTCGACTGCAGCGCCTCAAACAGGAGGTGATCGCGCTCGTCGCGGAACGGGCGCGGGAGGAAGCGCGGCAGGCGCTCCAAGCGGATACCGAGATCGGGCGCCGCCTGCAGGCGAACCGGAATGGGAAACTGAACCCGTATGCGTTGGCCGCCGAGGTCATGGCGCAGCGGAGCAGGAAGGACGGTGAGACGAATGGCGCTTCGGAGTAAGACGGCCCGGGAGGAGTGGGCGACCCGCTACCGGAGCGGCAAACGATCGCCACGGGAAGGGGCCGCCACCCTCTCCGGTGTCCCGGTGGAGCCGTTGTATACCCCCGAGGACCTCCTCCAGTGGGACCACGACGAGAAGCTTGGCTATCCCGGCGAGTTCCCGTACACCCGCGGGGTCTATCCCTCGATGTACCGGGGTCAGCTGTGGACCATCCGCCAATTCGCGGGCTACGGAACCGCGGAGGAGACAAATAAGCGGTACAAGTTCTTGCTCTCGCAGGGCCAGGTGGGCCTGTCCGTGGCCTTTGATATGCCGACCCTGATGGGATACGACTCCGATGATCCGCTCGGCCAGGGGGAGGTCGGCCACTGCGGCGTGGCGATCGACTCGCTGCAGGACATGGAAACGCTCTTCGACGGCATCCGGTTGGGCGACATCACCACCTCCATGACGATCAATTCACCGGCGGCGATCCTCTTCGCCATGTACATCGCGGTCGGCGAGAAGGAGGGCGTGCCGATCGGGCAACTTGGCGGCACATTACAGAACGACATCCTGAAGGAGTACATCGCGCAGAAGGAGTACATTTTCCCGCCCGAGCCATCGATGCGGCTGGTGGTGGACACCATCGTGTTTGCGACGCGCCACATGCCGCGCTGGAATGCCGTCTCGATCTCCGGCTATCACATCCGGGAGGCAGGATCGACGGCCATCCAGGAACTGGCGTTCACCCTGGCCGATGGGATGGCGTACGTCGAATCCACCATTCGGGCGGGCCTCAACGTCGATGACTTCGCTCCGCGCCTGTCCTTCTTCTTCGACTCGCACATCGATTTCTTCGAGGAGATCGCGAAGTTCCGGGCTGCCAGGCGGTTGTGGGCGCATATCATGCGGGACAAGTACGGGGCCAGGGACCCGCGGTCGTGGATGCTCCGCTTCCACACCCAGACCGCCGGCGTATCGCTGACCCGCCAGCAGGTGGAGAACAATGTCAGCCGGACGGCCTATGAGGCCATGGCCGCAGTGCTGGGGGGAACCAACTCGCTTCATACCAATTCGATGGACGAGGTCCTGGCCCTTCCCACGGAGCGCGCCGCCCAGATCGCCTTGCGAACGCAGCAAGTCCTCGCCCACGAAACTGGCGTCGCCAACACCATTGACCCGCTGGGGGGCTCCTATTTCATCGAAACTTTGACGGATGAGATGGAACGGGGTGCGCAACGGTACTTCGACCGGATCGAGGAGCAGGGGGGTGTCCTCAAGTGCATCGAGAACGGGTTCTTCCAGCGCGAGATCGCGGACGCGGCGTTCGAGTTTGAACGGAAGCTGGAGGCCAACGAGCGCATCATCGTGGGCGTCAATGCCTACAAAGAGGGCGAGAATGGCGACTTCCCGACCCTCAGGATCGGTGCCGAGACGGAACGCGGCCAGGTCGCGCGGCTCCATGCGGTTCGCGAGCGCCGTGACAATATCAGTGTGCGTAATCGCCTGGAGGAGCTTAAGTCCGCCGCCCGTGGTCGCGACAACCTCATGCCACCGCTCCTCGACTGTGTCAAGGCGTATGCCACGGAGGGCGAGATCATGACCGCGCTTAAAGAGGTTTTCGGTGTCTACCGCGAACCAATCCTTTTTTAGGTGAGTCGATGATCCGGATGCGCCTGTCCTTGATTGGCCGGATCGTCGCCGCCATCCTGGCGGTCGCGTTGCTCGGGTTCTACGTCCTCGGGCATTTCGGTCGCCACCTGTGAGCGCGCCCAAGACCTGGCGCGTCCTGACCTGTAAGGTCGGGCTCGACGGGCACGATCGTGGCGTCAAGGTCGTGTCTCGGGCGCTTCGTGACGCGGGCGTGGAGGTGATCTATGCGGGTCTCCGACAAACGCCCGAGATGGTCGTGGAGGCGGCCATCCAGGAGGACGTCGACGCCATCGGCATCAGCCTGCACAGCGGCGCCCACATGACCCTCATCCCACGGGTCCTCGACTTGCTCAAGGAGCGAAACGCCTCGGACATCGTCGTCTTCGGGGGCGGCATCATTCCCGATGATGACGCGCTCGAGCTCAAGAAGCTGGGCGTCGCCGAGATCTTCGGGCCGGGCACCTCGTTACGCGCGATCGTCGACTTCGTCAACCAGGGATTCAAAGCCGCGGCGTGACCGGGGCCGCCGGAAGAAAGCTCGGCCGCTTCACGCTTCATTGTCTGAGCGACGGCCACTGGCGCATGGACGGGGGCTCGGTGTTCGGCGTGGTGCCGAAGGTCATGTGGGAGAAGCTCAAGGTCCCGGATGCCCGCAACCGCATTCCGATGGCGACCAACTGCCTCCTGGTCCGCACGCCCGACGCGAACATCCTGATCGAGGCGGGCATCGGGCCGAAGCTGTCGGACAAAGAGCGTGATATCTACGCGTACGATCGCGAACCAGGCATTCCCGACGCGCTGGCCGGCGCGGGGCTCAAGCCCGCGGACATCGACCTGGTCGTCTTGAGTCATCTTCATTTCGATCACGTCGGCGCGCTGGTCGCCCCCGGCCGGGACGGCGAGCTGACCCCGCTGTTCCCCCGAGCCAGGCACGTCGTCCAGGCTCGCGAACTGGACGCCTGGCGCCGGCCCGATCCGCGCAGCAAGCCGTCCTACAAGCCGGAAAACCTTGCGGTGCTCGAGCAAGAGGGCCGGCTGTTGATCGTCGACGGCGACGCCGACGTTGCCCCCGGGATCCGGGTTCGGGTGACGGGGGGCCACACCGCCGGACACCAGGCGGTCTACGTGCGCGACCAGGAGGAGACCGTCGTCTTCACCGGCGACTTTCTCTTCCTGCAGGCCTTCCTGAAGATCAACTGGGTCAGCGGGCTCGACCTGTTTCCGCTGGAGGCGATGGAACGCAAGGTGCCCTTCCTGAGCGAGGCGGCCCGAGAGCGGCAGCTCATCTGGCTCTATCACGAGACGGAGAACATGCTGGGCTACTGGACGGGCGAAGGGTTTGAGCCGGTCGGCATCAGCTGACGATCAGCACGACGTTGCCACCGCAAAACTCGCACTCGCCCGAAACAACGTAGTTCCCCGTTGGCATGTCGATGGCCCTTGGGCGGATGATCCCGACTGGCTGGCGGCAGACCTGGCAGTGCGCCTTCATCGGTGCGACCGGGGTGGTCGGCGGCTGGAAGGTCCACGTATGGGGTGCGACCTGGTGCATGGTGGGGTGGGTGATCGCCATTTCGATTGCTCCTACCTGTGTAACGGGCGCGGTGGGCGGCCGGAATAGGACATTCAGCCCAGCGCGGTACGGCGGATCGCGTAGCAGCGGCCGCGATGCTATCGTAACTACGGTCATGCGCCGCCGAATTCCGGATTGCGCAGTGCGCGTGGCCGCCCTGTCGGGTCCGTGGCCTTTCGAGGGTGCGCTCGCGCCATGGTAAGGAAGGGCTCCCGCCCGGTTCCACGGGTGGCCTCACCGAAGGCGCCGTCCGACCGCGAATACCTCATCCCGGGCGAGCACCCGGATACCCCGTTCATCGAGGATGTCCGGCACTGGATCACGATCTACACCGAGCTCGTCACCTTCAACCGACGCTCGCTGGATCGAATCGCGGACGCGGCGAAGGTGCCGGGGCGGGCGGCTCAGGTGACAGGATCCGACGAGGCGATGCTTCGCCAGCACCTCGAGCGTCTCGAGTCACGTGTCGATTTCTGGCATCACCGCCTTTGGGATCTGGCGGGCATCGATTTTGATGCCCGGGCCAGAACGCTGGCGCACAACGGGAAGAAGGTCGCCCTGACCAGGCGAGAGGCGCAGCTGCTCTCGTTCTTTCTGAATCAGCCGAGCAGCTTCTTTACGGCTGAGCAGCTTCTGCTGCTGGCCTGGCATGCGCCGGCACTATCGGCCGAACAGGTCCGGAGCTACATCGTGCGCTTGCGACGCACGATCAAGGTGCTGGAGCTGCCGGCCGAAATCGTCAGCGAGCCCCGACAGGGGTATGCGCTGTCGATCAGGAATGGAGCGAGTAGGCGACTGAGTCGTCGCCAGCCCGGTTAGGTCAGCGCCGCTTCAGTACACGATGACGGGCGTGCCGGTGGGCGTCCAGTTCCAGAGCCAGTACTCGGCGCTGAGGGGGACATTCACGCAGCCGTGGGTGCCGACGTCCTCACCGAACGGGTCGTAGTGCGGGTACTCGGTCCCGGGGCCGTAGACGGCACGCCAGGAGGCGTCGTGGATGCCGTCCCCGCCGTTGAACCACATGACCATTTTGACCTTCGTGTCGGGGTACCAGTTCGGCGATCCCTTGGGCCAGGGCGAGTGCATGGTCCAGGGCGAGACCTTCCAGTACACCTTGAAGGTGCCCGGATCGGTCTCCAATCCGGGTCGGCCGGTGGTGGCCAGGGTGCTGAAGACCACCTGGCCATGCTCATACGCGCGGACCACCTGCTCCTTGAGAGAGATCGTGATCGCCTTGTCGGGGAGGCTGCTGGTCATGGCGCCCTGCAGCACCTTGTCGGCGACCATGAGGCCACCCGCCAGCTTCTCCAGGTCACCGAGCGCCGTGGTGGAGGCCAACTCGCCGGAAAGTTTCTGCACGTGGCTGTCGATCGCCGACACGTCCATCGAGAAGATCTTCGCGGTCGCAAGGTCGGCCTGGACCTGGCTGAGGGCGCTCGCCGCGCTGCTGCGGGCAACCGCGGGGTTACCGTGGTCCTGGGCCGCCACCTGGGCTGAATACTGCGCGATCAGGGCGTTGGTGGCCTCCTGCTGGGCGATCTCGAGGGAGAGCTTGCTCAGTGGCGCCTTCAATTCGTCGGCGATGCCCCGGTAGGCCCGCGCGGTGCCGGCGAGGTCGAATTCGCCCTGGGCCTTCGACGGCATGCCCTGGAATTCATTGAGCAGCTGATCATCGACGCCCTGCTGTTTGGCCGTAATCATGTCGGCCGAGATCTTCGAGATGGAGGACTCCGCCGCCGTCTTCGCCTGGGCGATGAGCTGCTGCTCGCGGCTTTGAATTTCGCCCTTGATCTGGGTCTGCTGGCTGGCGGCGCTGGTAAAGAAGTCGATTCGACTTTCGTTGAAGGGGGCGGTTGCCGACGGGGGCGTTTCGCTGGCGGTGGTCAATGCCTGGCGTTGCAAGTCAGCGATCTCAGAGGCGTCCAGGCCCAGCGCCTGCGCATGCGCCTGCTCGGCAACAACCTGCTGGCGGGCCGTTTCGAAGCCTTGCTCGGCGCTGGCTTCGCGAATCTGTTGGAGGACGATCGCGGTGCCCACCAGCGCAAACGTGGCAATCACCACTCCGATTCGGAGCGCGTTGCGATGGATCAGTCTAAGACAAGATGTCAGCACCAATGTAACCCGCATTCTAGTGGCATTCTTCACAGGAGGTAACGGCCAAACAGCTGAAAAGTTCCGGTAAAGGACCGTTTAGCCGGCCGAACGGCTGTGGTATCATGAGCGGCGCCCAATTCGGGATCCCGGGAGGAATTTGGCTATAAACACGCCCGTCAGTCTGAAGCTCGAGCCCCGCGCCGGGATTGGCGAGCACCTACGCGCCCTGCGCCGCCAGGGCCGGCTGCCGGCCGTGGTCTACGGCCACAACGTCGATGCCGTTACCGTGGTGGTTGACGGGCGCGACTTCCTCAAGGCGTTTCAGAAGGTCGGCCGCAACCAGCTCGTCGATCTCCAGATCGGCGAGGAGCCGGCGGTTCGTAAAGCGCTGATTCGCGAGGTGCAGCGGAATCCTCGGGATGGCGACCTCCTGCACGTGGACTTCTACCAGGTCAACCTCAAGGAGAAGATCGAGTCCGATGTGCCGCTCGAGTTTGAAGGCGAGGTCGAGCTCGTCGCCAAGGGTGAGGCCGACCTGCAGCACGGCCTGCACGCCCTCAAGGTGGAGTGCCTGCCGACCGACCTGCCGCCGGTCATCACGGTCGACATCTCGGGCCTCAAGGAGATCGATGACGAGATCCGTGTCAAAGACCTCAAGCTTCCCGCGGGTGTCGAGGTTCTCGACGAGCCCGATGACCTGATCGTCAAAGTCGCCGCCCACCGCGAAGAGGTCGAGGAAGAGGCCCCGGCGCCGGCGGCGGCTGAAGTGCCCGTTGTCGGCGAGGGCGAGGCCGCTACGGAACCGACGGGCGAGGGCGGCGCCGAACTCGAGAGCTAGTTCGTCGCCCGTAGAATTGGCGCGATGCTGGCCGCCGCGAGCGCCTGGGATACCTTGATCAGCTACCTTCCGACCCGGCACGATCTCTTCAAGGTGGCTGCCGCGCTCCTTATCCTTGTCGTTTTCTGGCTCCTCGCGAAGCTTGTTCGCGGTATCGCGGTAAGGGAGCTACGTCGAGGCAAGGCCGATCCGCAGGTCGTCCTGCTTGTCAGCCGGATCTCGTTCCTGGTGGCGGTCCTGGCCGGCGTGATTGCCGCCTTTACCGTGCTCTTTGGCAGTCCGGCGCTCGTCTTCGGAGGCTTTGGCTTCCTCGCCCTCGCATTCAGCCTCGCATTCCAGGACATCCTCAAGAATTTCATCGCGGGAATATTCCTGCTGCTCGAGCGTCCCTTCCGCATTGGCGATGAGATCACCGTGGACGGTCACACGGGAGTGGTCGAGAACATCGAGATGCGGACGACCACGCTGCGGACGGGCGAAGGCCTTGAGGTTTTGATCCCGAACTCCCTCGTGTACACCGGCACCATCATCAATCGCACGCGTCATCCCACCCGGCTCTTTACCCTGACGGCGAAGGTCCCCGCAGGGATGGCTCTCGACGGTCTCGCGGAGAAGGTCCGCGAACAGCTCAAGGACACTCCTGACATCGCCAACGATCCGCCACCGCAAGTCGGAGTCCAGCCCAACATCGATGGCGGTGTCACCCTGGAGGTCCGCTACTGGCTCGACTATCGCAAGCACGACCCGCTCGCCGTGCAAGCGGCCATCGGTCAGCAGCTCTATCAGGCGATCCAGCCGCCTCAGGCGAGTAGGGCGGGCACCCCCTCGCAGGAGTCGACCAGGGGCTAAGCGCGACACGCATTGCCTTAAAGAGGCCTCTATAGTCACGGGATGTCCCAGGAGACGCTGTTTCCGACGCCGGAGGAGCCGGTGCTCAAGGACCAGCCGCTCGCGGCTCGGAGGCGGCCCCGCTCGCTCGATGAGTTCGTCGGACAGGAACATCTTGTCGGACCCGATCACGAATTGCGCCGCGCCATCGAGGAGGACCGCGTGGGTTCGATGATCCTGTGGGGTCCGCCGGGGAGCGGTAAGACCACGCTCGCTCGGCTCATCGCCCGGGTCACGGCGTCGCAGTTCGTCCCGCTCAGCGCGGTCAGCGCCGGCGTCGCCGACCTGCGTCGGAACATCGAGGAAGCGCGGCTTCGCCGGAGCCAGTCCGGAAAGCGAACCATCCTGTTCATTGACGAGATCCACCGCTTCAACAAGGGCCAGCAGGACGCCGTGCTACCCGTCGTCGAGGAAGGCGTGATCACGCTCATCGGCGCCACGACTGAGAATCCGTCGTTCGAGGTCAACGCGGCCTTACTCTCACGGGCCCGGGTGTTCGTGCTCAAGGCCCTGGATGATGCCCACATCACGCAGATCATCGACGGGGCACTGAATGACGCGGAGCGCGGCCTGGCCGGCCGCCAGGTCGAGCTCGAGAGTGAGGGGCGCAACGCGCTCGTTCGCGTGGCCAACGGGGACGCCCGAGTCGCCCTCAACGGGCTTGAGGCCGCTGCCGCGCTCGCGCGGCTCAAACAGGGGAGACGTCTGATCACCAGGGCGATCGTCGAAGAGGCGGTGCAACGCAAGAACCTGCTCTACGATCGCGCCGGGGAAGAGCACTACAACATCATTTCCGCCCTGCACAAGAGCCTTCGTGACAGTGATCCCGACGCCTCCCTGTACTGGCTGGGGCGGATGCTGGAGGCTGGCGAGGATCCGCTCTACGTCGTTCGCCGCCTGATCCGATTTGCCTCGGAGGACATTGGGCTCGCCGATCCCCAGGCGCTGACCCAGGCGATTGCCGCGCAACAGGCGGCGCATTTTGTCGGTATGCCGGAGGCCAACCTGGCGCTGGCGCAGGCCGTCGTCTACCTGGCGACGGCACCGAAGAGCAACGCGCTCTATGCCGCATACACGGCGGTGCAGGAGGATGTCGAACGGACGCGCGCCGACCCGGTGCCGTTGCATCTCCGAAATGCGCCGACGCCGTTGATGCGGAAGATCGGGTACGGCAAGGGGTATCGGTACGCGCACGACTACGACGAGGCACAGGTGGAGCAACAGCATTTGCCCGACGCGATCAAGGACCGGACCTACTACCACCCCTCGGAACGGGGCTATGAAAAAACCGTGAATGAGCGTCTGGATGCTTTTGCGGAGGCCCGCCGAAAGGGGTCGACGAAAAGCTAGCGCCCCTCGATGTGGGGGCGCAGCGCCCGATAGCCGTTGGCCATGACCTGCTCGTGGTTTTGGGCCATGAACCGTCTGGCGAGGGGGGCCAACAGATTGAGAATCGGGTTGGTCGTTGCCACGTCCCAGTAGTACGTCGCCCGGCAACGTGCGGGTGCCAGCTCGACGAATTCCCAGCGGCCCGTTCCCACGAGGTCGCCGGTCGAAAAAAGGTCCATCGATTGATGGCGCTGCACATTGATGACTTCAATGGTGTAGCGCAGGCTGTAGGGCAACGACCCGCGCACGACACACTCGGCCGTCGAGCCGACCGATTGGCCGTCACCGCTCAGCAGCCGCACATGGCGAAAGTTCTTCCACCGTTCGGGGTAGCGCTGGAGGTCAAGGACGATCGACCAGGTACGGGGCAGGGCGGCGTTGAACTCCCAGTCCGTCTTGAACCGGTACGGAGTCGCCACGCGAGTATTTTATTGAGCTGGGCTTGGGGGTAGCCTCGCCATCGGCGAAGCTACCCCGTCCGCCATCCGTTGTAAAAGCCGTGGTCCTTCAGCCAGGTCGCGGCCAGGTCGGCAGGATGAGGAGCGTGTAGCTGACCAGCCCGATCTCTGCCGTGAGGACGGTCAGGCCGGTGAAGGGAAGGAGAAGGGCGAACAGGGACAGGGAGGGAATGGTGTAGAGGATGCCGGTCACTGAAAAGATCGGTCCCCGGAGGAACCGCCGACGCCAGGCATGAAGCGGAATCCTGGCATGACCCTTTGAGCCGCGCCCGGTTAGAGTTGAGTTTCTAATGATTCGACTGGCAGGAGTTACCAAGCTCTACGCGGGCGGCCAGGCGGCCGTGCGCGAGCTCTCGATCGAGTTCCCGACCGGCCAGCTGACCATGCTGGTCGGGCCTTCCGGCTGTGGCAAGACCACCACGCTGAAGATGATCAACCGCTTGATCGAGCCGACCGGTGGCCGGATCTTCCTGGATGACCAGGACGTCACCCACATTGATCCGGTGGCGCTTCGCCTTCGGATGGGCTATGTCATCCAGAATGTCGGCCTGTTCCCCCATCTCACGATCGCCGACAACGTAGGTACGACCCGGGCCAGTATCGTCGGCGATATCCGCACCAGCTCTCGGGGGGTCAGCGCCAGCGTGTCGGAGTGGCCCGCGCCCTGGGAGTCGATCCGCCCGTCCTCCGGATGGACGAACCGGTTGGCGCCATCGATCGCATCGCCCGCGAGCGGCTGCAGAAGGAGTTTCTGCGGATCCAGGGCGAGGTAAAAAAGACGGTCGTGTTCGTCACGCACGAGATCGACGAGGCGATCAAGCTTGGTGATCGGATTGCGATCATGCGGGAGGGACGCCTCGAGCAGTACGACACGCCGGCGGCGATCCTCGCGAGACCGGCCTCCGACCTGGTCGTGGACCTGCAGGGTCCCGATCGTGGCCTGAAACGGCTGTCGGTGACGCCGATCGACCTCGGATCGCTCGAGCGGCCGCCCATCGTGCACCTGAGCGATTCGCTGGAAGATGCCCGTCGCGCGTTCGACGGGACCGCGGTGAGGGCGCTTGTGCTGGGGGTCGCTGTCGTGGACGGAAACCGCGTCCTGGGGGTGCTCACGCCCGCCACCTTCCTCAAGGCGATCCGGGAGGTCCCGGCCGAGCGGGAGGGCGCGGCGGCACAACCGGCGCAGTGAGGATCGGCCGCGCCAACCTGTTTTCATTGCTGGTCACCGCGCTTGTTGGGGCGATCTTCCTGCTCCTGGCCTTCGAAACGTGGGCCCTGTTCTCGGGTAACAAACCGATTACCGAGTATGTGCGCGGAGCCGTGCATGCGTTCCCGGGCTGGGCTTTTGCCATTGCGATCGTGATCGGCATTGCCCTGGGGCATTTTCTCTGGGGCCCAGCGCGCGGATTGCTGGCGCCCGCCCCACGACGGTTCGGCGCGCCGGAGGACCGTGCTGCAGGTTAGCCCTGGCGCCATCCTGTCGCTGCTGGCGACCATGCTGGCTGGCGTCATCTTCGTGATGATGGTGAATGAGACGCTCGCCGTCGGGCGGGGACGTGACCCGGTCACCAACCGCGTTCGAGCGGCCGTTCGCGCCTACCCGCGGATCAGTTACGTCGTCGCGGTGGTCGTGGGCCTCGTCCTCGGCCACCTGTTCTGGACCTGAGCATCCTCAGGCAGTCTTTCGGCGTCGCTGCGTCGTCGCCCGTGGTCGCGCCGCTGGACGCGGTCGCGGCGCCACGGCCCTCCGTTCGGCCGGGGCGCCCCCCTTGTTGGTCGCCTCGATACTGGCCCGCAGCGCCTCCATCAGGTCGACGACCTTGGTCCCCTTCGTCCGCGGTGCCTGGGGAACCGGCACGCCCTCCAATTTGGCGTCGATGACCTTCTTGAGCGCGGCCTGGTAATCGTCTTCGTACCGCTCGGGGTCAAAACGATTGCTTAAGTTCTCGATGAGCGACACGGCCATCTGCAATTCCCTGGGTGAGACCTTGCTGGCGCTCGACTCCGTGGTAGCAAGCTCGTCGGCCGAGCGAACTTCGTTCGCGTAGAACATGGTCTCCATGGTCAGCATGCCCTGGTAGGGTCGGACCAGGCAGAGGCTCTCCTTGTCGCGAATGGCGACCTTGGCCACCGCTGCGCGACCGGTCTGCTCCAGCGCCTGGCGCAAAAGCGCGAAAGCCTTCGCCCCGTTCTCGCTCGGTGCCAGGTAGTACGCCTTGTCGAAGTAGATCGGGTCCACTTCTTCGAGCTTGACGAAGTCTGAGATCTCCACGCTGCGTACGGTCTTGACCGGGAGGTTGTCCAGGTCTTCCTGGGTGATGGGGACGTACCTGTCTTTTGCGGACTCGAAGCCCCGCTCCACGTCCTCCCACGGGATGGCCCTGTCGTGGACAGGGCACCACCGGATGTTCTTTAACCGCGCCCCGCATTCCCTGTGCAGCAGGTGCAGCCGGACGTCATGCGACTCGGTGGCAGTGAAGAGGCGCACGGGGATCGAGACCATTCCGAAGGAAATCGTGCCGCTCCAGATCGCCCGCATGGCCATATAGTGATATCAATAATATCACTATACCCCCCCGCGCTCGTGGCTGGCGGTGAGGACGTCTTAGACTCGCGTGGTGCCCGCGGCGGTCTTCCCCCTGATCCTGCTGGCCGCCGTCTGCCACGCGGGCTGGAACGCCCTCCTGAAGGGGTCCGGCAATCCGATGGTTTTGTCCGCGCGGGCGGTCACCCTCGGCACGGTGCTATCGCTGCCGCCGGTGGCGGTGGCCTGGTTGTGGCATGGCCGGCCTGGTCTGCCACTCGCGGCCTGGCTGCTGGCGGCGACCTCGGCAGGGCTCGAGCTGGTGTATTTCATCTTTCTCTCCACCGCCTACCGGAGGGGTGAGCTGTCGCTCGTCTACCCGGTCGCCCGGGGAACGGCGCCCCTGCTGGCGGTGGGCGTCGGGTTGGTGCTGCTGGGCGAGCGTGTGCATCCGGCGGCCCTCCTGGGGGTTGTGTTGCTACTGGCGGGGATCTGGGCGGTGCGGCGCCCGTCGACCGCGGGGGCGGCCCTGGCTCCCGCCCTCGCCACGGGGGTAATGATCGCCGCATACAGCTCCCTGGATCGCCTGGGCGTGCGGCTGGCTGCGCCGTGGTTGTACGGCTGGGTTCTCTGGTTCTTTGCGGCGCTCCTGCTGATGGGATTTACCACGGTCCGGCGGTTACCCGCGGCCGGCGGAAACCCCGCGCTGCCGGTCACCCTGCTCGTCGGGGCGCTGATGACCGCCGCCTACTTCATGATCCTGGTTGCGCTGAGTGTCGCGCCGCTGGCGATAATCGCACCCCTACGTGAGTCGGCGATCGTGCTGGTCACCGCGTGGGGAATCTGGCGGCTTGGGGAGCGCCGTGGCGCATGGTTGCGGATTGTTGGGGCCTTCGCCATCGTCTTGGGGATTGGCATTCTGGCGTTCGCCTGATGCAATCGGGGCGAGTGGATTTGAACCACCGACCTCTCAGTCCCGAACCGAGCACTCTAACCTGGCTGAGCTACGCCCCGATCGGCAATTGCCAATGATACCCTCTCCAGTAGTTCGCGCCGGCGCCCTCGTAGCTCAGGGGACCAGAGCGCTTCCGTCCTAAGGAAGGCGTCGCAGGTTCGAGTCCTGCCGAGGGCACTTCGCCCTCACCTGACGTTCCCCGACTCCGGCCGTCGGCCAACGAGTTAACGCACGCGCTGCTGCGCACGATGCACCATGCGGGTCATGATCGATCGCGGGGTCAGCCGCGCCGCCAGCGGCACCATCTTGTTGCTCCACCCCGGGATGATGAGCGTCTTCCGTGCCATGAGCCCGCGATAGCCGGCGGCGGCGACCGACCCCGCGTCCGCGATGTCGCCCCGCAGCAGGCGCGAGCCCTCCATCGCGCCGCGCTTTTGGAAACCGGTGCGTGTTGGCCCCGGGCACAGCGCGGTCACCGACACGCCCGTTCCGCGGAGTTCTTCCGCCAGTGCCTCGGAAAATGACAGGACGTATGCCTTGCTCGCGTAGTAGACCGCCATCAGCGGCCCCGGCTCGAAAGCCGCGGTCGATGCAACATTCAAGACCCGACCATCCCGCCGCGCGACCATGCCCGGCACGAACAGCTTGGTCAAATGCGTCAGCGCGACGATGTTGACCTGCAGCTCCTCGAGCTCGGTCTTCGCATCCAGCTCCCAGAACAGCCCGTAGGTTGGAAACCCCGCATTGTTGACCAGCACATCGACCTGTACCCGCGCCGCCTGCAGCGCCGACCAGATCTCGCCCGGCGCCGCGGGATGAGCCAGATCCTTCGCGATCACATGCACATTGACGCGATGCTCGGCCCGGAGGCGATCGGCGAGCACGCCCAGCTTGTCCGCGCTGCGTGCGGTCAGGACGCAGTCCCACCCATCGCGGGCAAACAGGATCGCCATCTCATAACCAAGGCCGCCGGACGCCCCCGTGATCAGTGCCGTCCTAGCCATGGCCCTGGTACAGCTTCTCACCGGCCCGCACCGGCATCGGCAGCCAGTTCTCCTGCGGCGCGAGCGGGCAGGCCCAGCGGGCATCGTAGGCACAGGAGGGGTTGTAGGCATAGTTGAAGTCGATCGTCATGTCGGGCGAGCCCGCGGTCACCCGCAACGCGAGACCATCGGTGTTCTTCACGGTGTCGAACAGGTACCGGCCGCCGCCGTAGGTCTCTCGTCCTGAGGTCGCGTCGCGGAAGGGGAGAAACAAGCCGCCGCCGTACCCGACCAGGCTGAACACCGTCAGCCGGCAGGCCGTACCATCGAGGCTGAACCGCAGTTGCCCCGCACGCCGGTAGTTGATCACGCCGTCCTCGCCGCCGGTGTCGATTTCGACCATCTCGCCCGCGTCGATCGACTCCAGGCGGCAGCGGATCTCGCCGTACCGCAGATCCGGGTCGAAGTAGGCGAGGCCCTCAAAGGCCGCTCCATCGTGGCCCGCGACCGGCGATTGGGGATGTTCGCGAAACAGTTGGTCCCGGCCGCGGCGAAACGCCGTCACCGCGTCCGGCCCGCCGATGCGATATAAGTCTCCGACGCGCCGGCGCCAGTCGACCAGGTCGAGGTAGGGCTGGGTGTCGACGGGAATCAGACCGGGCGCTCGGCCGCCTGCACGGCCGTCTGCGCCGCGGGCTCGCGGTCCGGCGCCGGTGACGGGGTGTGCGAGGGCAAGGGCTCCGCCGATCCGTTGGCGGCTCCGTTCAAGGACGATCCGCGACGGCGCCCGCGACGCCGTCGGAACTTGCGCGGCGGTACCGGCGCGCCGTCGACCGGCGCCACATTGGCGGCGCCCTCCGCGACATTGGCCGTCGTCGTCGCCACGCCCGGGGTCACCGGCCGCGGGCCGAGGCCGCCGCGGCGCCGGCGGCGTGGAGGCCGGCCCAGCGGGGTACCCGTCCGCTGCCGCTGCCTCCGGTCCCCGCGCCGGCCGCCCACAGCCGCATCCATCGCGTGCAAGGCGCCGATCCCGGCGACGCGACCCTCGCGCTCGACATGCTCGAGCAGCGGCTGGTACAGGTCCTGGCCCTCCCGACCCGTCATCGTCTCGATATCGCCGACCACGACCAGCAACTGTTTGGCCCGCGAGATGGCGACGTTCAAGCGTTGCGCCTTTTTGAGAAACCCGATCCGTTCGGCCTCGTTGCTTCGCACCAGGCTCAGGATGACCACGTCGGCCTCCTCGCCCTCGAAGGCATCGACGGTGTCGACCGCGAGTCCCGGCAACGCCACCATCCGCAGCTCGCGGCGGAGTTGCGTGACCTGGTCCTGGTACATCGCGATGACTGCGACCCGCAGCTGCTCAAGACCGAGCCGCTGCAGGTGGCGAACGACCCGACCCACCGCCTCGATCTCGGCGCGGTTGGAGATGCTGCCCGACCCGCCCTTCTTCTCACGGCCTCGAATCGTCAGCCAGGTCAGGTTTCGGTTGAACGGCCAGGGCAGGGGTGACCGTAGGGCCGCCATCTCGGGCGAGTTCCGCAGCCGGCCGTCGTACGATGCCACCGATACATAGCTGCCGATGGGCGCCGCCATCCGGTACTGCTCGTCGAGCATCACGACGTTGGTCTCCGGCACGACGGCCCAACTCAACTCGAAGAAGCTGGCATCGCGGACCAGCGCCCTGGCCTCATCCCCCTCGACCGGGAAGGCGGCCGCGCTCTCGTCGAGGACCGGCGGCAACTGGCGGTGATCGCCAACCAGCAACCAGCGCGGCGCCAGCCGCAACAGCGGCAGGGTCTCGGTGAAGCGCACCTTGTTGGCCTCGTCCAGGATCAGCCAATCGAACATCTCGGCTTCCTTGCAGGCGAGCGCGATCCGGTTCACCGTCCCGAAGACGACGTGGGCGGTCCGCACGCGTGGGTCATCGGCCTCGACGATGCTGGCGCGAAACTTGGGGTCGACCTTCTCCGGCTCGGCGATGCGAACCATGCGGAGTGCGTCGAGTCCCTGCAGGCGCTCCTGGGCGTTGTCGACGGCCGTGTTGGCATGCGAGCTCATCAGGATCCGCACGTTGGGGTCGCGGGCGACCAGCTCCCGCACCGTCTCCACGATGGAGGTCGTCTTGCCCGTTCCGGGCGGGCCCTGCACCAGTTGCATACTGCCCGGGAACAGGTTGACCGCGCTCCGCACCGCCAGTCGCTGGCTCGGGTTGAGGCGTTCATCGAAGGCCGGGACTTCGACGTTGCCGGGGGGCAGCACCTCGTCCGGTG
>DATCOB010000007.1:0-2722 GCA_036564925.1 Candidatus Dormiibacterota bacterium | reverse complement strand
GCGATCGCGCTTCATGAACTGCGCGGCAAAGTTGCCGGCGGTGTCGTAAACAAGAAGCGCCACTGGATCAGGCCCTAGTCCTGGATCGATACGCCGCTCTCCTGAGGCCGTGCGGTCCTCGCGAGACACGAGCCGCCACGTACCGACCATCTGCGAAGCCAGCGTCTTCATGACCTCAGACGTTCGCCACCCGATATACGCGCCGCGCTTCATCGATGCCCTTGAACTGGTGGGCGCCGCGGTCCTCGAACTCGATCCCCGATCCCGCCACGAGGTCCCGCACCGTGCTCGACACCAGCACCTCGTCCGCCTCGGCGAACGCGCTGATTCGTGCGGCCATGTGGACAGCGATGCCTGCCGCGGCCTGCCCCTCCCTCTCCACCTCACCCGTGTGGATCCCGCCTCGCAGCTGCAGGCCGAGCTCGTGCGCCTTGTCGACGGAGTCCATTGCGCACCGGATAGACCTGGCAGGTCCGTCGAAAGTTGCGAGCACGCCATCGCCGGCGTGGTCGACGACCATCCCGCCGTAGTACGCCACCAGGCCGTCGGTGGTCGCACGGTGCCGAAACAGCAGGTCCTTCCAGGCCTCGTCGCCCATAGCGGCCGCATGCTTGGTGGATTCGACCATGTCGAGGACCATGATCGAAGCCAGCACCCGGTTCGACCTGAGATGGGCGGGGGCGCCCGTGATGAACTCCTCGATCGCCGCCAGCACCCGATCGGGCTCGAGCGTGATGAGCGAGTGCGTATCACCATCGAACTCCATGAACTTCGCGCCTGGAATGCGCGCGGCAAGATCTCGTGCTGCGTCGATATGGGCTACGGGGTCGCCGGTGCGATTCATCACCAGGGTCGGCACGCGGATGTGAGGAAGGATGTCGATGATGTCGATCTCAGAGTTCATGCGCTCGAGCGCGACCAGCGCCGCAGGGCTGGCGCCGGCCCGAAACCACCGAATGAGCCAGTCGGCGTAGGCCGGGTCGTCGGGCGTGCCGTGCGGGAACACGTACTCGTTGGTGACGCCGTTCTCGTTTATCTCGGCGAGGTCACGCTCGAGTCGTTCAGGGGTGACCCCCCACGGGTAGGTCTCGGTCTTGAGCCACCGCGCCTGACCTCCCCAGATGACGAGCGCACGCGTTCTATCTGGATACGTGGCGGCAAAAAGGCACGCCATCGACGAACCCTCGGACACCCCAAAGAGCACCGCCCGGGTGCTCCTCGCTGCATCCATCACGGCACGGATGTCGTCGGTGCGCTCTTCGAGCGTGGCGATGTGGTTCGGCCGATCGGATAGCCCGGTGCCGCGCTTGTCAAATCGGATCAGGCGGCAGAAGGCGCCGAAGCCTTCGAGCACGCGAGCGCGGGGCGGCCAATCCCACTCCATGTCCAGCTGGGACACGGTGCCCGGGGTCCAGATCAGGTCGATCGGACCGTCGCCGGTGACCTGGTAGGCGATCTTCAGGTCGCCGCTGCGGGCGTAGTGGATGGGCGGGTGCATTGCGAATGGAAACGGTAACCGAGCCGTGCCCGACTGGACGTCCCCTCCGGGCGCTTCGCGTCCACCTCCCCGGCAAGCGGGGAGGACAACCGGCCGGCTGTTCGCCGGCCTACCCGCCCGTCTTTAAGCTTTCGCCGGCTCCAGCTCTTTGGCTTCCTCGTCGACCTCAGCCCCGGTCTCAGCGACGGGCGATCCCTCGCCCAGGTCCGAGCCCGGCCTCTTCTTCGCCGCCAGCAGCGGCACGGTCGGCATGAAGAGCGAGATCACGAGCGAGATGAGGATCGCCACGGCGCCGATGAGGAACATCTCATGCAGGGTCAATGCCAGGCCCGCCTTCACGGCCACTATCACCTGGTCGAACAGAGGTTGTGCTGCCGCAGGCAGTGCCGCGCGGGCAGCCGCCAGGTTGGCGGGATTGAAGATCTGCTGCGCGCTTTGGCCGCCGATCTTGAAAGTGTTCGCGAAAGCGGGGGGCAGGTTGAGGGCCGCGACCTGGCTCTGGATGTTCGGACCCAGCCGGCTGGCCAGGATCGAACCGAAGATCGCGGTCGCGATCGTCCCACCGACGTTGCGGAAGAACTGGATATTGCTCGTGACAACGCCGAGGAACTTACGGTCGACCGCGCTCTGCACCGCCTGGATGTAGAGAGGCATCGTCACACCGAGACCGATGCCGACGAACACCAGGGACGTGGTGACTTGGAGCTGCGTCGAGTGAACTGTGATCTCAGACAGCAGGAACATGCCCATTGCGGTGACGGCCGCGCCGACGGTGCCCAGGTACTGGTAGCGCTTGATGCGGACCATGAGCTGGCCGGTCACGATGCTCGCCCCGATCAAGCCGAACATCATCGGAGTGATGAGGGCCCCGGAGTTGGTGGCGCTGATGCCGAGCACGCCCTGGTAGATCAGCGGCACGAAGATGATCGTGCCGAACATCCCGAAGGCCATGACGAATCCCATCAGGATCGACACTGCATAGGCGCGGTTCCGGAAGAGGTGGATCGGGACGATCGGCTCCTTCTCGCGCAGCTCGACCCAGATGAAGATGAGGAGGACCACGATGCCACCGATGAGCGGCGCCAGGGTCTGCCAGCTAGTCCATCCGTAGGTGGTTGTGCTGGAAAGGGCGAGCAGGATCGGGGTCAGGCCAAGCGCCAGAAGGCCGGCGCCGGCGAAGTCGATGTTGCGCCACGAGGCCTTGGTCCGAACGAAGGGCAGGAA
>DATCOB010000006.1:0-3398 GCA_036564925.1 Candidatus Dormiibacterota bacterium | reverse complement strand
CCGGCTACGGCCCTGGAATCGTTGTCACTGGAGGTTCCCACTGATGTTTCTGCCACACCACGACCCGAGTACGTACGGCTACCTGTTCGCGATCCTTGGGGGGCTGTCCTGGCTGGCGATCGTCGCCGGCATCGTCCTCCTGGTGATCTGGGCGGTTCGCGCCAGGCCGCGAACAGCTGCGATGGCTGGCGTTCCCACCGCGGCCGAAACCCCGCTCGACATCCTGGCGCGCCGATTCGCGTCCGGTGAGATCAGCGCGGAGGATTACGAGCGCACGCGTGACCTGCTCCGCGGAGAAACGGCAAAGCCATGAAGCAGCGAACCCTGGGCATTCTCGGAGCTGCGCTGTTGGTCGGTGGGGTCGTCCTGAGCATCGCCGGCGGCATCGCCTCCAATCGGTTCGGGCCAGAGGCTGGAGCCACGACGAACCGGCCCGCCTTCGGCGCCATGCCAAGGCACAGAGGCCCTGGCCAACCAGGTCCCTTGTTCGGCGATCCGAGACAGCGCGGCGGCTTCCCGGGTCCAGGCCGGCAAGGCCCGATCACAAGGCCCAGCCCGCCGGCGAATCCATCGCCGTCAACCTGAGTTAACTCGACCTCTACTCCCCCAAAATATGAGAGAGAACCAGTCGGTTCTCTCTCATCGGCGGGCCGCGCGCGCGCCTGCTCTCTCTCCCGGGATTGGATTAATTACGAATTAGTCTCTCCACGCCGCGTTGGCAACCAAGAAAACAAAGTTATGGCCGGGGAGAACCCGGCCAAACCTGCCGCACTGGTTGAAGCGATTTTCGCTACTCGTGTTTAGGCCGCTTCTGAGGCTGGACCGACTTCGCCGGCGCCGAGCCGGCTGTGCAGGATGGCCAGCGGGCGTGGCGCCCACCAGTTGGCGCGGCCGAGGATGCGCATGATCGAGGGGACGATCAGGATGCGCACGATGGTGGCGTCGACGGCGATCGCGATTGCCAGTCCAACGCCGATGGCCTTGATGATCACGACGTTGGCCAGGGCAAACGCAAGGAACACCGCGACCATGATCGCCGCCGCGCCGGTGATGAGCCGTCCGCTCTTCTCGAGACCCATCGCGACCGCAGCCTGGTTGTCACCGGTACGCCGGTACTCCTCCTGGATGCGGCTGATCAACAGCACCTCGTAGTCCATCGACATCCCGAAAACGATGCTGAAAAGAATCACCGGAATGCTGGGATCGATCGACTGGGGCGAAAAACCGAGCAGCTGACTGAAGTGACCCTCCTGAAAGATCCACACCATGGCGCCGAACGAGGCTGAGATCGAGAACAGGTTGGTGAGGACCGCCTTCAGCGGCAGGATCACCGAGCCGGTGAGCAGAAATAGAACGACGTAGGTGACCAGCAGCACCGTGCCGACGGCGACCGGGGTGCGCTCCAGGATGTAGTTGACGATGTCGAGGTCGAACGCTGTCGCACCGGTGGCCTGAACCTGGCCATCCGGCACGCTTTCTGCTCGCACCGCTTTGACGATCGAGCGCGCATCGTCGCTCGTGTATTGCTTGTTGGTAACGACGCCGAGGAGCGCGATGTGCGGGCCGGCGCCCAATTTCAGCGCCTGCCGCAGAGCGGCAGGCAGCTGCGTGGCCGGCCCCGAATAGAGGCTCTGATATTGCTCCCGGGTCAGGCTTTGAGGGACGTTGACGATGCTGTCGACGCGAAGGACGTAGGGCAGGGCGGCCAGGCGGCGCGACAGGTCGTAGATCGCTCCGATGTGATCCGCAGTCAATGGGCTGCCGTCCGGGTAATAGACCACTGCTTCGATGGTGGTCTGGTCCTGCCCGGGAAAATCGCTGACGAGAATGTCGTAACCCTGGCGCGCCTCGTTGTGAGGAGGCAGCTGATCGACGTCGCCATTGGCCAGGCGTAGCTGCAGGAAGGGCGTGCCCGCAACCAGGAGGATCGCGAGCGCGGGCACGAGCACCACCCATGGCCTGCGCATCACCCAGACGGCCATCGAGTGCCACGCGCCGGTGCCGTCGGGTCTCCGTCTGCCGAGGAACGGGAGGCGCAGGCGGTCCACGCCGGGTCCAATGACTGAGAGCAGCGCGGGTAGGAAAGTCAGACCGTAGACGACCGCCACCGCGACGACGATTGCTCCGGCGGCGCCCATCGAAGCCAGGAACGTTCCCTGAAAGAAAAGCATCGCCGACAGTCCCACCGCCACCGTGATGCCCGAGAACGTGATCGCGCGGCCGGCCGTGGACATCGCTTTCGCAATCGCGTCCTCGCGTGATGCCCCGGCTGCCAGCTCATCGCGGAAGCGATTGACGATGAACAGGGAATAGTCGATGGCCACACCAAGCCCGATCAGGGTCACGACGTTGATGGCGTACTGGGAGACGTCTGTGAAGCGCCCGAGGAAGAGCGTGCCGCCGACGCCGCCGACAATCGCCAGGACGCCGACGCTGATCGGCAAGAGGGCGGCGACGACAGAGGCGAAGATGAGCACGAGGAGTAGCAAGGTGATCGGGAGTGCGACGAGCTCGGCGCGCTGTAGGTCTTGCTCGAGCGTGGTGTTGAACGCGAGGTTGATCGGCACCTGGCCGGTGGCGTACACCTTCAGCCCGCTGGGGTGGATCTCCGAGACGACCTGCGCCACGAACCCCTGAACTTTTAGGGACGGGTCGTTGAAGTGGACGATCACGAGCGCCTCGTGCGCGTCCTTTGAGATATAGCTCGGCTGTGCGCTCGCCGGGACGTTGTACGGCGTATCGGCTCCGGCCACGCGCGAATCTGTCAGGAGAGGCGCGATCGATTGCTCGACGGCTGACTGGTAAGCCGGATCGGTGGCGGTCAGGGTGCCGCTGGCGAAGATGAGCTCCATGGTCGAACCGGTGGGAGCGGCCTCGGGCTGAATCTCCGCGGTGATCAGCTTCGCGGTCTGGCCGGCGGCCAGGTTGGCGCCAAAGCCCCCGTTGCCCGCCAGCGTTCCACCGGTAAAAATGCCGGCGACCGATAGGCCCAGCAGCACTGCGGAAACGATCAGCATCGGCCATCGGCGTCGGTAGACAAAGCGGCCCCAGCGGTCGAACATCCGCATCACGATACAGGCCCCGGATACAGGGCCCCGACCCTACTCGGGCGTTACTTCAGCTTCCATTGAATGCTGTCGAGGAGCGGCCCGGCGTTGGCGACAAACGCTTTGACGTCAGCCTGTGTCGCCAGGATCAGGATCACGTAGTAGACGCTGCCGTCGGCGTTGGCGCCCGCGAACAGTGGCGCAGCGGCCGGCACGCTCTGGCCGCCAGAGGTCAGCGTGAAGCAGAGCTCCCACACGATTCCGGCAGCTCCGTTCAGTGTCGCTGCCTGGGTCTTGCTCCCCGAGCAGGTCTTGGTGTCGGGGTACTTGCCCTGGAAGAACTTGTCGACC
>DATCOB010000005.1:0-1574 GCA_036564925.1 Candidatus Dormiibacterota bacterium | reverse complement strand
CCCTGGCGGTGGGTGAAGCAGCCAGCGCGTTGGCGGTCCTGGCCATCACCACCATGTGACCGAAGCCAACCTTGCCCTCAGCCATGGCAAGGACTGTCTGCGGCAACGAATCGAAGTGCTCGCCGGCAGCCACGTAGTTGGCCGCTTGCGGGCCGGTCAGGTGACAGTGGATGCGGATCCAGTCGATCGGAGAGACCGAGCCATCCAGCTCGTAGTCGTTGGTGGCAGCGAAATCGGCCGCTTCTTTGGCGAAGAAGAGATGATCCATCGCCATGCCCCTCGCCCTGGCGATGAGCCGCTCACGCCGGGTGAGCTCTACAGGGACCTCGATGTCACAAACGTCTTGCGTCGCGAGCATAGAAATATGCTACCAAACAAACGTTTGGCAGTCAACGATTTCGGGGTGTTAATTGGCCTTTTTGCACGTTCTTTTTATGGAACTTATTTGGGCGCGTCGCGCCGACGCCATGCAGCACGCCAGCACCTCCAGTCGTCACGAGAACTCCCACTTCCCAGTCCGTTTCCGGCGTCGCCTTACCACCACCCGCGCCTAAGGTCGCGGTGCTGCCACCAGCCCCGCAGCGCGATGCCGTCGCGCACCGTGACCGCAGCGGCTTAAGGTGGCGCACATGGACGACGCAATCCGGGTGATGGTCGAGCGGGGCAGCAAGAAGGCCGTGGCCGTCGCCTCGGCGTTCGACTGGCCCGGTTGGGACAGGAGCGGCAAGTCCGAGGAGGAGGCGCTCCAGGTGCTCGCTGCCTACCGCCCGCGATACGCGAAGGTCGCCGACCTTGCCGGCCTCGCCGACGAGTTCCGCACGGCCGGGGAGATGGCGGTCGTGGAACGGCTCAAAGGCAGCGGCATGACCGACTACTACGGTCTGTCCTACAAGTCGGCGGGACCGGAACATGAGCCGATGAGCTTCGCCGCTTGCGAACGGAAGATCGCCCTGCTGCGGGCGAGCTGGACTTACTTCGACGACGTCGCCTCATGCGTCTCCGCCGAGCTCCGGAAGGGTCCGCGCGGAGGCGGGCGCGATCGGGACAAGATCATTCGCCACGCTAACGGCGCCGAGATCCATGAGTTCGCGAAGAAGGTCGGCGTCATCACTCCCCTCGAGGCCCGGGAACGCCCCGATGACCTACGCGCCCACCGCGATGCGTTCTGCGCCGCGATCCGCGACTACAACGCCCGCGGCGCATCGGCACGGACTTGGACGGTCCAGTTCGTGATCCGGCATTCCGCCTACCACATGCTGGACCACGCGTGGGAGATGGAGGACCGGGATCTGTCTGGCGGATCCTGACGCCGCGTTCCGGGCTACAGCATTGTGCGAGCATCTACTCATGGAGTACCGGATCGAACAGTTGGCGCGCACCGCCGGCGTGGCCGTCGACACCATCCGTTTCTACCAGGGCAAAGGGCTCCTGGAGGCGCCGCGCCGAGATGGGAGGGTCACCTGGTACGGAGACGGCCACCTCGAGCGCCTGAGGCGCATCCGCGACCTCCAGCAGCGCGGTTTCACCCTGACCGTGATCCAGCGATTCCTGGCCGGGGAGCTCGAGCCATCGGA
>DATCOB010000004.1:0-54712 GCA_036564925.1 Candidatus Dormiibacterota bacterium | reverse complement strand
GTCCAGATCAGAGATGCGATCGGGCGCGAGTTCACCCTCTCGACCAACCAGATCGATTTCCTGCTGCCGGAGCGGTTCGGACTGGAATACGTCACGTCCGAGCAGGCGATGGCGCGGCCGGTCATGATTCACCGCGCCCCGATCGGGTCGATGGAACGATTCATGTCCTACCTGATCGAGCACTATGCCGGCGCCTTTCCCATCTGGTTGGCGCCCGTCCAGCTGGTGTTCATCCCGATCGCCGACCGCCACCTCGAGGCAGTGACAAAACTGGCCGGCCGATTTCGGGATCGCGACCTGCGTGTCGAGGTCGATGGGCGAGCCGAGCGGATGCAGGGGAAGATCCGCAACGCCCAGCTGCAGAAGATCCCCTACATGGCCGTCGTCGGCGACAAGGAATTGGAGGGCGGGACCCTCAACATCCGACGGCGAGAGGGTGGCGACCAGGTTTCGGTCGACGTTGACCAGTTCCTACGTCAGCTCGAGGACGAATCGCGCTTACCCATCTGAGCGCGGGCTTCGCCGGCAGAGTGGCGTGGTATACTCCCGCATGCTAAGAGAGGCTGTCCGACTCTCACCTCCAGGCCGAGCCGAAGAGGTCATGGGACAGAAGATAGCCTCGGCTATCTTTTTTTGTTTACAAGGAGGTTTGATCCACGTCATTTAGGGAGCTTCGAATCAACGACCATATCCGTGCGAGCGAAGTGCGCGTGATCGACGATCGGAACGAGCAGTTGGGCGTCATGACTATCGACCGCGCGAAGGCATTAGCGGTGGAGCGGGAGATGGATCTTGTGGAGGTGGCGCCCCAGGCGCAACCGCCGGTGGCGCGGATCATGGACTACGGCAAATTCAAATTCGAGAGCCTGAAGAAAGATAAAGATGGACGCCGCAAGCACAACGTCATCAAGGTCAAGGAGATGAAGCTCCGGCCGAAGATTGGTGAGCATGATTTCCAGACGAAGTTCCATGCCGTCAAGTCGTTCCTGGAAGAAGGGGACAAGGTGAAATTGACCATCATGTTCCGCGGGCGCGAGATGGTTCACCAGGACATCGGCAAGAAGTTACTCGATCGGATGGCGCTGGAGCTCAAGTCGATCAGCACCGTCGAGCGGATGCCCCTCCTCGAGGGCAAGAACATGATCATGATCCTGGCACCGGCCGCCACTGCGGCGGTCCCAGCCCCAGCCCCAGCCCCGGCGCCGTCCCCGGCGCCAGCGCAAAGGACGTAAAGGAGTCGATCGATGCCCAAAATTCGCACCCATCGCGCCTCGGCAAAACGGTTCCGGATCACCAAGACCGGAAAAGTCGTCCGACCACACGCCCAGAAGAGTCACCTGCTCGGTCACAAGAGTGCGCGCCGCAAACGGCAGTACAGCAAGTTGCTCGTGCTGACCGGCAAAGATGCGCGTCGCCTGCGGCGCTCCGCCCCGTATCTGAAGGGAGCTTGAGATGCCACGAGTAAAGCGCGGGGTGACGGCCCGACGCCGCCACAAGAAGATCCTCGCCCTCGCCAAGGGCTTCCGGATGACGCATCGGACGCTCTTTCGCCCCGCGAACGAGGCCGTCCTGCATTCGCTCGAGTACGCGTATCGGGACCGGCGCGCGCGCAAGCGCGATATGCGAAAGCTGTGGATCGCTCGCATCAATGCCGCGACCCGCACCCAGGGCATGCCCTACAACCAGTTCATGCACGGACTCAAGGTCGCGGGCGTCAACATCAATCGCAAGATGCTGGCCGAACTCGCCGTCCGTGACGCCCAGACCTTCAGCGAACTGATCGATGTAGCGCGAACGCCAACGAAGGCTTAACATAACTACCACGATGCGCGGCCTTTGCTTCGCGTTTATCAGGCCGGCCCGGGGCCGGCTCGGGCTGAGTTAGCGCCACTCAGCTCAACGCCCCCCGCGCCGGCCGATCCCTGTTCGCAGCAATTCGGCGCGCCTGGAGGGTTGTAAACGTGGAGCACGCTGACGTCGGAGGCCTGAACGATCTGCTGGTCCGCGCCCGCGAGGGGATTGCGGCGGCGCCAGACGCGAGCGCTCTCGAGGCACTCCGGGTTGCGTTGCTGGGAAAGAAGGGCGCCGTGACCGCGGCCCTGCGCGGGATTGGTGGGTTGCCACCCGAGCAGCGGGCCGACATGGGCGCCCGAGCCAACCAGGTGAAGGTGGAAATCGAATCCATGCTGCAGGCCCGCACCGCGCATCTCCAGGCCGCCAGCCTGGATTCCCTTTCCGAGCGCGAATGGACCGACGTCACGTTTGTCCCAGGTCCAGTCCGTCGAGGGCATCTGCACCCCCTCACGCTCATCCTTCGCGAGGTGAAGGCCATTTTTTCGCGGCTCGGCTACGAAGTGGCCGTGGGACCGCAGGTCGAGGATGAGTTTCACAATTTTGAGGCGCTCAATATCCCGTCCGAGCATCCAGCCCGCGAAACCATGGACAGCTTTTACCTTGCCGACCATGGCCTGCTCTTACGGACGCACACCTCCCCGGTGCAGATTCGGTTCATGGAGACGCACAAGCCGCCCATCCGGATCATCGCGCCGGGCACGGTGTTTCGTCGCGACGCGACGGACCCGGCCCACGGCTCCCAGTTCCATCAGCTGGAGGCGCTCTGCGTAGACCGCGACATCCGCCTGTCCGATCTGAAGGGCACCATCGAGTACTTCGCGCGGTCCTTGTTCGGGCCGGATCGGCAGATCCGGATCGTGGGCGACCATTTCCCCTTCACCGAGCCGAGCATCGGGGCGGCGGTTTCCTGTGGACTGTGCAGCGGCACCGGCTGCCGGAGCTGCAAAGGCGGATGGCTGGAGATCATGGGCGCGGGGATGGTCCATCCGCAGGTGCTGCGCCATGGCGGCATCGATCCCGCCGAATACTCGGGGTTTGCGTTCGGGGCCGGTCTCGACCGGCTGGCGATGCTCAAGTACAACGTCGCCGACCTCCGCCTGTTCCTGGAGAACGATGTCCGCTTCCTGAGGCAGTTTTGAGATGTTGATCTCCCTGAATTGGCTGGCAGAATACGTCGACCTCCCCGAGCTGGCCACACTGGTCGACCGGCTGACCATGGCCGGCAGCGAGGTCGAGCGCATCAGCGAGCAGCGCGTCGACTTCGAGGGCGTCGTCGTGGCGCAGGTGGAGAGCCTGCGACCCCATCCCAATGCCAACAAGCTGCAGCTCGCCGTCGTATCGGCTGGCGGGACGTCCGTCGAAGTCGTGACCGGCGCGAGGAACATCGCCGTCGGCGACCGGGTGCCGCTTGCCCTCACGGGCGCACGCCTGCAGGCCCGCCGGATCGAGAGCCAGGTCTTGCGAGGCATCCGGTCGGAGGGGATGCTCTGTTCGGCGATCGAGCTGGGGCTTGGCGACGATGCGGAGGGGATCCTGATCCTGGATACCGGAGCGGCTGTCGGCGAGGACCTACGCCGGCTCTATCCGCCCGACACGATCCTCGAGTTGGAGATCAAGTCGAACCGGCCAGACCTGCTGTGCCACCTGGGCGTGGCTCGCGAGGTCGGCGCGATCTTTAACGTGGCGGTGCGTGATCCGCTGGTGAAGGAGGAGCGCGAACTCGGCTCCGCCGACCTCGTTCGGATCGAGGCCCACGACGCGTGCCGCCGCTTCGTGGCTCGACGGTTGACCAGCGTTCGGGTGGCACCATCTCCACCGTGGATGCAGGCCCGACTGCGCGCCGCCGGGGTCCGGCCGATCAGCAATGTTGTCGACGTGACCAACTACGTGATGCTGGAGATGGGGCAGCCGATGCATGCCTTCGACTATCAACGGCTGGCGGGCGGCCGTCTCGTGGTGCGTCGCGCCCGTGCGGGTGAGGAACTGGCCTGCCTCGACGGAAAAGCTCGGCGGCTCACATCTGACGTCGTGGTGGTTGCCGACGCGGACCGCGCGCAAGCCCTCGCTGGAATCATCGGCGGCACTGCCAGCGCGGTTACCGCCGTGACCACCGAGATCCTGCTCGAGGCCGCGACCTGGGAACCACGGCGAACTCGCGCCACGTCCCGGGCGCTCGGGCTGCGGACGGATGCCTCCTCCAGATTTGAAAAGGGCTTGAGCCCCGCCCTGAGTCGGCCCGCCATCGATCGGGCCGCGGGCCTGATCGCGGAACTGGGCGGCGCCACCCCGGCCGGCCACGCCGACGTGTATGCGGAGCCCCTGATTCAGTCCGCCATCGAGCTCCGG
Organism: Candidatus Dormiibacterota bacterium; assembly: GCA_036564925.1. Lineage (GTDB taxonomy): Bacteria > Chloroflexota > Dormibacteria > CF-121 > CF-121 > JALYYC01. The sequence goes on along the minus strand of DATCOB010000004.1, from coordinate 50,512 downwards.
ACGGAACAGATCGAGAGGATCCTCGGGATTCCCGTCCCCCTCGAAGAGGCCGCCGGTATCCTCGACCGGCTGGCGTTTCGAGTCCAGCGATCCAGCGCATCGCTGCGGGTCACCCCGCCCGACTTCCGATTGGACTGTCTCATCGCCGAGGACCTGGTGGAGGAGATCGGCCGGATCCATGGCTACGACCGGGTCCCGAGTACGCTACCGGGCGCGCGAACGGCGGTGCGAGACCTGTTTCGAAGCTCGGACGTCGATGAGTTCGCTCGGGAGGTGCTGGCCGGCCGCGGCATCGACGAAGCGATCACGAACGCGCTGGCGAGTGCCGGCGCCACGATGGAGATTCGATTGCCGGCGGCACCCGCGGTCATCCTCGGCCTCGACAACCCGATGGTCGAAAATCGAAGGGCGCTGCGCGTCAGCCTGCTGCCGGGGCTGCTCGAGGCAGTCGCCCTCAACAGCCGGCAGGATCAGCCAGCGGCACGGCTGTTCGAGGTTGGATCCGCCTTCTGGGCCGGCCAGGGCGGCGCGGTCGACGAGCCGCGCCTGCTGGCTGTGGCCATCCACGCGCCCGCCGGGGCCGACGCGGCGCTGCAAGACCTTCGGGACCTCCAGGCCTCGATGACGCTGGTACGCGAGCGGGTGGCGATCCGTCCGACGAATTTTGCCCCCGCGCAGGCACCGGGCTTTCATCCCGGTCGAACGGCAGGGATCGTGGACCAAGGAGGACCGATCGGCATCGTTGGGGAAGTGCATCCCGCGCTCCTGGCGCAGTTGGGTCTCCCCGGTCGGGCGGTCGCCGCGGAGGTCCTGTTTGACCGGTTCGTCGGGTCCACCACGGCGGTCCCGCAGGCTAGCCCGCTGCCGCGCTTTCCGGGGATCCGGCGCGACCTTACGATCGTGATCCGGGGCCCCATTGCGGCGCGCGATCTGGCGCAAGTTATGCGCCGGCTTGGCGGTTACACGTTGCGGGAGATTTCTATGCTCACTGAATACCACGGACCCCAGCTTGGGGCAGATGCCCGGAGCCTGTCGTTCCGGCTGCACTATCAAGCCGACGACCGGACGCTTACCAGCGAAGAAGTGTCGGCCACGCATCAGACCATCCTCGACGGGCTCAAACGAGATTTCAACGCGGATGTGCGTGCCTGATGAATCTGCTTGACTTGCTCATCGTGGTCCTGTTGCTCGGCAACATCCTGCTTGGCTGGGCCTTTGGCCTCGTGCGCCGGATCGTGGCATTCGCCGGGCTCTTTGCCGGCATTGGCGCCGCCACCCTGACCAGCGCCAACACCTCGACGATCGTGGCCACCACGTTCGGCCTGACCTCCGCGCTCTGGGCGCACATCCTCACGTACACCCTGGTCGTGACCTTTGCCGTCATCCTCTTCGAGGTGCTGGGAGCCGTCTACCAGCGGCACCTGGATACCATGGTCGCGCCCGTCTTCGATCGGCTGACCGGGGTTCTGGCGGGGGCCGTGGTCGGCGCCTTTGAAGTGACGGTCATCCTGATCGTAGGGGTGGGTCTGCTGCGGACCACGTTGCCGAGCGGGTATGCGTACCCGCCGGCGTTCCTGGCCGCCCAGGGGTGGTTCACCGGCTCCCTGCTGGCGCCGCATTTCTACGGGCTCGAGCCGCTGACCCGCACGCTCTTTGCCATGGTCCTGCCGGGCAGCATCAGCTCGTACTTCACCCAGCTCCTCGGCCAGTAGCGGACAACCGTCCGGGGACGCCGGGCCGGTAGGCTGGCACCCGTGGGCCTGACGACACCCCGGTTGGGCCGGACCTTTTTTTCCCGCGACCCCGACGTCCTGGCGCGGGACCTGCTGGGCCGGATCCTCTTCTATCGGACGCCGCCGGGCATCCTGGCCGGCCGAATCGTCGAGACGGAGGCCTATACCGGTGAGACGGATGCCGCCTCCCATGCCTTTCGCGGGCCGACGCCTCGCAACGCCGTCATGTTCGGACCGGCCGGCTTCACCTACGTCTACTTCACCTATGGCATGCACCACTGCCTTAACGTCACGGCGGGTGCCCCGGGCACGGCGGGCGCCGTCCTGCTGCGAGCGATGGAGCCCCTGGCCGGCCAGGACCTGATGCGCCTGCGAGGCGATACGGGCCCGGCACCCCGTCTCCTCACGGGCCCCGGCAAGATCGGACGCGCCTTCGGCCTCACGCTCGCGGACAACGGCCGTGACCTCACCCGCGGGCCCCTCGGCATCGCCGCGGGCGCCCCGGTCGCCGACGACGACGTGGCCATCACCCCACGCATCGGCATCACCCGCGCGGCCGACAAACCGTACCGCTTTTGCTTCCGGTCCAGCAAGTCGATTTCCGGTCCCCGGTTGACCGATTAAGTTCAGACACTCTCTCGCGCCGGTTCGAGCGACTAGCCCTCGGGTCGCGCCGGGGCTGCGCGTTGGTCTGCGCGCCGTCCGCGACCTATCGGGTTACGCGGCCCGGTCTCGACCGCACTCCGCCCCGGCGCGACCCGCGTGAGCTAAGCAGATTCAGCGAGCCCGCAGGGCGAGCCGCGCTTTCGCGCGGATAGCGCCGGCGCCGTATGCGGCCTGGACGCGCAGGGCGAGGGCATTGGAATTTTGCCCGAGCCGGGCATGGGCCGCTGGACGGCGCACCGGCGCGAGAAAGTCTCCTTACTCGAAGGGCCTGAGCAGGGCTACCCCTTCGGGAGGGTGACGCTAATCGTCTGGCTGGCTGGTGCGTTTGCGGGGTTGTAGTCGTAGGCCTGGATGATCAGCGTGTGATTGCTGTTCGGATTGCCGGTGACCACGAAGGTGTAGGGCGCCTGGGTGAGGCGCACGGCTGTGGTGGCCCCGTCGAGATAGACGTCGACCTCCTTGACGGCTTCGTCGTCCGAGGCCTGGATCGTGACCAGCACGGTGCCATCGGCCTGGGGGGCCTGGGTGACGCTCAGCGTGGGCGCGATCGTATCGGTGAGCAGCTGGCAGTTCTGTGTTGGTGGCTGGGGATTGTTCTTCTCCTTCATATCGTCCGGATAGCCGGGCGGGTAGACGAGGAATGACTTGAGCGTGGTGAAATTCTGCGGGATGTCAGGGGTCGCCAGCAATCCGTCCGTGGTGCAGACGCGCACCTGGCGATACCAGTCGTCGTCGCGGTTCGGCGCGGTGCCGGCGATGAACCAGTCCGTGATCGTCTGGCCGGCACAGTTGGGAGTTGCGCGCAGGCCGCTGGCCTTGCAGACCGTCATCTTCTTGAGTCCGTCGGGGACCGTAAAGTCCCGCGCTGGCCTTGACGCCTCGTAGCTGTTGAAAAGATCACGGAAGATCAAGCCGGCTCCCTGGACGCCCCACACGACGTTCAAGTTCGAGTTGACGTTCGCGGCGCATCCGCCGGCGCAGGTGTGTCCCATCCAGGTCCCGATGACGACGTCCGGGTTGTAGCCGACCAACCACGAATCGTGCCAGTTCTCGGTCGTGCCTGTCTTCGAGGAGAACGGCCGCTTGATGTTGAGGGCGGCACCAACCGGCTTGAGGATGTCGCTGATCAGGTAGGCGACCTGGGGGGAGAGGACGCGGACGCCCGGATTCGGCTTCCATTCCTGCAACACCTTGCCGGTGCTGTCCTGGATCTTCAGGATGACGGTCGGATCGTGGTAGATGCCCCCCGAGGCGAAGACGCCGTAGGCGTTGAAATGCTGCAGCGGCAAGACCTCGGTGGAACCGATCGCCTGGGCCAGCCCGCGGTCCGGCCTGAGGTTGGCGCTGGTCACGCCCATCATGCGGGCCGTCTGGAAAACGCGGTCATAGCCCAGTTGTTTCATCAACTGGAGCGCGGGGATGTTGCGCGACTCGTCGAGGGCACGGCGAAGGGTGATGATGCCCTCACTTCGGTGATCCCAGTCGACGAAGGCATGCCCATCGATCTTTCCCTGCGTGTCGTTGATGAGATTGGACGGCGCGTACCCGTTCGATAGCGCGGTCGCATACACATAGACCTTGAACGATGAGCCCGGCTGACGACCCTGTCCTTCGGTGATGACGTTGTACTGGCCGCCGATCCCCTGGTCGTAGTAGTTCGCGCTGCCGACCATCGCCAGCACCTGGCCGGTATTGGGGTCGATCACCTCGGCGGCGCCGTTGTTGACATTGCGCGCCCGCAGATCGGGACGATTGACCTCCGTTTTCACCGCGTTTTCAGCGACTACCTGAAGGCCGTAGTCGAGGGTCGTGGTGACATGCAGGCCGCCGGACTTGACCACGTCGTCGCCGTACAGCTTGCTCAGCTGGGTGAGGACGTAGTCGACGAACCACGGCGCTTTGACGTCGCGCTGAATGCTGCCGTTCTTGTACACGAGCGACTCTTTGAGCGCCGCCCGGTATTCCTGGTCGGTGATGTAGTGGTCGCGCAGCAGGTCGCGCAGCACCAGGGCCTGTCGATCCCGGGCGTCGGGCGCCGTCTGCGGATTCAGTGGATCAAATTCCGTCGGCGAGTTCGGGATGCCGGCCAGCATGGCGGCCTCGGCGATGTCCAGGCTCTTGGCGGGCTTGGAGAAGTACGTTTGCGCCGCGGCTTCCACCCCGTACGCTTCGTGCCCGTAAAAGATCTGGTTCAGGTAGAGCGTCAGGATGTCGTTCTTGGAGTAGCGACGCTCGATCTCGAGGGCGAGCACGGCCTCCCGGATCTTTCGCTCCAACGAAGGGTCGTTGCCGACGAACATCCGCTTGACCAGTTGCTGGGTGATCGTGCTGCCACCCTGGACCGCGCGTTTGTGCGTGATGTCCGCCAGGCCGGCGCCGACGACCCGGTTGAAGTCGATCCCATGGTGCGTGTAGAACTGGCGGTCTTCCAGGGCGATGGTCGCCTGAACGAGGTGCGGCGAGACGGATGCCAGGGGCACAACCGTCCGGACGACGCCTTCGGTGTGCTTGACATAGAGGAGCGCCCCATTCCGGTCATAGATCTTGGTCGCCTGGGCCAGCTCCTTCGGATTGAGGGAGCTGGGATCGGGCAGGTCGCGGGTATACGTCTGGTATTTGTCGTAGGCTTCCGCGCCCCCGCTCAAACTGAGGGTTGCGGCCACGGTAAGGGCCACCACGATGATCTTGTGACCGCCGCCCCGCCGGCGTCGAGCCCGGCGGACGATCCCCAGCACACGGATCGCCGCGCGACGCGTCAGCCGTTGTCGTTCTGACAGCACCGGGTCTATAACGACGGTACTCAGCAAAAAGCACAGGTGCTGAATTCAGGCGCGTATATACTCGGCGTCTGGAAGGCGTGACGAAACCGTGAAGGAACGACAAACGGGCGATCGGTCGGGATGGGAGGCCCTCACGACCGGGGCGGTCGAGATCGTCGACCGGGGACACCTCCAGGCGCGCATCGCGCGTGGTGACCGCCTCCGAGTCAAGCTCGGCCTGGATCCAACGAGGCCGGACATCCACCTCGGCCATACCGTCCCCCTTCGAGCGCTGCGGCGATACCAGGCCGGTGGGCATCAGGCCGTGCTGATCATCGGCGATACCACCGCGCAGATCGGCGATCCCTCCGGCCAGAGTGTCACGCGGCCGCAGCTGACCCGTGCCGACGTCACGGAAGCGGCGAAGACCTATCTCGATCAAGCCTGGAAGATCCTCGACCAGGCAGAAACCGAAGTCCGGTTCCAGTCCGAGTGGTTCGACCCGCTCCGGTTGGCGGATGTCGTGCAGCTGATGAGTAAGTACACTACCGCCCGCATGTTGGCCAGGGAAGACTTCGCCACGCGTATGCGCGAGGGTCGGCCGGTCAGTCTCCACGAGCTGCTGTACCCGCTCCTCCAGGCGTACGACTCGGTCGCCGTGAGATCGGATCTGGAGCTGGGCGGCACCGACCAGACGTTCAATCTGCTGGTCGGCCGCGACATGCAGGAGGCCTATGGTCAGCCGCCGCAAGACATCCAGACGATGCCCTTGCTCGAGGGACTGGATGGCGTCCAGAAGATGAGTAAGAGCCTCGACAACTACATCGGGATCGATGAACCGCCAACCGTGATGTACCGGAAGGCCATGGGCGTCCCGGATCGGCTGATCGTTCGATACTTCGAACTGGCGACGGACACGCCGGCGGCCCAGGTCGCTGAGGTGGCGCAGGCCCTCGCGAAGGGAGAGAACCCGCGCGACCTCAAGCAGCGGCTGGCCGAGCGCATTGTTCGGCAATTCCACCCCGAGGCGACGGCCGAGCAGTACCGGGCCACCGGTGGCGGGTTCATGCCGGCGGAGCCCGCGCGGGTCAGCGTCAGCCCAGGTGAGCGTACACTCGCCGAGCTCTTTGTGGAGACGGGCCTGGCCGGCAGCAAGAGCGAGGCGCGCCGGCTCGCCACGCAAAAAGGGCTGTCCGTCAACGACCGGACGATCGGCTCGGCGGATGACAAGGTCACGCCGGAAGAGGGATGGGTTTTGCAACGTGGAACCCATCGCATGGTGCGCCTGAGCGTGCGGTAAACTCGACGACGCCATGTCTGGACACTCAAAGTGGTCATCGATCAAGCACAAGAAGGCGCTCACGGATGCGCGCAAAGGCCAGCAGTTCACGAAGATGGCCCGGGAGATCTCGATCGCCGCTCGCGAAGGTGGGGGCAGTCCGGACGGCAATTACCGACTCCGCCTTGCGATCGAGAAAGCGCGCAACGTCAACATGCCGCAGGACAACGTCCAACGCGCGATCAAGCGCGGCATGGGGGAGCTGGGGGGGGCCCAGATGGAGGAGCTGCGGTTCGAGGGCTATGGCCCGCATGGCGTCGCGATCATGGTGGACACCGTCACCGACAACCGAAACCGCACCAGCGGCGAGATTCGGAACCTCTTCAGCCGCGCCGGCGGAAACCTCGGCGCGACGGGCAGTGTGAGCTGGATGTTCACTCGCCAGGGGCAGATCGTGGTCGACGCCGACGGCCGGGATCCTGACGAGGTCGGCCTCGAAGCGATCGATCTGGGCGCCACCGATGCTCGGGTTGATGCCAGGACGGTCGAAGTCATCACCGACCCGGCCCGGCTGGAGCCGGTGCGGGAGGGGCTCAAGAGCAAGGGCTTCAAGGTCGAGTCCGCCGAGGTGACCATGAATTCGTCGCAGGTCGTCTCCCTTGACGAGAACGGCGCACCGGGCGTCCTGAAGTTGCTCGACGCACTCGAGGAGCACGATGACGTCCAATCCGTGTACTCGAACATCGACGTGCCTGCCGAGGTCATGGAGCGCATCAGCGAGCGCGTATAAGTGTCCCAATCCAGCGACGGATTCCTCGTCCTGGGCATCGATCCCGGACTGGCGGATACGGGCTATGGGGCGGTTCGGCGCCACAACGGCCGGCTGACGCTCGTCACCTGCGGATCGCTCAAGACCCCGGCGAACATCGCTGAACCGCAGCGGCTCCGCATCCTCGCCGAGCAAATGCGGACGCTGCTCACCGAGCTACAGCCCGAGGCGACGGCATTCGAGGAACTGTTCTTCAGCAAGAACGTGCGGACGGCCATGGCAGTAGGGCAAGCCCGCGGGGTGGTGTTGCTGTCGGCCGTCGAGGCGGGCTCGGCCGTCCACGAGTACACACCGAACCAGGTCAAGCTGTCGGTCACCGGTTATGGCGCGGCGACCAAGGGCCAGATGCTGAAGATGGTCCAGTCGCTACTCGGCACTCGTGACCTGCCGCGTTCCGATGACGCCATCGACGCGTTGGCGATCGCCATCTGCCACCATCACAGCGGCCGCCTGCGAACCATCCTGAGCCGCGCGCCGGTCAGGGCCCCCGCATGATCGCGAGCCTCGAGGGCGTGGTGACGCAGCGGACCGCCGACTCGATCATCCTGGACGTGCATGGCGTGGGCTACCTGGTCACGGTGGGGACGCGCACCCTGTCCGAGCTGCCCGGTGCCGGCCAGCCACTGCGCCTCTACACCTATACGTATGTGCGCGAGGATGCGCTCGGGCTGTTCGGGTTTAGTACCCAGGAGGAATTGACCTTCTTTAAGCTGCTCCTCTCAGTCAAAGGGATCGGCCCCAAGGCGGCGCTCGCGATCCTCAGCCGGGCGGAGCTTCGGATCCTCAAGCGGGCGGTCCTGCAGGAGGACGCGGCACTGCTGGCGACCGTTCCGGGCATCGGGCCGAAGACCGCCGCCCGGGTGGTCCTGGAGCTGAAGGGGAAGCTGAAGGATGAGATCTTCGGCGAGGAGACGGCGGCAACGGCGCCGGTGGGGAGCGATGCCGTTGCCGAGGCGCTTCGGGTCCTGACCGGGCTCGGCTACACGCCCTCCGAAGCCAGGGAGGCGGTCCGGAAGGCCGGCTCTGGCAACGGAGGCGGTCACTCGGTGGAACAACTCGTAACGGTCGCGCTCCAGGGGTTGGATCGCCGATGACCGAACGAATCGTGGCTGGCGACGAGAAGACCGAGGACAAGGAATTCGAGTGGAGCCTGCGTCCCCGCCGGCTCGCCGAGTTCATCGGCCAGGAGGCGGTCAAAGCGAACCTGGAAATCCTGATCACCGCCGCAAAAGGTCGCAATGAGCCCATCGAGCACATCCTCATCGCGGGACCGCCGGGTCTCGGCAAGACGACGCTGGCGAACATCATGGCCAACGAGATGGGCGTCAACATCCGCACGACGTCGGGACCGGCCATCGAGCATCAGGGTGCCCTGGCCTCCATTCTGACGAACCTCGAGGATCGCGACATCTTCTTCATCGATGAGATCCACCGCCTGGCGCGGCCCGTGGAGGAGTCCCTCTATCCAGCTATGGAGGACTTCAAGTTCGACTTCGTCAGCGGAAAGGGGGCGGGGGCGCAGACCTTCCGTCTTCAGCTGCCCAGATTCACGGTGATCGGCGCCACCACCCGGCAGGGAATGCTGTCCGCACCACTCCGTGACCGGTTTGGCGCGGTGTACCCACTCTACTTCTACAACACCGACGATCTCTTCGAGATCGCCGTCCGGTCCGCCGCGCTGTTGAAAGTCACGATCGACGACGCCGGCGCCCGACTGATCGCCAGCCGGGCCCGCGGGACGCCACGGGTGGCGAACCGTTTGCTGCGCCGGGTACGTGATTTCGCCCAGGTGCGGGCGCAGGGACGCATCGACGAGCGGACCGCACTCGAAGCCCTGGCCATGCTGGAGGTGGACGAGCTCGGCCTCGATATCGTCGACCGACGGATCTTGCGGACCATCGTGGAGAAATACGACGGTGGTCCGGTCGGCCTCGACACCATCGCCGTCTCGGTATCCGAGGACCCGGAAACGGTAGAAGACGTTTACGAACCCTTCCTGATGCAGCTTGGCTTCCTCGCCAGGACGCCGAGGGGACGCGTCGCGACCAAGCTGGCCTATGAGCACCTGGGCCTGGTCAAGGCGCTGACCGACCAACCCCGATTGTTTTGACCTCGCCGCGGCATCAGGCCGCGCAGATCTCGGTGCTGGTCATCACCGCCTTCTGCGCCTCCTTCTCGCTCTTCCTTTTCAGTGCGACGCTGCCGATCTACCTGTACCGGGACCGGTCGTTTTCGTTGCAGCTTGTCGGCGAACTCGTCGGGCTTGCGTTCGTCGTCCAGGTGGTGATGACGCTCTTTGCCGGCCCGATCATCGATCGGCGAGGCGCGCGGCTGGCGATTCGCCTCGGCCCAGCCTTTTATGTCATCGCGGCGACGTTGTTCATGACGACCGCCACGCCGCTCACGGTCGGGGTCGCTCGAGCCATGCAGGGCGTTGGTGCCGCCATGATCATTCCGGCGGCCTTTTCCCTCCTGCCCAGCCTTGTAGCCGAGCGACGCCGGGGTGCGGCGCTGGGTGCGTTCGGCGCCGCCAGCACCATCGCGTTGGCGATCGGCCCACCGGTCGGACTGGTGCTGCTCCATCGGAGCCCGGCGCTGCTTTTTGGTACAGCACTGGCGATCGCCGCCGTGGCATTCGGATTGAGCTGGATCCTGGACGTAGGCACCCCAGCAGGTCGTCCTGGGCGGCTGTTCACCTATCGGGCCAGCTGGACGCCCTTGTTACTGGTGACCTTCCTGACGGTCGTTTACTGGGGCGTGGTCACCGCCTTCCTGCCGATCCATGTGCCCCGCACCCAGATCGTGAATGTGGGGTGGTTCTTCACCGCCGATGCCCTCGCGGTCCTTGTCTTTCGGATTCCGACCGGCTTCCTTGCTGATCGGTTCGGACCGCGCTGGCTGCTGGCCGCTGGCATCGTCGTCACCAGCGGGGCCGTCCTGATGCTCCTCCCTCCGGCGTCGCTCACGACGCTCCTCATCGCCGGTACCGGCACCGGTGTCGGAGCGGCCCTGCTGCTGCCACCCATCCTTCTCGAATTGACGAAACGGAGCGACGAGGGAGACCGCGGCACCGCCATGGCACTCTACTCCACGAGTTTTGCCGCGGCCCTTGGTGTCGGCAGCCTGGCCGGGGCGCCTTTGGTGGCGCATGCCGGCTTCGACACGGCCCTGATCGTCAGCACGCTGGCATGCCTCGCCGCGGCGCCGGTCGTCATGATGAGCGTCGGCAGCCTTGAAGACCACTGACTTCGATTACGACCTTCCACATGAGCTGATCGCGCAGCGGCCTCCCGCGCGGCGGGATGCGGCTCGCATGCTCGTGCTCGACCCCCAGCAGGAAGAACTGACCCATCGTGCCGTCATCGACCTACCGCGTTTGCTGAACCCCGGCGATCTGTTGGTCCTCAACGACAGCCGGGTGTTGCCGGCGCGACTTCGCGGGCAGCGTGAGAGTGGGGGAGACGCGGAGGTCCTCTTGTTGCGCCCGCTCACCGAAGCGCATCTCTGGGAGAGCCTGGTGCGTCCGAGCCGGCGTCTCGACGTCGGCGCCCGCATCACCTTCCAGGGCTCACCGCTGACCGTCACGCTGACGGAAAAGAATGGCGAAACCGCGCAGGTGCGGCTCGGCGGAACACGGGAGCCGCTGAGGGAGGTGCGCCGCATCGGAACGATGCCAACGCCGCCGTACATCAAGGCGCCGCTCGAGGACGCGACGCGCTACCAGACCGTCTTTTCGCGAGTGGAGGGGTCGGCCGCCGCCCCGACGGCCGGACTGCACTTCACCGAAGAGCTGCTCGACGCGATCCGTGCCCGCGGGGTCGAGGTGACCTGCATCACCCTGCACGTCGGGCTCGACACCTTTCGGCCCGTCCGGGTCGACGACCCCGCCCAGCATCGCATCCATCGGGAGTGGTATCAGCTGGAGGAGGGGACCGCGGCGGCCGTGCGGCGCACCCGCAGCCGGGGGGCACGGGTGATCGCGGTCGGGACGACCTCCGTCCGGGTGCTCGAGAGCGCGGCCGACGGCGACCTCGTCCGGCCGTCCACGGGATGGACCGATCTGCTGATCCTCCCCGGCTTTCAGTACCGGGTGGTTGACGCCTTACTGACCAACTTCCACCTGCCGAAGAGCACGCTGCTCATGATGGTCAGCGCCTTCGCCGGCCGACACCGGGTCCTTGCCGCGTACGCGGAGGCCGTGGCGCGCCGCTACCGTTTTTACAGCTTCGGGGATTGTATGTTCATCACCCGACGAGCGGCCCAATGAGCTTTCGATTGCTGGCGACGGAAGACGGCAGCCGGCGTGGCATCCTCAGCACGGCCCACGGCGAGATCGAGACGCCGGTCTTCATGCCGGTCGGGACGCATGCGACGGTGAAAGCCCTGACGCCGGACGAGTTGCACCAGCTCGGCACCCAGGTCCTTCTGGGCAACACCTACCACCTCGCGCTGCGCCCGGGGGCGGAGCGGATCGCCCAGCTCGGTGGGCTGCACCGGTTCATGGGCTGGGACGGCGCCATCTTGACGGACAGTGGCGGCTTCCAGGTCTTCAGCCTCGATCACCTCGTCACGGTGACTGATGAGGGCGCCGTCTTCCGATCGCATCTCGATGGCAGCACCCAGCGGTTCACCCCGGAGTCGGTGATGGCGATCCAGCGGGCGCTCGGATCAGACATCGCCATGGCCTTCGACCAGCCGGCGCCCTGGCCGAGCGACGCAGGCGCGGCGCGGGCCGCGATGGACCGCACCCATCGCTGGGCGGAACGCTGCCTCGAGGAGGCGCCCGCTCGCGGACAACTCCGCTTCGGGATCGCCCAGGGCGGCTTCGATCGCGCGCTGCGTCAGGAGAGCGCCCGCGCCCTCGGCGCGATGCCCTTCGACGGTTACGCGATCGGCGGCTTGAGCCTCGGCGAACCCATGGCCATGACATACCAGTTGGTGGCGGAACAGGCGGCGGCGCTGCCCGAAGGCCGGCCACGCTACCTGATGGGCGTCGGCACGCCGGCCGACCTGATCGAAGCCATCGCTCGCGGGATCGACCTCTTCGATTGCGTCCTGCCGACGCGCATCGCCCGGAATGGTTCCGTCTTAACGCGGGGCGGGCGCCTCAACCTGCGAAACCGTCGCTTCCTCGACGACGCCGGCCCGCTGGACGAGGACTGCGACTGCTACACGTGCCAGCGGTTCTCGCGTGCCTACCTGCGCCACCTGTTCATGGCTGGCGAGATCCTCGGCCACCGCCTCGCATCGATCCACAACCTGCGGGTGTTGATCCGCCTGGTGAATGATCTTCGCCCGGCGATCGGATCGGGACATCTCGAGGCGACGCTGCGACAGCTGCGGGAGCGCTGGGCCCTGGCGCCACTGCCTTAACCATTCTCTGATCCGCGCTCGCCTATACTTTTGCTCGCATGCGCGTCAACCGTGCCCTATTGGCGCTGATCGCCGGCGTCGCCGTCATCGCTCTCTTCATCGACGGCTTCGCCTATATCTATCGGGTTGCGACCCATCAGTCACTGACCGGCCCGATCAACAGCCGTCCCCAGCTGTCGATTCCCCTGCTCGGATTCCAGCAGGACGTCTACGTCCATAAGGGCCTCGACCTCTCTGGCGGGACGCATCTCGAACTCCAGATCACCGACGTCCGAACCGGGACGGTGACGGCAGCCCGAGACACGGCGCTCGCCATCATTGAACGCCGCGTCAACAGCAGCGGCTACGCCGAGTCGACGGTGCGGCCGGAGGGCAATGATCGGATCATCGTGGAGTTACCGGGAGTCAACCTCGAGCAGGCCAAACAGATCCTGGGCAAGACGTCCTACCTGACGATCTGGAAGTGGGTTCCCGGGACGCCCGATGCCGCGACCTTGCAGAAGCTGAATCCAAAGGACGCCAACACCTACCAGGGTTACAAACCCGTCTTCACGGGGATCGACGGCGGTATGGTCACCACCGCGAGTCGATCGACGGACTCGAACACGCAGTTGCCGGACGTCACGCTCTCCTTCAACAACACGGGCTCCCAACTGTTCTGCGACTTTACCCGCGACCGGTTCACTCATCCGCAGGGCACGCCGGACAACAAGCTGGCCATCTTCATCGACAAGGACCTGGTCGAGGACGCCAACGTGCAGAGCGAGATCTGTGGCGGGACCGCCCAGATCACCGGCGGCTTTACCGCGGACAGCGCCCAGGCGCTGGCGGTGCAACTCAACTCGGGCTCGTTGCCCGGCACCATCTCGATCGTTTCCAGCACCGAAGTCGGCGCCACCCTGGGGGCGAACACCGTGCGGTTGAGCTTGCTGGCCGGCGCCTTCGGACTGGCCATCGTGATCCTGTTCATGCTGCTCTACTACCGGCTGCCCGGCGTCGTCGCCAGCATCGCGCTCCTGCTCTACGCCGCCATCACCCTTGCCATCTTCAAGCTGTTCGGGGTGACACTCACCCTCGCCGGGCTGGCCGGCTTCATCCTGTCCGTCGGCATGGCCGTCGACGCGAACGTCCTGATCTTCGAACGCGTCAAAGAGGAACTGCGGGCCGGGCGGACGCTCGGCGCGTCGATGGAAGCCGGCGTCAGCCGCGCCTGGCCGGCAATCCGCGATTCCAACATCTCGACCCTGATCACGTGCTTCGTCCTGTACTTCTTCGGCGCCCCGCTGATCAAGGGGTTCGCGGTGACGCTGGCCGTCGGGGTCGGCGTCAGTATGTTTTCGGCGATCGTCACCACGCAGCAACTGCTGCAGATCCTGGCCGGCCTGCGTCCTGCGCGACGGCTGGAGCTGTACGGCGTCACGACGCCGCAAAAGGCTGCGTGAGGATCTAGATGGACATCGTCGGACGTCGCAACTGGTACTTCCTCGGATCCCTGGCCATCATCCTGCCGGGCATCCTCTCGATGATCTTCTTCGGGTTCCGGCTCGGCATCGACTTCGCCGGCGGCAACCAGCTGAACCTGGTCTTTAACAATTCGGTGCAGGCCCCCGCGATCCAGCGCGAGATGGACACCTTCAATGTCGAAGCCACGGTCCAGCAAGCCGGGTCGAACAACGTTTTGATCACGACCAAACCGCTGAGCAACACCCAGGAGACCGATATCCGCAACGACCTCGACAAGAAGTTCGGCGGCATCGATCAGAAGAACTCGAGCACCGCCCAGGTCGGTCCGCTGATCGCGAAGGAGCTCGTGTTGGGGGCGGGGGGACTCATCGCCATTGCATCGATCCTGATCGTGGCCTACCTGACCTTCCGGTTCAACTATAAATTTGCCGTCTGCGCCATCCTCGCGCTGTTGCATGACGTGTTCCTGCTGACGGGCGCGTACTCCATCCTCGGCAAGGTGTTCAACCTGCCGCTGGGCGAGATCAACACCCTGTTCGTGACCGCGGCGCTGACCGTCATCGGGTTCTCCGTCCACGACACGATCGTCATCTTCGATCGGATCCGCGAGAACCTACGGCAGGCCAGCCGCTTGACGTTCGAGCAAAACGTCAATCTCAGCATCATCCAGTCGCTGGCCCGGTCGATCAACACTTCGATGACGGTCGTCTTCGTGCTGGTCGCCCTGTTCTTGATCTCGCCGCAGAACATCAAGGGCTTCACGCTCGCCCTGCTGATCGGGATCATCAGTGGGACCTATTCGTCGATCTTCAATGCCAGCCCGCTGCTGGTGGTGTGGCGCCGCCTCGATCCACGGTAGCTCTCTATACTGGACATCGAAGTGAATATCGTTTTATCGGGACGGGGCCGTGGGCCCCTTTTCTTTTCATGGTGATGTCACAGACCATAAGCCACGCCGAACGGGTCCGCGAGCTGATCGAGCCGACCCTGACCTTCCTCGGCTACGAGATCTATGACGTGACGTTGAGCGGCAGTGGCGGCCACACCACGCTTCGCGTGCGGATCGATAAGCCGGAAGGTGTCACCCTCGACGATTGCGAACGGGTGAGCAAGTCCCTGGGGGCGCTTCTCGATACCGCAGATCCGCTGCCGACCCGCTACGACCTCGAAGTCTCCTCGCCCGGCGCCGAGCGCCCGCTGCGCACGCTCGATGAATATCGTCGCTTCATAGGGCGACGTGCCAACGTCCGCTACCGGGTGGGCGACGGCGAGCGGGTGGCCGAGGGCCGGCTGAGCGCGGTCTCGGACGAGGCGATCGAGTTGCAGCTCCGCCGTGGAAAGGCGTCCACCACGGTGGCGATCCCTTTTCCGGACATTCTGGCCGCCCGTTTGGCGATCGATCTCTAATGCTGCGCTCAGATTTCCTCAAAGCGCTCGATCAGGTCCAGGAAGAGAAGGGCATATCCAAGGAGTCGCTGCTGACCCTGATGGAGAGTGCGCTGGCGACGGCGTATCGTCGTGCCTTCAACCCGCCGGAGAACATCCGCGTTCACGTCGACCCGGAGACGGCCCAGATCGCGATCTTCAGCCGCCGGCGGGTGGTGCAGCAGGTCACCGATCCGGTGACGGAGATCTCCCTCGACGAGGCCCAACGGCAGGGCCCCGCGGCGGTCGACGACCTCGTCGACGTGGCCCTGCCGACGGACGACTTTGCCCGGCTGGCGGCGCAGATCAGCAAGCAGGTGGTGTTTCAGCGCCTCAAGGATGCGGAGAAGGACCAGGTCCTCAAAGATGTCCTGGAACACAAGGGTGAGATGGTCAGCGGCATCGTCGACCGGGTCGTCGAGCGCTCCGAAGGGAGTACCGTCTACCTGGAACTCGGCAAGGCGGAAGGCGTGCTCCCGCCAGAAGAGCAGATCCCCGATGAGACGATCCGGGTCGGGCAGCACCTCAAGGTCCTGCTCCTGGAGGAGCGAAAGCGCAGCCGCGGTGCCCAGGTGACCGTATCCCGGGCGCACAAGGCGCTGGTTCGCCGCCTGCTCGAATTCGAAATTCCGGAACTCGCCTCCGGCGCGGTGGTGATCCGGGCGCTGGCCCGAGAACCCGGGGTCCGAACCAAGGTCGCCGTCTCCGCCCACCAGGAGGGCATCGACCCGGTGGGTGCCTGTGTCGGTCCGCGCGGAGTCCGGATCCGAAGCGTGGTCGGAGAACTGGGCTCGGAGCGGGTGGACATCATCCCGTGGGCCGACGATGGCCCCCAACTGGTGGCCAATGCGCTCAGCCCCGCGCAGGTGAGTCACGTCGAGATCGATCGCGAGTCGCGAACCGCGACGGCCCATGTCCCGGAGAACCAGCTCTCGCTGGCGATCGGGAAGGACGGTCAGAACGCGAGATTGGCGGCCAAGCTGACCGGCTGGCGGATCGACATCAAGCCAACAGTGGATGGCCCCGCCCCGGAGGGTGCCAGCGAAGTCGTCTAGCCGGCGAGACCCGCAACGAACCTGTGTCGGCTGCCGCCAGGTCAAACCGAAGCGGGAACTGATGCGGTTGGTCGCCGTGGAGGGCCGGGTCCGGGTCGACGTGGCGGCGACGGCGCCTGGCCGGGGAGCGTACCTGTGCCGGACCGAAACCTGCCGGGCCCTGGCGGAACGGCGGCGGGCGCTCGAGCGGGCAATTCGCGTCACTATGACCGCCGACGATTGGGGGCGCCTTCGCGAGGGAATACTGTCGTAGGGGACGGCCCGGCCGTACTCCCGCTATCATGCCAGTTGAATTGAAAAGGATGGATGTGTCATAGCTACCACGCAGACCCGCGGCATCAAAGTTCAGCAGCTGGCCCGTGACCTCGGAATCGAGGCGCGGGAAATCCTCGACTTCCTGAAGCCGACGCGGCATGCGCCCCGTCACGCCATGGGTGTGCTGACCCCGGAGCAGGAGGCGTCGGTCCGGACTCAATTCGCCCCCGGCGGACCCGCGGCCGAAGCGAAGACCAACGTCGTAGAAGGGAAGGTCCAGCTGCCACCCACCCTGTCCGTCAAGGAACTGGCCGAGTATCTGAACGTCAAGACCGTCGACATCATCAAAGAGCTGATGCGTAACGGGATCATGGCCAACATCAACCAGCAGATCGATTTCGATACGGCGGCCATCGTCGCCGACACCTTCGGTGTCCAGGCCACGCCGATGGCCATGGATTCCGCCATTGCGGAAGAGATCGTCGGAGAAGGCGAGTCGACCCAGGTCAAGCTGACCACCCGCTCCGAGCTCTTCAGCCTCGAGGGCGAGGATCCGGGGAACCTGAAGGTCCGGCCGCCGGTGGTCACCGTCATGGGTCACGTCGACCACGGCAAGACCTCGCTGCTGGATGCGATTCGCCAGACGAAGGTCGCCGCCGGCGAAGCGGGCGGCATTACGCAGAGCATCGGCGCCTACGTCGTCGAGGAGCGTGGCCGCCGGATCGTGTTCCTGGACACCCCGGGCCACGAGGCCTTCACCGCCATGCGCGCCCGCGGCGCGCAGGTTACCGACGTCGCGGTGCTGGTGGTCGCCGCGGATGACGGCGTGATGCCCCAGACCGTGGAAGCCATTTCCCACGCGCGGGCCGCCCAGGTCCCGATCGTGGTCGCCATCAACAAGATCGACAAGGAGGGGTCCAATCCGGACCGCGTGAAGCAGGGTCTCTCCGACCAGGGCCTGGTCCCCGAAGACTGGGGCGGCCAGACCGTCATGGTGGCGGTGTCCGCCAAACAGAAGACGGGTATTACCGACCTCCTCGAAATGATCCTGCTGGTCGCGGACCTGCAGGACCTGAAGGCCAACCCGGGCAAGACCGCGGCCGGCACGATCATCGACGCCCACCTGGAAAAGGGCCGCGGCCCGGTGGCCACCGTCCTCGTCCAGAGCGGCACCCTGCGGGTCGGGGACAACATGGTGGTCGGCCACATCTTCGGCAAGGTCCGCGCCCTGCTGGACGACCGCGGCAAAAAAATGAAGGAGGCCGGGCCCGCGACGCCCGCCGTGGTGACCGGCTTACCCGACGTGCCGACCGCCGGTGACATCTTCCAGGTCGTCTCCAGCGAGAAGGTCGCCCGTACCATCGCCGGCCAGCGGGCTGAGCAATATCGGCTCGCGACGCTCGCCCAGACCCGTCGGATCACGCTGGCGGACCTCTCCGCCGCCGTCGAGCAGGGCGCGATCAAGGATCTCAACCTGGTCCTCAAGGCCGACAGCAACGGCTCCGTCGAGGCGCTGAAGGGCGCCGTCTTGAAGATCCAGGACCCCAAGGTCCAGGTCAAGATCGTCTTTGAAGGGGTTGGCCCCGTCTCGGAGTCGGACATCCTCCTGGCCGCCGTCTCCAACGCCCTGGTGATCGCCTTCAATGTCAAGGCCGACGCGCTCGCCCAGAAAGCCGCGGAGCGGGAGAAGGTCGACATCCGCCATTACGACGTCGTCTATAACGTGACCAATGACATCGAGAAGGCCATCAAGGGCCTCTACGAGCCCACCTTCGTGCAGGTGTGGGAGGGTCGGGCGCAGGTGCTGACGCCGATCAAGATCCCGAAGCTGGGCGCGATCGCCGGCTCCCGCGTGCTGGAGGGCAAGATCACCAGCGGATCGACCGCCAAGCTCTTCCGGAACAACGAGCAGATCCACGAGGGGAACATTGCGGGCCTCAAGCGCTTCAAGGACGACGCCCGGGAAGTCACCGCCGGACTTGAGTGCGGCATCCGGATCGACGGCTACCAGGACTTCCAGGAAGGCGATGTTATCGACGCCTTCCAGGTCAAGCAAGCCTAAACAGGAAAGCGCGAGCTGAGTAGAAGAGCGAGGCCGCAGGCCGAGCCGCGCTTTCGCGCGGAATAGGGCGGGCGCCGCATGCGGCCTGTACACGATCGCGAGGGCATTGGAATTTTGCCCGAGCGCGCCATGGGCCGCTGGATGGCGCCGCCGCGCGTGAATGTCTCTGTACTCGAAGGGCCTTAGAAGATGAGGGATGTGCGGCTTGCCCTGGTCGGCTTTGGTCATGTGGGCCGGGCCTTTGCCCGCCTCCTCCTGCTCAAGACCTGGCTGCTGCGCGAACGCTACGGGCTGAATCCGGTGGTGACGGCGGTTCTCACGGCACATCACGGCTGGGCGGTCGACGAGGCGGGGCTGCAGCTCAGCTTGTTGCTGTCCGCAGAGCACCTGGCCCAATCCGGGCCGTCGCCCAACGTCGCCGCCTTACCCGCCGACGTCCTGATCGAGCTGACGACGGTGAATCCAGCGAGTGGGCAGCCGGCGCTCGACACGATGCGAACTGCGCTGCAGGCCGGGATGGACGTGGTCACCGCCAACAAGGGACCGATCGCGCACGGCTATCGGGAGCTGCAGGCGATCGCCGATGGGGGAAATCGGCAGCTTCGCTTCGAGGCCTGCGTGGCGGATGACCTACCCATCTTCAACCTGATGCGCGGCGCCTTGCCGACCGCGAAGGTGGGATTGATCCGCGGCATCCTGAACAGCACCTCCAATTACGTGCTCAGCCAGGCCGCCCGCGGCGTGCCCTGGGGGGAGGCGCTTGCCGAGGCGCAGCGGGCGGGCATTGCAGAGCGGGACCCGAGCAATGACCTGGAGGGCTGGGACGCCGCGCTGAAGGCCACCATCCTCGCGACCGTCATCATGGGGATCGACCTGAAGGTGACCGATGTCGCGCGCCAGCCGCTCACCAAGGCGGTTGGAAGCCTGGCGCGCGATGCGGCGCAGCGAGGTCGGCGCCTTCGTCCGCTCGCTGCCATCGGCCCCTTCGGGACGCGATGGGCGCCGGTCGAGGTGGGGCCGGACGACCCCTTCTTCGCGGTGGACGGCTTCTCCATGGCCGTCGAGCTGGACACGGACGTCGCCGGCCGCCTGGCGATCGCCCTTCACAACCCCCACGTTGAGCAGACCGCCTTTGCCCTCCTCGCCGATCTCGTCGACATTACGGGGCGGCGGGCGTGAATCGATCGCCTCAATACAATTGATCCGTGGGCACGCATCGCGTCGAACGGGTGGCGTCCCAACTGCAGGAAGAGATCAGCGCGATCATCATGCGCGATCTCAAGGACCCTCGCATCGGGATGACGAGCATCACGGAAGTCAAGTTGACCCCGGATTTGCGTTCTGCGAACGTCAAGGTCAGCGTGGTGGGGGAGACGGAAAACCAGCACGCCGCGATCAAAGCGCTCGACCATGCGAAAGGATTCATCCGGCGCGAGCTGGGAACGCGACTCACCAACCTGCGCTTCGCCCCGGAGCTCCACTTTCAGCTGGACGAAGGTATCGCCTACAGCGTCCGCATCAACCAGCTCCTGCGTGAAGTCGAAAAAGGGCAGACCGACGCCAGCTCCTGACCTCTCGCCGGCTCGCCGAGAGGTCGCCGGCCTGGCACCGGAGATCTGGCGAATCGTCGATCGGGCACCGGTCATCGGGGCCGTGACCCACAAAGACGCCGATGGCGACACACTGGGGTGCGCGCTGGCCCTCGCCTTCGCCCTGGAACCGCTCGGTAAATCCGTGTCCGTCCTGTCGTCGCCCCCGGTTCCGGCCGCCTGGTCCTTTCTTCCCGGCATCGAGCGCGTCAACCGGCTGGCCGCGCCCGTGGAGGCGCCGGTCTTCATCTTCGACGCCACGGACGCTGACCGGGCGGGCCAGTTCGCCGCTACGGTCCGGAAGGCTTCGGCCGTGGTCAACATCGACCACCATGTGACCAACACGCAGTTCGGCACCGTCAATCTCGTCTGCGCCGATGCCGCGTCGACCGGGGAGCTCGTGTTCGACCTGTTCAAGGCCTGGCGTCTGGCCATCCCAAAAGAGGCCGCCGGCTGCCTCTACGCGACCATCCTGTCGGATACCGGCGGCTTTCGGCACGACAACACCTCAGGCCGGGCGTTGCGCGCGGCGGCCGAGCTGGTCGCGCTCGGCGCCGACCCGGTGGCGCTGGCCCGAGGGCTCTTCAAGAGCCGGCCGGCCTCCTACCTTCGGATGCAGGGGCGCATCCTCCATGGGCTGCACTTCGAGTTCGCCGATCGCCTGGTCTGGGGGGCGATCAGCCAGGCCGACCTCGACGCGACTGGCGCCGTCACGGAGCAGGCGGACGGAGCGATTGACCAGCTGAACACCCTCCGCGGCCAGGAGCTGGCGATCCTCTTCAAAGAAGGCGGGCCGCGCCTCACCAGGGTCAGCATTCGGAGTCGCGATCATATCGACGCGGCGGAGCTGGCCGCGACCTTGGGCGGCGGCGGCCACCGGCGAGCCGCGGGCGCCGAGCTGACTGTCCCACTGGCCGAGGCGGAGGTCATCGTCCTCACCGAGGCGCGCCGGCGGATGTCCGAGCTGCAATGTCCTCCGGCATCCTGAACGTCACCAAGCCCGTCGGGGTGTCATCCTTTACCGTGGTCCGTGCGATCGGCCGGCTCGCTGGCGTGCACCGCGTCGGTCATGGTGGAACACTCGACCCTGCCGCGGATGGGGTCCTACCCGTGCTCGTCAATGCGGCCACCAGGCTCGCTGATTTCGTGCACGAATGGCCCAAGACCTACCGGGCCACGATCGCCTTCGGCTTTACCTCCGATACCGGCGATCGGGAGGGCGTGATCAGCCCCGGCGGGGAGGCCGGCAGCCTCACCGCGGCACAGATCCAGGCCACCCTTCCGGCATTCACCGGACGGATTCACCAGGTCCCGCCCATGCATTCCGCCCTCAAGCAAGGCGGTGAGGCCCTCTATCGAAAGGCCCGGCGCGGGGAGACCGTCGAGCGAGCGGCCCGACCGGTTGAGGTGCACGCGCTCTCGCTGCTCGATTACGATCCACGCGCGGCGAAGGCGCGGCTGGAGATCACGAGTGGAAAGGGCCTTTACGTCCGCAGCCTGGCCCACGATCTCGGGCAACGGCTCGGCTGCGGTGCCTACCTTCAGGCGCTGACCCGCATCGCCTACGGACCGCTCCACCTCGCCGACGCCGTGACGACGGCGGAGCTGATCGGGGGGGACACCCCGTGGGGTCGATGGTTGCTCCCCATGGATCTGCCGCTGCGCGACTGGCCGGCCCTGCAGCTCGATCCTGCCGACGCGGATGCCGTGTCGCACGGCCGCGCGATCACGGCAAGCAGGGCGTCACCCGGCCGCTATCGCCTGGTCGATCAGGACGGCCGGCTGCTCGGCTGGGCGACCGTTGATGCATCGTTCCAGGCCCAACCACGAGCGGTATTTTCATCGTGACCGCGGTCTCGTTCGGATTTCCGTCGGCCGGGCTGATCGGGCCGGCCCACGCCACGATCGGCACCTACGACGGCCTGCACCGCGGTCATCTCAGCCTCCTGAAACCGATGATCGCCGGTGCGAAACGCGCGGGGGCCACCAGCGTGCTCATCACCTTCGAGCCGCATCCCCGCTGTGTGCTCGATCCCGACCATTGCCCCGCCAACCTGACGACTCTTGACGAAAAGACCTGGCTGTGCGAGCAACTCGGCCTGGACCAGATGATCGTGATTCCCTTCACGCCGCAGGTCGCCGGCCTCC
Source organism: Candidatus Dormiibacterota bacterium (assembly GCA_036564925.1). Classification (GTDB taxonomy): domain Bacteria; phylum Chloroflexota; class Dormibacteria; order CF-121; family CF-121; genus JALYYC01. The sequence goes on along the minus strand of DATCOB010000004.1, from coordinate 27,875 downwards.
GCCCGGCCGCCTTCATGCAGCGGCTTCTGCGCGGCATAGAGCTTCGTCACTTGATGACCGGCTACGATTTCGCCTTCGGGCAGGGGCGTCGCGGTGACCATGCCTTCCTGCGCCGGGTTGGGGCAAAGCACGGCTTTACCCTTGAGGTGCGCCCGGCAATGGAGCGGGGCGGCGCAGCGATCAGCAGCTCCCGGATCCGCCGGCTCATCCTTCTCGGCCAGGTCCGGGCCGCCGCCCTACTGCTCGGCCGTGATTACTTCTTCCGTTCGACAGTCGAACACGGCGCCGAACGTGGCCGCCTGCTGGGCTATCCCACGGCGAACCTGAAGATCACCCCCAACAAGCTCCTGCCGGCGAACGGCGTCTACGCCATCCGGGTCCTTATCGACGCGGCCGTCTACATAGGAGCCCTGAACCTGGGTTTTCGCCCGACATTCGGCGGCAACACGCTCACGGTGGAGGCGTTCCTCCTGGACTTCGAGGGCGATCTGTACGGCAAGCTTCTGACCGTGTCCTTCATCCAGCGCCTGCGTGGGGAGAAGCGCTTCTCCTCCATGCTGGCGCTGCAGCAGCAGATCGCCCGCGATGTGGAGAACGCCAAACGGATTCTCGCCTGACTCCGCTCATCATCGTCAACCCGGTCGCCGGTAGCGGGCGGGCGCGCCGCTTCTGGGCGCGCTGCGCCGCCGCCTGCGCCGGCGCCGGCCTCGAGGTCGAGGTATTCCAGACCCGGCGACGAGGCGACGCCGCCGATCGGGCGGCCGAAGCCGGCGACCGGTTGGTCGTCGCGGTCGGGGGGGACGGAACTGCCCATGAGGTCGTCAACGGGTTGCTCCGCCGCCCGGGCGCCGCACCACCGCGGTTCGGCGCGCTGCTGGCGGGCACCGGCGCGGACTTCGTCCGCAGCGTAGCCAGCCCGAGCCGGCCCGAACAGATACCGGCCTGGCTCCAGTCCGGCCGGTTCCGGCCGCTAGACGCCGGTCGGGTCGGCACCTCGACAGGGCGCCGCTACTTCATCAACGCCGCCGACGCCGGCATCGGGGCGGAGGTCGTCCGTCGTGCGGCCGGCGGCCCGGCGCTGCTCGGCGGCACGCTCAACTTCCTGCAGGCGGCGGTCGCCAGTCTGCTCGTCCACCAGAACGCCCGGGTACGGCTCCGGCTCGACCAGGGCCCGGTCCAGGACCTGCGGATTCGCACCGTGGCCATCTGCAATGGCGCGTATCTCGGTGGCGGCATGCGGATGGCCCCCCGGGCGCGGCCGGACGACGGGCTGTTCGAGGTGGTGATGATCGGCGACCTCGGCCGCTTCGAGGGGATCCTGAGCCTTCCCCTTCTGTACCAGGGCCGCCACGACCGGCTGGCCCAGGTCCGGTTCGCCTCGGCACGCCGCGTCGAGGTGGACACCGATCACCCGATTGGCGTGGAAGCCGATGGGGAGCTGATCGGCGAGACGCCGGCGGTTTTCGAGGTGATGCCGGGAGCGCTCCAGGTTCTCGATTGGAGACTGTAGGGTATACTGCCGTTTGACCCAGCGCGAGTGTTCGACTAGCCAACGGCACTCGGGCGGGTGACAGTAAGGAGGTATCGAGGCTGGCCGCAACACCAAAAACGACTGTGATCGACTCCAACCGGTTGCACGAGACGGACACCGGGTCCCCCGAAGTGCAGATCGCGATCTTCAGCGAACGGATCAATCACCTCACCGAGCATCTCAAGGCGAATAACCACGACCACAGTTCGCGTCGTGGCCTGCTGCAACTCGTCGGAAAGCGGCGGCGCCTGCTGAACTATCTCCAGCACAATGACATCGAGCGTTACCGCGGGATCATCGCGAAGCTCGGCCTGCGGAGGTGATCGCCTAGCCAAACGCCAGCCCAGCGCGGCCACCTGCACCGGGTTAGAGATTGGTGCACGGAGAAAGGGTTCCTTTTCTTCGAACCCCAACCCCTAACCCCTCACCGCGGTGATCCGCCTGGGACGTCTTCGTCCAATCGCTATGTAGTGCCGCGCAGAGCGGCCCAGGAGGAATCGTGAATCAGACACAACTAGAACTCGCCGGGCGCACCCTGACGATGGAGACCGGACGCGTAGCCCAACAGGCGTCGGGCGCGGTGACCGTCCGAATGGGGGAGACCATGCTGCTCGTCACCGCTGTGATGTCAGCATCGCCCCGGGAAGGGATCGACTTCTTCCCGTTGACCTGCGACTACGAAGAGAAGCTATACGCCGCCGGAAAGATCCCGGGCGGCTTCATTCGCCGGGAGGGCCGGCCCAGCGAGCAGGCGATCCTCAACAGCCGCCTGATCGACCGGCCGATTCGGCCGCTCTTCCCCAAGGACTTCCGCAATGACGTCCAGATCGTGGCCACCGTCTGGTCCGTCGACCAGGAGGCGGATCCCGCGACGATGGCGATCAACGGCGCCTCGACCGCGCTGACCATCTCGAACATCCCCTTCCAGGGGCCGATCGGGGCCGTCCGGATCGGCTATTTGGACGATCAGCTGATGGTCAACCCGCCGGTCCAACGGATGGAGGAGAGCCGGCTCGACCTCGTCGTGGCCGGCACGCGTGACGCCATCATCATGGTGGAGGCGGGCGCCAAGGAGGTCCCCGAGGAGACCATCGTCGAGGGCATGCGCCTGGCGCAGCGCGAGATCGCGCGGATCTGCGACATGCAAGAGGCCTTCGCGCGGGAGGTCGGCAAGCCCAAGCTCGAGCTGCCAGCCCCGGTCAGTGACGCGGAGGTTGACCACGCGGTCGACGCCTTCCTTCAGCCACGGCTGGAGCAGGCGCTCGTCAACCCCAGCAAGTCGCTGCGGGAGTCCGCCCTGGACGACCTCAAGAAGCAGACCGTCACAGAGCTCGGCCCGCAGTTCGAGGACCGGCTGCCCGCGCTCTCCAAGAGCTTCGAGGCGAAGGTCAAGCAAAAGGTCCGGGCCAAGATCCTCAATGAGGGGATCCGACCGGACGGTCGCAAGACCACCGAGATCCGGCAGATCACCTGTGAGGTCTCACTCCTGCCACGGACCCATGGGTCCGCCCTCTTCACCCGCGGCCAGACGCAGGCCATGAGCATCGTGACGCTGGGTTCCATCGGGGACAAGCAGAAGCTCGACGGGCTCGGTCTCGAAGAGTTCAAGCGCTTCATGCACCACTACAACTTCCCGCCCTTCAGCGTCGGCGAAGCGCGGCCGCTGCGTTCGCCGGGACGTCGAGAGATCGGTCACGGCGCACTGGCGGAACGCGCGCTGCTGCCGGTGGTACCAACCGAGGAGGAATTCCCGTACACGATCCGGCTCGTCACCGAGATCCTGTCCTCCAACGGATCCACCTCGATGGCCAGTGTCTGCGGCTCCAGCCTGTCCATGATGGATGCCGGGGTACCGATCAAGAGCCAGGTGGCGGGCATCGCGATGGGCCTGATCACCGGCGAGGGCGGCAAGGTGGCCGTCTTGAGTGACATCCAGGGGGTCGAGGACAACCTGGGCGACATGGACTTCAAGGTAGCGGGGACCGCGACCGGCGTCACGGCCATGCAGATGGACATGAAGATCAAGGGCATCGGCGTGGACGTCCTGGCGCACGCGATCCAGCAAGCCAAAGAAGGCCGGATGTTCATCATGAACAAGATGAACGAGGCGCTCCAGAAGCCGAGGACGGCCATGTCCCGCTACGCCCCGCGGATGATCACGGTCCAGATCCATCCGGACAAGATTCGCGAGGTGATCGGCCCCGGGGGCAAGATGATCCGCAAGATCATCGAAGACTCCGGCGTCACCAGCATCGACATCGAAGACGATGGGCGGGTCGTGATCGGCTCGGTCAATGAGGAATCGGCGTCGAAGGCGGAGCAGATCATCCGCGACCTGACCGGGGAGGTCGAGGTCGGCAAGAATTACCGCGGCAAGGTCGTACGGATCATGCCCTTTGGCGCCTTCGTCCAGATCATGCCCAACCAGGACGGGCTGGTCCATATCAGCCAGTTGGCGGAGGATCGCGTCGATAAGGTCGAGGATGCGGTCAACGTCGGCGACGATATCGAGGTCAAGGTGACCGAGGTCGATCGCCAAGGCCGGGTCAACCTGTCGCGGAAAGCGGTGCTCCAGGAAGCCAAGGGCATAACCAACGGCGATTGGGTGGTCACCGAGCGAGATCGGGGCGGCCCGCCACGTGGTGGTAGCGGCGGCTTCAATCGGGGCGGGGGCGACCGTGGCCCGCGCCGCGAATTCGATCGAGGCGGTCGCGGCGGAAGCCAGTAAGCGCGCGGAAATCCAGTACGCCGCGACCTCGGGTCGCGGCTATACTGGCCGCGGTTTGGACTTCGCTGACCTCACGGCTCTCGCCCGCGATATTCACGACTGCCGTCGCTGTCCCCTCGGGTTCAGCCGCACCCATGCGGTTCCCGGGGTCGGACCGGCGAGCGCCCGCATCATGGTGGTGGGGGAGGCTCCGGGGCAGAACGAGGACCAGCAAGGCGAGCCTTTTGTCGGCGCCGCCGGCAAGCTCCTCGACCAGCTCCTCCGGGGCATCGGCTTGTCTCGGGGCGACGTCTTCATCACCAACATCCTGAAGTGCCGGCCACCCAACAACCGGGACCCGCAACCGGATGAGGTGGCGGCCTGTTCCCCCTATCTTGAAGCGCAACTCCAGCTGATCAAGCCGGAAGTGGTCCTCATCCTCGGCCGCCATGCGCTGGTCCGCCTGCTGCCCGGGCAGGATTCGATCTCACGGGTCCACGGGCGCGTCATCGTCAAGGACGAGGTCACCTACATTCCGATCTACCATCCGGCTGCGGCTTTGTATAACAGCGTCCTGATGGGGCCGCTGGAGCAGGACTTCAAGTCCGTCCGGGCGCATCTGGACCGCATGGCGGAGCGGCGCAGCACGGCGGCGGCCGTTGCGGCGCCCGCGGTCAAGTCGGAGGAGCAGCTCAGCCTCTTTGGGTAAGCCGATCAATGGCGGCTAAGAAGCTCCGGCTCCGCGTCATCCCACTCGGCGGGCTGGGCGAGATCGGCCGCAACATGATGGCGCTCGAATACGACGAGCAGATCGTCGTGATCGACGCGGGGCTGATGTTCCCTGAAGAAGAGATGCTCGGCGTCGACCTGGTCCTGCCGGACGTGACCTACCTGGCGGAGCGGAAAGAGAAGGTGCTCGCTTTCCTCCTCACCCACGGGCACGAAGACCACGTGGGATCGCTGCCGTACATCCTTCCGAAGGTTTCGGCACCCATCTACGGCAGCCGCCTCACGCTCGGGTTCATCAAGAACAAGCTTCGCGAGCACAAGCTGATCGAGCACGCCGATCTGCGAGAGATCAAGGCGGGCGACGTCGTCGAGCTCGGGCCCTTCAAAGTCGAGTTCATTCACGTCGCGCACAGCATCCCGGACACCACCGCGCTGGCCATCGAAACGCCGGTCGGGATGGTGATCCACTCGGCCGACTTCAAGATGGACCAGACCCCGGTCGACGGGCACCCAACCGACATGGCGCGGCTGTCCCATTTCGGCAATCGCGGCGTGCTGCTGCTCATGTCGGACAGCACGAACGCCGAGCGCGACGGGTTCACGCCGTCGGAACGGACGATCGGCGACGCCTTCGATGACCTGTTCGGCCAGTGCTCCGGCCGGATCATCATCTCGACGTTCGCCTCGAACATCTACCGGATCCAGCAAGCGCTGAACACCGCCGCCCGCTACAAGCGGAAGGTCGCCGTTATCGGCCGGTCGATGGTCAACAACCTGACCATCGCCCAGGAGCTCGGCTACCTGCAGGTTCCCCAGGACATCCTGATCAAGGTTCAGGACATCAACAAGGAGCAGGACGAGCATCTCGTGGTTCTCTCCAGCGGCAGCCAGGGTGAGCCGCTCTCGGCGCTGACCCGCATCGCCGCCCAGGAGCACCCGCAAGTCCGGCTGAAGTCGGGCGACACCGTCATCCTGTCGGCCACGCCGATCCCGGGCAACGAAGAGCTCGTCTCGCGGACCATCAACAACTGCTACAAGCACGGCGCCCGCGTCTTCTACTCCGCCCGCAATCGCGTGCACGCGTCCGGCCATGCGAGCCGCGAGGAGCTGAAGTTGATGCTCAACCTGGTCCGGCCGAAGTTCTTCATGCCGGTCCACGGAGAGTTCCGTCATCTAGCACTACATTCGGAGATCGCGCAGGAGGTCGGAATCGCGAAGGATCACGTGATCGTGACCGATGACGGCAACGTGGTCGAGCTGGGTGACGGCCTGCCGCACCTGGGCAACAAGGTGCCGGCCGGCTACGTCTTCGTCGACGGGCTCAGCGTCGGCGACGTCGGCTCAGTGGTCCTGCGGGACCGCCGGGTGCTCTCGACAGACGGGATCTTCATCGTCATCGTGACGGTCGACAAGGACACGGGGCGCGTCGTCTCCGGGCCGGACCTGATCTCCCGCGGTTTCGTGCACCAGCAAACCTCCGACGCGCTGCTCGAGGCGGCCCGCCAGCAGGTCCTGGCCACGATCAACAAGATCGGCGCGGGCAAACCGGAATGGTCCGTCCTGAAGAACTCGATCCGCGACTCGCTGAGCCGGTTCCTTTACGAGCAGATGCGCCGCCGACCCATGATCATGCCGATCGTCGTCGAGGTCTAGCAACAGCGCGCTCTGTGGTTGGATTGTCCTAGTTTCGAGACTTGAACCTCGAGGACGTTGCAGGACGCATTCGTGCTGACGACTTCGCCGGTCCACGCCAACCGGGGTGGGATTGGCAACGATTCAGTCGCGATGTCCTCGGACCCTTGCTCCGTAATGCTTCCGCGCAATTTCAACGCTATGACTGGGATGCCGATCAACTGGCTGAGTGGCACACCGTTCGACCGGGCGGGACGGCGATCGTGGAGGGTATATCGTCGTCGCGACGCGAGCTCGGTGACGTCTGGGATTTCATCGTCTGGGTAGAGTGCCGGCGTGAACTGCGTCTACGCCGCACTTCTACGATCAATCCAACTGAAAATTCGAAGCTGCATAAGACACTCTCACCTCTCCCAACAGCCCTTGACGATCTCGACAGCCGGTGTAGGCGTTAGATCTTTTCACCCGTGTAGCTGTCAGTGTCGGTGTCTAAAGCCCCGGGGGCGTCATCGGCCACGTGAACCGCCTGCTCCTCGGCGGCCGAGTCGTTGTCATCGTCGAGGACCCCCGCATGCGTATCGCCGACGGCTTCTGTTTCGGGCTCATCGAACTTGCCTTTGGGCTCTGTCGAGCCGGCCTGGTTATCCGGTCTCTCCTCGCGCAGACGCTCATCGAGGGTGTCGTGATGCCGGTAGTCGCCTGGAATCTCTTTTTCGTTTGCCATGGTCCTGTTATACGCCCCCAGGGGGACATGGTGTCGGGTCTAAATTAATCGAATGAGCGTGGCAGCCGGGCGCCGCTTTCCATACGCCCCGGGAGCGTTGGGTTGGGTCGGGGCAGGCTTCATGTTCGTCGCCTTACTGTGCCAGGTAGGCGCAGGCATCCTCCTCATGCTGCTGGTCGTGAACCGCAATGGTCGGGTCGTGATCCCGATGATCGGCGTTTTCCTGCTGAGCTTTCCAATCCTTGGCGTGACCATGGCTCTCTGGCGGATTGCATGGAAGCGCGCCGGCATCGTTCGACCGACGTCTTCGATTCCGAAGGAGCGTCGAGAAGCCATGATCCGAGCGATGCTCATCATGAGCCTCGCGTCGGTCCTCGGCGTCGGGGGCTTCGTCTTGCTTACCCTCCGGCTCAGCGGAGAGCGTCGGTTCCTTGTCGGCATGGTGCCGCTATTTCTTTCCAGCATCGCTTCCCATTACGCCGCGGTCAAAATGGGGGAGGCCCGAGGCGTCCCAAGCCGCGGCTTTCTTGGATGGAGGCCACGCCACGAAGTGGCGGTGTTCACCGTTGTAGCGCTGGCCATAAGCGCCCTTGCCCTCCTTGGAGGTCTGTTCTGGATACCAGATTAGAGTTCGACCGGGAGGCGGCTGTGCACCGTGCTTCCTGCACGGTAGAATGTCGCCATTCGTCCCAGCAAGCGTCGCAGCAACTCTACAGCCATAAAGACGCGGCATAAGCGCATCGCGCGCCCCAAGCGTTCGGCCTCGCGCCAGCGCTTCCGGATCAAGGCGCCGCGGCTTCCCAAGCTCGAGGTTCCGAGCCGGCAGCAGCGCGAACTGGCGGGCATCGCCTGTTTCCTGCTGGCCGGCTTGCTGGTGCTGGCCGTGGCGGTACAGACCGGAGGGTCGGCGATGCACTTCCTGCATGGCGGGCTCGTCGGACTCTTCGGCTGGGGCGTCGTCTTCGTCATCCTGGCAGCCGTAGCGGCGGGCGTCGAGCTGCTGGCGCCGTGGATCGAGGTCATGACCTGGGGCCGGGGCCTGGGAATCGCTCTCCTGCTGATCAGCGCCCTCGGCTTGCTCCACCTCTCGGCCGGCCAGAGCGGCGGCTCGGTCGGCCAGCTGGAAGGGGAGGCGCTGCGCAGCCTGGCGGGAACCGCCGGCAGCATCCTGATCCTGGTCGCCCTCCTGTTGGGCTCGCTGGTGCTCGCCTTCGACATCTCGCTCCGCGAGGCGGTCGCCGCCCTGCGCGAACACTATGTCGCGGCGCGACCCGAGCCAAAGGTAAAAGAGGCGGCGAAAGCGGTAGAACCCTGGCATCCGCGCAACCAGGTGGTGCGATCGGAGACCTCCGAGCCGGTCCTGGTCCCAATCCAGGGCATGGGGGCTGCGCCGGCCCCGATTGTCCCGCTACCGATCGAACAAGAGCTGATCCCGCCCACGGAGGCGGAAAGGCCGGCCCCACGACGCAAGCGGGACGCGACGCCGGAACCGACCCTCGCCGTGGTCCCGGATCCCGCGGTCCCGCTGACCGCCGTCGGCGAGGACGAGATCCATCATGCCTGGATCAGACCCGACTTGAACCTGCTCGACACCGTGGCCGTCCGCAAAGACCGGCTGCATGACGAGATCAAGGTCAATATCAAGCTGATCGAGCAAACACTGGCCAGCTTCGACGTCGAGGCGACCGTGATCGGTGTCAATTCCGGACCCTCGGTGACGCAGTACGAACTCCAGCCCGGTCATGGCGTGCCGGTGCGCAAGATCACCGCGCTGCAGAACGACCTGGCGCTCGCCCTCTCAGCCGCGATCCGGATCCAGGCGCCGATCCCCGGGAAACCGGCGCTTGGCATCGAGGTCCCCAACAAGGCGACGAGCCTGGTCACCCTTCGGGAGATCCTGCAGACGCCGGCCTTCCAGAACGACAAAACGCTGCTCTCCCTGGCGATCGGCACCGACGTCTCCGGCAACTCGGTGGTCGGCGATCTGACCCGGATGCCGCACCTGCTGATCGCCGGCGCGACCGGCTCGGGCAAGAGCGTCTGCATCAATGCCTTACTGGCCGGCCTGATGTTCCAGGCCAACCCCGATGAGCTGAAGATGATCCTGATCGACCCCAAGCGAGTCGAGTTCTCGATGTTCCAGGACATGCCCCATCTCCTGGTTCCGGTCGTGACGGAATCGGAGCAGGCCACATCGGCGCTGCGCTGGGCCGTGGCCGAGATGGAGAACCGCTACAAGCTCTTCGCCAGCCATACCGTCCGCAACATCGCCGACTTCAACGACCGTGCGCCGGAGATGGGACTCGATCGTCTGCCGTACATCGTCCTGGTGATCGACGAGCTCGCCGACCTGATGATGGTCGCCGCCGGAGAGATCGAGGAACTCATTTGCCGCGTCGCCCAGCTGGCCCGGGCGGTCGGGATTCACTTGATGGTCGCGACCCAGCGGCCGTCGGCGGACATCATCACCGGCCTGATCAAGGCCAACATCCCCTCTCGGATCGCGTTTGCCGTCAGCTCCAGCATCGACTCCCGCGTTATCCTCGACGAGACCGGCGCCGAGAAGTTGCTGGGCCGCGGCGACATGCTCTATCTCCCGGTCGAGGCGGGCAAAGCGACCCGCCTCCAGGGCGTCTTCGTGTCGGACCGCGAGATGAAGGCCCTCATCGACTTCTGGAAGGCGCAGGGCAAGCCCCAGTACCAGGAGGAGATCTTCAATGTCGAGGCGACCGTCTCCTGGGTCAAGGAGGGCATGAAGCGCGATCCGCTCTTCGGCAAGGGCGCCCACGTGGTCGCGACCGAGGGTCGCGCCTCCGTATCGCTGCTGCAGCGCAAGCTGAGCGTCGGTTATACCCGCGCTGCGCGGATCGTCGACCAGCTCGCCGAGCAACGGGTGATCGGCCCGTATGAAGGCAGTAAGTCGCGGGAAGTCCTGATGAACCTGCTCGAAGTGGACGAGCTGGTCAAGGACCTCGACGAAAACAACTGAGCCGAAAACTGCGACACACAGCTGTCAAAGCCGCGGGTTAGCATAGGCGGCAGTGGCGCAGGATAACTCGTTTGACGTCGTCTCCCAATTCGATCGCCAGGAACTGGTCAACGCGGTGAACCAGGCCCAGCGAGAGATCATTACGCGGTACGACTTCAAAGACACGGGGGCCAGCATCGACCTTGGCGAAGACGAGATCACCCTGCAGGGCCCGAGCGATTTCAAGCTCAAGGCGATGATCGACGTCCTGCAGAGCAAGTTCGTAAAACGACAGCTCTCGCTCAAGATTCTGAAGCCCGGCCCCATCGAGCCCGCGGCCAAGGGGTCGGTTCGCCAGAAACTCGAGCTCCAAAAAGGGATCGACGACGAGCTGGCCCGCAGCCTGGTCAAGCAGATCAAGCAGATCTCGCCCAAGGTCCAACCTCGCATCCAGGGCGACCTGATCCGCGTCTCCAGCCGCGACAAGGATCTCCTTCAGCAGGTGATCCAGGCTCTCAAAGAGACCGAGACGCCGGTGCCCTTGCAGTTCATCAACTACCGGTGACCCACCCCATTGTCACCCGATCACGAGATCTTCGAGCTGGCCGTCAAGGTGGGGGAGACCCTGCGTCGGCAGCACCGCTGGCTGGCGGTGGCCGAGTCCTGCACGGGCGGGATGCTGGGAGCCGCGATCACCGACGCGCCGGGCAGTTCGAGCTATTTTCTGGGTGGGGTGATCAGCTACGCGGACCGGGTGAAGATCGAGCAACTGAAGGTCCCGGCAGACACGCTCCTCCGCTACGGAGCGGTCAGCGAACAGACAGCACGGGCGATGGCGCGCGGGGTGCGCGACCTGCTGCGAGCCGACATCGGGATTTCGATCACCGGGGTGGCCGGGCCGGCCGACGAGGGAGCCAAGCCGGCCGGCCTGACCTTTATCGGCGTGGCAACAACGAACGACGATCAGACGGTACGACACCAATGGACGGGCGACCGCTGGGAGAACCGGCGCGACTCCGTCAACGCGGCGTTGACGCTTCTGGCTCAGACTCTCGAGGTTATGCGTTGACAGTCATACAAATTCGTAGTATTGTGGGCGGGACGGGCCAGGCCGACCACGAGCAAGGGGAACATTAGATGTCAGAGAAAGAGAAGGCATTGACCGCCGCGCTCAGCCAGATCGAGCGCTCATATGGGAAGGGCGCCATCATGAAACTGAACGACGCGGCCGCCCAGCGAAACGTCGACGCGATCCCGACAGGAGCGATGACCCTCGACCTGGCGCTCGGGGTCGGCGGCATCCCGCGCGGCCGGGTGGTGGAGATCTATGGCCCGGAGTCATCGGGCAAGACCACGCTGGCGCTGCACGTCATCGCGCAGTCCCAAAAGCAAGGTGGAACGGCCGCCTTCATCGATGCCGAGCACGCCCTGGATCCCGTCTATGCGTCGCACATCGGGGTGAAGACCGAAGACCTGCTGATCTCGCAGCCGGATACCGGGGAACAGGCGCTCGAGATCGTCGACGTGCTGGTGCGCTCCGGGGCGATCGACGTCATCGTCGTCGACTCCGTGGCGGCCCTGGTGCCCAAAGCGGAAATCGATGGCGAGATGGGGGACAGCCACGTGGCCCTCCAGGCCCGATTGATGTCGCAAGCTCTGCGCAAGCTGACCGGCGCCATCTCCAAGTCGAGCACCTCGGTGATCTTCATCAACCAGCTGCGCGAGAAAGTCGGGATCATGTTCGGTAACCCCGAGGTGACGACCGGCGGACGGGCACTGAAGTTCTACGCCTCCATCCGGCTGGATATCCGCAAGGTGGATTCCATCAAGAGTGGCCTCGATGTCACGGGCAACCGGGTCAAGGTCAAGGTGGTCAAGAACAAGGTCGCGCCGCCGTTCAAGTCGGCGGAGTTCGACATCCTCTACAACGAGGGCATCTCCTACTGGGGCAGTGTGCTGGACGCCGGCGTCGATGCCGCCCTGGTGGAAAAGAGCGGGTCCTGGTTCTCCTCCAACGGCCAACGCCTCGGGCAGGGCCGCGAACAAACGGTCGGCTTCCTCAAGGCCAATCCGAAGCTCGGCGAGGACCTCATCGCGCGGCTGAAGGAGAAGGCCGTGGCGAAGGTCGAGAAGGTCGACAAGGTCGAGAAGGCGGTCCTGCAGCCGGCGTGAAGCGGCGGGCGGCACGCCCGGTCGATCCCAGCAGCGCCGACGCCGCCTACGCCGCCGCCCTCAAGAAGCTGGCCCGGCAGCCGCAATCACGCGCCACGCTGGGGCAGAAGCTCGATCGCCAGGGCTTCGAGCCGCCGGCGGTCGTCGCCGCCCTCGACCGGGCCGCCCAGGACGGCTACCTCGATGACCGTGAGTACGCCCAGTCGCTGGTCCGGCGCCGAACCGGGAGCCGCGGTTACGGGTTGATCGCCCAGGAGCTGCGGGCCAGGGGGATCGATGACGACGACGCCTCCCCGGCGCTTGATACGGTCGACCGGGAGGCGGAGGCGGAGCGCGCCTTGCAACTGGGCCGGGCGATGCTGGAGCAGCGGCCTCCGGTGGATCGCCAGCACCTGCGAGCGGCGATCGGCCCGCGACTGAGCCGCCGCGGGTTCGACACTGGACTGATCTATCGCGTGTGCCGGCAGCTGACCGACGAATGGCAGAGCTCGGGCCGGTTTGACAGTGTCCGCGCCCGCGACTAAGATGGTCAAGATTTTGTCGCCTTGTAACGACTAGTCCCGCCGCGCCCACGCGCGGTGAGAAGAACCTTCACAAGTCCATATAGCGAGGTGTAACCAAATGCCCAATCCATTACTCCTGCTCATTGGGGTCGTGGTGGGTGCGGTCGTGGGCGCGGTCATCGCCTATTTCTGGATCGGAAACGCCAATCAGCAGAGCGCTGCCGTGTCGACGGCGGAGCGCGACAAGCTGCGGGCCGATGCCGACACCCAGATCAAGGAGATGATCCTCGAGGCGAAAGAGGAAGCCCACCGCATCCGCATGAGCCTGGAACAGGAAGTTCGTGACGCGCGCGCGGAGATCCAACGGTCGGAACGGCGTGTCCAGCAGAAGGAAGAATCGATCGACCGCAAGCTGGAAGACATCGAGCGGAAAGACCAGGCCGTCACCGCCAAAGAGCTCGAGATCGGCCGAACCCGGGAGCGCGTCAACGACGTCCTCGCGGAACAAATCAAAGAGCTCGAGCGAATCTCCGGGCTCACCCGAGCCGAGGCGAGGACCAGTATCCTCACCACGCTCGAGAAGGAACTGAGCCAGGAGATCGCGCAGAAGATCCGCGAGAGCGAGGAGACCGTCAAAGAGGAGAGCGAGAAGCGCGCCCGCAACATCCTGGTGACCGCCATGCAGCGCATTGCGGCCGACCAGACCGCCGAGACCTCCGTCTCGGTCGTAGCGATTCCCAGCGATGAGATGAAAGGCCGCATCATCGGCCGCGAGGGCCGGAACATCCGGGCTCTCGAGCATGCGACCGGCGTCGACCTGATCATCGACGACACCCCCGAGGCCGTCATCCTCAGCGGCTTCGATCCCGTCCGTCGCGAGGTAGCCCGGACGGCACTCAACCACCTGCTCGTCGACGGCCGGATCCATCCAGCTCGGATCGAGGAGATGGTCACCAAGGCTCGAGCCGATGTCCAGAACCGGATCCGGGAAGAAGGCGAGCAAGCCATGTTCGAGACCGGCGTGACCGGGCTTCACCCGGAACTCATCAAACTTCTCGGGACGCTGGCGTTTCGCACCAGTTACGGGCAGAACGTCCTGACCCACAGCAAGGAGGTCTCGTTCCTCTGCGCGATGGCTGCCGCGGAGATCGGCGGGGACGTTTCCCTGGCCCGGGAGGCCGGGCTTCTGCACGACATCGGCAAGGCGGTCGACCACGAGGTCGAGGGATCCCACGCCATCATCGGCGGCGAGTTGCTGAAACGGCTGGGAAGACCCGAGGCCCTCGTCAATTGCGTGGCCGCCCATCACATGGATGTGGAGCCGACCACCCTCGAGGCCATCCTGACCGTTGCCTGCGACGCCGTGTCGGCGGCCCGTCCGGGAGCTCGCCGGGAAACGCTCACCACCTACATCAAACGGCTCGAGAAACTGGAGAGCATCGCCAACGAATTCGACGGGGTGGAGAAATCCTTCGCCATCCAGGCGGGTCGCGAGATCCGCATCATCGTCAAACCGGAACAGATCGACGACAACCGCGCCCAGATCCTTGCCCGCGACATCGCGAGGCGGATCGAAAGCGAGCTCAGCTATCCCGGCCAGATCAAGGTGACCCTGATCCGGGAGACCCGCATCATCGAATTCGCCAAGTAAGCAGAAAGAGGCGGCCCCGCGTGGGCCGCCTCTTTCGTTTTCAGGACCCGGCCGGCGACGATCCGAGCAGAGCCCGCATGCCGCTGCGAAACTGCGTCGCGCCCGACTGCGCGGGATGGCGGACGTAGGTCGCCTGGTCGCCGAGCATCGATTGGGCGACCCGGCCGACCGCCACGATGGTCCCCGGTCCGACGACATCGATGATCCGCTCGACAAAGCGAAGGCCCTGCTCGGTCTCCGGGCGCGTGGGAGGGCGATTGGAGAGCGGCTTGCCGTCCAGGTGGGGATGGGTCGGCACGGTGTTCCACAGAACCACCCGCCGTTCGATGCCGAGCTCCTCGAGGATCCCGTGCACGATGGTGCCGGATGGTTCGGACCAGCCGCCCTTCCGGCTCAGCGACGTCCGGCGGTAGGGGAGTCCCCAGCCGGCCAGTGTCCGCTCGCTGGTGAAGGCGATCCCCGACCATCGCATTCCCTGGTAGCCGGCCGCCTCGCCGATCGCCAGGATGTCGGCATCCTGCCGCTCGTGAAGGTACTGCCGCAGGTTCGCCAGGCGGATCGCCGGAGCGTCCGCGACGTCTGTGGCTCCCCGGTCGGCAAACGGATTGAAGGTCGTCCCGATCCGAGCGGTTGCCAGCTGGGCCAGCAGGCCGTCGATCGCGGCGGCCTTGTTAGGATGCGGCAGTGGTCGTCACCGTCTTAGCGATCGGGGACATTATCGGTCGTCCGGGGCGGGAGGCCATCGCCCGGCTGCTGCCCCAACTCCGGCAGGAGTATGCCATCGACCTGGTGGTGGCGAACGGGGAAAACTCGGCCGGGGGATTCGGTCTCACCCCCCGGATCGCCGATGACCTCTTCAGCCTGGGGATCGACGTGCTGACCAGCGGGAACCACATCTGGGACCAGCGGGAGATGATGACCGGCTTCGAGGACCATCGGCCGATCCTGCGCCCGCATAATTACCCGGCCGGGGCGCCGGGTCGCGGCTGGTTCTGCTACGACCTGGGGGCCAAGGGCCAGGTCCTGGTCGGGAACGTCCAGGGCCAGCTGTTCATGCCGCCGATCGACTCCGCCTTCGGGGCCGCCGATGCCATCCTTCGGCAGGGGGAGGGCACCCCGCTTCGGCTGATGGACATTCATGCGGAGGCCACCTCCGAGAAGATCGCGCTGGGCTGGTATCTGGATGGGCGGGCCAGCTTCGTCTTTGGCACCCACACGCATGTTCCCACCGCGGATGCCCGCCTCTTCCCGGGCGGCACCGCCTTCGTGTCCGATCTCGGCATGGTCGGCCCGCTGAACTCCGTCATCGGGATGGACAAGGAGGCCAGTTTGGCTCGCTTCCTGACCGGCGTGCCGCACCGCTTCAAGGTCGCCGAGGGCCCGGTCCAGTTCAACTCCGTCCTGGCCAGGCTCGACGCCGCGTCCGGCCGGGCGACCTCGGTGGAGCGGGTGGATCGGGAGGTCTCGATCAGCTAGTCCCTTGACGGAGGGTGACCTTGGGGTTAAGGTGTCGGGGTGTCGGGGGGGCGACCAGTTGTTCGGAACCTCCGGATAGAATAAGTTGGACATCCTGGAAACACCACCGACCCCGAACGGCGCCCAGGGCAAGACCTTATCGGCCAGCCCGGCCGCTGGCGCCCTGCGCCCGGCACGGGCCGCGATCGAGATTCTGAAGGTGTCCGCGACCTCCAAACCGGTCGCGGTGGCGGGTGCCATCGCCGGGGTGGTCCGCAGCCAGACCCGGGTCGAGGTCCAGGCCATCGGGGCCGGCGCCATCAACCAGGCCGTGAAGGCCATTGCCATCTCCCGTGGCTATGTCGCCGCCGGCGGCATCGACCTCGTTTGTATTCCCTCCTTCATCGACATCTCGATCGATGGCGAGGAGCGGACGGGGATCCGCCTGCTGGTCGAGTCGCGCTAGTAGACTCGTCCGATGCCTGACGCGTCCGCGCCACCTCGTCTACGTATTCCGGGCGCCCCGCTGACGTTCGAGCCGCACGCCTTCTCCCGACCGCGCGCCCACGGCCGAAAGCATCCGCCCTCCGGCAGGCGCTTCCACCTCTGGGTCAGCGGCTGCCAGATGAACGAGTCCGATGCCGATTACCTCGCCCAGGGGCTCACCGCCGCCGGGTTCGAGGCGACGCTGGACCTGAACGCCGCCGACCTCGCCATCCTGGTGACCTGTTGCGTCCGGCAGAACGCGGAGCAGAAAGCCTACGGACGGTTCCGCGAGCTCAAGGGTTGGAAGCAGGCCCGCCCCGGCCGCTCGATCGCCATGACCGGTTGCATGGCGAACAAGGAGAAGGACCGCCTCTACGAGCGGCTTCCGGACCTGGACTACCGGTTCGACATGCGCCAGTACGAAGCCTTCATTGCCGATCTGCAGGGCGAATACGAGACGGACCCCGCCCAGACCGGGGGCGCCGTGGTGCCGCACGGCCTGGCCGCCTACGTTCCCGTGATCTTCGGCTGCAACGAGGTCTGCAGCTTCTGCATCGTGCCGTTCGTCCGAGGAACGGAGCGCAGCCGTCCGCTCGAGGACGTGGTCGACGATGTTCGCCGGTTCGCCGCGCAGGGCGTCCGGGAGGTCACCCTGCTGGGACAGACCGTGAATTCCTATCGCGATGAGCAGACCGGCGCCCGGCTCGCGACGCTGCTCGAGGCGGTGGGCCAGGTGCCCGGTATCTGGCGGGTGCGATTTTTGACCTCGCACCCTCGACACCTGCACGACGACCTCCTCTTCGCGATCCGTGACCTCCCCCGCGTCTGCGAGCACCTGCACCTGCCGTTCCAGTCCGGGGACGATGTCATCCTCAAACAAATGCGCCGCCGCTACACCCGGGACGAATACCGCGCCAGCGTCGCGCACGCCCGCGCGGTCGTGCCCGACCTCTCGGTCTCCACCGACGTCATCGTCGGTTATCCGGGGGAGACGGAAGACCAATTCCAGCGCACGCTGACGTTGCTCGAAGAGATCAAGTTCGATGTCGTCCACATCCAGGGATTTTCGCCTCGCCCTCGGACCACCGCCGCCCGTCAGGCCGACGACATCACGCCGATCGAGAAAAAACGCCGCATCAACGTGTTGCTCGACGTCCAGCGGCGGATCGCCGAAGAGGCCAACGGCCGGTGGCTCAACCGCACCGTGGAGGTGCTGGTCGAGCGGGCAGAGGGCGGGGAGATCAGCGGCCGGACACGGCAGAACAAGGTGGTCGTCGGTCGCGCCCCCCTGGGGGCCGAGGTCGGCACCGTCCGTCTCGTTCGCGTCGAGCAGGCCACCGCCTGGCAGCTTCGCGGCCAGCTCGTGCACTGATCCACCGCGCTGAAACCAGTCCCCGTCCTCCAACAATACGAGCGCATCAAACGGGATCACCCCGACGCCATCGTCCTCTTTCGCCTGGGTGATTTTTACGAGACCTTTGGTGAGGACGCGGAGCGAGCGGCCCCGATCCTCGGCATCACGCTGACCTCACGGGAACTGGGCAAAGGCCAGCGCTTGCCGATGGCCGGGGTGCCGTATCACGCGATGGAGGCCTATGTCGGCAAGCTGCTGCGGGCGGGCCTGCGCGTCGCGCTCTGCGACCAGGTCGAAGACGCCGAGGCGGCCCGTGGCCTGGTGCGCCGCGAGGTGGTGCGGGTCCTGAGTCCGGGCACCGTGGTGGAGGATGCGTACCTCAATGGATCCGCCAGTAATTACGTCGTCGCCATCTGCCTGCGGTCCCACCACCACGGCCTGGCCGCGCTGGATTGCTCGACCGGGGAGCTCGCGGTGATCCGGTCCGATGCCACGGATCCCGCCCTGCGCGATGAACTGGCCCGGCTGCGTCCCGCCGAAGTGATCGCGGCCGAGGCGGATCGGCCGGCCCTGGCGCCGCTGCTGGGGACCACGCCCGTGACCTGGGTCGAGTCCCGTGACTTCGACGCCAGGGCGGCGGTCGACCGCCTCCGGACGGTGCTGGGCGTCGAGACGCTGGCGGCCTATGGATGCGAGGAATGGCCGGAGGCGCTGGCGGCCGCCCACGCTGTGCTGGCGTACGCGGCGCGGACGCATCTCCGCCTGGAGCCGGGTCTCGTTCGCCTGCATGCCGACCATCCGCAGGCGTTCATGCACCTCGACCCCGGGACGCGCCGAAGCCTCGGACTGCGCGGTGACGCCGGCCTGCCGTCGGCCGAGGATCTGCTGGCCCTGATGGAGCGAGAGGCGACCACGGCGATGGGCGCGCGGACGTTGCGGCGCTGGCTCGATCAACCGCTCCGCACCCGGGCGAGTCTCGACAGCCGGCTGGAGCGGGTCGAGCGCCTTCACGAGGACGCCCTCGGCCAGGGTCGGCTGCGATCGGCGCTTGCGCGGATGCCCGACCTGGAGCGGATCGTGGCCCGGATCGGCCAGGGCCTCAGCGGGCCTCGCGAGCTACGACAATTGCACCGGGCGCTGACAGCGCTGCCCGCGGTCCGGGTCGCGGCGTCCCGCTGGGAGGACTTCGCCACGCCACCGCCGCCGCCCGGGATCGACGGCCTGCGGGACGAGATCGAGCGGGCCCTCGTCGACGAGGTCCCCGCCACCCTCCGCGACGGGGGCGTATTCCAGCCCGGCTACGATGCCGATCTCGACAGCATCCGTGATGGGTCGCGCGAGGCTCGTGAGTGGATCGCCGCGCTCGAGGGCGCCGAACGGGAGCGCACCGGGATCCGATCGCTTCGGGTCGGATTCAACCAGGTCTTCGGCTATTACATCGAGATCAGTCACGCGAACCGTGAACCGATCCCCGCGGAGTACACGCGGAAGCAGACCCTGGTCAACGGCGAGCGGTACATCACCCCTGAGCTCAAGGAGAAGGAGACCCTCGTGCTCAACGCCAAAGGGGCGCTGGTCGCACGGGAGCACGCCCTCTTTCGCGACCTCTGCCGCCGCATCACGGGCGAAGCACCAGTCCTGCTCGACATCGCCGCCTGGCTCGGTGACCTTGATGCGCTGACCGCCCTCGCCCAGGTCGCCGCGCGACATCGCTGGGTCAGACCGGAGTTGCGCGACGAGCCTGGTATCCAGATCCGAGGCGGCCGGCATCCGCTGGTGGAATCGGCCCTCGGCCCGGGGCGTTTCGTGGGCAATGACCTGGCGATGGACCCGGATGGTGCCCGGATCGTGTTACTCAGCGGACCCAACATGGCGGGCAAATCGACGTACCTCCGCCAGGCCGGGATCATCGTGTTACTGGCCCAGGTCGGCAGCTTTGTGCCAGCCGACGCCGCCGTCATCGGGATCTGCGACCGCATCTTTACCCGGGTGGGCGCCCACGATGAGCTCGCCAGGGGCCTCTCGACCTTCATGGTCGAGATGGTCGAGACCGCGCACATCCTCGCGCACGGGACGCCACGAAGCCTGCTGATCTTCGACGAGGTCGGCCGCGGCACCAGTACCTACGATGGCGTGAGCATCGCCCAGGCGATCCTCGAATACCTGCACGATGCCCCGCAGCTCCGTGCGCTGACCATCTTCGCCACCCATTACCACGAACTGACGGCCCTCGCGGAGCGGCTGCCCGCCCTGCGTAACTACCGCATGGAGGTCAAAGAAGAGGGGGAACGGGTGGTGTTCCTCCATCAGGTGGTGGCCGGCGGCGCCGACCGGAGTTACGGGATCCACGTGGCCGAGCTGGCCGGCCTGCCGCGCCAGGTGGTGATCCGCGCCCGCCAGGTGCTCCTCGAGCTGGAAGGCCAGCGGCCCCTCGAGCGACCGCCGGCCAGTGCGCAACTGACTCTGCCGATCGACCATCCCGTGCTCGATGAGCTGAAGCAGCTCGACCTCGAGCGACTTTCGCCGCGCGAGGCGTTGGAGAAGCTGTTCGCCTGGCAGGGGCAACATGCCGGCACCTGACCTCGCCAGCCGGCGGATCGCGGTCTTGCCGGCCGCCGTCGCCGATGGGATCGCGGCGGGCGAGGTGGTCGATCGGCCGGCGGCCGTCCTCAAGGAGCTGATCGAGAATGCGATCGACGCGGGGGCGACCCGGCTCCAGGCGCGCGTGGAACAGGCGGGCCAGGGCCTCATCGAGGTCGTCGATGACGGGTTCGGCATGGACGCGATCGACCTGCCACTGGCCTTTACCCGCCATGCCACCAGCAAGATCCGATCGCTCGAGGACATGCGAGCCGTGCGGACGCTGGGGTTCCGGGGCGAGGCGCTCGCCAGCATCGCCGCCGTGTCATGTGTCGAGGCGGTCAGCCGGCCGCGGGGTGGGGGAGAAGGACGCCGCCTCGTCGTCGAGGGGGGCGCCGTGACCGCCGAAGGGGCGAGCGGGGCACCGCCCGGCACGCGGGTGACGGTGACCCGGCTCTTTTTCAATACGCCGGCCCGCCTGAAGTTCCTCAAACAACCGGCCACGGAAAACGCGGTGATCCTTCGGTTGGCGGCCGAGCTCGCCCTGGCCCAGCCGGGTGTCGCGATGCGGTTGGAGCTCAATGGCCGGCACGCCTTCCAAACGTCCGGCAACGGCGACCTGCGGACAGCCTTCGCGGCCATCCAGGACACGGCCACCGCCACCGCCATGCTGGCCATCGAGGACGGACCAGTGACGGGGCTGATCAGTCCGCCCGCCATGCACCGCGCCACCCGCGATCACATCGTCATCCTGGTCAACGGACGCCGGATCCACCACCGCAATCTCGCCTTCGCCGTCGAGCAGGCCTATCGCGGATTGCGGGAACCCGACAGGTTCCCATTGGCGGTCCTCGACCTCCGTCTGGACCCGGCCGACGTCGACGTCAACGTGCACCCGACCAAGCGCGAGGTTCGCTTCCGCAGTGAGGGGGCGGTCTTTAGCGCGGTCGAGCGCGCCTGCTATCACGCGCTGCGGCAGAGCCCGGTCTACGAGGTGCGGGCTGCCGGGAGTACCCTGGGCCCGGCACTCGAGCTGCGCGAGACGGCAAGTGTCGCACCGCCCGCGCTTTTCAGCGGCGAGCCGGCGGCCGCCGGGGCCGACCGGCCGGACCGGCTCCCGCCGCTGCGCTACGTCGGCCAGCTGCTCGATGGCTACCTGGTCGCCGAAGCCCCGGGGGCGATGGTGGTGATCGACCAGCACGCGGCCCACGAGCGCGTCCTGTTTGACCGCATTCTGCGCCGGCTGGAGGAGCGCCGGCCGTCCAGCCAGATGTTCCTGATCCCCCACGTCGTCGAACTCGGGCCAGACCGGGCTGCCGCGTTCGAACCGCACGAGGCCTGGCTGCACTCCCTGGGGTTCGAGGGTGAGCGATTCGGCCCGCTCACAATTCGGCTCAACGCGGCTCCGGCGGAACTCCCTGAGCACCGCGTCAACCCGGTCTTCGAGCGGCTGCTGGAGGACCTGGCCGAGGAGCGTACGCCCGATCGCCGATTGCACGAGACCGCGGCCCTCATCGCCTGCCACAGCGCGGTCCGATTCGGCGATGCCATGCCTCCCGACAGCGCCGCGCAACTGCTGAGCTCGCTGGCCTTGACGGCCGAGCCGATCAGCTGCCCCCACGGCCGGCCGACCACGCTGATCCTGCCGGACCACCAGCTGAGGCGCCTATTCAAACGGCCGTAGAGAGCCCGCGGGTGATCGCTGTCGTCGGCTCGACGGCCAGCGGAAAGACGGCCTTCGCCATCGACCTCGCAGCCCGTCTCGGCGGGACCCTGATCTCCGCCGATTCTCGCCAGGTGTATCGCCATTGCGACATCGGCACCAACAAACCGACCCGGGCTGAGCTGCGCGGCCAGACCTGCCACCTGATCGACGTGGCCGATCCGGACCAGCGCTTCACGGTCGCTGACTATCAGCCGATGGCGCACGCGGCCGTGCTGTCAATCGCGGCGGAGGGACGGGTCGCGGTGCTGCAGGGCGGGACGGGCCTGTATCTTCGGACCCTCCTTGACGGCTGGAATCTCGCCGACGCCCCGCCCGACCTGGCCCTCCGCGCCGCCCTCGAGCGGCGGCTGGAGCGCGAAGGACCGGAGGCGCTGGATGCCGAGCTTCGCCTCATCGATCGGGCGGCCGCGGAACGGGCGCAGCGCAACCCACGGCGGATGATCCGGGCGCTGGAGATCCATGCGGTCACCGGCCAGCCCCCGAGCTCCGCCCGGCGCGCGCAACCGCCGGCGTGGAGGATCACGATGCTGGGACTGGACGTGCCGCTTACGGAACTGGATCATCGCATTGCGACGCGCGTGGACGAGATGATCCAGGCCGGCTTCGTCGACGAGGTCGCGCGCATTCGACGCGACTACCCGACCGCCGACCTGCGCGTGCTCGGCCACGGCTATCCAGAGATGGGCGCCGCGCTCGACTCGGTCATGACCCTCGAGACGGCGGTGGCGTCCACCGTGCAGCAGGTGCGGCGGTACGCCCGCCGGCAACGAACCTGGTTTCGCGCGGACCCACGCGTCCGCTGGATCCCCCCGAATCTCGACGCGGCGATGGTGTGGCTGCCGGCCGTATGATGGGTGAAGAGGCGAATTGATTCGGAATTCCAATGGCGCGCATGAGCGTGCCTACCTGATGTCCCTCGACTACGAAGGACAGGGACTGGCCGCCGTCGAAGAGCAGATGCTCGAGCTGGGTGAGCTCGCGAGGACGGCGGGCGTGTACGTGGTCGGCACGGAGACCCAGCGCCGGCAGAAGCCAGACCCGGCGCTCTTCATCGGCAAGGGAAAGGTCGAAGCGCTGCTCGCGCTCAAGCTCGAAACGAATTTCAACCTCCTCGTCGTCAACGAAGAGTTGTCGCCGCGCCAGCAGCGAAACCTGGAGAAGAAGCTGGCGGTCAAGGTGATCGACCGGACCGAACTGATCCTGGACATCTTCGCGCAGCGCGCCCGGACCAAGGAGGGCCGCTTGCAGGTGGAATCCGCCCAGCTTCATCACCTGCTGCCGCGCCTGGTGGGCGGCAGTGACCTCTCCCGGCTGGGTGGCGGCGTCGGCACCCGCGGTCCCGGCGAGCAGCAGTTGGAGAGCGACCGCCGCCGGATCCGTCATCGGATCCGTGAGCTGGACCGGGAGATCAAGGAGATCCGCAAGCAGCGGGCGCTCCGCCGCGCGGGCCGCCGCCGTGTCGCCTATCCCGTGGTCGCGATCGTTGGCTACACCAACAGCGGCAAGTCCACGCTGTTGAACGCCCTGACGCAAGCGCAGGTCCACATACAGGATGCGTTATTCGTCACCCTCGACCCGACGACCCGGCTGGTCCGGATGCAAAATCGGCGCGAGGTGCTGTTCACGGACACGGTCGGATTCATCCAGAAACTGCCCACCGACCTCGTTGCCGCCTTCAAGGCGACGCTCGAGGAGGTCCAGGAGGCGGATCTCCTGTTACATGTCCTGGATGGCACGCGCGACAACCGTCGCGACCAGATGGAAGCGGTCCACGAGATCCTGCAGGACCTGGACGTGATGGACAAGCCCAAGGTGCTGGCCCTGAACAAGGTGGACCAACTCAGCAGCGAGGCGGTGACCGCGGTGCTCGAGGAAGACTGGTCCCCCTACGAGACCGTGGTCCCCATTTCCGCTCTGCGCAAGCAGGGGCTTTCGGAACTGGGCATCGCGATCGTCGCGACGTTGCCCGGCGACCTGGTGGAGATTACGGTGCTGCTGCCCTACACGCAGAACGCGCGCCAGGCCGAGTTTCACGCGCAGGGGAATGTGGAGGCGGTCGAGTACCGCGCTGATGGCGTCGCGATGCGCGGCCAATTGCCACGGCGGCTGCTCGCGCGTTTCGAGCCGTACCGGCAACAGCCGGCCTGATCGCGGTTCCCTTAGCGCAGGACGCGGATGACGGCGACGACCTGGCCCTCGAGCTGCCCGGTGGTCGTGTAAATCGGCTCGTAGGCGTCGTTTTCGGGTTGCAGCCGGAGCCGGTTGGCCTCGCGGTAGAGCCGCTTGACGGTGGCGGTGGACTCGTTCGTTTGATCGTCCTCCAACCGGGCCACGACGATGCTGCCATTGGGCGCGTCCTTGCCCGGACGGACGACCACGAAGTCACCCTGGAGAATGCCGGCGTCTTTCATGCTGTCGCCATGGACCTCCAGCGCGAAGGCGTTATCCGTGCCAATCAACTCCTGGCTCAACACGAGGTGGTCGTCGATGTTCTCCTCGGCCAGGATCGGCGTTCCGGCGGCCACCCGACCGACGAGCGGGACGGCGACGACCTTGCTTAGCTTGGCCTGGACCTCATCGAAGTCGACGACCTCGATGGTCCGCGATTTGGTCGGATCCCGACGGATGTAGCCCTTGCGCTCCAGCGTGTTGAGATGATTCTGAACCGTCGAACTGGACGAAAGGCCGACCGCCTCGCCGATCTCCCGGACGGTCGGCGGGTAGCTCCTGATCTTCTGCCGGAATTTCAGGTACTCCAGGATCTCCCGCTGCCGACTGGTCAACGGCTCAGGCATGTCGTCCCCTCCCTTTTGCGCCGATGTCGACGGCCAAGAGCCGATCATCTCGGGTCCCAGATCGGCCGCACGGGACGGCGTGGACAGGGGAGAGGAGGGGTTCTTACGCCGCGATCCCAGCATCGTAGCACAGGCTTTTGGGCCACCACAGCGGCCAACCGCAGCCCAGGACCGGTTGCCGTTTCACGTAAGGCCGGTTGCAAAACGGGCGTATCCTAGCACATCCGTTCGGGCTGTGCAAACACTTGTTCGTGCCTGCCTTGACACGAACAGGTGTTCGTGCTAGGGTAGCTCCCGAACACATGTTCGTTAAGGGACACGCCGCCTATCCACGACCTCGCCGCCGGCGCGGCTGGGGCCGGGTCATCCTCCTGGCCAGCGCCCTGATGATCGCCTCGGCGCGCCTGGCCTACGGCAGCGGGCCGGTCCACTATGACCGGGTGGTCGTTGCCCCGGGGGATACCGTCTGGAGCATTGCGGCGGCCCATTTCCGCGGAGATCCGCGCGAGCACATCGAGGCGATCCTCGCCGCCAACCGCCTGGGGTCGCCGACGGTGACGCCCGGGCAGACGCTCCTCATCCCGCAAAACTAGGGGGCCTAGGATGAGCGCATCACTCGTCAGTCTCGCCTCCCTGCTGCGGACCTTTGACCCCGTGACCCCGCAGGTCCGCCTGGGCGCGATCATCGTGCGAGAGGCGCAGCTGCTGCTGGTCGAGCATCGCAAGCGAGCCCAACGGTACTGGGTGCTGCCAGGCGGCCGGCTGGAGGCGGGCGAGACCATGGAGGCCGGCCTGTGCCGCGAGCTCAGGGAGGAGCTCGGCCTCGAGGCCCGCGTGGGACCGCTCCTGATCGTCGGCGAGATCCTCGCTCCGGACCGCCACACGGTCAACCTGATCTACCGGGCGGACGTCGCGGAGCCGGCGGAGCCACGCCTGGATCCGACAGACACCGTGCTGGCGGGCTGGCAGTGGGTCGGACCGGACCGGTTGACCGAGCTCGACCTGCGACCGCCGATCGCCGCGACGATCCAGGCGATCATGGCCGAGCAGCTCGGCGGCCCAGTCCGGGTGCTCGGCGATACCTGGACGGCTGGGAACGGGTAATCGCCGATATAGCTGTTGCGTCGTAAATTGCTGATTTTGCGACGCTGTTCGAGGGTGGCCGGCTAGAGGTGGGCCTGGATGGCCCCGGCCAGGCTGGGTCCGAGGTCGGGCACGGTCGAGGTGGCGAAGATGATGCCGACCAGCAGGAGCATCAGGATGGTCGTGACGCGCGACGTCACCAGTCGTTCGACGGACGCCGCGTCCTCGAGCCCCGCTGGCCGTTCCACCCCCTGGACCAGCAGGCGCATGTCGCTGACCATGCCGTCGGCGTTGCTGGCGGCCCTGACCGTCCCGGTCAAGCGTGGCGCGGTCACCGGACGCCCCCGGTGACCCCGGCCGCGAACAGCAACGCCATGCGCTCACCGAGCAACTGGAGCAGCAGGACCTCCCGCGGGGAAAACGGGCGCGCCCCGCGGCGGCCGAGCTGCAGGGTGCCATCGATGCCGGCGCAGCGGATCGGCACGACGGCGAGCTGGCGCAGGCCAGCCGGGATGCAGAAGATATCTTCCGGGCGCCGGCCGGTGGCCGGTTCGCGGACCGAGCGACCGTAGGTCAGGGCCGCGGCCGTGCGCGTACCGGCCAGCGGGAGTTTCTCCGGAATAAACCCCTGCAGCGGATCGCGCGACCCGACCACGAGCTCGATCATGTCGCCGTCGACCCATTCCAGGTGCAGGCTGTCCGCCTGAGCCACCTCGGGAAGCGCCGCCAGGACGGCGTTCAGCGCCGTCGCATGGTCCGCCGCATGCCCGGCGGCAAGGCCGGCCAGGCGGTTGGCCTGTTCCATCACCTCGGTCCGGTTGCGCTGCTCGTCGAGCGCCTGCAAGCGGGCCAGCGCGACGCCGGTTTCCTCGCCAACCAACCGGATCAGTCCACGGGTCCCGGTGTCAAAGCGGCCGGCCGTGCCGCTGACGGTGATCAGCCCCAGGACGTCGCCATCCAGGGCGGCCGGCTGGAGCACGGTCAGCTGGCCGAACGACGTGCCGGGCAGCGACCCGGTGATCAGCGCGGGCTGGGTCCGATCCAGGCCGAGCGCCGGGGTGAACGTGCGGCCAGGGCGCTCGCCCGCGGGTAGCCCGGCCCAGCGCACCGACCGGAATTCGTCGGACGCGGGATCCTTGAGCCAGAAGGCCCAGGCGCAGCTCGGCACCAGGGGGTGCGCCAGCCCCGGCAGCTGAGCGAGGAGCGTTTCCTCATCGCGGGCTCGGGCCAGGGAGGAGACCAGCACCGCCAGGGCGGCCTGGCGTTCAGCCTGCTGACCGAGCCTGGTCGCGCCCGCCCTGAGCGACTGAATCACCAGCATCACCATCGCGACCCCGAACACGTCAAAGACCACGTGCAGCAACGGCGCGTGGGTGGGGACGTCGAACGGTACCAGCAGGAGCAGGCCGGCCCCGACCATCCGCGGATCGGAGAAGCGCAGGGCCAGCCGGGCCGCCGCGAAGAACACGAGCAGGTGCGCGGCGTCCGTATAGGGAACCGACAGCCCGCCGAGCGTGACCACGATGGCGGCGTCCGCGACCGAGAAGAGCACACGGCGGCCGGGGATCGCTCGACGGGTCCGAGCGAGCTCAGCATATAGATAAAGGTAGGCCAGCGCGGCCAACCCGGCGGTGTAGCGGACCCTCAACGGAATGGCCGGCTGGGCGATCAGGCTGGCGCCGACACTGAAGACGGCGACCCACAACCCGAAGGTGAACAGGAAGTCGCCCTGGAGCAGCGCGGGAAGGAGGTCGCGCCCGCGGGCGCCCTCGGCGATGA
>DATCOB010000003.1:0-2760 GCA_036564925.1 Candidatus Dormiibacterota bacterium | reverse complement strand
CACCTACGGCGGGATGCTGGCGATGTTCTTCCTCATGGTCCAGTACCTCGAAGACGATCTGCACCTCACGCCAATGGTGACCGGGCTGGCGTTCCTGCCGATGCCCCTGAGCATCTTCGCGATGTCGCGGATCGTCCCGCGCTTGGTCGAGCGCTTCGGTGCTGTTCGCCTCGTCATCCTCGGCGCCGCGCTTCGCGTCGTCGCCTTCCTGCCGCTCACGCAGCTAAGTCCGGACACACCTTTCGTGATCGTCATGGTTGCCCTGCTCTTTACCGGAATCTCAGCGGGCATGACGTTCATGCCGCTCACCACGCTCGCACTACGCAACGTCGAACCGGAGCACGCCGGGTCTGCGTCCGGGCTTTTCCAGACAATGCAGCAACTTGGCGGCGCTGTGGGGCTGGCCATCGTGGCTTCGACCTACGCGGCGTTTGCTGTCCCCGGCGACTTCCTGACCGGCGGACGGGCCGGTTTCTGGTCGGCGACCATCCTCTCCGCCCTCGCGCTGGCATCGGTCCTGGGGCTGGTCATCAGACGTCGGAAGGTGGCATAAGAGCCGCCGCTAACTGGATTCCCCAGGTCCGACGCATCACCGCCATCCTGCGGACGGTGTGTCAGAAGTCGGCGAGTTGGCGGGCGGTGCGGACGCCGATCATGACCAACCCGCCAGGTACGACGGGGATCATGCTGCAAGCGGATTCCCTGGCGGAGTCAAAAAGAGGCGATGAGATCACCCGAAGCAGGCCTGGTGGCTCAGGGTCCGGATCCCGACTCAGGCCGGCGTGTGACCGACGAGACTTTCCATTGAATGGCAGGCGGCGAGGAAAGCAGACGTTCCGGGCTTATAGTTGAAGCATCAACCAATAGGACCGTAGCTGCTCGCAGCGAGGAGTTGTCATGGCAAGCACAACCCCTGCACCTGCCCCGTCGACGTTCAAAGGCAACGACAAGTTGCTTCTGGGCATCGTGCTCGGCGTCGTCACCTTCTGGCTGTTCGCCGGCACAACGGGAACGATTGCCCCGAACATCCTCGCCGATATCAACGGCGCCTATTCAGACCCCGTCCATAAGACCTGGGCGAACCCCCTCATCGACGTCGCGTCGATGAACCTGGCGGTGTCGATCACCGCGCTCTTCTCCGGCATGTTCATCGTGGTGGCGGGCGGCCTCGCTGACCGGATCGGCCGCGTCCGCATCAGCCTGATCGGCAACGGCCTGGGCATCCTCGGATCCCTCATGATCGTCTTGGCCACGGGACCGTTCGCCCTGCCCCTGATGCTCAGCGGCCGCGCCATCCAAGGACTCTCGGCAGCGTTCATCATGCCGGCCACCATGGCACTCGTGAAGACGTACTGGGACGGCCCGGGCCGGCAGCGCGCCGTGTCCATGTGGTCCATCGGCTCGTGGGGCGGCTCGGGGCTCGCCTCGATCTTCGGCGGCTACGTGGCAACGTTCGTGGGATGGCGCTGGATCTTCGTCGCTTCGATCGTCATCTCGGTCATCGCGATCCTCCTCATGCGCGGCACTCCGGAGAGCAAAGTCGTCCAGACCAACACCTCGAAATTCGACCTCGCCGGGGTCCTGGTCTTCATGGTCTCGATGCTCGCACTCATGATCGTACTGATCTTCGGCTCGAAGATCGGCTGGCTGACACCGACCACGATCGGGCTGTTCGCCGTCGCCGTCGTGGGCCTTTTCTTCCTCGTGCGGATCGAACGCCGTGCGGCCAAGCCGTTCATTAACTTCGAGCTGTTCAAGAACAAGACCTTCACCGGGGCCACGATCTCGAACTTCCTCCTCAACGGCACCATCGGCCTGCTCATCGTGACCCAGCAGCTCCTCCAGATCGCCGGCGGTATGCAGGCCTCTGATGCGGGCCTTTTGACCATCGGCTACGGGATCATGATCATCGCGTTCATCCGCCTCGGCGAGAAGCTCCTGCAGCGCTTCGGTCCCCGCCAGCCCATGATCTGGGGATCCGCGATCGTCGGTGTTGCGAGCATCCTGCTCCTGCCCACCAACCTCCTCCTCTCCGAGTACCGGTGGCTGGCCGTCGTGGCCTACGCGCTCTTCGGCCTGGGCCTTGCGTTCTACGCGACGCCGTCCACGGACGCCGCGCTGGCCAACCTCCCGGCCGACCAGGCCGGTGCCGGCTCCGGCATCTACAAGATGGCCTCTTCGCTGGGCGGTGCGATCGGTGCCGCGATCTCCCTGGCACTCTTCAGCGCATTCAGCAGCTCGGGCGCCCAGTTCATCGGCGACGTCCTGATCACCCAGGGCCGCACTGACAACGCTGCGATCCGGCAGGCCGCCGTCGTCGCGCTCCTGTTCAACGTGGTCATGGTGGTCATCGCGATCGTCTCGATCATGGCCACGGTCCCCAAAGCCAGGGTCCGTGCCGAAACCGTCGCAACCCCGGTGGTTGAGCCCGTCGAAACCGTAGAAACCCCCGGTGGTTGAGCCTGCCGAACCCCCGCTCGGTGGTTGAGCCTGTCGAAACCAAGCCTGTCGAAACCAGGCCCGTCGAGACAGCCGAGCGCCCACGCTCCACGCCGCCGGTACGGAAACTGGCCAAAGACCTCGGCGTCGAGTTGGCCGCGGTCGCAGGCACGGGAGCCGGTGGACTGATCACGCGGGAGGATGTCCGGAATTTCGTTGCCCCCGCGGACCGGACCACAGCACAGGGCGGTCGCGAAGTCCGCACTCCCATCAAGGGTGTCCGCAAGTTCACGGCGGCCGCGATGGTGGCGAGTGCATTCA
>DATCOB010000002.1:0-57196 GCA_036564925.1 Candidatus Dormiibacterota bacterium | reverse complement strand
CGAGTGCACGCCCCCGCAAACCCCGCAGACCCGGGAGTTGATGAAGATGGCGTCGCGCGGGTCCCGGCCCATCGCGATCACCTCGTATCCGCGGAACAGGGTCGCCTGGGAGTGGGCGTCCAGGTACCGACGATCCTGGAGATCGGCGACGACATGGAGCGCCAGCGCGCCCGCCACCCGGGTCACCGGGTCCATGTTGAGGTCTTTGATGTGCCCGTTGCGGCTCATCAATCGCTTGATCTGGGACTCTCGCTCGGCCTCGCTCATCGCCACCTCCGGCCGGGCCGTGCTCACCGAATACGGATCGGGGATCCCTCCCTTGAGGTGCGCGTTGCCTTTGTCGTCGAATTCAACGGGGAGGTTTTGGAAGCACATTTTCTAGGGCTTCTTCGGCGGGCCGCCGGACAACTCGGCATCCTTCGTGGGATCCTTACCCTCGGTCCATTCCGCGCGCTTGCCCCAGACGTCCACGTTGGCCTTGCCTCGATCGTTCGAGCGCCGCATCACGTCGTACAGCTTGTGGCCAAGGTTGACCACGGCATTGGGCTCACCCTTCGAGGTGGCCCATCCGCTGGGCGTCTCTTTGTTCAGATCCCACCGCACTTCGCGGTTGAGCGAGGCGTTCGTATACATCCGCAGCGGGCGGATGAAACTTCCCACCATCTTCGATGCGGTGGTGGAGACCGTGGATCCCGGGGACTTCTTGTAGAAGGGCGTGAACTTGTCGGGAAAACCCGGCATCGTACAGCCGATGCACGCTCCGCCCGAGTTCATGCACCCGCCCATATGGCGAATCGCGCCGCGGGAGGTGATGTTGCAGTTGACGACAGGACCCCAGCACCCGATCTCTACCAGGCACTCCTTGTCGCCGAACTTCTCGGCGTATGATCCCTCCTCGTAGTAGGCGCCCCGGACGCAATGGCGATGGACCGTCTCGCCGAAGAGCCAGGCGGGCCGGCCGATCTCATCGAACTCCGGAAGGGGGCCAAACCCCTGCAGGAAGTAGAGGATGGCGGCCACCGTCTCGGTGAAGTTGTCGCCCACCGGAGCGCATCCGGGCACGTTGACGACGTTCAGGCCATAGACGCTCCGGTAGTCCTTCCCCAGGAAATCCATCAGCCCCATCGCGCCGGTGGGATTCCCGTGCGACGCTGGGATCCCGCCCCAGGTCGCGCAGGTGCCGATCGCGATCGCGGCCGCGGCGTTTGGGGCGAGCCGGGCGATCCATTCGGCGGTCGTGATCGGCCGTTCGGCGCCATCTTTTCCCCAGGGCTGCTCGCCGGTCGATGACCAGTATCCACCGGTCTCGCCCGCTTTCGTTTCGTCGGGGATCGAGCCCTCGAGAACGATGGCATAGGGCGCATCGAGGGTGCCCGCTAACGCCTTTTGATGTGCTTCGAGATACGTTGGGCCAGACTCGAGGTTCAAGACGGTGTGGTGAAGGAGCATGCGCGGCAGACCGGGATGGGCCCCCCTCAACAGGCTCTCAACGGAGGGAGCCGTGGCGCCGGTGACCGAGACCGAGCAGCCATCGCAGCTCATCCCTGCGAACCAGAAAACATGGATCTTCTCGAGCGGTCCGAGGCGGCTCGCCTTTCCCGCCTTGGCCACCGGCTCATAGAACTGCTCGGAGGTGGCCCGCGCAGGGTTTCCGAAATCGCCGTACTCGGCCTTGTCCCGGAAGGTTCCCATCGGCCCGAGGCTCTCGAGCAGGCGCTCGGCCGGCGTCTTGACGTCGATCTTGGTGGCCATCGGCTCCCTTTTTACTTGGCGGGTGGCTTGCCGGAGGATATGATTATAAGTGCTTCACGCATCTAGCTCAAGGAGGATGGAGGCAGTTGTGGTGACCGACGTACTCCTGATTTCGGACAGCGATCTGGGTCGAGACTGGACCATTGGCCTGATCCTGAGCGTACTCGTGGTGGTGATCGTGGTGGTCTTGCTGCTGGCCATCATCGTGTTCGCTCGCCGGATCCTGGCGGCCGCCGTCCGCTGTCTTCACGCCGTCGAGAAAATCCGGAACAACACCCTGCCGTTATGGGACCTCGCGGTGACGAACGAGGTCGCGGCGGACATCCTGGCGACGGCGGCCTCGATCAATAAACGCGCGGAAGCGATCGCCGGCGCTTTGGAAGCGACGGAACACAAGGAGGCGGTGCGATGAGCTCGGAGGCGACGATGCTGTGGTGGGTGGCCCTGGCCATCGGCGTGGTGGTGACGCTGGTGGCGGCCATTCTGCTCTCGTTCATCGTGCGAGTCGCCGACGGGATCGACCAGGGCGCGGAGCAGGTCTGGATTATGGGAAGGCTGGTCGCCCGCAATACCGCCCAAATCCCGCTGCTCGTGCAAACCAACCAGGTGGCCGCCGACATCCTGGAGGGTAGCAACGGCATCCTGATGGCGGCGCAACGCGTTCTCAAGCACGCCCAGGGGTGCCCCGGCTGCCCGGCCTGTCTGGTCCAGGCGAAGGGAGCCTGACATGGTCCTATTGCTCACGATTCTGAGTTGCCTCCTGACGCTGGCGTTCCTGCTGGCACTGGCCTTCTTTCTGACGAGGATTGCGACCCTGCTGGAAAGCATCGGGGGCGGCGACCAGGGACGCAGCTCGCTGGGGAAGATCACCTGGGGCGTCCGTGCCATCGAAACCGAAACCAGCCATATCCCAACCCAGGTGACGCAATTGAACGGCGCCCTCACGATCGTGGCGGAGCGCCTCAAACAGATCGATGACGGACTGGCCGCCGTCGCCGGTGCCGCCGTCAACCAGCCGAGGTACCGCTGATGCTGATCGCCGCCGAGGTCGTCTGGATCCTGACCCTGCTCGTCATCGTGTTCCTGATCACACCGCTCGTCCTCACCCTGTGCTGGCGCCTCGTCCTTGGCGCCCGGGACATTCATCACAATTTCGAGGGCAGCCTGGGCGCCGCCGCCGGAGTCGTCAAGAACACGAGCTATGTCGGTGCCTTACAGGACACCATCGGGGTGGCTGGAGGGATGCTGGACACCGCAGGCAATCTGGACAAGCATTCCGGGGCGATCGAACAGCTCCTGGTTGGCCGGCTCAAGGGCGGATCCTGAGATGCTGACCGCCCTGACCTGGATCACCATCGCCCTGGCGGTCGTGTACGTCGTTGTGCTCGCCGTCACCCTGATCCTTACCGCCTACCACCTCTTAAGGGGCGCCGGCTTCGCCGAGAAGTTGGCGGGTGGCCTCGAAGCAGTCGATACGCAGACCCGGGAGCTCCCCGGCTACATTTCCACGATCAACGGTGCGATGCTGCAGCTGCGAGGTGGCCTCAAGTCGGTCGACGGCCACTTCGAGCGACTGGCCAAGGCCGCCGGGCTGGAATAATCGGGAAGGCATGAGCCTCCCGACCGACGAGCCGAGAAGCCCGGAGCTGGAGTATCTCTTCTGGCGCGACGAGATCCTCCAGGTGATGTACTGGATGCTCGGCGAAGGGTTTGGCGCCGAGGTCGGACCGGCCCAGATTCGGGTCTTCCTTGGCGGTGACGAGCATCACCTGCTGGCGATCATGGACCGGGTCACGGAAGAGGGATTCCTCAAGGCGATGGATGGTGGGCGCTATACCCTCACCGAGCTGGGCAAGGACGCCGGCAAGCGCGCGTTCGCCATGGAGTTCGAGGGTCTGACCGGCCAGGCCCATGGCGAGTGTGATGACGATTGCTGGTGCCACACGTCCGCGGCGCGCGCAGCGGAGTGTGCCGCCGAACGCGCCGCAGGAACGCGAGGCTAACGGCCGAAAGGTCTATTGCCTAGGTAGTCTGGCGAGCCGCCACCGGCCCGCGCCGACCAGCCGGCAGCATGCCGAAGAGGGCAACTGCGCCTAGCGTCATGACCGCGCCCGGCACGATGTGCCGTAGCGCGCCGCCCGCCGTCAAGCCCATGTTCATACTTGCGCCCAGGCCCATCTGGGGCAGGAACCAGGGGCCGGCCGCGGTCCAGATCCCGACCAGGAGCAGCGCTCCGGCGAGCAACGCGGTCGCGGCGCGAGAGGTCCAGAACAGGAGCGCCAGCGAGATGGCGATCGCGATCGCGCCCGGGACGATGTGCCAGTAGTACGTGCTGGCCGTGACGGCGACGCCCGAACTGCTTTGAGCCATGTTTCCCATCTGCATGTGGCCGCCGCTCATGCTGCCCGACGACGTCCGATAGAGCCATGGACTGGCGGCTGTCCAGATGCCAGCCAGCAGCGTCAAAATCGGAATGCCCTTCCTCAATTGCTCCGCCTCCTTGAAATCAGACTGCTTCGAGTTTAGGCGCCGGACCCCGAGGAACGCTAATGCTTGTGGTCAGGAGCAGCCGGTCAGCCAGCGTGTTGACGGCCCGGACCACTGGAGAATCGGGGGTAACGTCCATCGGCGCCGCCCCATCGCGGTCCGCCAGCCGCACCGCATCGTCGTACGGAATAACGCCGATCAGCTCGAGGTCGGTTTCCCGGCAGACCCGGGTGATCGCCGCGAGCTCCTCGTCGCCACGGACCTTGCTGGCCAGCACGCTGATGCGAGGGATGCCCAAATCGCGAGCCAGCGCGACCGTCCGGTAGGCCGTCTGGGTTGACTTGACATAGGGCTCCACCACGATCATCAGGTGGTCGACGTACTTGAGGGTGCCACCGGATCGGGAGAGGTGCTCGAGACCCGCCTCCATGTCGACGACCGTCACGTCGGCCTGCTTGCTGACGATTTCGGCCAGGAGGCCGCGCACGGTGGAATGACTTCCGCAGGTGCATCCCGCTCCGGCTTCTTCGACCCGGGCGGCCAGCACCAGCTCGACGCCGTCCGGGGAGTCGACCCCGTACTCCGCAATGAGATCGCTGACCGTTCGCCCATCATCGAGGGCGCGCTTCGGCATCGGCCGCATGCGCTGGGCGACGTCATCGGCCAGTCCGAGGCTCGTCGCCAGGTTCGGATTCGAGTCGCAGTCGATCGCCAAAACGCGCTGACCGCGGCGCGCGATCGACCGGGCGAGCGTGGCGGCGATGGTGGTCTTGCCGGTACCGCCTTTGCCGGAAACGGCGATCTTCATTGGGTCACGTCTCGGGGCTTCTTGGACTCGGGGCTAGTTTCTGCCGGTTGTGCCGCGCTCGTCGACTGCGACCGCGTGTCTTCGAAGCGGCCCGAGTCGTGCGGGATGGTGACCTGTGATGGAAGCTGGGCCTGCGCCCTTCGGGATAGCCGTGCGCTGACGAGCTCGCGCCAGCGGTTGGCCCGCCCGCTGGCCGCCCTGGTGACCCCCGAAAGCTGTCCGAGGGCAGCCGTCCGTCGGGCGATGCCGCGCTCCGGGTCGCCCAGGTAGGCGATTGCGGCTCCGGCAGCGGCGGCAACCGCGATCCACACCCGGCTCACACCCGTCTTCTTATCTAAACCCTTCAGGTCTTCTGGTTTCATGGCATGTCTCCTCGATAGTCCCTTCCTACCTAAGCCTATCCCATATTCGTTTGCTGAACTCGTTGGCTAGATGCGATTTGCACCTATTGACGCCTCCTGGTCTCGCGTGGTTCCCTCGAAGCCACGCTCGGGTTTTATGTCTGCGTGGCCTGAATCGCAGCGTAACTGCTGCCCGGGAAGGGCGATCGGGAAGGGTCGTTATCGGCGTCCAAAGGGAGGAAGGCATTGAACCGTGTAGCACGGCTACTGGCTGGGAGCACCTGCACGCTCATCACGTTTTCTGCGGGGTCAATCGTCGCATTTGGGGCTACGCCCACGACGAACTACGTAACGGTCCCGAATAATGGCAGGCGGTCAACGATCGACTGAGCCAGGAGCCCTCCGACAATCAGCCCGATGCCCTCGGATAACACCGTGATTCCCACGGCGGCCGGGGCATGGGTGATCCCGAGGACGAACAAGGGGAGCGCCGTGAAGTTCAGCGTGTCGCCGGTCCGGCTGATGACGGCCGCCAGCCAGAGGCGCCGGTATGCCCTACTGCCGAGGGCGAGACGGTAGTCTGCAAGCGCTACTCGGAGCGGATGTGAGGGCCCTTGTCGCACCACCCTATTAGGACAAATCTCGCAGGGCTTGTCAGCGAACCGCTAAAACTGATGGCAATTTCAGAGGAGTCTCCGTTGGCTCTGGTCGGGGGTGTGTAGATGATTGCCTGCTTCCCCTGGTATCGGGGCGGTCCGGCGCAGAGCGGCGACTTGCCAGAAGAGACCACGCTGGTTGAAAGTTGCCTTCAGCCCGTGCCGCTCGACCGTCGCGAGGATCGTCTCTGGCGAGTGGAGGAAGACCTGAAACTGTCGCCGCGCCAGTCGAAGCACGAGGTTGCCCAGGCTTAACCCGATCCGCATCCACCAACCCTCTCTCGGGAAGCTAAGGACCAGAACGTCTCGGGTATGGTCGGCTGCGGCCCCGGCGAGTTTCGGCATGTCGGGGTAGCAACAGATAACGCGATTCATGATCACGATGTCGGCAGCCTCAACGTCGCTGGCCGCCTCAGCAAAGTCCACGACCCGGCGTTCGATGCGATCCTCAAGCCCGGTCTGGCGCAGCAGCGTGAGGGCAGCCTCTTCATAGGTGGGGGTCAGCTCGATGCTCACCGCCCGAGAGAGCCCCGCCTTCACCAACTCGATCTGGATGCCGCCTACGCCGCCACCCACCTCGAGCAGCGTGCGGCCCTTGAGGCCCTGCTGTTTCAATAAGTCGGCGATGCGCCGGGAGGTAGGATCAAGACCCTTGCTTCGGTAACGCCTTGCCTCGGAGCGCGCCTTCTTCTCGCTGAAGATCCAGCGGTAGCCCTTTGGTGTACAGCAGTTGCCCATGCCCGCATTATCCGTCCGTCACCTTTTCAATGAGTTGCCGGTACGTCGGCTTTTGCTAGCGTCGACAGGGTGGCCGCGCCTTTGACTCCGGTACCTCAGCGAGCCATCGGCTGCGGCAAGGACTGTCCTGCAGGAAGTCTTCGGCCTGCCGGATTTCAGGCCCGGCCAGGCCGAGGTCGTTGCCGCGGCCGAGTCCGGTGCCGACGTGCTCTTCGTCGCCCCGACCGGATCGGGAAAGAGCATCGCCTGCTGGGTGCCCGGCATCGTCGAGGGCGGTCTGACGATCGTCGTTTCGCCACTGATCGCCCTTATGGTCGACCAGGTGGCACGGCTGACTGTGCTCGGCATACCCTCGGCCTGCGTCCACGGTCAGATGTCGGCCGACGAACGCCGGGACTCGATGACTCGAGCATCAGACGGTGAACTGCGCTTCCTCTATCTAGCACCGGAGCGGATCGGCACGCGCGGCTTTCTCGACGCTCTTCGGCGGTTGAAGGTGTCACGCTTTGTGATTGACGAGGCGCAATGCGTCTCGAGCTGGGGACATGACTTTCGCCCCGACTACCGCCGTCTGGGCGACGCCATCGGCGCATGCGGCAGGCCGTCGGTCGGTGCGTTCACGGCAACCGCGACGCTGCGGGTGCGGCTTGACATCATCGCCAGCCTGGGCCTGCGCGAGCCGGTTGGGAAGGTCACCGGCTTCGTTCGCCAGAACCTCTCGATGTCGGTGGTCCGCTGCCGGGGCAAGGCGGATTAGCGGGACAGTCTGCTTGCGCGCATCCGCCCGGGTGAAGGGCGGTCGCTCGTTTACTGCGGTGCCCGGAAGACCGCGATGGAAGTGTCGACCATGCTCTCCAACGCGGGCATCGCGACGGCCTCGTACCACGGCGCCCTGGATGGCGATGAGAGGCAGGACGTCTACGAGAAGTTCGCCGCGGGCCGCCTCAAAGTGATCGTTGCCACGTCGGCGTTCGGCATGGGTGTCGACTTTCCCGACATCCGCCAGGTAATCCATTTTGATTTCCCGGGAAGCCTCGAGGAGTACTAGCAGCAGGCGGGTCGCGCCGGCCGCGACGGCCAGAAATCAGAGTGCATCCTGTTGTACAACGCTCAGGATCGCCAGCTGCAGGAGTTCTTCATTGAGCAGGCATATCCAGATCGCGGCACCGTGCGCGCCGTCTACCGGGAGATGCTTCGCGATGGCCATGGGTTGCGAGTCGCGGTCATCATCGGAACGTCCCTCCTAAGATACTGATTACTCAATCACTACACGAGGTAACAAAATTTGGCTAGCCGAATCCCAACGTGTCGTGCGCCCATTTCTCCGAGGTCCGCGCCGGAATCGTCCCCACGCAGGCCGCCACGTTCAACAGCATGCCGCGCGCGATGAAATCGCCCGTTGCGTGCTGTGGCGCACCGCTCAACTCGTCAACCAGATCGCGCAGCCCGAGCCAGCGAGCCTGGACCGGCTCCCGGATGGCATCGTCGGCGCAGGCGGCTAGGCCTGCATTTGGAAGAGCAGCAGCTCACGGTGGGAGATCAACTGGATATAGGCGCGGCCCATCTCACGGAGCCGGTCGCCCGGCATCCTGGTGCGCATCTACAAAAAGGACTCTGGCGTGGAGAGCGTCAGCTTTGAGGACGTGCTCGATGAAGGAGTACTCCATGGCGTGATGCCAGACCTGAAGTCTCAGTGGGCATGGCCCTGCCGAGGTCTGGATCGCCCGTCTAGACCGATTCGGCCCATTTGTCGCGAATCCCTCTCAAAGTCAGTGTCGTAGGACTCGTCACTTTAGAGCGGGGATGAGTGGCCCACAGCCGAGCCAAACCGCATGCACAACCGCACAACGCGGTCACGACGCTGACCGGGGTGAATAGCGTTCCGCCAGCACCGGGCGCATCCCGCCCGTCAGAATCGCGATCTCCGCCTCGTCATGGCGCAGCAGCGTGTTGGCGTCTTCCAGAGTTGGGATACAGACGATCTCGCCGCGTTCGAGGGCGAGCATGCTGGCCTCAACCACCTGCTCCGGCTCCAGCCTGGGCATGTGGGACATGTCCATGTTCTGCCGGGTGTGGAACTCGGTTTTCACAACCCCCGGGCAAACCACCTGTAGCCTCACGCCACTTTCACGCAGCTCCAGGGCGAGCAGCCGGATGAAGGTGAAGAGGAAGGCCTTGGTGGCCGCGTACACCGCGCGCTTGGGAAGCTGGGGGTTGTCCGCGGTGGCGCTGAAGACCAACTGCGTGGCGAGGCTGATGATCGTGCCACGCTTCCGCTTGACCATCGACGGTAGGGCGGCACGGATCAAACGAACCGGTGCCAGAACGTTCAGCTTCACCAATTCCTCCGCCTGCTCGAGGGGGAGATTCAGGAACGGCATGTAGTGGGCCAGGGCTGCACAGTCGACAACAATCTCCATCTGCGGGTGCGCCGCCGCCGCATCGGCCTCCCGCATACCCGATTCGGTCGACAGGTCGGCCACAAGCGGCTGGACCGAAACGCCGTGCTCGGATTCGAGCCTCTGTCTCAGCGCCTCCAAACGATCGCCCCTCCTGGCGACAACCACGAGGTCGTGCCCGTCGGCGGCCAGTCGCTCCGCATAGGCTCGCCCAATTCCAGAGGATGCCCCCGTTATCAGGGCAAGCGAGCGGCCCGCTGCACTCGGCGTGTTGTTCATTGCTCTATCTCCTCTACTAATCTCTAATATCCGGCCGATCAAGGACTTACGAGCATCGGTGACCGCAGCGGCGGCTCAGGCTGAAGGGCCTGCGGGTCGCGAGACCTCTCAATACATTGGGTGGGGTGAGAGGGACCAGCGCTCTCCGGGCAACTTCACGACCAGTTCGGCCTCCAGTAGATCCTCCAATGTGCGTGTCAGTTGAGTCGGTTCGACCTCGGTGAAGATCCCGCCCTCCGCGAGTGCGTCGCGAAGCGTTGGCAGGTCCCATCCACCCACTCGTCGCCGCAGCAGTTCGAGTATCGCCCTTTCCAGCCCCATCCGCCCGGTGCGCATGGCCCAATTCTGAACGGTAATCCATCGCCATGCGGGAAAGCCTGCCACTCGACCTTCCGGCGGAGGAAGGAACTCCCACGCTGCCCAAGTGTGCACCGCATCCTCGTCAATGTGCAAACGCGCCGCAATCTCCACTTCACCGACAATCTCAGGCATCGATGCGACCATAGAAATCAACCAGCGCCTCGGCCAGAAGGCGCGGATTCTGAAGTGGCAGGAGATGGGTCGAGTCCGGCAGCGTCAATGATTCACCCTTAGGCAGCCATTCCAGGAGCGAGCGCTGCACCTGCGATCGAATTGGATTCACGCGATCGCTGCCGTCCCCGATCACGAGTAAAACCGGCTGCGTGACGCGACTGCCGTTCAGGTGCGCTGAACTTCCAGCCTTGCACCGAAGGCTGGTCGACCTCGAAGAAGGTCTTCGCTCCTCGGACTAGCTCATGGACACCGTCTGGCCAGACGTCCTCAAAAAACTTCTGATAACCCGGATCGACCACTCCCTTCATGAACAGGTCAATCGCGCCGGCGGCATCTCCCCGCTGCCACCGCTGGCCCGACTCGCCGATTACGCGGGCCCCCGCTCGGTCCGACACGGCGGTCAGAACCGGTGGTTCGAGGAGCGCCAGCGACCTGACGGCATCGGGGGCATCAAGGGCGAACTGAAGCGCGCTGCAGCCACCGATCGAATGGCCGACAACGTGCGCGGCCTCAACACCGAGATGCTGCATGAGCGCCAGGCAGCAGCGGGATTGGGCACCAATGCTGACCGGGCCCGAGGGCAGGAGGCTGCGGCCGTAGCCTGGCCGGTCATAGCTGATCAGCTGATATCGCTCCGAGAGCGCGGGCTCTCGCGAGAGGAGATCAAACCACCCGGTCAGGAGTCCGCCGTGAACCAACAGCAGCGGTGCGCCAACTCCCCGGCTTGTGAACTCAAGCTCGAAGCCATCGAGACCCGGCCCCTCCGCAAGTTTCATGTCCCGTAGTATGACATCAAATTGCTGCGAGTAGCCGCGGTCTCCCCATTTCCATGTTCGGTAGGGTGACGCCAAATGGCCGATGGCTTGCGCAGCCCTACTCGACGCTACCGCATGACTGCCCGGGCAGAGGCTGCCATGGCGAACGGAGAGCGCATCCTCGCGGGCGCACGAGATCTCTTCAAGGAGCGGCTCTACGATCAGGTGTCGCTTGAAGATGTGGCCCGCCGAGCCGGCGTCACCGTGCGCACGGTCGTCCGCCGCTTCGGCTCCAAGGAGCAGCTGTTCGCCACGGTTGCCGCAGAGAGAGCCCGCGATATCCGAAGCAAGCGCGCCCAGACGGTCGCAGGAGATGTGCTGGGCGCGGTCCGCATCCTGGTCGAGACCCATGAGATGCGTGGCGACGAGGTGCTCCACCTGCTTGCCCAGGAGCCGAGGACCGAAGCGATTTCAGAGCGTGTGCAGTCCGGTCGGGAGTTCCACCAGGCATGGGTGCACAGAGTCTTCTCCCCACTCCTTGTTAGGCTGCCCGCTGCAGAGCGAAGGCGAAAGTTGGTCCAGCTGACGGCGGTAACGGATGTCTACGTGTGGAAGGTGCTGCGGCGGGACCTTGGCCTGGGCCGGCGTGAGGTCGAGAGCTCCCTTCGAGATCTGATCGAAAAGATCGTTGACAAGAGGCCGAATTCGCCCCGGGCTCCCCGGGTAAGCAGCCGCCTGATTCCGCGATAGAGCTCTCGGCAGGCAATCAGACCGGTGCTGTAACCTTCGCCTCCGCGAGTCGCTCCAACTCGTCGCACGCGCCAGCGGCTCCTGGCATGGCCCGGATCTTGACTGCCGGTGCACGGGCCGCGCCTGCGTATGAAGCCTGTTTCAGAACCTCATTAACCGCCGTTCGGATGGTGTCCGGTCCCGAGGCGCCATCGAGCGCGAGTCCGGCTCCCAGGCGCGCCAGGGTTGCGGCCAGGAATGGCTGGTCAGCGGCGGGGTTGGGCAGAGCCACCAGTGGCACGCCATGCGCGAGGGAAGCCGCCACCGTTCCATGGCCGGCGTGCGTAACGGTAACCGCCGCATGGGGCATCACCAACGCATGCAGGACGAACCGCCGTACTGTGGCGTTGTCGGGTACGGTCGCGTCCCAACCCCGGGGTGCGGACGCGATCACGCGAACCAGTTCGCCGGCAAGGGCCTCGACTGTGTTGCGGAGGCGACCGCCCTGGTCCCAGAGGCCGGTCGTGGTGAAGCTGACGACCACCAGCGGCCGATCGTCATCCGGGTCCCAGGGTGAATCCCAACGCTGCTCTGGAATCCGTTCAAAGATTGGGCCAACGTAGTGAACCTCGCCGCTCGCGTTGGCGGCGGCCGGATCGAGCTCGGGGATGGTGGTGACCAAGGTCAGGTAGACGAGCCAGCCGTCATTTAACCGCACCAATTCAGGCAGGCCGACCCGTCCTCGTAGTTAGTTGGTGGCGGTCAGGCGGGCCGTTCCCATTGGCGACTAGGGTGGAGGGACCAGGCCGGCGACGGTGGAGTAGGCAAGGACGGCGACGGGAATTGTGAGCTGCGCGGCCGAGGCCAGGGCGCCCTGCATGAGGAAGTCGACGACGAGGACATCGGTAGCGGTGTCCTCAACCGCATCCCGGATGTCCTCCAGGTGCTCGGGGCATGCCCACACATTGCGGATCAGCCCTGCCAGGCGCTGCGCCGGATCGGTCCCACCGTAGACATCGAAATGACCACTTCGTCGTAGGGCGCTGAAGGCGAACCCGCCCTCCGCGAAACGCTTCCGCTGCACCCCGTAGCCAACAAAGTCCACGCGATGACCGCGCGCGGCGAGCTCCTGGGCGATGCCGACCGCGGGCGGGACGTTGCCGCCACCGTCCCTGGT
Organism: Candidatus Dormiibacterota bacterium; assembly: GCA_036564925.1. GTDB lineage: Bacteria > Chloroflexota > Dormibacteria > CF-121 > CF-121 > JALYYC01. The sequence continues at coordinate 44,541 of DATCOB010000002.1, read as the reverse complement.
GACGAAGGCAAATCGACTCATTTCGCCCGGCGTCAACCCTCCACCGCGCCATTGCGATTTGCTCGGCGCCGATCTCCTCCGGTGTCGCTACCGAAGATTGTCGGGCCGCTGCGCCGGCGGCATGTATCCTCTTCATGATTCATGAAGGCTGTGATCTTCGAGGATCGGCCTGACCGTCGCGCCCTCTTGGTGGAGCGCCCCGACCCTCTGCCCGGGACTCACGAGGTGCTGGTCAAGGCAACCCACGCGGGGCTCAATCCTGCCGACCTCTTGCAGCGGGATGGAAAACATCCGCCGCCACCCGACTCGCCTCCGGACATCCCGGGGCTGGAGGTTGCGGGGACGGTTGACGCGATCGGCCCCCGCGTGACGCGCTGGCGACCCGGCGACCGCGTCTTCGGGATTGTCGGTGGCGGCGGTCTCAGTGACATGGTCTGCGTACCCGAGAACCAGCTTGCCCGGGTGCCGGACAACCTGGATGATGCCAAGGCCGCGGCCGTTCCGGAGGTCTTCGTTACCGCCCACGACGCTGTCTTCACCCAGGCGCGGCTTGGCATGGGCGAGACGTTACTGGTGAATGGGGCGAACGGCGGGGTGGGGACCGCGGCCGTGCAGCTGGGCCTGGCAGCCGGCGCCCGGGTGCTGGCCTCGGTGCGAACGCCCGCCGCGGCGCAGCGCCTGCGCGAGCTGGGGGCCGAGCCGGTCGCCCTCGCCGACGCCCGTGGCGTGGATGTCATTCTCGAATTGGTCGGAGCCAGCAACCTCGCCGGGGATTTCGAGGCGCTCGCGACCTCAGGGCGGATCATCGTGGTTGGCACCGGAGGCGGCTCGAGTGCCACACTGGACCTCCGTGCCCTGATGGGCAGGCGGGCCACCCTGGTGGGGACGCTTTTACGGGTGCGCTCCCCGGAGGAGAAGGCAGCGGCGATGCGAGCCTTCGCCCGCGCGGTGGTGCCGCTGCTCGCGCTCGGACGGGTGTGGCCGGTGATCGAGCGGGTGGTTCCAGCCGATCATGTGCAAGAGGCCCTTGAACACCTTGCTTCACCGGGCAAGTTTGGCAAGGTGCTGCTCCAGTTCGGCTGATCTAGCAGGTCGGACGATCGGCGGCCGGCGCCGTCAATTGACCAGGAACGCCTTGAGCCTGGCACGTTCCTCCAACTCGTCGTGATCGGGAAGCTGGTGTGTAATGCCTGTGAGGCGAGGCTCAGGGATGCCCCTCGACACTAGTTCCGCGCGCAGCTCTTCCATGAAGATCCCCTGGCCGGGCTGCAGTTCATCGGTGCCTTCGGGCCACTCGGGCCGCCCACCTCGCTTCGGGTCAGAGCTGGTGATGCAGACGCCCATCGATGGACTGCCCTCGAGGCCGATGATGACCACGGTTAGGCCGGCGGCGATGTGCTCGGCGATTGCCGCTGCGACCGGCATCGCCAGCCGGCGGCAGTGCCGGCGGTAGGCAGCCGTGTCGTATTGTTCGCGAACGGCCCAGAAACGATTAAGGCCGGTGAAGGCCAGCTCGGGGCAGGGCATCTGCTCGATCCGCCAGTTTTGCGCGCGCAACACCTCTACCAGCGGTGAATAGATCCCCGGGCAACGAGCCCCCCCGAGGACTTTGGCGTTCTGGTTCAGCAAGCAGTGTGCGACGAATGCGACCCCCGGCGGGGAGGGTCGCGGCCGCCCGCTCAGCTCCAGGGAAAGGGCGAGTGGCTCCTGGGGTGAAGTCTGCCCTGCTCGTACCGGCTGAAACGAAACGGGTCCAGTAGCGCCTGGTTTTCACCCATCAGCTCTTTCGCCACCAGTGCCCCGACCCCGATCATCTTGTAGCCATGGTTTGAATCTGCGATGACGTAGGCATTCTGCCGGAACGCGTCGAAAACCGGGAAGCTGTCCGGGGTGAAGGCGCCGATGCCACCGGACGGCGCCTTGCGGTAGAGGCCGCGCTTGCCCTCGAAGCGCTTCTGACAGTGGGCCAGGCCGGAGGTCCACATGCGCTCGAATTCGGGCCCGACCACATATTCCTTACTCTCGGGGCCATACGGGTCGACCTTCACGTCGTCCGCAGGGACCTCGACCTTCCAGGGCATCGTCCCGCCCTGGACGCCACCGAAGTTGAAGTCTGGCTTGTAATAGAGGCCCCACAGCTTGTCAGTGATAACTGCCCCGCCTTCGTCGTCGCAGAGCGGCGCGTCGGTATCGACATGGATCACCGGCGGCATCTTGCCCTGGGCGTCCGTGAGATAGCTCGGGTCTACGCCCAGCGTCCCTTCCTGCAGGCACCAGTAGGTCCACATCGGCCTCTCGTACCGTTTGCCATCGCGGCCCAGGACTTTGACCGTGGAGGGCAGGTCGAGCATGTGCCAGATATCCCGCACCCATGGTCCCGCGGCGACGATCAACTGGTCACACGGGATCTCGCCCTGGTCGGTTTCCACGGCGACCACCGCCCCGCCGTTTAACCGAAGGCCGGTCACGCGCACACCCGCCCGGATCTCGACACCCTCCGCCTGGGCCTTGGCGGCCAGGGCGCGCATGGAATGCATGTTCTCGGCGTAGCCACCCTTCTTTTCGTGAAGGACGACGGTGATCCCCTTCGCCTGCCAGTCGGGAAACATTTCCAGCATGTATTGCCGGCACTCGGCCTCCCCTTCAACGAGGACGGAATCGTAACCGATGCCCCGCTGCTCCTCATAGACCTGCGCGACATCGGCGTGCATGACCTCCGGGCTGATTTGCATGAAGCCGACCGGATGGTAATGAAAGGCCTGTGGATCCGACTCCCAAACCGAGACATTGTGTGCCATGAGCCGGCGCATCGCGGGCTGGAAGTAGTTGTTGCGGACGACCCCACAGGCGAGGCCGGAAGGCCCGGCGCCGACGCCGGTCTTATCGAGGATGACGACATCGTGGCCGGAGCCGAGTCCGCGGGCCTTCAACTCTTTACCGAGGTGCCACCCGGTGGAGAGGCCGTGGACGCCCGCTCCGACAATGACGTAGCGCGTGCCCTTCGTTGACGCCATTGGCAGCAATATTATCTATTCCATGGCATCACGGGTCGCCGCAGCCCCGACCGGGAAGGTAGTGGTTACGGATGCCGGGGCAATGCTCGCCGCGACCGTGGCGACCCTCGAGGCGGCACATGCGCTCTACGACCTCCTGCCGGATGGACTCTCGCCCGAAGAGGTGGCGACCAGGTCAGCCGGTGCCGACGTGATGATCGTGACCTTCGTGCCGCTGCACAAAGCCGCCATCGCCATCCTGAGGCGGGTGGGCCTGATCGTGCGCTGCGGTGTCGGCGTCGACGCGATCGATGTCGAGGCGGCGACGGAGAAGGGAATCTGGGTGGCCAACGTACCTGACTATGCCGTCCATGAGGTCGCTGACCACACGATGTTGCTGCTGCTCGCCGCCGTCCGTCACCTGAACCATTTTCAGCGCAGCTGGACCGAGAAAGGCTGGGCCTGCATGGAGTATCCGGCAATGCATCGCCTCGCCGCTCGCCGGTTGGGAATCATCGGACTCGGAAGGATTGGTTCGCAGGTTGCCCTGCGCGCGCGGGCCTTCGGCATGGAAGTGGTGACATACAGTCCGCGCATGTCCGCGGGACGCTTGAGGAAGCTGGGTGTCAGTGGAATGTCTCTTGACGAGTTGCTGCGCACCAGTGACGTGATCAGCCTTCATGCTCCCTTGACCGCGCAGACCACGCATCTTCTCGACCAGCGGGCCTTCGCGAAAATGCGTCGGGGGGTGGTCATCGTGAACACGGCGCGCGGGGGGCTCATCGACCTGATGGCGCTACAGGCCGCGGTCGACCAGGGGATCGTCGCGGCGGTGGCGTTGGACGTCCTGGAACGCGAACCCTTTCCGGATCTCTCCTTGCCGTTTCTCCATCGCGCCAATGTCACAATCACTCCGCATATCGCCTGGTACTCGGACGACGCGGTTCACCAGCTGGGGGTGATGGCGGCGGAGGAGGCCTTGCGCTACCTTCAAGGGAAACCACCACGGTCGGTGTTGAATCCGCAAGCACGGCCCGTCGGCTACCAGCCTTCGACTCAGTGATAGCGTGCTAGCATCGATTTTGGATCGGAGCGGCGGCAACGTTTGGCGGTTCACCATCAGGAGGGAGGACATCTCATGGCTAAAACGGACGCCGGCGTGAAGAAGGGCCTGCTGGAACGGCTGAAGCAGGACGTCGTGATCTGTGCCGAGGGTTACCTGTTCGAATGCGAGCGGCGTGGATATCTGCAGGCGGGCGCCTTCGTTCCCGAAGTCGTGCTCGAGCATCCCGAAGTCGTCTCAGAGCTCCATCGCGAATTCGTTCACGCCGGCTCGGACATCGTCGAAGCCTTCACCTACTACGGCCATCGCGAGAAACTTCGGATCATCGGAAAGGAGCACCTCCTCGAGCCGCTAAACCGCAATGCCCTGGCCCTCGCGCGCCAGGTTGCGCAGGAGACCGGGACCTTGATGGCCGGCAACCTCTCGAACACCAACATCTACGCGGCCGATGAGAGCACTCGCGGCGCGGTGCGGGCGATCTTCGATGAACAACTGCGCTGGGCCGTTGAGGAGCGAGCGGAACTCTTGATCGCCGAGACGTTTGGCTACCTGGACGAAGCGCTGCTTGCGCTCGAAGCGATGCGCGCCACCGGGCTACCGACCGTCGTAACCCTGGCAATTCACCAGGAGTCGAAGACTCGCGACGGCTACACGGCCGCCGAGGCAGCCAAGCGCATGGCCGACGCCGGGGCGGACGTGGTCGGGCTCAACTGCGCCCGCGGACCGCAGACGATGCTCCCCCTACTGAAGGAGATGCGAGCGGCAGTCTCCTGCCCGATTGCCGCGCTTCCGGTGCCCTACAGGACCACGACCGAGCAGCCGACCATGCAGTCGCTTCGCGACCCATCGACCGATGTCCGCGCATTTCCGACTGCGCTCGACCCCTTCACCTGCACTCGAGGTGAGTTGAGTGACTTCGCCCGGGCCGCAAATGAAATCGGAGTCCGCTACATCGGTGTCTGCTGCGGCGCTGGACCGCATCACATCCGAGCCGTCGCTGAGGCCCTGGGCCGCCGGCCCCCGGCGAGTCGCTACTCACCGGACATGTCCAAGCATGCCTTCCTGGGCAGTGATCCGACGCTCAAGCGGGCTAACCGTGAGTACGCCGAGCGACTCTAGCGACCCGGTCCGTTTAAGGGAATCAGGCAGTGGGTGGGCCTGACCATCCCAGCGCGCGCTCAGGCCTACCAGCGGCTCCAAGAGCTGGTCGCGGCTGATCGCTGCCTGATCCTGGACGGGGGTATTGCCACCGAGCTTCAACGGCTGCGGCCGCAGCAGGGCACGCCCGGACTGGACCGTCAGCTCTGGGGCACCTGGGCTCTGTACCGGGCACCTCAGGCCGTCCTCGAGGTGCACAACCGCTACGTCGATAGCGGGTGCGATGTCATCTCCACCAACACGTGGTCGATCCTCTCCGCGCCCGAGGTTGAACAGGGACTGCGTGGGCTGAGTCCCGAGCGCGGCCACTGGATGGACATTGCCCGGCTTGGCATCCAGCTTCCCCGGCAGGCGATCGCGAGAGCAGGTAGGCAAGAAGACTGCGCAGTCGCTTTCGCGATCTCCCAGGAGATCAACTCACCGATGCGGCAGGAGACCGTCGAGTTACTTTCGCGCGTCTTCCAGGAAGAGCCGCCCGACCTCATCCTGCTGGAGACCCTGACCCTGATCCGTGACCCGATCACCTACAGGACGGTGGAGCTCCTGCAGGCCACCGGCATCCCGGTCTGGCTCTCATTCAGGCGCTGCCGGCACGGCGTCTGCGGCGTCTACGGCCAGCACTGGGGGCCGCCGGAAGGCGACCTGTTTGGACGAGCGGCCCGCCGCCTCGAGTCGATGGGCGTCGGTGCCATTCTCATCAATTGTTTGCCCATTGATCATGTTCCGGGAATGATCGCCTGGCTCCGCGACTTTACGGAGCTTCCCCTCGGCGTGTATCCAAACCTCGGCCATATGGTCGGCTCGCTCTGGCGCGGCGACGAGCATATCGGGCCGGCGGCCTACGCGCAGCGGGCGCTCTCGTGGCGTGAGGAGGGGGCCCAGATCATTGGAGGCTGTTGTGGGACGACTCCGGAGCACATTACCGCTGTCGCCCACGCCGTCGCGGACACAAACCCCGGACATCGGCGGCCGATGGTACCGTCGATTCAAGCGGGAGACGCCGGGCCGGAACCCGAACCGCTGCCCTGGCAAGACGACTGGAACCGGACCCTCTATCCCGTTCCGTTTCCCGAGCTGACCGTCGATCCCGGTGTGTTCGTTCCCACACAGGGGAGCTTCCTTTGCTGGAAGTACTTGTTTACCGAACGGATCGGCGAAGGAAAGACATGTCTCGACGTGGGTTGTGGTTGCGGCGTGCTTGCGATTCAGCTCGCGCTCAACGGCGCTCACCATGTTCACGCCATCGACATCGATCGGAACGCGATCGCGAACACACTGGCAAACACGTTCCGCAACGGCGTGGCCGACCGCATCACCGGAGAGGATGTCGACCTATACGAATGGGAGCCCGAGCAACGCTACGACATCTGCGTCGCGAGCCTCTACCAGATGCCGGTCGATCCGTTTGAGGAGCCGACCGGACACCGGCCGCTCGACTACTGGGGAAGGAACCTGCTCGACCACTTCATCAAGATCCTTCCCCGGGTCCTCGCCGATAATGGGACGGCCTACCTCATGCAACTCTCCATCATCGGTCAGCGCGAGACCTCGCGGCAGCTGGCGAAGCTTGGTCTCAAGTCACGAGTGGTCGACTTCAGCTTCTTCCCCTTCTCGGAAGTTTTCGAGTCCAATCGAGCGCAGATCGAGCGGGTCAAGCAACTATCCGATGCCTTCGACCTCCGGATGGCCGGACAGGACATCATGGTAGCCTACCTGCTCGAGGTCACCCGATCGCGCCCTGCGTCCGCCTGATGGCGCTCCTTGTCCCCTGTCCCGGCTGCGGCAATCGAGAGGTGTTCGAGTTCGCCTACGGGGGAGAGTCCAACCGGCGACCCCCACCGGGGGCGCCGCCGGCCGACCTCGCGCGTTACCTCTTCTTCCGTCGCAATGTGGCCGGCATCCAGGTCGAATGGTGGTACCACCGAGACGGCTGCCAGCGGTGGTTTCTGGCCCGCCGGGATACGCGCTCCAACCTGGTCGCGGAGACCTACTGGCCCGAGGACCGGGCTTTGCGAAAGGCATGAAGCGCCTCGAGCGTCACCCGTCGGAATCCCTTAACCGCAACCGCCTGATGGAGATCAGCGTTGATGGCCGCCGGCTCCCGGCCTTTGCCGGTGACACCATCGGTTCCGCCATGGCGGCAAACGGTGTAATCATCACCGGCCGATCTTTCAAGTACCACCGGCCCCGCGGCCTCCGCTGCATGACCGGAGCATGCGCCGGCTGTCTTGTCACCGTGGATGGAGTCCCCAACGTCCGCGCCTGCCTGGAACCGGTGCGGGAGGGGATGGGCGTGCACCGGCAGAACGCCTGGCCCTCGGTCGACCACGACGCGCTCGGAATATTCGACTGGATGGCGTTCGCCATGCCGGCCGGCTTCTACTACAAGACATTCCACCGACCGCGCTTCGTCTGGCCGCTGGTCGAGCCCCTCATCCGTCGCCTTGCCGGGCTCGGCCGGCTGCCGGACCGGGTCGTTCACACCGAGGCGGAGAAAGTCCATCTACACCCGCAAGTCCTGGTGATCGGCGGCGGCCACGCCGGCCTCACGGCCGCGATTAAGGCCGCCAGGTCCGGAAAGCGGACAATGCTACTCGAGAGCCGGCCAGAGTTGGGCGGCCGCAGGCGCAGCTCCGTCGACTTTGAGACCGTGGCAACACTCGCTGCTGAGGCAGAGAGCGCAGGTGTCCAGGTCTTTCTTCGAACGGCAGCCCTCGGTGCCTTCGAAGGCGGGCTCGTTCTTGGCGCGAATGAAAAGCAACTCCTACACCTTCATCCCCGCGAGGTCGTCGTCGCCACCGGCTCCATCGAACAGGTGCCCGTGTTCGAAAACAACGACCTACCGGGAATCCTGACGGGGGAGGCCGTCGACCGACTCCTCCATCTCTACCGGGTCCTGCCAGGAAGCCGGGCGATCGTCGTCTCTTACGGCCCGCGCTCGAAGCAGACGGTCGCAGCCTTGCAGAACGCAGGCGCCGACGTCGCCGTCATCGATCCGGCTGCCGAGGTGATCGAGGCCGCAGTCGGTCGCGAGTCCATTCAGGCGGTGGTGGTGGGAGGCGCACCCGGCACACGCCGTCTGGCGTGCGACCTGCTGGTCTTCGCGGGCCTCAGCGTACCGGCCGCCAGCCTCATCCCACAGCTCGGCGGGGAGCTGCGCTTCGACGAGACGATGCAGTCATTCGTGCCCGCCAACCTGCCAGTTCACGTCCGAGTGAGCGGCGCTGTGACAGGCTCCTCCGGGACGGCCACTGGTCTACCGCCTGCCTGCCGCAACGTGCCGGGCAAGCAATTCGCCTGCACCTGCATGGACGTGACGAAGAAGGAAATGGAGCAGGCGGTCCTGGAGGGGTTTGATGACATCGAGCTCTTGAAGCGATACACCGCGCTTTCAATGGGGCCCTGCCAGGGCAGGGCATGCCTCTTCGGCTCCATCCGGCTGGCTGCCAAGCTGAACGAACGCACGCCGGCTCAGGCCCGGATCACAACATCGCGGCCGCCGCTGGCCCCGGTCTCGTTGGGTGTACTTGCCGCCGGGACTTTGAGCCCTCGGAAGGAGACGGCCATGCACGACCGCCACGTCGATGCGGGGGCGGAGTTCATGTGGGCCGGGGAGTGGCGACGACCTCATCACTACCACGACCCGCGCGAGGAATGCCGGGCGGTGCACGAGAGAGTCGCCATCATCGACGTCAGCAGCCTGGGCAAGTTCCGCATCAAGGGCCCGGAGGCCGTGGCCCTGCTGGAACGGCTCTATCCCAACCGAGTCGCCGACTTGAAGATCGGCCGGATCCGCTACGGTGCCATGCTCAACGACCAGGGCGTGATCCTTGACGACGGCACCATCTGTCGACTAAATGCTGATGAGTTCTTCGTCACCACTACGACCGGTGGAACCGCCGGCATGGAGCAGTGGATGCGCTGGTGGCTGGCCGACTGGGCGCTCGATGCGCAGCTCCTCAACGTGAGTGGAGGCTATGCGGCGGTTAACGTCGCCGGTCCCCGCGCCCGCGCGGTGATGCGGAAGTTGACCGAGCTGGATTTGTCGGCGAGCGCCCTGCCATACCTGGCGGTGGCCCGCGGGCCGGTGGCCGGTGTCCCGGCTCTGATCTTGAGAATTGGTTTCGTCGGCGAGCTGAGCTACGAGGTCCACGTCCCGAGCGCCTTTGGGGAGCATGTCTGGGACGCGATCATGGATGCCGGTCGCGAGGAGGGCATCGTCGCTTTCGGGCTGGAGTCGCAGCGCGTGCTGCGGCTCGAGAAGCAGCACATCATCGTCGGCCAGGACACAGACGCCCTATCGACTCCCTACGGGGCTGGCCTCAACTGGATGGTGAAGCTCGACAAGCCGGACTTTTTGGGACGCGCGTCGCTGCTCGATCCGGAGCGCGAAATAGAACGCCTCTGCGGCTTCACCCTCGAGGAGGGCGAGGTCCCGCCCGAGGGGGCAAGCATCGTGCACGAGGGCCGCCCGGTCGGTCGCGTCTGTTCCAGCCGCTGGAGCGGGATCTGGCAGGGCGGTGTCGGTATGGCATGGCTGCCCCGCGCATGGGTAGAAGATGGGCGCTCGTTCGAGATTATCTTTGCCGGAAAGCGGTCGACCGGCAGGGTGCACCTCAAGCCTTTCTACGACCCGGAGGGAGCGAGGCTGCGATCGTGAGCGAACAAAGTCGCGGCCTGGACCCCTCCTCGCGCCCGGCACGGACCGGAATCGACCCGGTCATGCGGACCCCGGCGCATCGTCTTCACTCCCTTTCCGGCGCTCGCTTCGAGCGGCTGCAGGGATGGGAGATCCCGGCGGCCTACGGGCCGGTGGAGGTCGAGCGCGCCGCCATTCGGGAAGGCCTGGCAATCGCCGACGTGACCCCGCGCGGAAAGGTGGACGTGCGGGGGCCAGTCGACGACATCCTCGCCGGCTTCACCAGGGGTTCCGAGGAGCAGGTCGCCCGGATCAGCGCCGGGTGGGCCCTGCTCCTCACGAGCCCCGGCGGTGGCGATCACTGGCTCCCGATCGCGGAGCGGGCCGCGGGCCCATCCGGGATGGCGACCGATGCCACGAGCCTCTACACCGGCATCGCGCTCCTCGGCCCCATCGCCGATCAACTCCTGGCCCGACTGACCGCCGTTGACACCTCGACGCTCGGCAAGGGCGATGCCGTGGGCCTTCAGCTGGCCCGGATCCCCGCCCTGTTGATGTTCGGTACGCGCGCCATCGAGATTTACGCCGGCTCGGAGTACGGGCGCTACCTGTGGCGCACGATCGCCGCGCTGGCGGGAACCCTGGGAGGCCGTCCTGTGGGCTGGGAGGCGCTGGCGGCGGAGGGCTGGTCATGACCGTCCGCAACCCGCTTCGCTACTTTCGACCCTGGACCATGTGGCGTCATCAGGCGCTGGCCTCCACCTACGACGCGGTCATCATCGGCGGCGGTGTGCACGGGCTGGCCACAGCCTACGAGCTGGCCAAGCGCGGCATGCGTCGAGTGGCCGTCCTGGAGAAAAGCTACATCGGCAGTGGCGGCAGTGGACGCAACACGACCATCATCCGGGCCAACTACCGCACGCCCGAAGGCGTCGCCTTCTACCGGGAGAGCCTGCGCCTTTACGAAGGGCTCGCGCAGGAGCTCGACTACAACCTGCTCTTTTCTCAGCAAGGTCACCTCACCCTCGCCCACACAGATCGCGCCGTCAACGTAATGGTCGAGCGGGCCGCGGTCAATCGTCTCCTCGGGGTCGACAGTCGCGTCATCGATCTGAAGGAAATCCACGAACTCTGCCCGGAGCTCGATCTGAGTGGCCATCCGGACTATCCCATCCAGGCCGCCCTCTACCATCCGCCCGGGGCGATCATCCGCCATGATGCCGTCGTCTGGGGATACGCCAGGGCCGCGTCTCGTCTGGGCGTGGAGATCCACCCGGAAACCGAGGTTACCGGCATCGTCACGGAGGGTGGGAGAGTGACGGGAGTGCGCACGACCCGGGGAGACGTCGCGGCCCCGGTCGTCGTTTCCGCCGTTGCCGGCTGGTCGAGCGAGGTGGCGCGGATGGCCGGCGTCGAGCTACCGATCCTCACCCATGTGCTGCAGGCGTTCGTCACCGAGCCGCTCAAACCGTTCCTTCACGTTATCCTGGTGTCGGCGACCCTTCACATCTATGTGAGCCAGACCGACCGCGGAGAGGTCCTGATCGGTGCGGAAATCGAGCCCTACACCACCTACAGCCAGCAGTCAACGCTCGGCTTCCTCGAACAGAGCGCGCGGCATACCATCGAGCTCCTCCCCCTCCTCGCGCCGGTCAAGGTGCTGCGTGCGTGGGGAGGCCTGTGCGACATCACGCCTGACTACAGCCCGATCATGGGAAAGACGGAGATCGAGGGATTCTTCGTCGACGGTGGCTGGGGAACATATGGGTTCAAGTCGGCCCCCGTCTCCGGCGTTTGCATGGCCGAGCTGATCACGACCGGCGATACGCCGGCCCTGATCGCGCCCTTCGCGCTGTCGCGTTTCTGGCAGCGCCGCCTGGTATCAGAGCTGGCCGCCGCCGCCGTCTCGCACTGAGACGGTGCTAGTCTCCTGACCATGCTGGCCGCGGTCCTGCCGCGAATCGGCGCGTCCCTTGAAGTGGTCGAGGTCGAGCTGGCAGAGCCCCGTGCCGGTGAGGTCCGGGTTCGCTTGCACGCCAGCGGGGTCTGCCACAGCGATCTCAACGCCGCCGACGGAACCGCAGCCACCCGCTGTCCGGCGGTGCTCGGACATGAGGGCGCCGGCGTGATAAGGAGCGTTGGGCCGGGAACGCGGATCAAGCCGGGAACACGCGTCGTTTTGTCCTGGATGCCGTCATGTGGCGAGTGCGAGGAATGCGTTCGGGGCCTGGAGCACCTCTGTCAGGTGGCATGGACCGCCATGGGTCATGGCGGCCTCCTCGACGGCACGCCGCGGCTGTCCCGCGACGGCGCGGCGATCTACCACTATTCCTTTCTGTCCACGTTCGCGCAGGAAGCCGTGGTCCCAGAACGATGCTGCGTGCCTATCACCACGGATACGCCGTTCGAGGTTGCCGCGCTCGTGGGCTGTGCGGTGGCCACTGGTTTAGGCGCTGTCTGGAGGACCGCGCAGGCTCGTCCAGGCGACCGGGTGGCGGTCTTTGGCTGCGGCGGTGTGGGCCTCAGTGCGGTGCTGGGTGCGCTCACCATCGGCGCCACGCCGGTGGTGGCGGTCGACGTGGCACCGGCCAAGCTGGCGATGGCGCGCGAGCTCGGCGCGACCGCGACGGTCGCCTGGGCGGGGAGCGCGGAAGCGACCGCGGAGGCGGTGCGAGCCGCGTCGGCCGGGGGCGTCGATTACGCCGTGGAGGCAACCGGGAGGCCGGAGGCGATGCTGGCGGCCTTCCTCTCGACGCGACCTCGGGGCGCCGCCGTCCTGATCGGCATCTCCCGCAGCGACGCCGTCCTGTCCCTGCCGGCCGTTTCGATCCCGCGTGCCGAACGCCGGATCCTGGGCAGCGCCTATGGATCGATCCGACCCCACCGTGATTTCCCGACCATCCTGCGGCTGCACGCGCAAGGACGCCTTCCACTCGATCGACTGATCACGCACCGGCTCCCGCTGCAATCGGCACAGCAGGCCCTTGACCTCGTCCGGACGGGCGTTGCGGTCCGCTCTGTCCTCACCCTCGACGGCTCGGGAAGCTAGCGCGAGTGCGAATCACAAGCGTCGAGACGCGCTCCTACCGCTTCCCGCTCGATCCGCCATTCCTCGCCGCCTGGGACCCCGTGCCTCGCCACGACGTCGAGGACACGCTGGTGCTGGTCAATACCGACGACGGCGTGACCGGCATCGCGGGCGGCGCGGCTCTCCCCGACCGGGCCCTCCTCGAGCGGCTGCTGGTCGGGCTGGATCCGTTTCGCACCGAGGTGGTCCGCGAGATCTGCGAGACGGTCGACTTCCATGGGGGCCGCCCATGGACGGTGGAGGTCGCCGTCTGGGACCTGGTGGGCCGGGCGCTCAACCAGCCCCTCTGGCGACTCCTCGGCGGCCGGCAGGAGCGGCTAATCGCCTACGCATCGACGGGTGAGCGGGTCGCACCGCAAGAGCGCCTTCGCCGGGTTTTGGCTTTGCGGAAGGCCGGGGTCCGCGCGGTCAAGATCCGCTTCGACCATCAGCGCTGGGAGTCCGACCTCGAGGTGGTGCAGGAAGTACGCCGGGCGGTCGGCTCGGACTTCCAGATCATGGTCGACGTCAACCAGGGCTGGCGGATGCCGGGCGACCGGCGCACTCCCTGGGACGTGCCCACCGCGATCGCCTGCGCCCGAGCGCTGGAGCGCTCTGACGTGTACTGGCTGGAGGAGCCGCTGCCGACCGCCGACCTCGATGGCTATCGGGCTCTGCGGCAGCGCACCTCGATCCGGATCGCGGCCGGCGAGATGGTGCGCAGCCTGCCCGAGGCGCGCGACCTCATCCTTGTCGGCGGCATCGACGTCGTGCAGCCCGACGTGGTCCTGGCCGGCGGCATTGGCGGCTGCCGGCAGATCGCCGGGCTGGCAGCGCTCATTGGGCGAGCCTTCTCGCCGCACACCTGGACGAACGGGATGGGACTCCTGGCGAACCTGCACCTCGCCTGTGCTGTCTCGACCTCCCCCTTCATCGAGGTGCCCCTCGATCCACCGGCGTGGAGTAGCGAGCGACGCGATTGGGTCCTCCCGGCGCCGATCCCGATCGACCCTGACGGGACCATCCAGCCGCCGGATGGTCCCGGGCTGGGTGTGACGCCTGATCTCGCCGCACTCGAGCAGTATCGTGTCGGATGATGGCACCCATCCGGATGCAGGCGGCGGTCCTCCGCGAGTTTTCGACCCCACTCGTGGTGGAGGAGGTGACGCTCGACCCGCCGCATGCCGGCGAGGTACTGGTCCGGGTCGCGGCGGCCGGCGTCTGTCACTCGGACCTCCTGCTGGCCGAAGGCGGACTGGGAAAGGAGCGGATCCCCATCGTCCTGGGCCACGAGGGGGCGGGCGTGGTGGAGGCGGTCGGGGAGGGGGTGACGCACGTGAAGCCGGGCGACCACGTCGCGTTCTCCATCAACCCGGCCTGCGGCGCCTGCCGCTTTTGCCGGGCGGGAAAGCCGACGCTCTGCGAGCCAGCCGGCCGGATGAGCGGGCAGGGTCTGCTCCTGGACGGCAGCACGCGACTTGGGCTGCGAAACGGCGACCCGCTCAAGCACTTCCTCTTCGTGAGTTGCTTTGCGCAGCACACGGTCATCCCATGCGCGTCGGTCGTGCCGGTCCCGGCGAGCCTGCCCCTCTGGCAGGCGGCCCTGGTCGGCTGTGCCGTGATCACCGGCGTGGGCGCAGTCCGCAATGTCGCGCGCGTCCAGGGAGGCGACACGGTGTGCGTCATCGGCTGTGGCGGGGTGGGACTTCAGGTGATCGCCGCCGCGCGGCTGCGCGAGGCGGGCCGGATCATCGCCGTCGATCGGGGCCAGGACAAGCTTGGCCGAGCACGGGCGATGGGAGCGACCGACGCCGTTGACGCCTCGGGCGAAGACGTGGTCGAGCGGGTTCGCGCCCTCACCGGTGGCGGGGTTGACCACGCCATCGAGGTGGTGGGAATTGCAGCCACCATCCGCCAGGCATGGGACGTACTGCGGCCGGGCGGTACGGCGGTGGTCGTCGGGCTGGCGCCGGTCGGCATGGAGGTCTCAATCCCGGCCATCGAGTTTCTCTCCGACAAGAGCATCCTGGGCTGCTTTTACGGATCAGGTGACCCGGCCCGCGAAATCCCCGAGCTGGCGGAACTGGTTGCGAGCGGGAGCTTTCCGCTGGCCGACGCCGTCTCGCACTTCACCGACCTGAGCGGGATCAACGCCGCCTTCGAGCGGATGAATCGAGGTGTCGGCAGCCGAACGATCGTGGTAGTCGACAAAAGCCTTGCCGGCGCCCCATCGGGCTAGCTGAATGACAGGGTTGCCGGGCAGGCGCGTGGTTGTCACCGGGGCCGCTTCGGGAATCGGGGCGGCAACCTGCACGCTGCTGGCGGAAGAGGGCTGCCATGTTGCCGGGATGGACCGTCAGGTTGACTCGCTGGTCGAGCGGATGAAGCAACTGGGGGAGAAGGGCCACGTCACGGCGGCGGTGGGAGCTGATGTGAGCGTTTGGGAAGAAGTCGAGCGGGGGTTAAGGGTGGCCGCGAAGGAGCTTGGCGGGCTCGATGGCGCCGTCAACGTGGCCGGAATCGGTAGCTATAGCGGAGACGTCGTGACCACCTCCCTGGCTGACTGGCGGGCGGTGATCGACGTAGATTTAACCGGGGTCTTTCTGGTAAGCCGAGCCGCCATCCCATTTCTTCGCCAGAGTGGGGGCGGAGTCATCGTGAATGTCAGTTCCCAGTACGGCCTGGTGGGCTGCGCTGACAGCCCCGCCTACTGTGCAGCCAAGGCCGGCGTCATCGGGCTGACGCGGGCCATGGCAGTGGACCACGGCCATGAAGGAATTCGAGTCAACTGCGTCTGTCCGGGTCCTATCAAGACACCGATGCTCGCCGCGAACAGCGCCCAGCAGGATCTGGGCGCGCGAGAGCGGGAGCGCATTCGGGGCCGGCTGGTGCGCGGCCGGCCGGGGACGGCAGAAGAGGTAGCTGCCCTGATCGCCTTCCTCCTCTCTGATCAATCGGCCAACATGACCGGCAGCGTCGTCACCACCGATGGCGGCTGGACCGCCGCCTGAGCCGCTTGAGCCGCCTGCTAGAGGCTGCGACCCCCTGATGCCGATCCCACGAACTCCCCATTGGCCACCAGCCGGCTCCCGCGAAGAAACACCGACCGGATGGCGCCGCGCACAGTCATGCCGAGATAGGGAGAGTCAGGCAGCCCGTCGTGGAGCTGTGACGGAGTGACCCGCCACGAAGGCCGGGGATCCCACACCACCAGGTCGGCGTCGGCGCCGGGCGCGATCACGCCCTTGCGTGGGAACAGGCCGAAGAGCTGCGCCGGCCTGCTTGCGGTCAGCTCGACGATGCGCTCGATGTGGATTCCTCGTCGAAGCCCTTCCGAGAGCGCAAGCGGCAGCCTGAGCTCTACGCCGGCGAGGCCGTACGGGAGGCCCCTGAAGTCGCGCGTGCGAGGCTTGGGCTGATACCGGGACTGCGCATGGTCAGAGCCGATAGTGTCGAGCGTGCCGTCGGCGACGGCTGACCAGAGTGATTCGACATCTCCCCGCGCCCTCAAGGGAGGAACCACCAGGAAGCGGTCGCCGCCCCTCCTCTCGTATCGGCTGGCGTCGAGGAGGAGATGGTGGAGGCAGACCTCGGCGGAAGCCACCTGGCCCCTTGAACGCGCCGCCCGCACCAGCTCCATACCGTTCGCTGTGCTCATATGCGTGATGTAGACCGGCGCCTTAGCGAGTCCGGCGATGGCAAGCGTGCGGGCGATCGCCTCCTCCTCGAGCTCGGGCGGGCGGGACTTCGCGAAGTACCGCAGCTGCCGCTTGCCCTGCGCCAGGTACTGGTCGATCAGGACCTGGATAACGCTGCCGTTCTCGCAGTGGACCTTGGTCAGGAAACCGAGCGTGTTCGACGCGCGCAGGACTTCATAGAGGCAGCCGTCCGAGGCCATCAGGCCGAGTTCTGGATAGGCCAGGAAGACCTTGACCGCGCCCACCCGAAGCCGCTGAAGCTTCTCGAGCTCCTTCCTGTTGAAGCGGTCAGGCGCGCCGATGACGGCGTGCAGGGCCACGTCGATCGCGGAATGGCGATCCACCTGGCGGCGCCCCCGGATCGTTGCCGCCGCGGCAGGCTCGGCGGGCCTGGGGTTCGTGAAGCAGAGGGCCGTCGTTGTCCCGCCAAAGGCCGCCGATCGTGTACCTGCGGTGATATCGGCCAGCAGGTGCGTGTGCGGATCGACGCCTCCCGGGAGCACATAGCACCCTTCGGCGTCGATGCTCTCATCGGGCGGACCGTCCAGTTCGCCGAGGCGGGCGATGCGCTCTCCCACGACCACGAGGTCGGTCCGACGGACACCCGTGGGGCTCACCACCAGCCCACCCCTGATGGTCAGGCGCCGGCTCATCCCGCTACAGATTCTAATTCAGCGCTTGACATGGAGTGAGCAGTGTGTAGCATTGGCCCGATGGAGGGGTATAGCCTAGGCTATGGATAGGGAGATCCGCCGCCGCCTGACGGACGATCGGCGAACGTTGGCCGGTCCCATTGGAAACATCCTCATCGACGAGCTCCTCGACGGCCGTGTGGACCGGCGGGAGTTCCTTCGCCGGGCCAGCGTCTTCGGGCTGTCCACGTCGGTGATCGGCACTGCTCTGGTCGCGGCCGCATGCAGTTCCTCGCCGTCGTCGTCCTCATCGGGCGGCAAGGTCGGCGGGCGCTTGCGTGTGGGGATCATCCCCCCGCCGGCCCACGATATCGAGCCGCACACGTTTGCCGATCAGGGCGCGCTGGAGACCGGCAGCATTGCGGGCGAGCATCTGATCCGAGCCGCCCCGGGTCTCAAGCTCGTGGCCGAGCTGGCGACCAGCTGGAATCCGAACGGGGACGCGTCGGCCTGGACCGTGAAGCTACGCCAGAACGTGAAGTTCCAAACCGGCCAGGTGATGACCGCGGACGACGTCGTCGCGACCTATAAACGACTGGTGAGCCCGACCTCTGGCTCGCAGGCGCTGTCGGCGTTCAAGCACGTCCTCTCACCCGACGGGGTGTCGAAGGTAGACGACAACACCGTCATGTTCCAGCTCGACAACCCCACGGCCAGCTTTCCCTACCTGCTGAGCTCGACGACCTACCAGGGCATCATCCTGCCGGCAAACTATCTGCTCGGAACCTTCACGTCGAAACCGCAGACCACCGGGGCGTTCGTCTTGAAGTCATACACGCCCGGGGTCGGCGCGAAGTACGACCGCTACACCGGTTGGTGGGGCGGGCACGCGGCCCTGGACGGTGTCGATGTCAACTACTACCAGGACGCCGCCGCCGCCGACGCGGCACTCCTCGGCGGGACCATCGATTTGATCGCCCAGATCAACGTCTCGACCGACCGCGCCCTCTTCAACAACTCTAAGTTCCAGATCTTCGGTGGCCGCGGCGCCACGCACCGCGAAGTCCCGATGCGAGTGGATCTCGACAATCCTCTTAAGGACAAGCGAGTTCGGCAGGCGATCGCGCTGACCCTCGACCGCCCGGCGATCGTCAGCACCCTGTTCAACAAGTTCGCCGACGTGGGGAACGACACGCCGTGGGCGCCGGTCTATCCGTCAAGCGTTGGGCCTCCGGACGTTCCGCAGCGACAGCAGGACGTGAACAAGGCAAAGCAGTTGATGGCCGCCGCCGGGTTTGGGAACGGTTTCTCGATCACACTGACGACTGAAATGACGGGCGAGATCCCTCAGTTGGCTCAGATCATCCAGCGTTCGGTCAAGGCGATCGGCATCGACCTGAAGCTGAGCGTCCTGACATCGACCGCCTATTTCGCCGGCTCACAGACGGGTCCCCCGTCGGGGTACGGCGATACGCCGTGGCTGAATGCCCCGATCAACATCACGGACTGGGGCCATCGATCCGTGCCGAATGTCTTCCTTACGGCCGCACTCGAGTCGAACGGTGTGTGGAATGCGGCCCACTACTCGAACCCGCAGTTCGACGCGGCCGCGAAAGGCTTCATCGGCGCGATCTCGATCGACGACCAGCGCAAATATGCGAAGCAGGCGGAGACGATTCTCCTGGAAGACACGCCAGTGATTTTTCCCTACTTCTACAACTATCTGGCTGGAGGGACGCAGGCGGTCAAGGGTTACTATGCCGACCCGCAAGGCACGGTGTTTCTCAGCCACACGTCACTCGGCTAGTACCTCCGCTCCAATATCGTCCGCTACCGGGGAGGTCTAGCATCGCACGCTTCCTGCTGAGACGATTCGCCCTCGCGGTCGTGACGTTGTTCGTGTTGAGCATCCTCGTCTTCGCCGCCTCCCAGCTGCTGCCGGGTGATATCGGCCGCAACGTGCTCGGGCCGTTCGCGAGTTCCCACGACGTCCAGGCGCTCAACCATGAGCTGGGCGTCGATCGGCCGATCTACGTTCAGTACGGCGACTGGATCTGGAGGCTCGCCCACGCCAATCTGGGGATGTCGCTCGAGTACAAGGTTCCGGTCGCCAGCCTGCTGGGCCCGTCCCTGATCAACTCGCTCAAGCTGGCGACCGTCGCATTCCTGCTGGTCGTGCCGTTGAGCATCATCGGCGGCGTGTTCGCTGCTCTTCGCCGGGGCCACCTGCCCGACCGTGTGATCACGTTGACGGGGCTGTCGTTGACCGCCGTGCCGGAGTTCATCTCGGCCATCATGCTGATCCTGATCTTTGGCCTGCTATTGAACTGGCTCCCGGTCACCGCTGCCTCCCCGCCCGAGTCTGACGTCATCACGCAGGTGAAGTACCTCCTGCTGCCGGGCATGGCTCTCGTCATGGTGCTTTTCGGCTACATCGCCCGTATGGCCAGGGCAGGCACCATCGAAGCGCTCGATTCGGACTACACGCGGACGGCCTACCTCAAGGGACTGGACACTCGGACCGTGATCAGCCGGCACGTCCTGCGCAACTCTCTCCTCCCGACCATTGCGGTGATCGCGACGCAGATGGGCTACCTGATCGGTGGCCTCGTCGTTATCGAGAAACTCTTCAACTACAACGGCATTGGTCAGCGGATCTACACCGCAGCGCTGAACAAGGACTTCACGATGTTGCAGAGCGGCGTCCTCGTCGTCGGCCTCGTGTATCTGACCGCGACCCTGATCGCCGATGTCCTCTACTCGCTGCTGAATCCCCGGATCCGGTATGCCGCCGCTGAATGAGCACGGCTGTCCCCGCCCCTCCTGCGGTCGAGCTGTCGCAAGCGAGCATCGCCCGCCGTGAGACGCTCGGCCAGCTCGCCCGCTCGAAAACCTTCATCACGGGCGCGATCATCATCGCCTTCTGGGTCTTCTGCGCGATCTTCGGCACAAAAATCGCGCCGCATGACCCGCTCGACCAGTCGTTTCCGCAGCTCCTTGGCCTGAGCCGCACGTATCCGTTCGGCACCGATCAGTTGGGCCGCGACGTCTTCTCGCGGGTGCTCGCCGGCGCCCACGACATCTTGATCATCGCTCCCCTGGCGACGTTGCTCGGCATCGTCGGCGGGACGATCATCGGTCTTGTGACCGGGTACTTTCGGGGCGTCGTCGACGATGTGGTGAGCCGGGTCGTCGATGCGGTCCTGGCGTTGCCGCTGATCGTCATCGCAGTGACGGTACTCGTCGGACTCGGCCACTCGACCCTGACCGTGATCGTCGTCATCGGGCTCGTGTTCACGCCCATCGTTTCGCGGACGGTGCGTGCCGCGGTCCTTGCCGAGCGACAGCTCGACTACGTTGCGGCTTCGAAGCTGCTCGGTGAGCGGGCGCCGTACGTAATGTTCGTCGAGATCCTCCCCAACGTGATGGCACCCATCGTCGTCGAGGCCACCGTGCGTCTCGGCTATGCGATCTTTGCCGTCGCGGGGCTAACCTTCCTCGGGTTCGGCGTGCAACCTCCGTCGCCGGACTGGGCGCTGCAGATCGCTGACAACTACACACTCCTCAACGCCGGGACTTACTGGTGGACGGTGCTGTTTCCGGCGCTGGCCATCATTTCCCTCGTGGTCGCGGTCAACCTCGTCGCCGACGGGCTCGCGCGGGTGCTCTCGCGATGACCGAGCCTGCCCCGACGCTTGAGATCCGGAATCTCGACGTCGTCTACCGCGTGCGCGGCCGAGACCGCAAGATCCTGCGCGAGGTCTCGCTGACGATCAGTCGCGGCGAGACCTACGGGCTCGTCGGCGAGTCGGGTTGCGGGAAGTCGACGGCGGCCCTCGCCGTGGTCGGCTACCTGGCCAGCAACGGACGCATCACCGCCGGCTCGATCCGGGTCGCGGGTCAGGATGTCGTCGGGCTCTCGGGCGGGGCACTCCGCCACCTGCGTGCCAACGACGTGTCGATGGTTTATCAGAACCCCGGAGAAGCGCTCAACCCGTCAATCCGGATCGGCGACCAGGTGGCCGAGGTGTTCCGCATCCGTGGCGCGGAGCGCCCGCAGGCGCTCGAGCAAGCGGAGAAGGCGCTGGCCAGGGTTCAGATCGCGGACCCTGGATCGGTGTTGGGACGCTACCCACACCAGCTATCCGGCGGCATGCAGCAGCGCGTCGTGATCGCGATGGCGCTGGCCAAAGACCCGGCGTTACTGATCCTCGACGAGCCGACCACCAGCCTCGACGCCACCGTCGAAGCAGAGGTCCTCGATCTGATCCAGCAACTGCGGTCCGAGTTCCATACCTCCGTGCTGTTCATCACCCACAACCTTGGCGTGATCGCGAAGATGTGCGAAAGGGTTGGCGTGCTCTACGCCGGCCGGCTCGTCGAGGAAGGCCCGGTCAAGACTATCCTCAACGATCCGCGCCATCCCTACACGGTCGGCCTCCTTCGCTGCGTGCCGCGCGGCGGTACGCGCAAGGACCGTGGGCGGCTGGACACGATCCCCGGCTTCCTCCCCTCGATCGACCAGGAATTGCGGGCGTGCGTCTTCGCCGATCGGTGTGGGCTCGCGCAGGAGGTGTGCCGGACGGATGAGCCCCCGCTCTATCGAATCACCGCCGATCACGCGAGCCGCTGCCACTTCCATGAGCAGGCGCAGGAACTGCCGCGGGCGACGCCAGAAGAGCTCGGGCAGCCGCTGGCCGTCGACCGCTCGGGGACGCCGTTGCTCCAGGTGGACGACCTGACCAAGGTCTTCGAGCAGCAGGGGCGTCACATCCACGCCCTGGAGGGTGTTTCGGCGGCGCTCTGGCCGGGCGAGACACTGGGGCTTGTTGGAGAGTCGGGCAGCGGCAAGACGACCTTCGCTCGCGCCTTGCTCGGGCTCGTCGCCCCGAGTCGGGGCACCGTTCAGCTCGATGGGCGCTCTCTCCCGCCGCGACTATCGCTGCGCACGCAGCAGGACGTCCGCGTCTTGCAGATCGTCTTTCAGAATCCCGACTCCGCGCTGAACCGCCGCCACACCGTGCGGCGCATTCTTCGCCGCTCGCTGAAGAAGCTGGCCAGCATCGCCGGGGGAGCGCTGGAGGCACGGCTGCTCAAGCTCGCGAGCTCGGTCCGTCTTGCCGAGCGCTATCTCACGGCTCGCCCAAAACAGCTCTCCGGTGGTCTCAAGCAGCGCGTGGCAATCGCGCGTGCCTTCGCCGGTGAGCCGCGACTGGTTGTTTGCGACGAACCGACTTCGGCGCTGGACGTCTCGGTCCAGGCGGCCATCCTCAACCTGCTGGTGGAGCTCCAGGCCCAGCGGAGAGTCGCGTACATTTTCATCTCCCACGACCTTGGGGTGGTCCGCTACATCTCCGATCGAATTGCGGTGCTGTACCTGGGCCGGCTGATGGAGCTCGGACCGGCCGCCGTTGTCTTCGACGGTCCGCACCATCCCTATACTGAGGCGCTGCTCTCGGCGGTGCCGACGATCGACGGAGGCGGCCGGGCGCGGATCAAGCTCGCCGGCGAGATTCCGAGCGCCGCCGCGCCCCCGAGCGGCTGCGTCTTTCACACCCGCTGCCACCGCAACCTCGGCGAGATCTGCGAGAACGAGGAGCCACCGCTGGTCGAGGTGGAGGACTCGCACCTGATGCGCTGCCACATTCCGATCGAGGAACTGCGCAAGCTCCAGCGCAAGGGGAGCACCGCGATGGCGCCGCCGACCCCGTCCCCGCCAACCTCTGCGGCGCCGCTTCCGGCCTCGTCCTCCTGAGCCGCGTCAAGAGATGGACCTGGACGAGCTCGACGGCCGGATCGGCGAGGGTTGGGGTGGGGTCAGCCCCAACGGGAGCCACGTCAACGTCGTCCTGGCCCGGCGGGGAAGCCCGACCGCCGCCGCGGCGATCAGCATGCTGGCCCATCCGTCGCCCGGGCACACACCCGTGCTGGTCTGCGTGGGTCCCGAGCAGCCCGCCTACGAGCCCGTCTGGCCGCCGACGTTCATGATGAACAAGGCCACCGCGCTCGACGAGCGGTCGCAGACGCTGACCTGGGGGGCCGGCCAGCTGGGAATCGCTCAGGGTGTGCTCGATGCCGTTGCCGATGGGCTGATCGAGGCCACCGGCGACCTGATCGTGCTGGTCTCGATCTGGATCGACGCCGGCGCGGACGACGAGACCGCGCTGCGGATGGCCTGCCGAGCCGCCGTGCGGAAGGCGATTGCCACCTGTGTGAGGGGCCGCGATCCGGAGGCGGCCGCCAGGCTGGTGGCGCGGCGAGATGAGCTGCGGAATCCCTTCTACGGCGGAGGGTAGCCTCAGGCCAGCAGGCTGCCGGCGCGGATTAGTCCGCACATCCGCGCGACGTCGGGGCTGAGGGAACGGTCCGCCGTGATGGGCTCGACAACCGAGGCCAGCAGATCGCAGGCACGCTCGAGCCGGGCGCCCAGCGGCGTCTCGCGGAAGGCCCGCGCCTGCCTGAGGCCGACAAACTCGTAGGCGAGCACCAGTTCCACGTTGTCCAGCAGCCGCCAGAGCTTGTCGCCCGCGAGCGAGGCGAACGCCTCCACGTCTTCCTGGCCCAGCGAGGTATCAGCCGCGTTCACGCTCGCCGGCGTCGCCAGCATCCGGTTCTCCGCGCAGAGCGCGACGATGGCTTTGTGCAGGACGACCGCCCCGGTCTGCATCCCGGGCTTGAAGGCGAGCTGGTCGGGCAGGCCGGAAAAGCGCGAGTCGAGCAGGCGGTGGAGCCGCTTCTCGCTGAGGTTGGCCAGCTGCGCGAAGGCGATCGCGACCGAGTCCAGCCAGAACGCGAGCGCCTGGGAGTGCCAGTTCCCGGTCGGGTAGAAGCCCTCCGGCTCGCCGCCCTCGGCGGGCAGGAACACCGGGCTGTCGGTCACGGCCCGCAGCTCCCGCTCCAGCTGGCGTTCGAGCGCCTCGAGCATGTCGGTCACCGCGCCATAGAGCTGCGGCGCAACCCGATAGGAGACCGGCGACTGGGGGCGGTCGTTCCAGTCACCACCATCGAGCAGTTCGAGGAGCCGCCGGTGAACGTCTAGCTGCCCCGGGTCGCCCTTGAGCCGGCCGATCCGATGGGAGAAAGGCCGCGATGAGGCACCGATGAGCGCGCTGGCCAGTCCCGCCGCGAGCGTGGCGTGGTCGAGCAGCGCCCGGGCGCGATCCGCCAGGACGAACGCCAGCGCCGGAGCGAAGGGTGCCCCGCCGACGAGGGCCTGGCCTTCCTTCAGGCCAGGCTCGTAGGGCGCTACGCCGCGTGCCGCGAGCGCCTCCTGGGCCGGCCGGCGTCGGCCGTCTTCGATCACGTCGCCTTCGCCGACGAGTGTCTGGAAGAGGTGCGAGAGCGGAATAACCTCGCCCGCCGAGCCGTGCTGGCCGATCGGGACGTAGGGCGTCCAGCCGTCGTTCAGCCGTTCGGCGAGCAGCGAGCAAAGGGCGGCGCTGACGGCGGCATCGCCACTCAGAAAGCCCGTCAGCCGCAGCAGCATCGCTCCGCGCACCACCTCAGCGGGATAGGACGGGCCCACGCCGACGGAACGGCCAAGCAGGATGGAGCGCTGCAGCGCCAGCCGCTCTTCGGAGGGGATCGAGCGCCGGGTCAGGTAGCCGAGCCCGGTCGTCACCCCGTAGGCTGGGGCGCCGGACTCGAGGTGGCGAAGCATGGCGGCCCGTCGCTCGTCAACCGCACGCAGGAGGGCCGGCGCGATCTGCAACGCATCCCGGTGAAAGACCACCCGGCGGTAGCGGTCGCGGTCGAGGCCATCGTGTCGCTCGAGGCGGACCATCGTCAGCGATAGGGAAGGACGGTGCCGACACCGGACTCGACCGCTCGCTCCAGCAGGAGGCTGCCCAGCGCGACGTCGCACGTGGCCAGCCCGCGGTGCCAGAAGACGATCCGTTCGTCGTTCCGCTCACGTCCTGGCCGGCGCCCGACCACGACATCCGCAATCTCGGCGTGCAACGTCGTTTCATTCAGGAGCCCGCGCTCCACATGAGGCCGGAGGGCCCCAAAGCGGCCGCCGGCCTTGCACTGACCCCAGTCATCGACGACGACCTTGTCCATGATGGAGAGCAGATCGAGTTCAACGGCGCTGACGGTGCCGTAGGGTACCACCAGCGCGCCCGGGGCGACCCAGGCGGTTCGCAGGATCGGCTCCGGCTCGACCAGCCGCGTCGCCTCGACCACGATGTCGGCACCCTCGATCGCCTCCCGCGGCGTATCGACCACCCGGATCGCGCGGCCGAGCGACCGTTCCAGCATCCGGCCGAACTCCTCGCGCGACTCGCGCCGAAGGCTCGTGACGCGGATCTCTTCGAAGTCGAAAAGCGAGGCCAGCATGGTCACGTTCCAAAAGGCCGTGCCCCGGGCGCCGACATGCGCGAGGACGCGAGCATCGCGTCGGGCCAGGTATTTGGCGCCGACCGCGGTCAGGGCGCCGGTGCGGCGAGCCGTGAGGTCGGCGGCGTCGATCACCGCGACCGGGGCGCCGGTTCTCGGATCGTAGAGCGTCAGCAGCCCCAGCTCCGACGGGAGGCCGAGCCGGAAGTTGTCGACGAAGTCGCCGACCACCTTGACCCCGGCGGTTCCCAGCGGGTTGACGTAGGCGCGCAGGACGTTCCAGTGTCCACGGAACGCACCGCCAGGCTCGAGGTGGACGCGCGGCTCGAGCACGACCTCGCCGGAGCCCTGCGCGCGTAGCACGTTTTGAACCGCTTCGATCACATCGGAGGGAGCCGGGTTGAGCCGCTCGACATCCTTGCCTGACAGGTAGCGCAGGGACAGACTGGGTGCGCCGCCGGCCATGGCTTGACTTGCATTCACCGGTATCGCCCGGTAGCTTATCGGAGTGACCTCGGAGCTGTCGGCGGGCATGGTCGGGCTGGGCTGGATGGGCGGCCAGCATCTGGAGGTGCTGGGGCGGCTGAAAGGAATCAAGGTGACGGCGGTCTGCGACAGCGATCAGGATCGCGCCCGTGAGGTCGCGGCGCGACTGAAGGCGGAGAGCTACGGCTCGTGGCAGGACCTGCTCGAGCGAGCCAGGCCGGACGTGCTCTGGGTATGCACGCCGCCTGGGGCGCATCGCGAGCCTGTCGTCAGCGCGCTGAAGCGCGGTGTCCATGTCTACCTGGAGAAGCCGATCGCGCGAACGGTGGAGGATGGCGCCGCCATTGTGTCGGCTGCCGCCTCCAGCAGCGCGGTCTGCGCGGTCGGCTACCAGTGGCACGCCCTCGACCTGGTGGAGCGGCTGCGCGCTGAGCTCGAAGGGCAGGCGGTCGGGCTGATGGTGGCGGTAAGCGTAGGTCCCACCCAGGAGCGGCCCTGGTTCTTACAGCGGGCCCAGGGTGGCGGGAACCTTCTCGAACGAGGCAGCCACCAGGTCGACCTGGTGCGCGCGCTGGCCGGTGAGGTGGTGGCCGTTCAGGTGGCAGCCAGTGCGGTGCCGCTGGCACGCGCGTCCGCCCCCGCCAGAGGCGACATCGAGGACGCCGCCGGCATGCTGCTGCGGCTGAGGCACGGCGGCGTCGCCGTCACCGTCGTCGGCTGGCTGAAGGATGGTCAGCCCGGGCGCTACAGCCTCGATGTGTTGGCCACCGACGCCACCGTGCGGTTGAACCTCGACCCGGACTTCACGCTGGATGGGGTCAGTCGCGGCCGTCCGGTCAGTGCCCGCGCTGCCCGCCATCCCCTCGAGTCCTCCGTTAACCGCTTCCTGGAAGCGGTCCGCGCCGGAGATCCGACCCGGGTCGCGTGTCCCCCGTCCGATGCCCTCCGCACCCTCGCCGTGGTGGCGGCCTGCGAGCGAGCGCTGGCATCAGGCGAGCAGGTCGCCGTCGATTTCCCCCCCGTCTGAGCTCACAGGGCGTCAGCCTGCAGGGTGGGACCGACCAGGAGGCGCGATGCGGCCACCGAGCCGGCCAGAAGCGTGGCGGTCGCCAGGTACAGGAGCGCGGGATTCCGGAACGTGGCCAGCAACCAGCCCCCAAGCAGCGTCGCCAGGGCGATCACCGGGTACTCACGGGCCGACCAGGTGAGGGCCATGGCCGCCCGCCGATGTGGATGCACCGTCGCCAGCGTGGCATCGACAAGCACGGGCCACACTCCTCCGGCTGTGAGGGTCGCGGCGGTGAGCAGTAGCACAAAAACTACAGGCACGTTGACGGCCGCGAGCAGGAGGCTGAGCACCCCGCCGGCCCCGATCATGAGGATGATGGTGCGCCGGTGCCCGACACGTCCCACCGCCCGGCCGGCGAGAAAGCTGCCCGCCATCTTCGCCAGCGAGACCGCCCCGTAGCTGATGCCCACTTGCAGGGAGTCGAACCCGAAGTGGGTCTCCAGCACCACGGGAGCCAGGGCAAGGATGAAGGCGAGGGCAGCCACAAGGCAGAGATCGGATAGCTGGAGGATCGCGTCCCGGCCTGCGCCGCCGCTGATGGTTGCGATGCGTGAAGCCCGGCCTGCAAACCGCGGCCGTAGCCAATCGAGGGCCAGCGCGGCGCCGGCACCCATCAGCCCGACGCAAAAGGCGCCCCGGCCGGTTGCGGCCGCTGACAGACCGGCCAGGTGCAGAACATTGGAGATTCCACCGGTGACGACGGAGCCGGCGACGGTGCCCAGGGTGTAGACGACGAACTGGTTGATAAAGGCGCGCTCCGAGCTCTGCCGTCCCGCCAGCGACCCGAGCACAGCCTGACTGCCTGCCCAGTAGAGACCGAGCCCTGAGCCGACCAGCAGCGAGCCAAGGAACAGAGCCGGGAGACTGCCGAAGATCAGGATCGCATCACCTGCGCCCGCCGTGGCCATGCCCAGCGCCAGCAGTGACGATGCGCTCATGACCCGGACTGCCAGCCCGGCCAGGGTCGACCCGACGGCGACCGCGAGCGTGGCGATGGCGAGGAGCACGCCGATGATCGAGACCGGCAGTCCGATGGCCGTCCCGTAGAGCGGGAGCGCGACGGCGAAGTTACCGTAGACCGCGCCGGCCGCACCGGCGGTAGCCAGGAAGGTCCGCGAGATGGGGCGGGCCGTCTTCAACCGGTGGTCATCGCCGATGGCGGTGGTCGATCGCGCAGGAAGGCCCGAAGCTCATCCGGCCCGTGTGGATCGATCCGATCGGGAATCCGGACCCCAACCGCGGAAAGAGCGCGGCGCAACCCGGCGCGTTGCCCCACCAGGACGAGATCGTATCCCCGGCGTTGGAACTCCTGGGCGTGCTCGGCCACCTGTTCGAGGAAGAGGGCGGCGGTGGCCGCCGAGTAGTGGTCGGCGGGTAGCTGGATGACTCCCCACCCGCACTCGGAAAGGACGGCGATGGCGTCGAGCCCGCCAGGCCGAGGGTTCACGTACCGATCCGCCACGAGCGCGACGCGATGCGAGCGACGGTCGAGGTCGGTCAAGCTGTCAGTCGAAGGCCACGCCGGGCACGCGGCCAGTATAGCGACGGGGCATTTTGCCATACTGGGCGCGTGCGATGTGCCGTCGTCACCGGATCCTCCTCCGGTATCGGACGGGCCATTGCGGAGCGACTGGCGAACGATGGGTTTGCCCTCCTTCTGGCCGATGTCCGCCGCGATCCGCTCACCGGCGGTGAGCCCACCGACGAACTGATCCGGGCAAACGGCGGTGTGGGTGAGTTCGTGCCCACCGATGTTTCCAACGCACAGGACTGCGCGCGACTGCTGGTGCTTGCGGTCGAGCGGCACGGCCATCTCGATGCGCTCGTGAACAACGCGGCGCTCGCGGGGACGCATTCCCGGCCGCTGCTGGAGACGGAGGATGGCGATTGGGACACGATTCTGGCCGTGAATCTGCGGGGCCCGTTCCTGCTCTGCCGAGCCGCGGTTCGCCAGATGCTCAGTCAACCACTACGCGGCGATGCCCGAGGCCGCATCATTAATATCACCTCGCAGCATGGCCTGGTCGGGGCGCCGGGCCACTTCGCCTATGCCGTGAGCAAGGGAGGCCTTACCCAGATGACTCGACAGATCGCCGTGGAGCATGGGCGCGACGGCATCCTGTGTAATGCGGTGGCGCCGGGCAAGATCGTAACCGGGACGGTCGGTGACCTGAGCCAGGACGAGCGGTCGCTGGCTTATGTGCACTCGCGGACGCCGTTCGCCCGGCTTGGCAATCCGCGGGACGTGGCCTCGGCCGTATCCTTCCTGGCCTCCGACCAGGCGACCTACATCAGTGGTATCACGATGCTGGTGGACGGCGGCTGGATGGCGTATTGATGAAGCAGCCCCCTGATCGCTCCCGCGGTCCGGTGCGTGATTACGTCGGCTACGGGCCGCGGCCCCCGGCGGTGCACTGGCCGGATGGGGCCCTGCTCGCGGTGAACCTGGTCGTCAACTATGAGGAGGGTGGCGAGTACAACCTGCTCGATGATGGCGTCAATGACACCTGGGGCGAGTACTCGTTCCAGTACGGCCCGGAGATCCGCGACCTGGGAACCGAGATGCACATGGAGTACGGCAGCCGGGTGGGCATCTGGCGGCTCTGCCGGCTCTTCGACGATCAGCAGATTCCGGTGACATTCAATGCCTGCGCGCGCGCCCTGGAACGGAACCCGTCGCTCTGCGAGTGGCTTCGAGCCCGCCGACATGACATTCTCGGACACGGTTATCACTGGTACGGTCCGGATACGGTCCTCGGCAGTGCCATGACCCGCGACGACGAGCGGGAGGAGATCACGCGGGCGATCGAGTCGGTGAAGCGCACAACCGGCCAGCGGGTGCGCGGCTGGATGGTCAGGTCATTCCCGACCGTGCATACGCGGGAGCTGCTCGTGGAGGAGGGCGGCTTCCTCTACGACTCGGACTCCTCGAACGACGAGCTGCCCTATTTCGTGGACGTCCAGGGGAAACCGTTCCTGGTGGTGCCGTACACGAAGGTCTACAACGATGTGCGCTACCTGATCGCCCCCACGTACGCCACGCCCCGGCACTTTTTCGAGACCTGCAAATACGGTCTCGACTACCTGCTGGAGGAGGCCCGGCAGGCGGGAGCCGGCCGGATGATGTCGATCGGCGTCCATTCCCGGTGGAGCGGCCAGGCGGCGCGTGCCGGCGCGCTGCGGGACCTCATCCAGTATGCGCAGGCCCAGAACGGCGTGCGCTTTATGCGCCGCCTCGACATCGCCGAGTTCTGGAGCGCGACTTTCGCGAAAGACGGAGTCAGCGTCGCCGGGCGGCCAGGGTGAGGTCGAGCCACTGCTCGAACATCCGCCGCCCGTGAGCCCGGAGCTCCTGTGCGTGGGCTTCGATGTCGCACAGCAGCCGGGAGCCGATAGCTGCGTCAAGGCCCAGGTAGCTGATGTAGCCGGGCACAGCGAGCCAATCGCGGACCATCGCCGAGGAGGCTTCGAGGTGGAACTGGAACCCGTAGGCCTGGCGCCAGCGAAACGCCTGGTGCGGGTAGGCCGGTGAGCTGGCGAGCAACACCGCCCCGTCGGGGAGTTGGAAGGTGTCGCCGTGGAACTGCACGGTAAACAGCTGGCCGGGAAGATCACGGAAGACGGGGTCTTCCAGGGCGTCCTCTGTCAGGGTGATCGGCAGCAGGCCAACCTCGGCGTGAGGGCCGGGATAAACGCGCGCTCCGAGGCTCGCCGCCAGCAGCTGCACGCCCAGGCAGGTGCCCCAGTAGGGCACGCCGGCACGGACCGCCCGGGAGATGAAGGCCTTCTCCTCCCGCATCCAGGGGTAGGTTGCTTCGTCGTTCACGCCCGTCGGCCCGCCCATGGCGAGGATCGCGTCGAACAGCTCGAAGGACCGAGGAAGTGGCTCCCCTTCGTCCCGTTCCACGCAATGGATGCGGGCGCCCCGCTCGAGGAGGATCTCCTCGTAGAGGCCTGGGGGCTCACATGCGATGTGTTGGAGGACAAGGATGTCCATCAGTGCGGCCATCTACCTTACACGACCGGGCGGCGGAGTCCCGCTGGTCGGTCGCTGGCGGGCTCCATGAGCCGCGACCGCAGTTAGACTGATTCTCATGAGCGGACCAGCCCAGCCGCTCCTCTCCGCCGATTCCAGCCGCGCGCGGACCAATCGGCCTCCACGGGTGGATGGTGACCGGATGCGCGAGGACTTCGAGGCTCTAGCGAAGATCGGCGCTACGCCCGAGGGGGGTATTAGCCGCCCGACATTCAGTGACGCTCACTTCGCCGCACGGACGTGGTTTCTGGCCAGGGCCGAGGCTGCTGGACTGGACACCAGCCTGGACACTGCCGGCAACCACTCGGCAGTGCTACACGCTCGCCGTCCGCGGGATGCCCGAGTGCTCTTGCTCGGCTCGCATCTCGACTCCGTCCCTGGCGGAGGCCGCTACGACGGAGCGCTGGGCGTCGTCGCTGCGCTCCATGTACTGCTGGCATTCAAGCAGGCTGGCACGGACCTTCCTTTTGCGCTCGAGGCCATCGACTTCACCGACGAGGAGGGCACCCTGGTCGGGCTGCTGGGCAGCGAAGCGGTCGCTGGAACGCTCCGGTCCGAGTCCCTCCAATCGCCCCGTGGCGGACGCGAAGCGCTCCTCGCCGGGCTCAAGCGAGCTGGGCTGCGCGAGGAAGGCCTGCTTGATGCGCGGCGTGATCCCCGGTTGCTCGCCGGCTACCTGGAGCTGCACATCGAGCAGGGGACGCGCCTCGAGCGCGAGGCCGTGAAGATCGGCGTTGTCACCGGCATCGTCGGATCTCGCTCGTTTCGGCTCGTTCTGCGCGGCGCTGGCGGGCACGCCGGCACGATGCCGATGGACGGACGGCGTGATGCTGCCGTCGCCGCAGCCAGAGTCATCCTGAGCGTCCGGGAGATCGTGGTTCGCGACTTCCCGGGATGTGTGGTCACCGTCGGGGACGTCCGCGTCGAGCCGGGAGCCTTCAACGTCGTGCCGGGATTGGCGCGGCTCGCGCTCGAGTTTCGTTCGCAAGATGAAGGCGAACTGGACGCCCTCGAGGCGGCGCTGCTGGCGCGCGCCCGCGCTGACGCCGAGGCACACCACATCGGACTTGAGGTCACCCTGGTCGCTCGATGGCAGCCGACCACTCTCGATCCGACCGTCTGCGACGCCATTGAGCGTGCCGCCGCCGCCCTCGGGTTGAGCACGAAACGGTTTTCCTCGGGCGCCGGTCACGACGCCCAGGCGCTCACGGTCGTGACCCCGAGCGGGATGATCTTTTTGCCTTCAATTGGAGGCGTGAGCCACGACCCACGTGAGTACACGGCCTGGGAAGATGTCGTCAACGGTGCGAATGTCCTCCTTCGGACCGTCCACGAACTCGCCCGCCGCGCCATATAGTCCGCGCCCGGGTGCTGGTCCCGCGCCGAACCCGTCACACCGGCATCAGCGCTGGGCTGGCTCTGCGCCGACGGTGATCGCGTGATCCCCGAGGGTGTTCGGCAGCGGGATCTGGTCGGCTATGGGCGCAATCCACCCTCTTTCTCGTGGCCCGGTGACGCCCAGGTGGTGGTGGATATCGTTCTCGTGTACGAGGAGGGATCCGAGTACTCGGTCCTCTGGGGCGATGACCGAAATGATGGCTGGGGAGAGTACGCCGACCCTGGTATCTACCGCGGCGCCCTCGTCCTGGCAGCCGCCCTGCTCTGGATCAACGACTTGAGTGGTGTCGTCGCCAGCGTGCTCGGTGTGGAGCATGCGCTTGGCGAGCTTCGCCCAGCGCTCGTGCGCCGCGGCGGCGAACTCCATGAGAATGGCGGCGCTCTCGACGGCGTTCGAGCTGGCCTTGCTGAAGAGGGTGAAGAACTTCTCGTTCCGCGGCTGCATCCGTGGGCTCATGGGAGATCCCCTGCGCCGACGGTATCGCCGTAAGCGGCGCGCCGCCTCGTCGCGAGGAGGTTGTCCGTCCACACCGGACGACGAGGGAAAGGACGTTACCCGCTCCTCTCCACTTCCAATTTATACCGCACTGGGGGGCTTGCGGCAAGCCCCGGGTCGTGCCGCATAATCACCAGCCGCAGGCCAGAACCTACGGAAATGGGAGGAGCGAAATGCGTGTGTTGTTGTCGACGTATCCGGCCGGAGTGTGGCTATGACCGAACATGCGGTGGTGATCGCCGGAGGAGGTCCGACAGGGCTGATGTTAGCGGGTGAGTTGGCGCTGGCGGGGGTCGATGTTGCCATTGTCGAGCGGCGCGCCAGCCAGGACATCACCGGCTCGCGCGCAGGCGGTCTGCACTCACGCACCATCGAGGTTTTCGATCAGCGTGGGATCGCCGATCGGTTCCTCTCGCAAGGGAAGGTGGCCCAGGTCGCCGGGTTCGCCATGATCCGCCTGGACATCAGCGACTTTCCCACCCGGCACAACTACGGGCTCGCCCTCTGGCAGCACCGCATCGAGCGAATTCTCGCCGGCTGGGTCGACGAGCTGAGGGTGCCGATCTATCGCGGACGCGAGGTGACCGGTTTCAAGCAGGATGACACCGGCGTCGAGGTGGCGCTGTCCGACGGCCAGTCGCTGCGGGCGAAATATCTGGTCGGGTGCGACGGAGGACGCAGCCTGGTGCGTAAAGCAGCCGGCATCGATTTCCCCGGGTGGGATTCGACAACCAGCAACCTGATCGCTAATGTCGAGATCGTCGAGGAGCCGGAGTGGGGCATCCGCCACGACGCTATCGGCGTCCATGCTTTCTCCAGGTTGGAGGATGGGCCGGTGGGGGTCATGGTGACCGAAGCGCACGTCGGGCCCACGACTGAGCCCACCCTGCGCGATCTCAGCGAGGCTCTGATCGCCGTATACGGGAAGGACTACGGGATCCACAGTCCCACCTGGATTTCCAGGTTCACCGATATGACCCGGCAGGCGGCCTCCTACCGCGACAGGCGTGTGCTGCTGGCGGGCGACGCCGCACACGTGCATTA
The DNA here is from genome assembly GCA_036564925.1 of Candidatus Dormiibacterota bacterium. Lineage (GTDB taxonomy): Bacteria > Chloroflexota > Dormibacteria > CF-121 > CF-121 > JALYYC01. The sequence goes on along the minus strand of DATCOB010000002.1, from coordinate 10,425 downwards.
CCCGACGGGAGGACAGGGCCTCCAGGTCGGCGTGCAGGACGCGGTGAATCTGGGCTGGAAGCTGGCCCAGGTGGTCAAAAATACGTCTGGAGAAAGCCTCCTGGATACGCTCGTCGGGCCGGAGGAGCGCGGTTTGCGCCATGGTGTTGCGCAGGACGCGGGCAGCGACCGGGTGCCGCTCGGCGTGGTAAGTACGGCAAAGAGAGCCGCCGCGGCCCCGGCCGGGCCGGCGCCAACGATCGCCACATCGGCGTCAGTGGCCATTACTCCATCGCCGGTAGCTCGCCCAGGCGACGTCGCCATGCGCCGTCATCGATAAAGGCCAGAAAGGCTTTTTCGACGGGACCGAACCGCTTGTCTCGGGCGTAGACCATGTGCCACTGCCGGCGTAGGGGAAAACCCGTGACGGCGAGCTCGGCCAGCAGTCCCAGCCGGATTTCCATCGTCACGGCATGACGCGAGATGATGGCGACGCCGAGGCCGCGGGCTACGGCGCGCTTGATCGCCCCGTTGCTGGCCAGCTCCATGACCGTGCGGACCGGGCGGCCGGCTCGACGCAGCGCAACCTCGGCGGTCTCCCGCGTGCCCGACCCCGGCTCGCGCGCAATGAAGGGTTCTGCCGCAAGGCGCGCCAGGGAGATCCGCTTCATGCCCGCGAGGGGATGGCGGGCCGCGGCGATCGCGATCAGCTCATTGGGCAGGAAGGGGCGCGTCGTCAGCGGGATCGACGGACGCGGCCACAAGCGTCCGACCACGGCGAAATCGGCCTCGTTCGAAACCAGCCGATCGTAGACGTGTTGACGGTTTCCAACGTCCAGGCTGACGTCCACGTCCGGATGGGTTTCCCGGAACGTGCCCAGGACGTCGGGGAGGACATAGATCCCGACCGTGGTGTCGCCGGCCAATCGAAGCAGGCCTCGACGAAGGCCGTGAAGCTCGTCGAGCGCACGGCCGGCCATCTCGAAGTCGGCGATGATCCGGCTGGCGTGCTCGTAGAGCAGCGTGCCGGCGCTCGTGAGATGAATGCGGCGGGCGATTTCCTCGAAGAGCGGCGCCCCCACGGCAGAGGAGAGCGCCTTGACCTGATGGGAAACGGCCGGCTGGCTGAGGTGGAGCGCCTCCGCCGCCCGGGAGAAGTTATGGTGGTCCGCCACCATCTTGAAGATGCGGAGCTGGTGGACGGTGACGCGGGCGTCGAAGCCGGCGCCCAGGGTTGATCGCCCGCCGTGCGCGCTTGCCGTCATTCGTCTAGCTTATCGCGGACATTCAATGTCTGTATTGGACTGCATACCGATCGGCTGCTAGCGTGCTACGCAGGAGCCATGCACCCAGGTACCAGCCCGCGTCGGCCGATCTTCATTGCCATCGGAGGGGACAGCGGCAGCGGGAAGTCCACGCTGACCGCCGGTTTCTATCGGATTTTTCCGAAATCCCGGATCACCAGTCTATGCCTGGACGATTATCACAGCCTGGATCGCCGGGAACGAGGGCTGGTCGGCATCACGGGGCTCAACCCGCGCGCCACCGACTTCGCCCTCATGGAGAACCAGCTGCTCGCCCTCAAGCAGGGCCAGACGATTCGCAAGCCCGTCTACGACCACAGCAACGGAACCTTCGGGCCCAAAGAAGTGCTCCGCGCCCGCGACGTCGTGATCGTCCAGGGCCTCCATCCCTTCCTTGTTTCGGGGATCCGAGGGCTCTTCGACCTGAAGGTCTGGCTCGATCCAGAGCAAGACCTCAAACACCGCTGGAAGCTGCAACGCGATGTCGCCAAGCGCGGCTACACCGAAGATGCGGTGCGGAAGGAAATCGAGGTCCGACGACCGGACGTGGAGAAATACATCGCGCCACAGGTTCGCGAGGCCGATCTCGTCGTGCGCTTTTATCGGCCCGAAGGTCGAGACGACGACGAACACCTGAACGTTCGAATCGTGCAGCGCGCCACGCTGCGCCGGCTCAACCTGGACGGCTTGCTGAACGAGGCCGAGAGTGGGTTGCGCGTGTCAGTGGCAGAAGAGAACGGGGCGAGTGCGGAGATTCTCGAGATCGATGGCGAGATCGATCCCACCATCGCGGCCGGGTTGGAAGACCGCGTCTGGGCGCACATGGACAGCCGCCACCAGCACATGCGGCACCTGGCGCCAGACCAGCTTGGCGCTTTTACAGACGGGGTGCTGCGCTCCCATCACAGCGATCCCCTGGCGCTGACGCAGCTGCTGCTCGTGCATCGCATCCTCAGCGCCCGGAAGTCACTCCTACTGAAGGTTCCCCTCAGCGTCCACGAGTCGCTTATCCACCAGGAAGAGGTTTCGGAAGTCGCCCATGATCATGAACACGTCTAAGCCCGGCGCGGTCGCCGACAAGGCGCCCGTCGATCCCGGTGCGATCGATCAGCTCTGCATCGACACCATCCGAACGCTGTCCATGGATGCCGTCCAGAAAGCGAACTCGGGGCATCCGGGGACGCCCATGGCGCTGGCGCCGGCGGCCTATGTCCTCTGGACCAGGTTCCTGCGTCACAATCCTCGCAACCCGCAGTGGCCGGATCGCGACCGGTTCATCCTCTCCGCCGGGCATGCCAGCATGCTGCTCTACAGCCTGCTCCACTTGACGGGCTACGACCTGCGTCTCGACGAGCTGCAGGCCTTCAGGCAGTGGGGCAGCCGCACCCCCGGGCATCCAGAACACGGCTTGACACCCGGCGTCGAGACCACCACGGGACCGCTCGGACAGGGTTTCGCGAACGGTGTCGGCATGGCCATCGTCGAGCGTATGCTCGCCGCCCGCTTCAACCGCCCGGGCCACACAATCGTTGACCACACCACCTACGCGATCTGCAGCGATGGCGACCTGATGGAGGGGGTGAGCCAGGAGGCCGCCTCGCTGGCGGGTCACCTTCGATTGGGCAAGCTCATCTATCTCTATGACGACAACCACATCACGATCGAGGGCAAGACCGAACTCGCCTTCACCGAGGACGTGGATCGCCGTTTTCAAGCCTACGGCTGGCATACCCAGTTTGTCGCCGACGCCAATGACCTGGATGCCATTGAATCAGCCATTGACCGGGCGCGTGCGGAAAAGGATCGGCCGTCACTGATCCGGCTGCGCAGTCACATCGCCTATCCTGCGCCGCACGCACAGGACACACCAGCGGCTCACGGCGCCCCCCTCGGCGAGGAGGAGGTGCGGTTGACGAAGGAACGACTGGGCTTTGATCCGGACCGGAGTTTCGAGGTCCCTGAAGCGGCCCAGGTGCGCTTTCGAGAAGCCATCGACCGAGGCCGCCGCCTGACCACCGATTGGCAAAAGAAATTCAGCGCCTGGGCGGCGGCGTTTCCCGAGCTGGCTCGCGCCTGGGAGGAGGCCCAGCGGGGCCAGCCGGCGGCCGCTTGGCAAAACGCGCTTCCCGCCTGGTCTACCGGCGAAGAGGTGGCCACCCGCGAAGCCAGCGGGAAGGTCATCAATGGCCTGGCTGCCGCGGTCCCGCAGCTCGTCGGCGGCTCCTGCGACCTCGCGCCCTCCACCAACACGCTGATCAAGGCCTCGACCTATTTCGACGGCGATCACCCCGATGGTCGAAACCTCGCGTTTGGGGTTCGCGAGCACGCGGCCGGGTCGATCCTCAATGGCATGGCCCTGCACAGGGGCGTCATCCCCTTCGCCGCCACCTTCTTCATCTTCTCGGACTACATGCGCCCGGCGATACGGCTCGCCGCACTCAACGGCCTGCCGGTGATCTACGTGTTCACCCATGACAGTGTCTTCCTCGGTGAGGATGGACCGACCCATCAACCGATCGAGCACCTCGCGTCGCTACGCGCGATGCCGGGACTCACGCTCATCCGGCCCGCCGACGCCAACGAGACGGCGCAGGCATGGGCCTGCGCGCTGACGAACCGGCACGGACCGACCGCCCTCGTCCTCACCCGGCAGAAGCTGCCGGTGCTTGCGGGAACCGACCGGCTGGCAGGCGACGGTGTCCCCCATGGAGCGTACATCCTGGTGGACGCGGAAAAGGCCGTTCCGGATGTGATCCTCATCGGAACGGGGTCGGAGGTCCAACTTTGCGTCGCCGCCCAATCGATCCTTGCCCACGACGGCATCCACGCGCGCGTGGTCAGCATGCCGAGCTGGGAGCTCTTCGATCAGCAGCCGGTTTCGTACCGAGATGTTGTGTTCCCACCGGCCGTCGGTGCCCGCCTCGCCGTGGAGGCCGGAGTGAGCCAGGGGTGGGATCGCTATATCGGAGCCGATGGTGCCATGCTCACGATGAATCGTTACGGCGCATCGGCGCCGTACAAGGTGCTGCTCAAAGAATTCGGGTTTACGGCCGAGGCGGTCGCGGCGCGGGCACGTGACCTCCTGGAGCCGCGGCAATGACGACGACGCTGCTCTTCGTTCGTCACGGCTCGACGCACTGGACCTCACCGCCCTCGCGCTACCAGGGTCGAATAGATGTCCCGTTGAGTGCCCGAGGCCGCTCGGAGGCGAAAGACCTGGCGGCCCGACTCCACGCAGTCAAGCTCGATGCGATCTACTCGAGTCCGCTGAGCCGAGCCAGAGAAACTGCGGCCGCGCTCGCCGCCCATCGGGGTTCGCTATCGATCGATATCGACAAGCGGATCGTCGAACTCAGCTATGGCGAGTGGGAAGGGAGACGGCATGCCGATGTGGCGGAGGATGACGCGGAAGCCCTTCGTGCCTGGGCAGACGATGGGGCCTCGCCGCCAGGCGGCGAGTCTCGGGCCTCGCTGTTGCGGCGCGTCAGTGAGTTCCTGAATGACATCGTCGGGCAAGGAACGGTTGCCGTGGTCACGCACAAGGAGGTCATTCGTGCGAGCGCCATCGCCCTTGGCCTGCTCCACCCCGCGGACTACCTCGTGCTCGAGTTGCCCTGCGCGAGTATCTTCTCCGCCGTCGGCGAGCCCGGTGCCTGGGTCTGCCTGCCGGATATCGCCTGCGAGCTCAGTGGGGTGTAAAGAATGAATGCTGATCTAGTCGTTACCGCGCGCACGCTGATACAACCAGGTAAGGGGATCCTCGCGATCGACGAAACTCCAGGGACGATCGGCAAGCGCTTCGAGGCGCTCAAGATTCCGTCAACCGCGCAGACCCGCTGCGCCTATCGAGAGCTCCTCGTCACCTCGTCAGAACTTCAGGAGGTCATCAGCGGTGTCATCCTGCAGGATGAGACCTTCCGCCAGGCGACCTCGCGCGGTGAGCTATTTCCGCAGGCGCTGATGCAATGGGGCATCCTGCCGGGTATCAAGGTCGACACGGGAGCCAAGCCGTTAGCGAAGGCGCCTGGCGAGAAGGTCACGGAAGGTCTGGATGGTCTTTCTGAGCGCATCGACGAGTATGTCTCGCTGGGCGCCCGCTTTGCCAAGTGGCGCGCGGTCATCACGATAGGCGACGGCATCCCGACCCAGGCCTGCATCGCGGCCAACGCCCACGCGCTCGCGCGCTATGCCGCGCTCTGCCAGGAGGGCGGCCTCGTCCCGATCGTCGAACCCGAGGTCCTGATGGACGGCCACCACAGCATCGAGACGTGCTTTGCGGTGACCGTCCGCACCTGGCGCGTGGTGTTTGGCGAGCTGGCCGAGCAGGGGGTGGCGCTGGAGGCGATGGTGCTGAAGCCCAGCATGATCCTGCCCGGTAAAGAGCATTCCGCACAGGCGAGCGTCGATGAGGTCGGCCGTCGCACGGTCGAGGGCCTTCGCGAGACGGTGCCGGCCGCCGTACCGGGCATCGCCTTCCTGTCGGGCGGCCAGAGCCCGCAGACCGCCACCCGCCACTTGCAGGCGATCAACGCCGTCGGCCAGCAACCGTGGGAACTCACCTTCTCCTACGGGCGGGCACTTCAGGACGATGCGCTGTTGGCATGGAAAGGAGAGGCCAGCAACGTCGGCCAGGCCCAGAAAGCTCTGCTCGACCGCACCCGCTCGATCGCGGCCGCGCGCCGCGCCGGCCGCGATGCGGCGATGGCGGCGATCCGTGCCGATGATTCGCAGCGCTTATCGAAAGTATTAGTTTGATGCATTGGACAACATGACAAAGGGGTGCTACCGTGGGAGAGAAAATGGGAGAGAAGAATATGAGTGAAACTAAAGTCGCCCGCGAAATCTACCTTCCGGCGTCCATAATGTCACCGCCGCCACAAGCAGCTGATGCAAACGACAAGTAAGGAGGGCGCGCCGGGCGCTCCCCAAAAATCGCGTTGGGCCGCCGGCGTCATCCCATACAAAGAGATGGGCTACTGGCGCCCCGACTACGAGCCGGAGTCCAGCGACATCCTCGCCGCCTTCCGGATCACCCCGCAGGCGGGCGTGGATCCCGAGGAAGCGGCCGCCGCGGTGGCCGGGGAATCGTCGACCGCCACCTGGACCGTGGTGTGGACCGATCGGTTGACGGCCCACGAGAACTACCAGGGCAAGGCGTACCGCGTCGATCCGGTGCCGAACACCGATCCTCCGCAGTACATCGCCTACATCGCGTACAAGCTGGACCTCTTCGAAGAAGGGTCGGTCGCCAACCTGACCTCTTCGATCATCGGCAACGTGTTCGGCTTCAAAGCCGTCAAGGCGCTCCGGCTCGAGGACATGCGCTTGCCGCGCGAGTACCTGAAGACGTTCCAGGGCGCGCCGCACGGAATCATCAACGAGCGCGAGATGCTCAACAAGTACGGCCGGCCGCTACTAGGGGCAACCACCAAGCCTAAGCTTGGTCTTTCGCCCAGGAACTACGGCCGAGTGGTGTACGAGGCGCTGCGCGGCGGGCTCGACTTCGTCAAGGACGACGAGAACATCAACTCACAGCCGTTCAACCGGTGGCGCGAGCGCTACCTCTACTGCATGGAAGCCGTCCATCGCGCGATGGCGCAGACCGGCGAGATCAAGGGTCATTACCTGAACGTCACGGCGGGGAGCATGGAGCAGATGTACGAGCGGGCGGAGTTCGCCAAGGAGCTCGGCAGCGTCATCGTCATGATCGACCTCACGATCGGCTACACCGCGATGCAGTCGATGTCGTACTGGGCGCGCAAGAACAGCATGATCTTGCATCTCCACCGAGCCGGTCATGCGACCTTCAGCCGGCAGAAGAACCACGGCGTGAGCTTCCGCGTGCTCGCCAAGTGGTGCCGGATGATCGGCGTCGATCACATTCACGCCGGCACGGTCGTCGGCAAGCTGGAAGGTGACCCCAACTCGATCAAGGGCTACTACGACACCCTGCGTAACGACTTCGTGCCGAAGAACCCGGTGACCGGTATCTACTTCGACCAGGACTGGGCTCACCTCCCCGGTGTCATGCCGGTCGCTTCGGGCGGAATCCACGCCGGACAGATGCACCAGCTCCTCCACTACCTCGGCGAGGACGTCGTGCTCCAGTTCGGAGGCGGAACGATCGGTCACCCGATGGGCGTGGCCGCCGGCGCCACCGCCAACCGCGTGGCCGTCGAAGCGATGATCCAGGCCCGCAACGAGGGCCGCGACTACCTCAAAAATGGGAAGGAAATCCTGCAGCGCGCGGCCAGGTGGTCGCCCGAGCTGCGCAGCGCTCTCGAGGTCTGGGGCGACGTCTCGTTCGACTACGAGTCGACCGACGTGCCCGACGCGGTCGAGATGCCAACCCCGATGATGTGAAAAGGAGGCAAGACAAGATCATGGTGCACAAAGGATTGAGGATCACGCAGGGCACGTTCTCGTACCTGCCCGATTTCACCGACGAGGAGACCAAGGCGCAGATCCAGTACGGGATCGACAACGGCTGGGCTCCCAGCGTCGAGTTCACGGACGACCCGCATCCTCGCAACGTGTACTGGGAGATGTGGGGGATGCCGATGTTCGACCTCAAAGATGCCGCCGGGGCCATGTACGAGGTCAAGCGGTGCCGCGAGGCCTTCCCCAACTCATACATCCGCGTCAGCCTCTACAACTCGAAGCTGACCAAGCAGACGACCGCGCTCCAGTTCCTGGTCAATCGACCTGCTTACGAGCCCGGGTTCCGGTTGGACCGCCAGGAGTCCACCGATCGAATCGTCCGCTACACGCTCCACGCGTACGCGACGGATCGGCCGCAGGGCGAGCGCTACCAATCGCCGTCCGCGCCTGAGGGCAGAGATGCCTGAGGATCCGCCGGTCAGGCCATCCCTCGGGCCTGGCACCCGGATCGTGGACAGGCCTCAGCTGTTCGGCGCCGCCGAGGTGGAAGCGCTCGAGCTTGACGACGACGCCGTCATCGGGGCGCAGGAGCTCGTCCGAGACGCCCGCATCGACGAGGTCCTGGATCGGCTCGACGCCGAGCTCGTTGCCTTGAAGGATGTGAAGACGCGAATCCGCGAGATCGCTGCGCTGTTGGTGGTGGATCGCCTTCGCCGGTCCGTGGGTCTCGTGTCGGAGTCCCCAACCCTGCACATGTGCTTCACCGGCAATCCCGGCGCGGGGAAGACGACGGTCGCGATGCGGATGGGGGAGATCCTGTACCGGCTCGGCTACGTCCGCAAGGGCCACCTCGTCAGCGTCACGCGGGACGACCTGGTGGGCCAGTACGTCGGCCACACCGCTCCCAAGACCACGGAGGTCCTCAAGCGTGCCATGGGCGGCGTGCTCTTCATCGACGAGGCGTACCACATCTATCGTGTCGACAACGAGCGCGACTATGGGCAGGAGGCGGTGGAGATGCTCTTGCAGGTGATGGAGAACCAGCGCCAGGACCTCGTCGTCATCATGGCCGGCTACAAGAAAGAGATGGACCGGTTCTTTTCGGATGTGCCGGGCCTCAGCTCGCGTATCGCCCATCACATCGACTTTCCCGACTACTCGATCGAAGAGCTCATGCAGATCGCCTCGATGATGGTCGACCGGCAGCGCTACCGGCTTGGTCCGGACGCTGCCAAGGCATTCGAGGAGTACCTCGCGAAGCGCATGACTCAGCCGCGGTTTGCGAACGGCCGCAGCGTGCGCAACGCCCTGGACCGCGTGCGCATGAGGCAGGCGATCCGCATCTACGAAGGGGCCGGCCGGGGCCGGCAGCTCACCAAGAAGGACCTGGTAACGCTCGAAGCCGAGGACATCCTCAAGAGCCGCGTTTTCGACGGAGGAGCCTACCCGACCCCATGATCGACGGTGACGGGACCAGGGACGAAAGGGTGGTGCTCGCCCGCAAAGACCCGCGCACGATGGTGCGTTTCCAGTGGACGGGACAAGAGCCTGCCAGCCTTGATGACTCGGAGTTTGCGGAAGCGCTCGGCGCGGTCTGGGAGGGAGACCAGCTGGTGACGTACAACCTGATCGAGTTCAAGCACGCGTTCGAGCACTACAACGAGGAATACCTGACCGACCCGGACTGAATCACCCTTCGTCGGTCGGGCGCTGGTATGGCCGGCCGGCCGCGGCCCTTGCCGCGCTGCGACAGGATCCACCACGCGCCGCGCACGAAACCGACGCTGGTCGATACCTCCTCGCCGGTGAGGAGGTCGCGGGCCCCTGCAACGATCGCCTCGTAGCGGGCTCGCCCTGCTCTCGACCCGAGGAGATATCCCAGTCCGAAGATGGCCAGCTTCAGAAACATCCCCAATCTCCCTTCACATGTTGCGCATCCGCATGTATGTGCGGATGTCCTTTCTGCTGATGACGAGAAACGCAGCCAGCCCGATCAGGCCGAGCTTGAGCAGTGGAACCACGACGCTCGCATTGATCGCGATAACCCTAATCTGGGTCGCTATTCCGCAACGCGCCGCGTGGCGAGGACTGTATACCTGGGCTCAGCGCCGACGCAGCAAGCGGCCAACCGCGGCATCGACGACCACTCGATCAAGCTGGGCTGCGTTCAGCCCGGAGAAGCGCCGTCGATCTTCGGCGACGCGCTCCGAAAACTCGCGGATCAGGCGACCTACCTGCGCAGATCCCAAAGAGCTCCACATTTAGATCGGCTCTGTCTCGGCGTTCGTATCTATACCCCTGAACTGCCCTGGGTTTGATGGAGGCGCCATTCTTTGGGAGGATGTAGCCCATGCCGGCATCAAAGCCGCCGCCATCGAAGCATGCGTCGCAGCACAGGTACCCGCCCGAACTTCGGGAGCGAGCGATCAGGATGGTCCTGGAGACCATCAAGGAAACAGGAGAGCGCCACGGCGTCGTGACTCGGGTGGGCCTGGAGCTCGGGATTGGCTCCGAGACGTTGCGGCACTGGGTCAAGCGAGCTGAGGTCGACCGCGGCCTGCGCCTTGGCGTGACGACAGCGGACGGTCAACGGATCGCCGAGCTGGAGAAGGAGAACCGCGAGCTGCGGCGGGCCAATGAAATCTTGAAGACGGCCTCGGCTTTCTTCGCGCGGGAGCTCGACCCGCGGTTGCCGAAATGACTCGTTATATCGACGCGCATCGTGAACGATTCGGGGTCGAGCCGATCTGCCAGACGTTGC
>DATCOB010000001.1:0-1933 GCA_036564925.1 Candidatus Dormiibacterota bacterium | reverse complement strand
GTGTAAAATCTGGCAAAAGGAAACGAACGTGCCCACGACCGATGTACCGTCCGTAGCTCCCCAAACTGTGGTCTACAAGAACACCCCAGGATGTGCGATACACCTTGACGTGTATCGTCCCGACGGGAGCCAGCGCGCTCCGGCGCTGCTTTGGATCCACGGTGGCGCCCTCATCATGGGATCGCGCCAGGCCACGGCCGGTCGCCTGCACGACGTGTTGCTGGCGAGGGGATATGGCATCGTTTCGATCGATTACCGTCTCGCTCCTCATACCAAGCTACCGGAGATTATCGAGGACCTGCAGGACGCGTACTGGTGGATGCGCGGTCCTGGCAGTGAGCAATTCGGAATCGATGCCGACCGGATCGCTGTCGCCGGCGCTTCAGCCGGGGGGTATTTGACGCTAATGACGGGGATGGGTGTCGAACCACGTCCGCGCGCGCTCGTCTCCTACTACGGGTATGGCGACATTGACGGGCCATGGTATGCCGAGCCGGATGCGTTTTACCGCCAACAGCCTCTGGTCACCAAGGAGGAAGCCTGGCGGGCGGTGGGAGCGTCCGTGGTCGCAGCGCCGCCCGCATCCAGTACCCGATCGCTGTTTTACCTGTATTGCCGCCAGAACGGGATCTGGCCAAACGAAGTGGCGGGTCATGATCCGCATACGGAGCCCCGGTGGTTTGACCAGTATTGTCCGGTCCGTAACGTGACTTCCTCGTATCCACCGACGCTGCTGATCCATGGGACCGCCGATACCGATGTCCCCTATGCCGAGTCGAAGGCCATGGCTGAGCAACTCGCCGGGGCAGGCGGGGAGCACCGGCTTATTACGCTGATAGGAGCGGGGCACGGCCTGGAAGGAGCGCCGCTCGAAGAGCGGAACCAGGTGGCCGATCAGGCCGCAGAGTGGGTGTGCTCGCACACCAGGTGAGCGGCGGTCATCTACTCCTGGAAGGCCTTGTGCCACCGTTTGGTGACCAGCGTGCCGCCTAGGCCAGCCGACCAGCAGTTGGAAGCTGACGCCCATGTTGCCGCCGCGGGTCGCCTGGGCCTCGCCGTACACCGTGCCGCTGCCCCTGCTGCCCGTGGAGATGATCACTTTCACCGGGAAGGAGTTCGCCGGGGCCGGCGGGTTCGGCGACGGGCGGCAGGGTCTGGGCGCGCAGGGTGGAGCGGACGCCCGTGGCGGCGGTGGTGAGGGCGAGGCTGCGGGACGCCCTGGCCGCCAAGGACGCGCGGGCATCGCGGTCAATAGCGGCCCATGTCCCGCAGTTGGCGGTCGGAGATCCCCATCAGGTGCGCGATTTCGTGCACGATGACTTGTCGCAGGGCGGCGACCAGGTCGGCCTCCGTCGCCGCCTCGCGCTGGATCGTCGAGCGGTAGAGCGTGATCCGGTCCGGCGGCCCCGTGTACGCGCCGCCGCGCATGGTCAACGGGACGCCTTCATACAAGCCTTGCAAGCCCGGCTGGCCGGGGGGCGGCCGGTCCTTGACCGCCACGTGGACGTCGGCCAGCTCCCGCCGCACCCACGCCGGGAGCTCCGCGATCACCTGGCCGGCCAGCTCCTCGAAGCGTCTGGCGGTCACGCGCACCATGCGGCCATGATACGCCCTGCGTGGGCGCGGGCATCGGCGATGCGAGGAGATGCTGCTGGCGACCGGGCTGGCCAGGTCCTCCACGCCGGGCGGGACGGCGCGGGGTCGCCAACGGCCGTCATTGCGCCGTCGCCCGCAAGGTGTAGCGCAGCGCCGGCCCTTCGGCCTGGATCAGCAGCGGGTAGGCGCCGTCAGCGGCCACCGGGACCGCTTTCTGGCACGGCTCCTGAAAGGAGCAGAGGATGGTGGTAGAGATGCTCGCAGCGGCGAAGCTGGGGAAAGTACCCGGGGCGCCCAGGAGCACACTGAAGGTCCGGCCGGTGGCGGTGACCTGGAC